>JAVLCA010000101.1:0-1305 GCA_031581025.1 Salibaculum sp. | reverse complement strand
GCGGTTACGGCGGATGGGGCGGTTCTATACAACCGCGTGATGTCGCGAACACGGTTGGCGGCACTTCTTGCCGATCAACAGACATGCGTGGTTGCAATGGAGGCCTGCGCTACCTCGCATCATTGGGGCCGGGTTGCGCAGTCCCACGGTCACGAAGTGCGTCTGGTGCCTGCGGCGTATGTGAAGCCGTTCGTCAAGCGCCAGAAGAATGACCGGGCGGATGCTGAGGCCATCGCGGAGGCGGCCATGCGCCCAACCATGCGGTTCGTGGCGGTCAAGAGTGCCGAGACACAGGGCCGTGCGGTGGCGTTTCGGACACATCAATGCTTGGTCCGGCAGCGCACGCAGCTAATCAACGCCCTTCGAGGACATTTGGCCGAGTTCGGGCTGGTGGCGCCGAAAGGGCCAGCAAGCCTGAAGGTTTTGGAGAGTGCGCTGGAAGACCAGACCAGCGATCTGCCCGTCCCGGTCCGGGAGATGGGAGCGATCTACGTCGAGCAGATCGCGAGGCTGACAGAGGTGATCGAACGGTTGGCGAACGAGCTCGAGGGGGCGTCAAAGACAGATGCGCAGCTGCGTCGGCTATGCACCATCCCTGGGATCGGCCCCGTCACTGCCGGCGCTATCGCGGCGTTCGCACCGGATCTCGATACTTTTGACAGTGGGCGGAACTTTGCAGCATGGCTCGGCCTTGTTCCACGACAGAGGTCCACGGGCGGCAAGGCCAGGCTTGGGTCTGTCAGCAAGATGGGCCAGACTGACATCCGCCGACTGCTGATCGTCGGTGCGATGAGCGTGATCCGCTGGGTCGTCCGAAAGGGTGGCAGCTCGAACCGCTGGCTCGCTGCCCTTGTGGCACGCAAGCCTAAGATGGTCGCGGCCGTCGCGCTGGCGAACAAAATGGCCCGAATGATCTGGGCCGTGACGACCAGGCAGGAGGATTATCGAATGGCGTGACCTGAAACCGAGAAGGGAAAAGGCACGACATGGCCGCAAGGCCGGGGTGAGCGATCGACGAGGAGTAGGCGACACGGACTTCGAAGTTCAAGGCGGGAGATTCAGACCCGGGGCTCGAGCGCTTGCAGCTCTCTGAACCGATGTGAACCCAGCCTTCCGAACAGCATACCGGCCCGTGGCGTCATGGAAGGCCACGATCAGAGGCCTGACACACGTCCGATCGAAGGCCCCGCCGAAAATCGAAGATAACGCTTGCTAAACAGGGGGGCATCCACACACGTGCCTGCCCGAGTCATACCGCCGCAGGCGCCGAACATTCGACCCGATTCAGTTATCCTTGTCCGCGTC
>JAVLCA010000102.1:0-1218 GCA_031581025.1 Salibaculum sp. | reverse complement strand
GTGACTTCATAGGAGCCTGACGGTCGGCGTACCATCACAGTCCTGTCCTCTTCGATCGGTGCCTGGGCCATTCCAGCGAAAGGGCCTTCCATGAATCATGTCATCATTGGCGTAGACACGCATAAAGCCAACCACATTGCCGTTGCGATAGACGCGCAGGGCGCCCGTCTGGGCTGCACGACCATTTCCACTACGCTGAAGGGATACCGAGATTTAGAAACCTGGGCGTCCCGGTTCGGTCAGATCAAAGCCTTCGGGATTGAGGGCACCGGCTCATTCGGTGCGGGCCTGTCCAGAGAGCTGCTGGCCAAGGGTCACGAGGTTCTGGACGTCATGCGCCCCAATCGCCAACTGCGCTACCTTCATGGCAAATCCGACAGCCTCGACGCCGAAAGCGCGGCGAGGTCGGTGCTGAACGGGCAAGCCACGGCTCAGGCCAAGGCGCAGACCGGGTCATCCGAGATGATCCGGCATCTGAAGGTTGCGCGGGACAGCGCGGTGAAGGCCAAGTCCCAGGCGATGATCACGCTGAAAACGTTGATCGTGAATGCGCCAGCCGACCTTCGTGATACGCTCGATAGAGTCCGGGGGCGGATCACTCTGGTACGCCATGTGGCGGCGATGCGGCCAGGAGAAATCACGTCCCCAACGGCTTCCGCCAAGACGGCCATGCGCGCGATCGCGCGGCGCTGGCTCGCGCTGCATGAGGAAATCGAGGCGCATGACCGAGAGCTTGACCGGTTGGTGCGAGAGAGAGCCCCCGAGCTGATGCAGGCGCACGGCATCTCCACGATGACCGTGGCCGAGATGCTGATCCTCGTGGGGGATAACCCCGAGCGGATCCAGTCTGAAGCTGCCCTGGCCAAGCTCTGTGGCGTCTGTCCGATCCCGGCCTCCAGCGGCAAGACGAACAGGATGCGTTTGAACCGCGGCGGCAACCGGCAAGCCAACGCTGCCATCTACCGTGTCGCCATCGTCCGCATGCGCGACGACGAGCGAACGAAAACCTATGCCGCCAGACGAAGGGCAGAAGGCAAAACCCGGCGCGAAATCGTGCGCTGTATCAAGCGGTACATTGTGCGCGAAATATACCGCGCCCTGTGCGCATCATCGGCCCGGGCACCCGCCGCTTGACAAACATAGGAGCATCAATGCCCTCGCCGAGACCATCAACGGCTTGTACAAGGCCGAGGTCATCGAGCACAAGGGGCCGTGGCG
>JAVLCA010000093.1:0-2187 GCA_031581025.1 Salibaculum sp. | reverse complement strand
CCGTTGAAGCGCTCGACCATGCCATTGGTCTGGGGTGCGGACCTTGTGCGCGGGCAGCGTCACGCGCCCGCCCCGAGCGCCAGGACGATCTCGGCGATGCAACCCGCCGGGGTGTCGGCGGCGAGGTGGATCGCCACGTCACCGACCGCGATCCGGAGATCGCACCCGGCGGCGCAGCTATATGCCTCGGGCGGAGCCTCTTCCGCGTCGCAGATCACGAGCGGCGCGAACACCGCCTCATCCCCATTGCGCTCATCGTCCGGCAGAACGAGATCGCCGTCCTTCGCGATCCGCCGCCAGGTCGTCAACTGGTTCGGCTGGACGCCATACCGTGCCGCGACCGCTTTGACCGTTGAACCACGCAGAAGCGTCTCCGCGACAACCCTCGCCTTAACCTCATCCGGCCAGCGCCGCTGCCCGGACGACTGAATCTCCACACCCAGCGATCTGAGAAACGCAGTCTTGGCACACATTGCGAAACGCACTCCCTGTCTTGTGACAGGACCGGCCGCGCATTGCCCGGAACACCGTGGAAGGTGGGGGCCAGCTCGCGCCAACATTGCATCAAGACGAATGTCCGCAGATCCTAGGAGATCAGCGAAGCAAGGTGCCTGGTTCCTTGAGCGCGCAATCGCGCCAAAAGGTCGTTCTGTCACCGCCCGTTCAAGAGTGTTTTCAAACGGGCGACATTCTCCGAGACCAGAGCAGTGTCTCCACGTGCTTCCACATTCAGCCGAACGACGGGCTCGGTGTTTGAGCTTCGCAGGTTCAACCTCCAATTGCCAAGATCAAACCCGACGCCGTCCATTTCATCGATCGATTGAGCTATTGGGGCAAACGCGTCGCGGACGCGCGCGGTCGCCGCTGTGGGGTCGTCCAGCGTGAAATTGATTTCTCCCGAAGACGGGAACGCCGCTCTGCGATGCGCGACCAGGTCCGCGAGTGGGCCATGGCGGCTGACAAGCTCGGCAACGAGTAGCCACGGAATCATGCCGCTGTCGCAATAGACGAAGTCCCGAAAATAGTGGTGCGCAGACATCTCGCCGCCATAAACGGCCCCTTCGTCCCGCATGGCCTGTTTGATGAACGCATGCCCGGTACGGGACTGGACAGCGCGGCCGCCGGCGTTGGCCACGATGTCCTGCGTATTCCAGATGATGCGCGGATCGTGAATAATGGTTGCGCCCGGATCTTTGGCGAGGAACGCTTCGGCCAGAAGCCCCACGACGTATTCTCCGTCGATAAAGGCGCCGGTGTGGTCAAAGAAAAAGCAGCGATCGAAGTCGCCGTCCCAGGCCACACCGAAATCGGCGCCAGCCTTGCGCACGGCATCCGCCGTTGCGGGACGGTTTTCGGGCAAGAGCGGGTTCGGGATTCCGTTGGGAAACTGCCCAT
Source organism: Salibaculum sp. (assembly GCA_031581025.1). Classification (GTDB taxonomy): domain Bacteria; phylum Pseudomonadota; class Alphaproteobacteria; order Rhodobacterales; family Rhodobacteraceae; genus Salibaculum. Next base: position 792 of record JAVLCA010000093.1, on the reverse strand, counting down.
CAGGCACGTGATGCAGACGCTCAAATTCCAGCGGCACCTCGCGTTTGGCGAGCTCTGCCGCGATCACATCGAATGTCGGGCCGGCCGCGCCGTTGCCGGCGTTGACGAGGATCCTCAGGGGCTGGAGAGAGTCAAGGTCGACGAATGACAGGACCTGCGCGACATAGGCCGCCCGCGCGGGTTCCGCGACATCCTGCACGCTGCCGCCCGGTTTTGCGGGTCCAAACCTGTCCTCTTCCGCCAGAGCGCGAATGCGGGCAAGGCCAGTGGCGGCATCAAGCGGTGCTGATCCCGCCCGCACCATCTTCATGCCGTTCCAATCCATCGGGTTATGCGAGGCCGTGACACAAATCCCGCCATCGGCCCCGAAATGTGATGTCGCGAAATACATTTCCTCGGTGCCGCACAGCCCAAGATGCAGCACCTCGACCCCCTCGGCCACCAGCGCCCGGGCCACTGCCCGCACCAGATCTTCGGAGGAGGCGCGACAATCACGTCCCAGAACAACCCGCCGGGCCTCGAGCGCGCGAGCAAAACCGCGCCCGATCCGATACGCGATGTCGTCGTCGAGGTCGACCCCGAGCCGTCCGCGAATGTCATACGCCTTGAAACAGGTCAGCGTCGTCATCCCTTTGCCCCCTGACCGCGGGCGTAAATATCGTCGTAGCGGACGATGTCATCTTCGCCCAGGTAGCTCCCGGTCTGCACTTCGATAAGGACCATGGGGACCTTGCCGGGATTTTCCATGCGATGCACGGCCCCGAGTGGAATATAGACGGACTGGTTTTCGCT
>JAVLCA010000055.1:0-14117 GCA_031581025.1 Salibaculum sp. | reverse complement strand
CTTCTGACATCTTCGATGTGAACGAAGCGCTCTACCACTGAGCTAATCACCCGATCCGCTGCGGGATTTAGCCTTACTCGCCCGTATCCGCAAGGGGGTCTTTTGCCACGGGGGCGCGGGCCTTTGGCTGGCGCACCTTGGTGACGATGACCTTGGCGTTGGACAGGTCCTTGGTGCGGTTGACCCTGACCTTGCCCAGGGGCGGCAGGTTCATGTCCTCGCCATTCGCCAGCCCGAGCCCCAGGACATTGAGCGTGGATTCGACCACCGGCTTGACGTCCTTCTTCTTCATGCCGGTCTCGGCCATGACGCGGTCGATCAGCGCGGGTTTCTTGAGCATGGACCCCGAGACATCGGGCGTGCTGTCCTCGACCACCCTGGGTTCGGGGGGCGCTGCAGTGGAGGGCGTTTTGCGCTTTGTTTCGGCGGTCCCGGCCGGCTGCGTCGTCCGCGCGGCCTTGGGCGTGGCGGCCTTGCGCGCCGGTGTGGTTGCTGTCTTGCGGCCGGGGCCGGACGTGCTGGTCGCCATGATTTGCTCCGATCTTGTCCCTTTTTGGCAAAGTCTAACAGAATTCTCGGACAGCACAGCGGGAAACACGCAATTCTTTCCAATCGTGCCGCCAAGCGTGACACCGGCGCGAAAAAAGGGCGCCCCGCGGGGCGCCCTTTGGTCTTTGCGATCCGTCCAAGGGATCAATGCGCGACGGTCGCGCTGCCCTCTTCGCCGCCCTTGCGCAGGGCGGCCTCCACGGCGGCGGCCTCCGCGGCCTCCTGGTCCCACTCGATGGGTTCGGGCTGGCGCACCAGCGCGTGCTTGAGCACCTCCGATACGTGGCTGACGGGGATGATCTCCAGCCCCTCTTTCACGTTGTCGGGGATCTCGGGCAGGTCCTTCTGGTTTTCCTCGGGGATCAGCACCGTGGTGATGCCGCCCCTCAGGGCCGCCAGCAGCTTTTCCTTCAATCCGCCGATGGCCGAGGCATTGCCGCGGAGGGTGACCTCGCCGGTCATCGCGATGTCCTTGCGCACCGGGATGCCCGTCAGGACCGACACGATGGCCGTCACCATGGCCAGGCCGGCCGAGGGGCCGTCCTTCGGCGTCGCCCCGTCGGGGACGTGGACGTGGATGTCCAGCTTGTCGAAGCGCGGCGGCTTGATGCCCAGCTGCGGGCTGACCGAACGGACATAGGAATTGGCCGCGTCGATGCTTTCCTTCATCACGTCGCCCAGGGTACCGGTGGTCTTCATCCGGCCCTTGCCCGGCAGGCGCAGCGCCTCGATGTTGAGCAACTCGCCGCCCACGGAGGTATAGGCCAGCCCGGTGACGACACCGATCTGGTCCTCTTCCTCGGCCAGGCCATAGCGGTGCTTGCGCACGCCCAGGTAGTCCGAGAGGTTCTCGGCGCTGACTTCGACGCGGCTGACCTCTTTCTTGATCAGCTGGGTCACCGCCTTGCGGCAGACCTTGGCGATCTCACGCTCCATGTTCCGCACGCCGGCCTCGCGGGTGTAATGGCGGATGATCCCCGTCAGGGCGCTGTCGTCGAGCGAGAACTCGGCCCCCTTGAGCCCGTGGTTCTTCATCTGCTTGGCCAGCAGGTGCTGCTTGGCGATCTCGCGCTTCTCATCCTCGGTGTAGCCCGCCAGCGGGATCACCTCCATCCGGTCAAGCAGCGGCTCGGGCATGTTGTAGCTGTTGGACGTGGTCAGGAACATCACGTTGGACAGGTCGTATTCGACCTCCAGGTAGTGGTCCACGAAGGTGGAGTTCTGTTCCGGATCAAGCACTTCCAGCATGGCCGAGGCCGGGTCGCCGCGGAAATCCTGGCCCATCTTGTCGATCTCGTCGAGCAGGATCAGCGGGTTCGTCGTCTTGGCCTTCTTCAAGGCCTGGATGATCTTGCCCGGCATCGAGCCGATGTAGGTCCGGCGGTGGCCGCGGATCTCGGATTCATCGCGCACGCCGCCCAGGCTGATGCGAATGAACTCGCGCCCCGTCGCGCGCGCCACGGACTTGCCCAGCGAGGTCTTGCCCACGCCCGGAGGCCCCACGAGGCACATGATCGGCCCGTTGAGCTTTTTCGAGCGCTGCTGCACGGCCAGGTGTTCGACAATGCGTTCCTTGACCTTCTCCAGCCCGTGGTGATCGTCATCGAGGATCTTCTCGGCGCGGCCGAGGTCCTTCTTGACGCGGGATTTCTTGCCCCAGGGGATCGACAGCATCCAGTCGAGGTAGTTGCGCACCACCGTGGCCTCGGCCGACATGGGCGACATGTTCTTGAGCTTTTTCAGCTCGGCCTCGGCCTTCTCGCGCGCCTCTTTAGACAGCTTGGTGTTGGCGATCTTCTCTTCCAGCTCGGCGATCTCGCCCTCGCCATCCTCGCCGTCGCCCAGCTCTTTCTGAATGGCCTTCATCTGCTCATTCAGGTAATATTCGCGCTGGGTCTTCTCCATCTGGGACTTGACGCGGGTCTTGATCTTCTTCTCGACCTGCAGCACCGACATCTCACCCTGCATCAGGCCGTAGACCTTCTCCAGGCGCTCGCTGATCGACAGGGTCTCCAGAAGTTCCTGCTTTTGGTCCACCTCGATGCCGAGGTGCCCGGCGACGAGATCGGCCAGCTTGGCGGGCACGTCGGCCTCGTCCACCGCCGCCAGCGCCTCTTCGGGGATGTTCTTCTTGACCTTGGCGTATTTCTCGAACTCCTGCCCGACCGAGCGCGAGAGCGCCTCGATCGCGGTCATGTCGCCGGGCATCTCGGTCAGGTCTTCGCAACTGGCCTCGAAGTAGGTCTCGTTTTCGAGGAACTCGGTGATGCGCACGCGCTGCTTGCCCTCGACCAGCACCTTGACGGTGCCGTCGGGCAGCTTCAGCAGTTGCAGCACATTGGCCAGCACGCCGACACGGTAGATGCCGTCGCTGTCGGGGTCGTCCACGCCCGGGTCGATCTGGCTCGACAGCAGGATCTGCTTGTCGTCAGCCATCACCGCCTCGAGCGCCTTGACGGATTTCTCGCGGCCCACGAAGAGCGGCACGATCATGTGGGGGAAAACCACGATGTCGCGCAGCGGCAGGATGGGATAGGAATTGCTCAGAGGCTCTTGCATGCTCTTTCCTTAGTTCTTGGCAAGACGGCAGGTCCCAGTTTTAGGCAACGCCGCCGTCTCCGGTCATGGACCTCAATAGTTGGGTCTTGGCGCCCCATTTTCAACCATGACCGCGTCGCATTGATGTTACAGTTGTGCCCCGCACGCGCCGCAGCTGCAAGCGGGACGGTGCGTTTTCCGCCGCGCCTTTTCGCGGCGGATCGGGGCGGATCACGCGCTAGAGCCGCTCGATATCGCCCGCGGCGCGCGCCGCGTGGAACTCTGCCTCCCACGCCGCGAAGCGCTGTTCGGCGATGGCATCGCGCATCCCGGCCATGATCTGCTGGTAGTAGTGCAGGTTGTGCCAGGTCAGCAGCATGCCCGAAATCATCTCGCCGGCCCGGAAGACATGGTGCAGGTACGCGCGCGAATAGCCCCGGCAGGCGGGACAGGTGCAGTCCTCGTCCAGCGGGCGCGGGTCGTCGGCGTGGCGCGCGTTCTTGAGGTTGACCTGCCCGCGGCGGGTCCAGGCCTGCGCTGTCCGGCCCGAGCGCGAGGGCAGCACGCAGTCCATCATGTCGACCCCGCGCTTGACCGCGCCGACGATGTCATCGGGCTTGCCCACCCCCATCAGGTAGCGCGGCTTGTCCGCGGGCAAAAAGCCCGGCGCGTAGTCCAGCACGCCGAACATGGCCTCTTGCCCCTCGCCCACCGCAAGCCCCCCGATGGCGTAACCGTCAAAGCCGATGGCTGTCAGCGCCTGCGCTGATTCCTCGCGCAACTCGGGCGTGACCCCGCCCTGCATGATCCCGAAGAGCGCATGCCCGGGCCGGTCGCCAAAGGCCTCGCGCGAGCGCTGCGCCCAGCGCATCGACAGGTGCATGCTTGCGGCGACCTCGGCCGGCGCGGCGGGCAGCGCCGGGCATTCGTCGAAACACATCACGATGTCCGAGCCCAGCAGCCGCTGGATCTCCATCGAGCGTTCCGGCGTCAGCTCGTGGCGCGATCCGTCGATATGCGAGCGGAAGGTCACGCCCTTTTCCGTCAGCTTGCGCAGGGCGGCCAGGGACATGACCTGAAAGCCCCCCGAATCCGTCAGGATCGGCCGGTCCCAGTTCATGAATTGGTGCAGCCCGCCCAGCCGGGCGATGCGTTCGGCCCCGGGCCGCAGCATCAGGTGGTAGGTATTGCCCAGAAGGATGTCGGCCCCGGTGGCGGCCACGCTTTCGGGCAGCATGGCCTTGACCGTCGCCGCCGTCCCAACGGGCATGAAGGCGGGCGTGCGGATCGCACCACGCGGGGTCGAGATGACGCCGCTGCGCGCGCCCCCGTCCGTGGCCTTGAGTTCGAAGGCGAACCTCTGCGTCATCGGGCAATCCTTTGCAATTTCGCCCGGCGTTGTTACCCATGTAAGGCAAAAAGAAAAGGAGACCTCATGTCCGAGACCGACACGCCCCCCGAGCCGATCCGCCTGGGATGGGAGGAATGGCTGGGCCTGCCGAACCTCGGATTGCCCACCCTGCGCGCCAAGGTCGACACCGGCGCGCGCACCTCGGCGCTGCACGCCCACGAAATCGAGACCTTCGGCTCGGCCCGCGCCCCCAAGGTGCGTTTCGACGTGCATCCGATCCCCGGGCGCGACGACATCTCGATCACCTGTTCGGCCCCGGTCGTGGACCGGCGCGAGGTGACCTCGTCGAACGGCGAGATCGAGATGCGCTATGTCATCGAGACCATGGTCGACGTGGGCGAGGGCCAGACCTGGCCCATCGAGGTGACGCTGACCGACCGCGCCACCATGGCCAGCCGGATGCTGCTGGGCCGCCAGGGCCTGCGCGACGATGTGATCGTCCAGCCCACCGAACGTTTCTTGCGCCCCGAGCGCGGCTTCGAGGTCTATACCACGCGCCGGATCAAGCAGGTGGCCCCGCGCCGGGCGCTGCGCATCGCCGTGCTCAGCCGCGAGGCCAACAACTATTCCACCAAGCGCCTGGTCCACGAGGGCGAGGAACGCGGCCACACCGTCGAGATCATCGACACAACCCGCTGCTACATGGCGATCAACGCCCTGGCCCCCGAGGTGCACTACGACGGCAAGCGCCTGCCCCGCTACGACGCGGTGATCCCGCGCATCGGGTCATCGATCACGCCCTACGGCACCGCCGTCGTGCGCCAGTTCGAGAACCTGGGCACCTATTGCATCAATGGCAGCTCCGGGATCGCGGCCAGCCGCGACAAGCTGCACGCGCATCAGGTGCTGGCCGGGCAGAAGGTCGGCATGCCCACAACGGCGTTTGCCGCCAGCCCCAAGGACACCAGCAACCTGATCGGGCTGGTGGGCTCGGCCCCGCTGATCGTCAAGCTGCTGGAAAGCACGCAAGGCAAGGGCGTCGTTCTGGCGGAAACCAAGAAGGCCGCCGAATCCGTGATCGACGCCTTTCGCGGGCTGAAGGCCAACTTCCTGGTCCAGCAGTTCGTCAAGGAGGCCGCGGGCGAGGACATCCGCTGTTTCGTGATTGCCGGCAAGGTGGTGGCCTCGATGAAGCGCACATCGGGCGGTGAGGATTTCCGCTCGAACCTGCACCGGGGCGGCTCGGCGGCTGCGGTGCGCATCACACCGGCGGAACGGCGCGTCGCGGTCAAGGCGGCCAAGGCCTTCGGGCTGGACATGGCCGGGGTCGACCTGCTGCGCTCCGAGGACGGGCCCAAGGTGCTCGAGGTCAATTCCTCGCCCGGGCTGGAAGGCATCGAGAAAGCCAGCCGCAAGGACCTGGCCGGCAAGCTGTTCGATCACGTCGAGGAACGGGTCCGCCCGACCCCCGCGCGCGGCAGCACCGCAAAGAAGGCCGCGGCCAGGACGTAGCCCGCCCTTTACGGGGGGCGGCGCTTTTCCTATATATAGAGTCAGGAAAAGGAGCGTGCGCCATGACCGACCAGACCCAGCCGTTGGAAGGCACCCCGTTGATCAAGCCCTCGACCACGGGGCACCCGCTCTACGATCAGATCGTCGCGGCCTGCCAGTCGGTCTATGACCCCGAAATCCCGGTCAACATCTATGATCTTGGCCTGATCTACACCATCGAGATCTCCGAGGCGGGCGAGGTGCATGTCATCATGACACTCACCGCACCGGGCTGCCCCGTCGCCGGCGAGATGCCCGGCTGGGTGCATGATGCAGTGACGGGCGTGCCCGGCGTGCAAATGGCCGACGTCGAACTGGTCTGGGACCCGCCCTGGGGCATGGACATGATGACCGACGAGGCACGGCTGGAGCTGGGGTTCATGTAGCACCCGCGTGGGCCGGGCCATCCTGCGGGACCGGTTCGGCACGGCGTCCCACTAATACAGCGACCAGACAGGCCCCCCTTGAGAGGATGGCCAAGCCTGACTAGGTTGGAACGACAAGCGGATCGGAGGTCCCATGTTCGGCATTCCCGGCAAGCAAGCCGTAACCCTCACCCCCAAGGCGACGGGGCAGATCGTCAAGTTGATGGATCGGGACGGCCACCAGGGCCTGCGCATCGGCGTCAAGAAGGGCGGCTGCGCGGGCATGGAATATACCATGGACTACGCCGAGGAGATCGACCCCAACGACGAGGTGGTCGAACAGGATGGCGCGCGGGTGATGATCGCCCCCATGGCGCAGATGTTCCTGTTCGGCACGGAAATCGACTATGAGGTCGGCCTGCTGGAAGCGGGCTTCAAGTTCCGCAACCCCAACGTGGAAGATGCCTGCGGCTGCGGCGAATCCATCAAGTTCAAGGATGTCGAGGAATTGTCGGCGGAACAGGGCCGCGCCTGATGAGCGTCCCGGCGGCCGGGGCCGCCTATGTTACGGACCTGTTTTCGGACCTGCCCGGAGAGATCACGACACGGCGCATGATGGGCGGGCTGTGCGTCTATCACGACGGCACGATTTTCGCGATCCTCCACCCCGACCACGGACTGATGATCAAGGGCGCGGGGGCGTTTCAGGACCACCTGGAGGCCAAGGGCTGCACCCGATGGGTGCAGAAACGGGGCGATGGCGGCACGCGCGCGATGCCCTACTGGAGCCTGCCCGACGCCGCGCAGGAGGACCCCTCGGAGGCCAGCGCGCTGGCCCGCGAGGCGCTCAGCTTCCTGTAGGCCTCCGGGTCGATACGGCCGGTTGACCCTTGCATTTCGCGGCGATTGCCGTGATCCCTTGTCGCAACGCCCACCCGCGACAGGAGGACACGCATGCGCCGCAAACTCGCCGCCGGAAACTGGAAAATGAACGGGCTGGCCGCCGACCTGTCCGAGCTGGAAAAGATGGCCGCCGCCAAGCCTGCCCCGACAGTCGACACGGCCATCTGCGGCCCCGCCACCCTGCTGCACCGCATGGCGGCGTTGGGCTGGCCCGTGGGCGGCGAGGATTGTCACCCGGCCGAGAAAGGCCCCCATACCGGCGACATCTCGGCCGAGATGCTGGCGGATGCCGGGGCCGCCTATGTCATCACCGGCCATTCCGAACGCCGGGCCGACCACGGCGAGACCGATGCCGAGGTCTGCGCCAAGACGCAGGCCGCCTGGCGCGCGGGGCTGACCGCGATCCTCTGCATCGGCGAGACAGAAGCGCAGTATCGCGCCGGCGAGACCCAGCAGGTGCTGCGCGGGCAGATGGCCGGCTCGATGCCCGAGGGTTGCACCGGCGCAAATACGGTGCTGGCCTATGAACCGGTCTGGGCCATCGGCACCGGGCTGACCCCCACCGCCGACGAGATCGGCGCGGTGCACAACGCCCTGCGCGACGCGCTGATCGACCGCTTTGGCACGGAGACCGGCCTGGCCATCCGCATCCTCTACGGCGGGTCGGTCAAACCCGCGAACGCCGCCGAGATCTTTGGCGTCGCCGATGTGGACGGGGCGCTTGTGGGCGGGGCCTCGATGAAGGCCGATGATTTCCTGCCCATCGTCGCCGCGCTGGAATCCGCCGACTGACCCCATGGATAGCCTGCACCAATCCCCCACCGATCCGGGCTTCGTCCAGGATCCCTACCCCTTCTATGACCGGGCCCGCGCCGGCGGCCCCCTGTTTTGGTGGGCGGACTACGGTGCGGTCTGCGCGACTTCCTACGAGGCGGTCATGGCGCTGCTCAAGGACAAGCGTCTGGGCCGCGAGGCGCCCGAGGGCCACGCGGCGCCCATCCCGGACCGGTTGCGCCCGTTCTACGACATCGAGGCCCATTCCATGCTGGAACTGGAGCCGCCGCGCCATACCCGGCTGCGGTCGCTGGTCTTGCGGGCCTTCACCTCGCGCCGGATCATGGGGATGCGCGACGAGGTCATGGCGCTGGCGCACCAGCTGATCGACGATTTCCCGGCCGGCGAGGTCGACCTGCTGCCGGCCTATTGCCAGCGCATCCCGGTGGTGATCATCTGCCGCCTGCTGGGGGTGCCCGAAACCATGGCCGGCCAGTTGCTGGCCTGGTCCGGCGCCATGGTCGCCATGTATCAGGCTGGCCGCACCGCGCAGGTCGAGGCCCGCGCCATGGCCGCTTCCAACGAATTCTCGGAGTTTCTGCGCGGCTACATCGAAGAGCGCCGCAGCCGCCCGGGCGAGGACCTGATCACCCAGTTGATCGCCGCCGAGGAAGACGGCGAAAAGCTTAACACCGACGAGTTGATCTCGACCTGCGTTCTGCTGTTGAACGCGGGCCACGAGGCCACGGTCCATGCCATGGGCAATGCCGTCAAACTACTGCTGGAACAGGATCACCGGAAGGTGGATGAAGACGTGGTCGAGGAATGCCTGCGCCTCGATCCGCCCCTGCACATCTTCGACCGGTGGGTCTACGAGGAGGTGACGCTTTTCGGCCACCACTTCCGCCGCGGCGACACTGTCAAATGCCTGCTGGGCGCGGCCAACCGCTGTCCGCAAACCTTCGAGACCCCGGCCCGGTTCCACCCGAAGCGCGACGGCGTGCTGTCCACCAGTTTCGGCGGCGGCATCCATTTCTGCGTGGGCGCGCCGCTGGCCCGCCTGGAACTGCTACTGGGGCTGCAGGTGCTCTTCGAGCGCTGTCCCGACCTGACCCTGACCGAGGCGCCGCGCTACGCGGATGTCTATCACTTTCACGGGCTGGAGCGCCTCATGGTCCGGCCATGAGGCCGCGCAGCACCCCGGCGTCGCCATGAAGGGGCAAGGGCCTTGCAGACCGTGACATTGGCCGATCTGATCCGCGTTTTCGGGCGCATCGGGTTTCTGTCCTTCGGCGGCCCGGCGGCGCAGATCGCCCTGATGCACCGCGAACTGGTCGAGGACCGCCCCTGGTTGACCGAGGCGCAATACCTGCGCGCCCTGTCCTTTTGCATGTTGCTGCCGGGGCCCGAGGCCATGCAGCTGGCCACCTATGCCGGCTGGCGGCTGCGCGGGGTGGCCGGCGGACTGATCGCGGGCGGGCTCTTCGTGCTGCCCGGCGCGCTGGTCATCGCGGCGCTGGCCATGGCCTATGGCGCGCTGGCCGACCTGCCGCTGGTGCAGGCCGGGTTTTTGGGCGTCAAGGCGACCGTGGTGGTCATCGTCATCCAGGCGATCCTGCGGCTCTCGGCCAAGGCGCTGAAGGGCCCGGAGCATCGGGGCCTGGCGGTGCTGGCCTTCCTGGCGCTGTTTCTCTTCGATCTGCCCTTTCCGCTGGTCATCGCGCTGGCCGCGGCCTTGGGCGCCTGGCGCTTCAGCGGGCCGACCCTGCCCGGCGGCGTCCCGGTCGACCTGCGCCGCAGCCTGCGCCCGCTGGTGATCGGGGGGCTGCTCTGGGGCGCGCCCGTAGCGCTGGCTGCGCTGGCCGGGGCCGAACTTCTGCTTGCCCTGGGGCTGTTCTTCTCCAAGCTGGCCGTTGTGACCTTCGGTGGGGCCTATGCGGTGCTGGCCTACATGACGCAGGAGGTCGTGACCGCCCAGGGCTGGATCACCACCGGGCAGATGCTGGACGCGCTTGGGCTGGCCGAGACCACGCCCGGCCCGCTGATCCTCGTGACCGAGTTCGTCGGCATCACCGCCGGGTTGAACGCGGGCGGGGCCGGACTGGGCCTGCTGGCGGGGCTGATGACCCTCTGGGTGACCTTCGTGCCCTGTTTTGTCTATATCTTCGCAGGCGCGCCGCTGATCGACTGGCTGGAACACCGCCCCCGGATCAACGCGGCCCTCACCGCCATTACCGCCGCCGTGGTCGGGGTGATCGCCAACCTCTCGGTCTGGTTCGCGGTGCATGTGCTTTTTGCCTCGGTGGCGCGGCAGCGCCTGGGGCCGCTGCAACTGCTCGTCCCCGACTGGGCCAGCTTCCAGCCTGTGGCGCTGGCGCTGGCGCTGCTGGCCGCGGCCCTGCTTTTGTGGCGAAAATGGCCGCTGTTGCAGAGCCTTGGCACGGTGACCCTGGCCGGTGTCCTGATCGGTTTGTTCTAGCCCCTTTCCCTCGGGGCCGAATCCCGTATGCTGATCGGAACAGAGCGAAGGACAGACCCCGTGACCAGCACCATCGACTACGGCAACCTGATGCACGAGGCCATGCGCGGCCTGATCCGCAAGGTGCTGCGCCGGGTCGAACAGGAGGGCCTGCCGGGCCAGCACCATTTCTTCATCACGCTGGACACCCTGCACCCGGATGTTGAAATCGCCGACTGGCTGTCCGACCGCTATCCGGGCGAAATGACCATCGTCATCCAGCACTGGTTCGACAACCTCACCGTCAGCGAGGACGGCTTTGCCATCACGCTGAACTTCGGCGACGCGCCCGAGCCGCTGTATATCCCCTATGACGCGATCAAGACCTTCGTGGACCCTTCGGTCGAATTCGGCCTGCGCTTCGAAACCCAGGAAGACGACCCCGGACCCGATGCCGAGGACGCCCCCATGGACGAGATGGCCGAGCCCGACGCCGAAGACGCGGACCATACGGAGGCCGAGGTCGTCAGCCTCGACAAGTTCCGCAAGTAGCCGCCCCGGCCCGCCAGCCGGGCCAACGCGGCATTGTGACAGTTGCGGTCACGGTGTCGGGGCGGTATTTGGCATACAACGGCATACCGCAAGGACACCTCCATGACCCAGACCCACCCCGAGACCCGCACGGAATCCGACAGCTTTGGCCCGCTTGAGGTCCCCGCCGACCGCTACTGGGGCGCCCAGACCCAGCGCAGCCTGATGAACTTCCCCATCGGCTGGGAAAGGCAGCCCGTCGCCATCGTTCGTGCGCTTGGCGTGATCAAGCAGGCCTGCGCCCAGGCCAATCGCGACAGCGGCAAGCTGGATGCGACACTGGCCGATGCCATGATCGCGGCCGCGGACGAGGTCGTGGCAGGCAAGCTGGACGATCACTTTCCGCTGGTGGTCTGGCAGACCGGCTCGGGCACGCAATCAAACATGAACGCCAACGAGGTGATCTCGAACCGCGCGATCGAGATTCTGGGCGGGCAGATCGGCAGCAAGGACCCGGTGCATCCCAACGATCACTGCAACATGGGGCAATCCTCGAACGACACCTTCCCCACGGCCATGCACATCGCCTGCGCCATGACGGTGCATGACACCCTGCTTCCGGGGCTGGAAAAGCTGCTGGCCGGGCTGCGCGCCAAGGCGCAGGAATTTCACGACATCATCAAGATCGGCCGCACCCACACGCAGGACGCCACGCCGCTGACCCTGGGCCAGGAATTTTCCGGCTATGCCCAGCAGGTCGAGAACGGGATCGAGCGGATCAAGCAGGCCCTGCCCAAGATCCACGAACTGGCCCAGGGCGGCACCGCCGTGGGCACGGGGCTGAACACCGCCCCCGGCTGGGAGACCACCGTCGCCGCCAACATGGCAGAAATCGCCGGGCTGCCTTTTGTGACGGCCCCCAACAAGTTCGAGGCCCTGGCCGCCCATGACGCGATGGTCTTCATGTCCGGCGCGGTCAAGACCACCGCCATGGCCTGCTACAAGATCGCCAACGACATCCGCTTTCTGGGCTCGGGGCCACGTTCGGGGCTGGGCGAGCTGATCCTGCCCGAAAACGAGCCGGGTAGCTCGATCATGCCGGGCAAGGTGAACCCGACCCAGGCCGAGGCCCTGACCCAGGTCTGCGCCCATGTGCTGGGCAATGACGCGGCGATCTCCTTCGCTGGCAGCCAGGGCCATTTCGAGCTGAACGTCTACAACCCGATGATGGCCTACAACCTGCTCCAGTCCATGCAGCTGTTGGGCGATGCCGCCGACAGTTTCACCGAACGGATGCTGACGGGCATCCAGGCCAATGAGGCGCGCATCGAGAAGCTGATGACCGAATCGCTGATGCTGGTCACGGCGCTGGCCCCGACCATCGGGTATGACAATGCCACCACCGTGGCCAAGACCGCGCACCGCAACGGCACCACGCTGCGCGAAGAGGCGGTCAAGCTGGGCTTTGTCGATGAAGAGACCTTCGACCGCGTCGTGCGCCCCGAGGACATGATCGGCCCGAAATGAGCGTCGTGAACCTCGGCAAGCATCGCAAGACCAAGGCACGGGCCGAACAGAAGGCCCGCGCCGACGAGAATGCGGTCAAGCACGGTCGCACGAAGGCGCAGAAATTGCTGGACACCGCGCGCGAGGAAAAGGCCCGTCGCCACCTGGATCAACAGCGGTTCGATGACGAGTGACCGGGCGGCCCGTCAAGCACTCGCTCACGCTGCGCGGGCACCGCACCAGCGTCTCTCTGGAAGAGTCCTTCTGGCGCGAATTTCGCCGCCTTGCCGCCCAAAGGGGCCGGACGATCAACGGCCTGGCCATCGAGATCGACGAGGCGCGCGGCGATGTCGGACTGGCCTCGGCGATCCGGGTCTTCGTGCTGGCGGCGGTCAAGGCCGAAGCGGACCCCGACGCCTGAGGCGCCGCCCACTTAATCCGTGCGCGGTTCCAGCCTCAGCCAGATGCCATCACGCGCCCGCACGGTCAGATGTGCCACGGGCACCGGCGCGCGGCCCGCCACGGGGCGCAGACGATACCGCCGCAACAGCATGGACAGCAGCAGCGTTCCTTCCACCATCGCGAAGCCCGCCCCGGTACAGACCCGCGGCCCCGCCGAGAAGGGGATATAGGCATCGCGCTGGCAGGCCTTGCCGTTCTCGGTGTCCCAGCGGGTGGGATCGAACCCGTCGGGATTGTCCCACAGCCGGGTGTGCCGGTGCAGGTGCCAGGGCGAAAGCACGACCTGGCTGCCCCTCGGCGCGGTACGGTCGCGCATGGCTTCGGCCTTGCAGGTCTCGCGCACCATCATGGGCACCGGCGGATAGAGCCGCAGCGCCTCGCGGAAAACGTCGCGGCTGATCTTCAACTGCGACATCACCCGAAAATCACAGCCCCCGTCCAGCGCGCGCGCCTCTTCGGCGACCCTGTCCTGCCACGCGGGATAAAGCGCCAGGAGGTAGAGCGTCCAGGCCAGGGCACTGGCGCTGGTCTCGTGGCCTGCCAGAAAGAAGATTGCCACCTGGTCGACCATTTCCTCGGTGCCGAAACGGTCGCCGGTCTCCGGATCGGCGGTGGTCATGATCTTGGTGGCCAGATCGTCGGGGGCGGTGCCTGCCGCGATCTGCGCCATGCGATCCTCGGTCAGACGGGTGATGAGGGCGCGAATCTCGCGCGCGGTGCGCCGGGTCTCGCGCTTGAAAAAGCGCGGCATCCAGCGCGGCACCCGCAGGAAGGCGGCCAGGTTCAGGATCGGCTGCGTGCGTTGATGCGCCTTGAACTGGTCGAAGACCTGCCGCGCCACCTCGTGCTCGATGGGGATGGAAAACAGCGTGCGAAAGATCACGTCGGCGGCGGCATGGCTGGTCTCGGGTTCAACGTCGAAGGGGCCGTCTTGCCCCGCCCGGCCGAAGCGGTCCACCGCCGCCTCGCCCGCCGCCCAGATGGCCGGAAAGGTGTCGCGCAGCCGTCCGCCCTCGAAGGCCGGGTCGATGATGCGGCGCTGGCGTTTCCAGGTCGCGCCGTTGGTCAGGAACACGCTCTCGCCCAGCAGGGGGCGCAGCCCTGCGCCAATGCGGTCGGACTTGGGGAA
>JAVLCA010000012.1:0-62609 GCA_031581025.1 Salibaculum sp. | reverse complement strand
CCTTCGATGGAAAAGTAGCGCTATGAACTGTCTCAGGAAACCGTGCCCCAACCCAACAGCCTGGACGTGGATACCTTTCAGGATGCCGCAGGGCTGAACGCGGCACATGGCATGCGCAGCGTCTGCACTTTTCCTTGCCAAGGACCACAAGCAATTCCCGCGCGACGTCAGCGCGGGCCATCGTGCTGCACGTCGGGCCGCACGCCGATTGCAGCCTGGCGGACTTTCGGCCCGCCGCGCAGGCCGCGATTGCAAAATCGCCAGGCCCGGCGCATACTGCAACCATGGCGCACCAAGACACCGGGCCAACCGGGCCGCGCCGGTGATACGGGCATTCAGTCAGGGCGTGATCGACATGCGGGCATTTCTTCTTCTGGGGGTTTCTCTGGTGCTGACGGCCTGCGGCGGCAGCAGCCACCCGGACGCCCGCGCCACCGGCGCTGCACCGGTTGCGGCCTTTGCCACCGGGCCGGTCTACAGTGCCTGCCGCGCCTCGGGCCGGGCCGCCGCCAACCGCCAGCTGTGCGGCTGCGTTCAGGCCGTTGCCGACCAGACGCTGTCGGGCCGCGACGCGCGCCGCATCGCCGGGTTTTTCGACGACCCCGAAGAGGCGCACGCGGTCAAGATCTCGGACAGTTGGCGCAACGACGCCTTCTGGGACCGCTACCGCGATTACGTCAGCGCGACGCGTCAAACCTGCGGCTGAGCGCCACCGCGCAGGCCTCGATCAGGTCAAGGCAGCCCTCGAAATCGCGGGTGTAATAGGGATCGGGCACTTCAGCCGCCCCGGCCAAGGCGGCGAAATTCTCGATCGGTGTGGCGTCGCCCGGGGGCCTCTGGGCCTCGATGTCGCGCAGGTTGGCCGCATCCATTGCAAAGATCAGGTCGAAGGCGTCGAAATCCGACGGACCGAACTGCCGCGCGCGCAGGGCGGACAGATCATGCCCGCGCGCCCGGGCTGCCGCCTGCATCGGCGCATACGGTGGATCGCCGACATGCCAGCCGCCGGTCCCTGCACTGTCAAGTACCAGGTCCGGCAGATGGCTGCGCACCACCCCCTCGGCCGCGGGCGACCGGCAGATATTGCCAAGACACACAAAGAGAATGGACTGCACGGAACGGCTCCGGTTCGGATGGACACGGGACAGGAAACCTCAAAAGACGACGCGGGGAAAGGGCGGATGCGGGTCATCATCCCCAGGCGCGGATTTACGGTCCGAAAGTGGACCGGACACAATAACACCGACCGAGCAACCCCGGCCAGCGCATGCGCCCCCGCCCGGCGGGGCGAGGGCCTCGGGGTTTAGCCGTCGTCGCTGGCCTCGGTGTCCAGGCCGCCGTCCATGCCCGTGGCTGGGCGATCGTTGTCGATCGGAATCTCCAGCGTCATCTCGCCCGCATGTTCGAAGGTCAGGGTCACGGTGATGGTCTCGCCCTGCTCGAAGGGCTGGCGCAGCCCCATGAACATCACGTGATCGCCGCCGCGCGCGAGGCTGTGCGCCTCGCCCGCCGGGATCGCGAAGCCTTCTTCGACCTCGATCATGCGCATCACATCGCCATCGGCAACATGGGTGTGCAGTTCCACCCGTTCGGCCACGTCGGACCGGGCCGCGACGAGCCGGTCGGCGATGGCGCTTTCGTTGTGGATGGTCATGAAGGCCGCCCCGGCGATGGCCGTCACCCCGGCCGCGCGGGCATAGGGGTCCTCGATGGTGATCTCGGCGGCCCATGCTGGCGTGGCCAGGGCAAGGGCGGCGGTCAGGCCAAGAGTTGTGGGTCTGAGCGTCATGTCTGCTCTCCTGTCTGGTGGCGGGTCAGCCCCGCGATGTTGCATGCTGAAAAGCCGGTTTCAGGCAGACAGGGGCGGGTCCCGGGCCCGGCTGGCGATGTGGATATGTGAAACCGCATCAAGAACATCAAAGGGCTGGGCGGCACGGCGGATGTGGACAATGGCTGTTTGGTCCGGGTCTGGCAGGTCCAGAGCCACCATGAGCCCGAGCGCGACGTCAGGGCAGATATGTGCAGGCCCGATCGGCGTCCCGTCATGGCCGACGGTCACCATGACGATGCTGCCATCCGCGCAAAGCGCGACCTGTCCCGCCGCCTGGGGTTGGCCACGGGCCACGGCCAGCTGCTGCGCGGTCAGGGCGACCAGCAGCGCCAGAAGACCAGGCAGGAGGGGGCGACGCACCGTCATTCCTCCTAGCTATGACGGGGGCCGGCGCACCGGTATCGGACAAAGCGCCGCGCAAACAACAAAGGCCCGGGCGTCATGAGCGACCGGGCCTTCAAAAATTCCTCGGGATGGATCAGGCCGAAGCCTGCGCCTTGAGGATGTCCTTCTTGACCTTCAGCGCGTCCATGGACAGCTCGGCATCCTTGGCGCGGGCCATGAACTGATCCAGGCCACCGCGGTGATCGACGGTGCGCAGCGCAGCCGAAGACACCCGAAACCGGAAGCTCCGGCCCAGCACGTCGGACTGAAGCGTGACGTCCTGCAGGTTGGGCAGGAAGCGACGCTTGGTCTTGTTGTTGGCGTGGCTGACATTGTTGCCGGTCAGCGGGCCTTTACCGGTCAGTTCACAACGACGCGACATCTTTTTGTTCCTTGTCCAGACAGGGCCCAGCGGGCAGGCGGGCCCCACGATCAAACAGCTCAGACCCCGCAGCGCCGCGTGGCCTCGAATTCGGTTTCGCGGCATTAGGCGGATTCCGCGGTGCCGTCAACCCGCAAGGGGCAGATTCCGCGCTGCCCTAGCCCTTGCCGCGGAACCGCTGCACCAGTTGGTCGGCGGCAAGGGCCGGCAGCATGTCACCGCTGGCGACCCGGGCCTGCAGGTCCTCCAGCAGGTTGGCGATCTCGGGGTCTTCTTCCAGCGCCGCCAGCAGCCCCGCGCGCACCTCCTCGCGGAACCAGAACATGGCCTGCCCGGCGCGGCGCTGGTCCCAGACGCCCTGGTCCCGACGCCACTGGGCCAGCGCCTGCATTTCGGTCCAGGCCTGCGCGATGCCGCCGGTGTCCAGCGCCGAGACGGTCAGCGCCTTGGGAAACCCCTCCAGGTCCTGGGTGCGGCGGCGCAGCAAACGCAGCGCGCCGGCATAATCCGAACAGGTCCGAATCGCCTGGGGGCGCAGCTCGCCATCGGCCTTGTTGACCAGGATCATGTCGCAGCTCTCCATGATGCCGCGCTTGACGCCCTGCAATTCATCGCCGCCCGCGGGCGCGAGCAGCAACAGGAACAGGTCGGACATCTCGGCCACCGCCGTCTCGGACTGGCCGACACCCACGGTTTCGATCAGCACCACGTCAAAGCCCGCCCCCTCGCACAGGGCGATCGCCTCGCGGGTGCGGCGGGCGACGCCGCCCAACTGGCTCTGGCTGGGCGAGGGGCGGATGAAGGCGTTCGGGTCGCGCGAGAGCTGCTCCATGCGCGTCTTGTCGCCCAGGATCGAGCCGCCCGACCGCGCGCTGGAGGGATCGACGGCCAGCACCGCAACCCGCTTGCCCTGCCCGGTCAGCATCAGGCCGAAGCTTTCGATAAAGGTGGACTTGCCCACGCCGGGGGTCCCCGACAGGCCGATACGCAGTGCCTGACGGGTGGTGTCGAGGGCCGCCAGCACCTCGGCCGCCTGCGTGCGATGGTCGGGCCGCGCGCTTTCCACCAGGGTGATCGCCCGTGACAGGGCGCGCCGGTCGCCGCGCGCGATCTTCTGTGCCAGGTCACTCGTGTCCATGACGTGTCTTGTCGCGCGGCGCGACACGACTGTCCAGAGGCGGACAGCGCAGACGGCTGGACGGGACGCCTTGACCTTCGGCGCCGGGCAGGCTGCAACTGGAGCGATGCAACGCCTGCCCATAGACGACTGCCTGCCCAAGCTGATCGAGGCCCTGCGCGCGCCGGGCCGCGCCGTGCTGCAAGCCCCGCCGGGGGCGGGCAAGACGACGCGTGTGCCCCTGGCCATGCTGGACGCGGGGCTGACCGAGGGGCGTATCGTCATGCTGGAACCACGCCGCCTGGCCGCCCGTGCTGCCGCCGAACGCCTGGCCGAGGGGTTGGGCGAGGCCCCCGGCGGCCGCGTCGGCTACCGGATGCGCGGGGCGAACGTGCCCGGCCAGCGGATCAAGGTGGTGACCGAGGGCATCCTGACCCGAATGCTGCAATCCGACCCCGACCTGCCCGGAATCGGGGCGGTGATCTTTGACGAGTTTCACGAACGGTCCCTGAATGCGGACCTCGGCCTGGCCCTGGTGCTGGAGGCACGCGCGGCCCTGCGCCCGGACCTGATCCTGCTGGCCATGTCGGCAACGCTGGACGCGGGCCCGGTGGCAGAGCTGATGGACGCGGCACCCGTGATCACCTCGCAGGGGCGCAGTTACCCTGTCGAAACCCGTTTCCTGGACACGCCCGTGCCCAAGACCACGCGGCTGGAGGCGGCCACGGCGCGGCTGATCGAACGGGCCGTGGCCGAGACGACGGGCGGCGTGCTGGCCTTTCTGCCCGGCGAGGGCGAGATCCGGCGCACCATGGCGCAGCTGTCCCTAGCCGATGAGTGCGAGGTCCGGCCGCTTTTTGGCGCCCTGCCCTTTGCCGAACAGCGCGCGGCCATCGCGCCGGTCTCCTCGGGGCGCAAGGTGGTCCTGGCCACCTCGATCGCCGAAACCTCATTGACGATCGAGGATATCCGCGTGGTCGTGGACGCGGGCCGGGCGCGGCGGGCGCGCTTCGATCCCGGGTCGGGCATGTCGCGGCTGGTCACGGAACCGGTCAGCCGGGCCGAGGCCACGCAGCGTGCCGGCCGCGCGGGCCGGGTGGCCGAGGGGGTGTGCTACAAACTCTGGACGAAAGGGGCCGATGGCGCCCTGCCCGGCTTCGCCCCGCCCGAGATCGAGGCCGCCGACCTGACCGCGCTGGCGCTGGAACTGGCGCTTTGGGGCAGTGCCGACCTGCCCTTCCTGACACCGCCGCCGCCGCGCGCCCTGGACGAGGCGCGCGCCCTTTTGCGGGACCTGGGCGCGCTGGACGGGGCCGACCGGATCACCCCGCATGGCCGCGCCCTGGCCCGCCTGCCGCTGCATCCCCGGCTGGGGCACATGCTGCAGGCGGCGGGCGCGGCCGCCGCGCCGCTGGCCGCCCTGTTGGCCGAGCGCGACATCCTGCGCGGCGCGCCGGCGAACCTGTCGCTGCGGCTGGCGGCGCTGAAGGGCGGCCATGACGGCCCGGGCGAGGTGATCCATGCTGCCCGCGACCGGGTGCGCGCCGAGGCCAAGCGGCTGGCCAAGGGGGCGCCGCGATCGGCGGATAGCTACAGCCCCGCGCAGATGGCCGCACTCGCCTATCCCGACCGGGTCGGCCTGCGCCGGGCCGGGGATGCGCCGCGCTACGTGCTGTCGGGCGGCAAGGGCGCGGTGCTGGACGGGGCGGACCCACTGGCCGGCCAGCGGCTGCTGGTCGTGACCGACACCGATGGCAACCCGCGCGAGGCGCGCATTCGCGCCGCCTTGCCGCTGACCGAGGGCGAGTTGCGCACGCTGCATGGGAGCCGCATCGCCTGGCAGGATCACTGCGCCTGGTCGCGCCGCGAGGGGCGCGTTCTGACCCGGCAACAGGAGCGTTTCGGCGCGCTGGTTCTGGACGACCGCCGCTGGTCCGACGCCCCGCCCGAGGCCGTGGCCCGCGCCATGCTGGACGGCATCCGCGAGATCGGCGTGCAACTCTCGCCCGCCGCCGAGCGGTTCCGCGCCCGGGTCGCGCTGCTGCGCGCGCAGGACGACAGCCTGCCCGACATGGCGGACGCGGCCCTGCTGGCAGGGCTCGAGGACTGGCTGCTGCCGTATCTGAAAGGGGTGCGCAGCACGGCCGACTGGAAGCGGTTCGAAAAACTGCCCGCGCTGGAGGCCATGCTCGACTGGCCCCAGCGCAACCGGCTGGACCAAGAGGTGCCCGCGACATTCACGACGCCGCTGGGGCGCAGGGTGCCCATCGACTACGAGGGCGAGTCGCCGGAGATCTCGCTGCGGCTGCAGGAAATGTTCGGCCAGACCAGCCATCCGACGGTGGCCGGGCGGCGCCTGTGCGTGACGCTTTTATCGCCGGCCGGGCGCCCCCTACAGACGACGATGGACCTGCCGGGATTCTGGGCCAGGTCCTACGCCGACGTGCGCAAGGACATGCGCGGGCAATACCCCAGGCACCCCTGGCCCGAGGACCCGACGCAGGCCGATCCGACCCTGCGCGCCAAGCGTCGGGGCTAGCGGGGGCTCTGCCCCCGTCCGCGCCGTGGCGCGGACTCCCCCGCGGTATTTGACACCCAAAGATGCCGGGCCGAAGGCCGACCGACGCGCGCGGCGCGGGCCGATTGCGGCTGCGGATGGGACGCCCGGCCGCCTCGTTCACAGGCCCAGGCAGTGCCGCAGGATCGCCTTTTGCGCGTGCAGGCGGTTCTCGGCCTCGTCCCAGACCACCGAATGCGGGCCGTCCATGACCTCGGAGGTCGCTTCGTCGTCGCGGTGGGCGGGCAGGCAGTGCATGAAGAGCGCCTCGCGGTTGGCCGAAGCCATGAGGCCGGCGTTCACCTGGTAACCGCGTAGCTGGTTGTGGCGGCGTTCGCGGGCCGATTGCGGATCGTGCATGCTGACCCAGGTGTCGGTGACGACGAGATCGGCACCCTGCACGGCCTTGTGCGGATCGCGTTCGATCTCGACATTGACGCCTCTGGCGCGGGCCTCGTCTACGACGGCCTGTTCCGGATCCAGCGGTTCGGGTCCCGTGAATGTGAAGTCAAAGCCGAACTGGCCCGCGGCCTGGATGAAACTGGCGCAGACATTGTTGCCGTCGCCGGACCAGACGACCTTCTTGCCGGCGATGGGGCCGTTGTGTTCCTCGAAGGTCAGGATGTCGGCCATGATCTGGCAGGGGTGGCTGCGGTCCGTCAGCCCGTTGATGACCGGCACGTCGGCATATTCGGCCATTTCCAGCAGGGTCTGTTCCTCGAAGGTGCGGATCATGATCAGATCGACGTAGCGCGACAGGACGCGCGCCGTGTCCGCGATGGTCTCGCCGTGGCCAAGCTGCATGTCGGAGCCCGAGAGCACCATCGTCTGGCCGCCCATCTGGCGCACGCCCACGTCGAAGGAAATGCGCGTCCGGGTCGAGGGTTTCTCGAAGATCAGCGCCACCATCCGCCCGGCCAGCGGGGTGACGTCATCGGGGCTGCCCCTGGGGCGGCCGTTGCGGCTGCTCTTCATCGCGGCGGCACTGTCGATGATCCGCCGCAACGCGGCTGCGTCGGTCTTGTCGATGTCAAGGAAATGGGTCATGTCGCTCTGCTTTTTTGTCTGTCGGACCGGGGGCCAGCCCCCGGACCCCCGGGATATTTCTGGCCAGAAGAAGTCACGCCCCCATTTGGCGGGCGGCGGCATCAAGCCGGGCCAGGGCCTCGGCGATGTCGGCGTCGGTGATCGTCAGCGGCGGCAGGAGCCGGACGACGTTGTCCGCGGCAGGGACCGTGAGCAGGGTCTCGGCATAGCCCGCTTGCACCACATCCGTATTCGCCGCCCGGCATTTCAGGCCGAGCATCAGCCCGGCGCCGCGCACCGCCTCGAAAACGTCCGGGTGGCTGGCGACCAGCCCGTCCAGGCCCTGGCGCAGCAAGCCCGCCTTGCGGTTCACCTCGGCCAGGAAGGCCTCGTCGGCGACGATCTCCATCACCTTGCAGCCCACCGCGCAGGCCAGAGGATTGCCGCCGTAGGTAGAGCCATGGGTGCCTGCGGTCATGGCCTGCGCGGCCATTTCCGTGGCCAATACCGCGCCCAACGGAAAGCCCCCGCCGATGCCCTTGGCCAGCATCATGATGTCGGGGGCCACCCCGGCCCATTCATGCGCGAAGAGCTTGCCGGTCCGGCCCATGCCGCATTGCACCTCGTCAAGGATCAGCAACAGGCCGTGTTCGTCGCAAAGATCGCGCAGACCCCTCAGGCACGGGTCGGGCAAGGGGCGGATGCCGCCCTCGCCCTGCACCGGCTCGATCAGGATCGCGCCCACGTCCGGCTGCGCGGCGGCGGCCCTGAGCGCTGCATGGTCGCCCCAGGGCAGGCTCTGGAAGCCGGGCAGGAGCGGACCGAACCCCCTGGTCATCTTTTCCGAGGCAGCGGCGGCGATGCCCGCGCCGGAGCGGCCATGGAACGATCCCTCGAAGGTCAGGATGGTGGTCCGGTCCGCGCCTTTGTCATGCCAGTACTTGCGGGCCATCTTGACGGCCAGTTCGCAGGCCTCGGTGCCCGAGTTGGTGAAGAAGACGGTATCGGCGAAGGTCTTGTCCACCAGCATGTCGGCCAGTCGCTGTTGCGGTTCGATCCGGTAGAGGTTCGAGACATGCCAGAGCTTGCCCGCCTGGTCGGTCAGGGCCTGCACCAGCGCGGGATGGGCATGGCCCAGCGCGTTCACCGCGATCCCCGCACCGAAATCGAGGAAGCGTCGCCCGTCCTTCTCGACCAGCCAGCTGCCCTCGCCCGACACAAAGCTGAGGGGCGCGCGGTTATAGGTGGGGAGAACGGACGGGATCATGAGAGAGAGGTCCTTGCTTGAAAGCCCGAGTGATGCCGAAAGGCCGGGCATTGGTCAACGTTATTGATCGGGAAAAGATGGACGCGCGTGGCGCCGCGGACGCAGGTTCAGCGTCGGCGGCGGCGGTCTGAGGTGTTCGGCGCATACGTCATGCGATGACGGTAAGCCAATCCGCAGGGTTTGGAAAGCCCTTTGCCGCCCCGGTGGCGGCAATCAAACCGCTCAGGCCTTGAGCCGGTAGCCCCTACGCAACATCTGCCAGACGATACAGAGCAGAACCGTCGCCGCGCCAAGCACGACCACCAGCCCCAACCAGGGCGAGCTGTCCGACACGCCGATGGCCCCGTAGCGCACCCCGTCGATCATGTAGAAGAACGGGTTGAGATGGCTGATGGTCTGCACGACCGGCGGCAGCGCCTCGATCGAGTAGAAGGTTCCCGAGAGGAAGGCCAGCGGCGTGATGATGAAATTGGTCAGCGCCGCCAGTTGGTCGAACTTGTTGGCATAAATGCCGCCGATCATGCCCAGCCCGCCGAGAACCACGGACCCGGCCACCACGAAGGTCAACGACCACAACGGATATGGCCAGGGCACGTCAAGGAAAGCCCAGGCCCCGATGGCGATGACGACCGCCACCAGCATTCCCCGCGCCACAGCCCCGGCCATGTAGCCGGCGACCAGCTCCGCCGGCGACAGCGGCGGCATCAGCGTGTCCACGATATTGCCCTGCACCTTGGCCGAGGCGATGGAGGAGGAGGTATTGGCAAAGGCGTTCTGGATCACCGTCATGGTCAGGATGCCCGGCGCGATGAACTCGAGGAAGGGCACGCCCATGACATCGCCCCGGCGGCTGCCGATGGCGATGGTGAAGATCATCAGCAAAAGTCCCGCGTTGATCAGCGGCGCCATGACTGTCTGGGTCCAGACGTTCATGAAGCGCAGCACCTCGCGCCGCGCCAGGGTCAAGGTCCCCAGCCAGTTCACCGCGCCGAAACGGCGCACGCCCATTTCCGGTTTGTCGGTCATCCGCCCGTCCTTTTGGCCCTGATCCGCTTGTATCTGCCGTGTGTGTGCTTAGAATAGGATGCCGAGCCGAGATACAACCCCCCGCGCGGTGCCGCCCCGGCACCCGGGGCCAGACCGAGCGGATTGGAATCAGATGTCCTGGAACGACGAGCGCGTCGAGACCTTGAAAAAGATGTGGGGCGAAGGCCAGTCGGCCAGCCAGATCGCCAAGGAACTGGGCGGGGTGACCCGTAACGCCGTGATCGGCAAGGTGCATCGACTGGGCCTGTCCAACCGGGCCGGATCGGGCGCCGCCGCCCCGGCGGCGGGTGCCGCGGCCCCCGAGGCTCCGGCGCAGCCAACGCCTGCCCCGAAGGTCGCCGCATCCCCCAAGGCGCGCCCCGAACCCGAGGCGCAGGCGACGCCCGACCCCGATGAGACCCCCGCGCACGCCGAGCAGGCTGACGATGACGCCCCGCGCGCGGCCCCGGGCGGTCGCCGCGCGATCATCCCGGCAGGCCAGCCCTTGCCGCCCCAGCCCAGCGCCAACGAGATCGACCCCGAGGCCTTGGCCAAGGTAAGCGAAGTCGAGAAGACCGCCAAGAAACTCAACCTGATGGACCTGACCGAACGGACCTGCAAATGGCCCATCGGCGACCCGGCGACCGAGGATTTCTATTTCTGCGGTCTGACCGTGCAGCAGGGCAAACCCTATTGCGAGGCCCACGTCGGCGTGGCCTTCCAGCCCATGTCCAGCCGCCGCGACCGCAAGCGCTAGACCGTTTCCAGGACCCGTTGTTTCAACGCGGGCAGAAGCTCTTCCTCGATCCAGGGGTGGCGGCGCAGCAAGGCCGTGTTGCGCCAGGACGGATGCGGCAGGACGAAGGTGTCCGGCGCATGGGTGCGCCAGTTGCGAAGGGTCTCGACCACGCCCGCCAGTGCGGCCTGCGGGCCAAGGTGCCAGGCTTGGGCATAGCGGCCGATCACGACGGTCGTGGCGATATTCGGCAGACTGTCCATGACCAAGGCGTGCCAGGTTTCGGCGCAGCGGCGCGGCGGGGGCAGATCGCTGCCGCGCCTGTCATAGCCGGGAAAGCAGAAGGCCATGGGCACGATCGCCACCTTGTTCTTGTCGTAGAACACGTCGCGGGTCAGGCCCAGCCAGCCGCGCAGACGATCGCCCGACCGGTCGTCGAAGGGCACCCCGCTTTCATGCACCCGCAGCCCCGGCGCCTGCCCCGCGATCAGCAGCCGCGCACCGGGCCGGAACCAGGCCACCGGGCGCGGGGCATGGGCGGTTCTCGTGGCCGCGAAGTCCTCGGCACAGAGCGAACAGGCCCGGATACGGGATTTCAGCGTGTCGGCATCCACGGTTGACGGCTCCCTTCGGGCTGGCACCCTAGCGCCGCCACGCCCCGTTGTCAGCCAGCCGCCGCCTTGCCCTCGGCGGCCCAGATCGCGCCACGGCGGATCATCTCCGTCACCTGCGGCACCTTCAGGTCGTCGAGTTCATGCCCGATGGAGCAATAGAACACGCGGCCCTTGTCCCAGCGGCGGGTCCAGGTGACGGGGATCACCGTGCCCTCGATCCACCACAGGTGGTCGCCGGAAAAGGTTGTCGTGGCCAGCACCGTGTTCGACGGGTCGGTCAGCATGTAATATTGCTCGGACCGGATGCGGAAACTGCGGATGCCTTTGACCAGCGGGTGGTCGGGCTGGCAGATCGTCACGTCGTAATCGATGTAGTCCTCCTTGGGCTGGAGGTTGTCGGGCCAGCCCGGAGGATGCGCCACGAACTGCCCGCCGATCAGGAAATGATAGGTCGGGCGGTCGCGGAAGGCGTCGCCCATGTGCCCGTGCCATCCCGCCAATCCGCAGCCATCGCCGATCAGCTTGAGCAACCCGTCCTCTTGCGGCTTGGTCATGTTGCCAAACTCGTCCTGGTGGCCCGACCGGGCCGAGGACCAGATCGGGGTGATCAGGTCCAGGTCGGCCAGGTCCTCGGGCCGGTCCAGCGGTTCCAGCGAGTCGTAGACATCGACAGTGAACCCGTTGGCCTCCAGCAGGTCCTTGTACCAATCGGCGAAATGCGTCGGCGTGTGGCCTTCCCAGCCCCCGACGAAAAGCGCGGCCTTCATGTCTGGTCCTTCCTCATGAATTGCAGGATCGAGGCCATGTCGCGGGCGCCATAGCCCTCGGCCTCTGCCCCGAGCAGCTTGTCGAGTGTCACCTGCCCCTGCGGCATGGCGGTGCCCAGCCTGTCGGCCAGGGCGGATGTGACCTGCATGTCCTTGCGCGCCAGTGCGACGGTGAAGGTCACGTCATGGGCCGCCTCGTCCAGGTAAAGCGGGCGGCGGTATTTCAGCATCGGCGCGGCGGCGGCGCTGTTCTCGATCACGTCGTAGGCGGCCTCGGGGGCGATGCCCGCCGCCTCGGCCAGGGTCATGGCCTCGGCCAGGGTCTGGTTTATCCCGTGGATCAGCGAGTTGACCGCCAGCTTCATCACCGCGCCCGCGCCGGTGGCGCCAAGGCAGATCGTTGCCCGCCCCATGGCCTCGAAAAGCGGCATCAGCGGCGCGGCCTCGGCCTCGGAGCAGCCCGCCATGATCAGCAACTGCGCATCCGCCGCCGCCTGCGTGGCGCCCGAGACAGGGGCGTCGATTACCGCGCAGCCTGCTGGCGCTGCTTCGGCCAAGGCCGCGATATGATCGGGCGACATGGTGCCCATTTCCACGAAGACCCGCGCGCCCCGGCCCGCGAAAAGCCCGTCGTCGCCCAGATGCACCGCCTCGGACGAGGGATCGTCGGCCAGCATGGTCACGACGACCTCGGCCGCCTGCGTCAGTGCGGCGGGGCTGTCGGCGACAGCGCACCCGGTGCGGGCGGCCAGCGCCCGCGCCTTGTCGGGCGAGCGGTTCCAGACCGTGACGTCATGCCCGGCCGCCACGAGGTTTCCGGCCATATGCGCGCCCATGCGGCCAAGTCCGGCAAATCCCACACGCATGTCAGGCCACCTTGTCGCTTTCCAGGCCCGAAATCGCCTGGATCAGGCTGTCTTCGGTCACCTCTTCCGAGGTGAAGGTGCGCATCACCCGGCCCGAGAACATCGCGACGATCCGGTCGGAGACATGCAGCACCTCGGGCATTTCCGAACTGATGACGATGACGGCATAGCCCTGCGCGGCCAGATCCCGGATCAGGTTGTGGATCTCCGACTTCGATCCCACGTCGATTCCGCGCGTCGGCTCGTCCACGATCAGCACCTCGGGGCGCATGGACAGCCACTTGCCGATGACGATCTTCTGCTGGTTCCCGCCCGAGAGGTTGCCGACGGTCTGGCGCCAGCCCGGCGTGCGAATGTCCAGCTTGTCGCGATACTGGTCGAAGATCGAGATTTCGGCCCCGTCGCTGACAAAGGGCCCCGCGGTCAGGTCGCCGACCTGCGGCAGGGTCATGTTGTCACGGCAGTTCATGCCCAGCACCAGCCCCTGCCCTTTGCGATCCTCGGGCACGAGGGAAATCCCCCGCGCGATGGCCTCGACGGGTGAATTGATGCGCACCTCTTCCCCGTCGAGCCGGATCTGCCCCTCCGAGGGATCACGCAGGCCGAAGATCGTCTCGGCGATCTCGGTTCTGCCCGCGCCGACCAGACCGTAAAAGCCCACGACCTCGCCCCGGCGTACGGTGAAGCTGACATCTGTGAACAGGTGGCCGCAGGACAATCCGCGCACCTCGAGCGCGACATCGCCCATCTCGTGATGGCTTTCATTGCGGCTGAGGTCCAGCTTGCGGCCGATCATCAGCTGCGTAACTTCTTCTTCCGTGGTTTCCGCAGTATCGAGCGTGCCGCGATAGCCTCCGTCGCGGAGCACGCTGATGCGGTCGGTAATCTTGAAGATTTCCTCCATCCGGTGCGAGATGTAGATGATCCCGACGCCCTTGGACTGCAGATCCGCAATCACCTTGAAGAGCACGACCTTTTCGGCATCGGTGAGCGAGGCCGTAGGCTCGTCGAAGATCACCGCGCGGGGGTCGACGGTCAGGGCGCGGGCGATCTCGACCATCTGCTGGTTGGCGATCGACAGGTCGGCGACACGGGTGCGCGCATCGAAGCCCACATTGAGCATCTTGAGGATCGCATCGGTGTCGGCATAGAGCTTGCCGAAATCCACACGACCCATGGATTTGCGCGGCAGCTCGCCCAGCCAGATGTTCTCGGCCACGCTCAACTCGTCCGCGAGGCTGAGCTCCTGGTGGATGAAGACCACCCCGCGCTCCTTGGCCTGCATCGGCGATGTGATCTCGAGAGGTTCCTCGGCGATGTAGATCTGCCCCTCGTCGGGGTCGTAGATGCCGCCGAGCACCTTCATCAGGGTGGACTTTCCGGCACCGTTCTCGCCCATCAGGGCATGCACCTCGCCGGGGCGCAGATCGAAAGAGACACCGTCGAGGGCGCGCACGCCCGGGAAGGTCTTGACGACCCCCTCCAGGCGCAGAACAGGCGTTTGATCCGTCATATCTTCAACTCCTCCTTGCCCTTGCGGTTCAGCTGGCGATCAAGGAACAGCACCACGATCAGGATCAGGCCGATCACGAGGTTGACCGTTTCCGTCCCGGCCCCGATATGGCCCAGTCCCTTGCGCAGCAGCTGGATCGCGATGACCCCGCCAAGCGTCGAGATGATTGAGCCATAGCCGCCTGCGAGCTTGGTGCCGCCCAGAACCACTGCGGTGATCGCCCAAAGCTCGTAGAGCATGCCGTCGTTGGGGTTGACCGAGCCGGTTCCGGCCGAAAAGACGATCCCCGAGAGCGCGGCAAGAAATCCGATCAGAATGAAGTTCCACAGGAAATGCGGGCCGACGCGGATGCCCGCGTTCACCGCCGCATCGCGGTTGTTGCCGATGGCATAGGCATTTCGCCCGTGCAGTGTCTTGGTCATCAGCAACCAGAGGATCAGCGCCACGCCCAGCAGGAACCAGGTCGCGGTTCCCACGCCGAGGAACCGGGCCTCGGCAAAGTCGATCAGGGTCCAGTTGAGGTGGCTCGTGGGCTGTTCGCCGTTATACATGAAGACCAGCCCGCGAAAGCCCAGCATGGCGCCCAGGGTGACGATGAAGGCGTCGACGCCGGTCTTCCAGACGATCAGCCCGTTGATCGCCCCAAGCACCCCGCCGGTGAGCAGGGCAAAAATCCAGGACAACGGGATCGCCCAGTCGCCAAGGTTCTGCATGAAGGGCCAGGTCAGGCTGTCCAGCATGACGATGGCGGCCAAGGCGAAGGTCGCGCCGACGCTCAGGTCGATATTGCCGTTGATCATGACAACCGTCATGCCCAGCGCAATGATCCCGATCGGCGCCGACTGGCTGATCAGCAGCAGCATGTTGTCCACGCTGATGAAGGCCGTGTCGGACACCGCCAGGAACTGGCCAGCGATCGAGAAGAACGCCAGTTCGAGCACGATGAAGCCCCAGATCCCGCCCTGCTTGAGAAGGTCTTTTCGGTTTTTCGATGTCATGTATTCCCCTCCCTCAGGCGATCGGTGACCAGAGACGGCCCCGCTTGGCCGCGATATCCAGCCAGACGGCCATGATGATGACACCCCAGATCACGATGTCCTGCACGTAGAATTCCAGGCCGACCAGCAGCAGCCCGTTTTCGATGAACCCGAAGATGAGAACGCCGATCAGGGTCTTGAGGATCGTGCCCGATCCGCCCAGAAGCGACGCCCCACCCAGGATCACCATGGCCAGGACCTCGAGCTCGTAGCCTTGGCCCACCGTGTTCTGGCTGCCCAGGCTGCGGCTGGCTTGCAGCAGTCCGGCGGTGGCGACGCAGAAAGCCGAGATCAGGTAGGTGGAGAAGACCACCCGCGCCCGTGGAATGCCCGAGAAGGTCGCCGCCTGGCCGTTGCCACCTACGGCATAGACCTTTCGTCCGAAGGGCGTCTTGGACAGTATCAGGCTCAGCACGATGGCAAGTGTGCCGAAAATCACGATCGGCATCGGCACGCCCAGGATATCTCCGCGCCCGAAGACCCCGAACCAGGTGCCTTCCTTGTCGTCGATATCCATGTTCTTGCCGCCCGACCAGGTCAGGGTCAGGCCATGGATCGCCGAGAGCATCCCCAAGGTCACGATCAGGGAATTGAGTTTCAGATACCCCACAAGGAACCCGATGAAGGCCCCCAGCAAGAGTGTCAGCCCGAACATCGCCGGAATCGCGAGGGTCGGCCCCAGCTTGTCGTGCAGGTCCAGCACGACGATGGTCGAGAACGACATCATCGACCCCACGGACAGGTCCAGGTTGCCGCCGATCACCACGAAGGTCACGCCCAGCGCCATCACACCCAGGATGGCCGAAGACCGGATCACCCCGAAGACATTGTCGATTGCGAGAAAGCGCTGGTTGGCCAGCGCGAAACCGATCATGAACAGCACAAAGGCGACCAGGATGCCCTGTCGGGCCAGAAAGCCGCCGATACCCTTTTTCGTCAAGTCCGCCATGTCATCCTCCCAGATGGTGCGCCGCGCGCGGTCCGATCACACCAAGGTCATCCCACCGTCGATCATCACGATCTGTCCGGTCATGTAGTCGCTGTCCTTCGAGGCCAGGAATGTCGTCGTTCCGGTGATGTCCTCGGGCCGCGCCACGCGGCCCTTGAGGATCTCGGCCGAAAACTCCTCCATCGCCTGTCCGGGGCGGTCGGCCGCGCCGATCTCCATCAGGTCCTGGTCGACCTGCTCCCACATCTCGGTGGCGACAACGCCCGGGGCGAAGCCCGTCACCGTGATATCATGTTTCGCGAGGTCCCGCGCGCCAGATTGCGTGAGCGAGACAACCGCCCATTTGCTGGCACAATAGGGCGCGACATTGTCGAAGCCCTGCCGGCTGGCGATGCTTGCGGTGTTGACGATCTTGCCGCCGCCGCCCTGGGCGATCATCTGGCGGGCGGATTCCTGCATGCCGATCATGCATCCCAAGCCATTGATGCCCATGATGAAGTTCCAGTTTTCCTCGGTCACATCGAGGAAATTCATCGGCTTGTTGACACCGGCATTGTTGAATTTGACGTCCAGCCGCCCGAAAGTCTCGACGGTATGGGCGATCATCGCCCGGACCTGTTCGCGGTCGACCACATCCACCGCCGAATGGGTCACCCTGGCCCCGGTCCGCGCCGCACGCGCGGCGTTGGCCCCGGCCACTTCGGCGATCTTGTCGGCATTGATGTCCGCGAAACAGACGTTCGCACCCTCATCCAGGAGCGCTTCTCCGATTGCGCGACCGATGCCCTGCGCCGCACCCGTGACGATGCAGGAGCGTCCAGATACTCTGGTCATTGCACGTCCCCCGATTTGCCTGGAAACGAAAAATGCGCGGGGCAGACCAGCCGCCCCGCGCATTCCGGGAGAGTCTCAGAAGACGGGCTTTTCGAACTCGTCCATGTTCTCCTGGGTGATCTTCGGCGTGTCGAAGTAGTTCAGGAAGGGCAGGTCCTCGCCGTTCAGCGTATCGATCGCCGTCTTCAGCGCGGCTTCGGCGTCATCGACGGGCGACTGGTAGATCGACCCCCAGTAGTCACCATCGGCCATGGCCTCATAGCCCACGGCGAAGTTGGTCGCACCGACGAAGGTGATGCCCTCACGGCCCGCGGACTTGGCAGCGTTCAGCGCGCCCACGCCCATGTTGTCGTCGCCTGCATAGACACCGTCGATGTCGTCATACTTGACGAGGAAGGCCTCCATGACCTGCTGCGACTTCTCGCGGTTCCAGTCGCCGGGCTGGCTGTCGACCAGTTCGACGTTCGGGCAAACCTCGGGCAGGCGGTCCTGGAAGCCGTCGGACCGCTCGATCGCGGTGGTGTAGCCGGGCTGGCCGGTGATTTCGACCACGCGGGCCTCGTCCTCGATTCCGAGGTCCTTGAAGCGGTCACACATGATCTCGGCCGAACGCGAGCCCTGGGTCACGTTGTCCGGGCCCGAAAAGGACGACACGAAGTCAAAGCCGGCCTCGGCAATGTTCGAGTTGGTGACGACGACGGGGATGCCGGCCCGATCGGCCTGGCGCACGGCGGGGATCACGGCCTCGCCATTGGTCGGCCAGATGATGATGGCGTCGACTTCCTGCTCGATCAGGTCTTCCATCTGGGCGATCTGGCGGGCGACGTCACCACCGGCGTCCAGCACGACAACCTCGACGTTGTCGTTGGCTTCGGCGGCCTCGATGAAGGCTTGCTCGTAGGTGGTCTGGTAGCTGTCGACGCCCACGTTGTTCTGCGTGATGCCGATGGTGTAGGTCGCATGCGCCTCGGCCAGGGCCGACGTGCCGATCATGGCCGTCGAGCAGGCAAGCGCGAATTTCATGGTATTCTTCATTCCTGGGTCCTCCCATTAGGTGTTCTGTGCGGATCGTGGCTGTCCTCCCAGACCGGGACGACACCCGGCACAATCCCTTCCCCATAACGGACGATTCCCCGCGGTCTGTGATGGGCATTTTTATTCATTTCAGATATTTTTGTATCCAGTCTGGATTAATTGTCCATACTGCCCAGCACCCAATTTGAACATTTTGAGGACACTCCGATGCACGAATCGAGTCGCGATCCCGCAACCTCCGACCCTACGCGAGCCATGCACCAGCCTGCCGCCAAAGATATCCATTCCGGACAATCCGCCGTCGGCACTGCCGAAGGCCTGTCCGGTGTCGCGGCGAGCCCCGATCTGGAACGCATCGTGCACTTTCTGCAAGACTTCTGCGTCGAGATCGACACGGCGATCGATCCCAATACGCCGAACCCGCATCTGAACATGATCCTGCACCTGCTGCGCGGACATCTGGAAGGGCGCGTGATCTCGCCCTCCTCCATGGTGGCCGCGGCGGGGGTGCCCTATGCCACCGCCACGCGCAAGCTGGCAGACCTGCGCGGCGCCGGGCTGATCGAACAACGCCCGCGCACCAAGACCGGCAAGAGCTTTTCGCTGCATCCCAGCCCCGAATTGCTGGACAATTTCAGCCAACTGGCCGACCGGGTCGATCGCATGGCCCGCGCCACGCTGCTGCAAAAGCACGGGGACGGCGGTGACGCGGACTATTACTTCGGACAGTCCTACCAACCCGGCCTGGCCGCCATCGCCCCGCCCAGCGCCCTGCCCCAGCCGCTCAAACTGTCGGGCGGTCTGCGCATCCTTGTGCATGGCGACCCGACCTTCATGGTCATGGAGACGCTCAAGCGCCAATTCGAACAAATCGTCGGCACCGACATCCACCAGCGCGCCTTTTCCATCGACCGACTGCGCGAAGAGGCCCTGCGCAATGCCGCCCGACCCAAAAGCCGCTATGACCTGATCGCGGTGGACCTGCCCTGGCTGGGCGAGTTCGTCACCAAGGGCGTCATCCGCCCCCTGGCCGATGTCATGGACGTCGACCGCCTCGACCCCAGCGATTTTCACACCGCGGGCTGGCGCGCGGCGCATTGGGGCGGCGCGCCCTACGGCGTGCCCAGCCAGACCACGCCGGAACTGATGTTCTATCGCAAGGACCTGTTCGCCTCTCAAGGGCTTGAGCCGCCCGCAACGACCGAGGCCGTGATCGCGGCCGCGCGGCACCTGCACGCCCCGCGCCACGGCCGCTACGGCGTGGCCTGGAACGCGGCGCGCGGCACGGCGCTGGGGCATACCTTCATGATGACCTGCGCCGCCTTCGGCCAGCCCATCATCGACTTGCCCGATATCGCGGGCGGCTACGACGCCGACAACCTGGCCCAGGGCGGCTTCGCCCCGCGCTTTGATACGGACCGCGCCCATGCCGCCGCTGACTACCTGATGCAGCTGATGGATGTCTCGCCGCCCGACATCCTGTCGATGTCCTGGTACGAGCGTGTCCGCCCCTATGCCGAGGGCAAGGTGGCCATGGCCTATGGCTATACCCTGCTGGCCCCCTATTTCGAACTGGACAGCAGCTGCCCGGCCCATGGCAATACGGGCTACCTGCCCCATCCACACGGCCCCGATGGCACCCCCATCGCGCCGGTGGGGGGCTATGTGCTCTGCGTGCCGTCCAACCTGGCCGAAGACCGCGTGGACGATGCCGCCGAGGCGCTGGTCGCATTCACATCGCCCGGCGCGCAGAAGCTATATGCCCAGAACGGCAGTCGCACGGCGCCGCGCTACTCGGTCGGGGCCGACCCCGAGGTGCGCCGCCTCTCGCCCATCTTCGAGATGGTCGACCAGATGTCCTGGCGCGACGAGTTACAATTCTGGCCGCGTCCGCCGATCCCGCAGATCTCGGACATCATCCGGGTCTGCGGCCACGAACTTCACGACATGCTCCGCGGGATCACCCCCCCGCGCGAGGCGCTTGCGCGGGTCCAGGCCCGCGCGGACGACATACTGCAACAACCCGACAGCTAGTCCGTCACCCAAGGGAGGAAACCATGGACCCCAATCGCCTGACCGGCAAGAATATCCTGATCACCGGCGCCGCCCGCGGCATGGGCGCCGCCAATGCCGAGGCCTTCGCGGCCCAGGGCGCCAATGTCTGCCTCGGGGACCTGGACCTCGAGGCCGCGCAGGAAATGGCCGACAAGATCAACGCCGCCGGCGGCGGCAAGGCGATCGCCGCGCGAATGGACGTGACCAAGCGTGAGGACAACGCCGCCGCCGTCAAGGCCACCGTCGAGGCCTTCGGCTCGATCAACGTCGGCGTTTTCAACGCCGGCCTGAACAAGCCCCGGTTCTTCATGGATATCGACGAAGAGAACTGGGACATGATCATGAACGTCAACACCAAGGCGATGTGGCTGGGCATGCAGGAAGTGGCCCGCCAGATGATCGAACAGGGCCCGATGGAGGATCATCCCTACAAGCTGATCAACGTCGGATCGATCGCCAGCCGCAAGCCGCTGGTGGACGTCACCGTCTATTGCACCTCGAAATACGGCTGCCTCGCGCTGACCGAATGCGGCGCGCTGGGACTGGCCGAGCACAACATCACCGTTAATGGCTATGCGCCGGGCGTGGTTGTCACACCGCTCTGGGAACAGCTGGACAAGGACCTCGTGGATATCGGCTTCAAGGAGCGCGAGGGCCAGGCCTATGACGACATCGTCGCCAACAACCTGGTGATCAAGCGCGTCTCCTATCCCGACGACATCACCGGCACCGCCTCGTTCCTGGCCAGCGACGACAGCGACTACATGACCGGCCAGATGATCCACATCGACGGCGGCTGGGTCACCAAGTAACGCCACCGGCGACACCGAAACCGCACAGAAAAGCGGGGGCACGGCCCCCCAAGGAGTCTTTCATGACAGACCGTCCAGGCAACGCCTTGATGCCCAACCTGCTGACCCCGCAGGATCTGAAACCCAACTGGCAGTGGGAGGCCAAGCTGCCCTCTCCCGGCCACATGTCCGTCGATTTCGAGCGCCGGGTCGATCACGACCGGCTGCGCCGCTATCGCCTGGCCCGCACGCGGCAGGCGCTGCAAGCCTCGCAGGCCGGGTCGCTGCTGCTGTTCGACGTGAACAACATCCGCTATGTCTCCTCGACCAAGATCGGCGAATGGGAGCGGGACAAGATGTGCCGTTTCTGCCTGCTGACCGGCGACGACAGCCCCTACGTCTGGGATTTCGGCTCGGCCGCGGTGCACCATCAGAAGTATTCCGACTGGCTCGAGCCCGACCACTGCCTGGCCGGAGTCGTCGGCATGCGCGGCACGATCCCGCCCGAGTTCGGGCTGATGCGCAAATATGCCAAGATGATCGCCGAGCTGATCAAGGACGCCGGCATGGCGGACATGCCTGTCGGTGTGGATTACGCCGAAACGGCGATGTTCCACGCCCTGCAGGAAGAGGGCATCAAGGTGGTGGACGGCCAGCAGATCATGCTCTCGGCGCGCGAGATCAAGAACTGGGACGAGATCCAGTTGCTGACCCAGGCGGCCAGCATGGTCGACGGTGTCTACCACATGATCTACGAAGAGCTGAAGCCGGGCGTGCGCGAGAACGACATCGTCGCGCTGTCCAACAAGATGCTCTACGAGATGGGCAGTGACGACGTCGAGGCGATCAACGCGATCTCGGGCGAGCGCTGCAACCCGCATCCGCACAACTTCACCGACCGTCTGATCCGGCCCGGCGACCAGGCCTTCTTCGACATCCTGCAGAGCTACCAGGGCTACCGGACCTGCTACTACCGCACCTTCAATGTCGGCCGGGCGACGCCCGCGCAGAACGACGCCTACGTCAAGGCGCGCGAATGGATCGACGCCTCGATCGCGATGATCAAGCCGGGCGTGACCACCGACAAGGTGGCGGCGGTCTGGCCGACCGCGGAGAGCCTCGGGTTCCCGAACGAGGATGCCGCCTTCGGCCTGCAGTTCGGGCACGGGCTGGGGCTGGCGCTGCACGAGCGCCCGATCATCAGCCGCGCGGTGAGCCTCGATCACCCGATGGAGATCCAGACCGGCATGGTCTTCGCGCTCGAGACCTACTGCCCGGCCACGGACGGCTATTCGGCCGCCCGGATCGAGGAAGAGGTCGTGGTGACCGAGACCGGCTGCGAGGTGATCAGCCTCTTCCCCGCCGAAGATCTGCCGATCGCCAACCGGTACTGACCCAGCCGTTGCAGCAGGAAACGTGGGGGGCTGTCTGCCCCCCACACCCCCCGAGGATACTTGCGGCCAGAAGAACCCCCGACGGTCGCCCCGCAAAGGACACTGACAATGGCCAAGGCCAAGACCAACACCGAAGATTACCTTCGCATGTACCGCCAGATGGTGCGCATCCGCACCTTCGAGGACAATGCGAACCAGCTCTACCTCTCGGCCAAGATGCCGGGGCTGACCCATATGTATTCCGGCGAAGAGGCCGTGGCCGTGGGCATCTGCGAGGCCCTGACCGATTCCGACCGCATCACCTCGACCCACCGCGGCCACGGCCACTGCGTGGCCAAGGGCGCCGAGTTCAAGGAGATGTTCTGCGAGCTTCTGGGCAAGGAAGAGGGCTATTGCCGGGGCAAGGGCGGCTCGATGCACATCGCCGACCAGAGCCACGGCAACCTGGGCGCCAATGCCATCGTGGGCGGCTCCATGGGGATCGCCACGGGCTCGGCCCTGCGCGCGAAACTGCAGGGCGCGGAGGACGTGACCGTCTGCTTCTTCGGCGACGGGGCCACGGCGCAGGGGCTGCTCTACGAGGTCATGAACATGGCCGCACTGTGGAACCTGCCCGTCATCTATGCCTGCGAGAACAACGGCTATTCCGAATACACCAAGACCGAGGAGATCGCCGCCGGTTCCATCACCGCGCGGGCCGAGGCCTTCGGCATCGAGGCCTTCAAGATCGACGGCCAGAATGTGTTGGCGGTCAACGAACTGACGCAGAAACTGGTTGCCCGTGCGCGCCGCGGCGAGGGCCCGTTCTTCATCGAGTTGGAGACCTATCGCTATCACGGCCACCACGTGGGCGACATCAACCGCGCCTACTACCGCTCCAAGGACGAGGAAAAGGACTGGAAGGACAACCGCGACCCGATCGTGCGCTTTCGCGGCTACCTCGTCGAACAGGGCATCGCCACCGAAGAAGAGATCGAGGCGATGAATGCCGAGATCGACAAGGATGCCACCGAGGCCGTCGCCTATGCCGAGGCCGCCAGGTACCCCGACGCGTCCGAAGTCGACATGCATGTCTACGCGGACTGAGGAGAGAGAAATGCGAGAGATCACCCTGTCCCAGGCCTTGAACGAGGCCATCGCCGAGGAAATGCGCCGCGATGAAACGGTCTTCCTGATGGGCGAGGACGTGGCCGAGGCCGGCACGCCCTTCAAGGTCCTGTCGGGCCTGGTCGAGGAGTTCGGCACGGGCCGTGTCATCGACACCCCCATCGCCGAGCCGGGCTTCGTGGGCCTGGCCGTGGGGGCGGCCATGACCGGCGCGCGCCCCATCGTCGACCTGATGTTCGGCGATTTTTTGTACCTGGTCATGGATCAGCTGTGCAACCAGGCGGCCAAGCAGCACTACATGTCCGGTGGCAAGCTGACCGTGCCCATGGTTCTGCGCACCAATCTGGGCGCGACACGACGGTCGGCGGCGCAGCACTCGCAGAGCCTGCAGGCGCTGGTGGCCCATATCCCCGGTCTGAAGGTGGCGATGCCCTCCTCGGCCTACGAGGCCAAGGGCCTGATGAAGACGGCGATCCGCGACAACAACCCGGTCGTCATCTTCGAAGACAAGCTGATGTACCAGGACAAGGCCCCGGTGCCGGAAGAGGAGGTCCTGATCCCCTTCGGCGAAGCCCATGTGAAGCGCGACGGGTCGGACATCACCCTGATCGCGACCTCCTCCATGGTGCAGGTGGCCGAGGCGGCGGCGGCGATGCTGGAAAAGGAGGGCATCGAGGCCGAGGTCATCGACCCGCGCACCCTCGTGCCGCTCGACGAGGCGACGCTGCTTGAGTCGGTGAAAAAGACCTCGCGCGCGATCGTCATCGACGAGGGCCACCAGAGCTACGGCGTGACCGCCGAGATCGCCTCGCGCCTCAACGAAAAGGCCTTTTATCACCTGGATGCGCCGGTGCTGCGCATGGGGGCGATGGATGTGCCCGTGCCCTTCAGCCCGGCGCTGGAAGACATCACCGTGCCGACGCCCGAGGGCGTGGCCGAAAACGCGCGCAAACTGTGTGCAGGGGACATGATTCATGCAGCGTGACGTGACAATGCCTCAGCTGGGCATGGCGCAGGATGCCGGCAAGATCGTGTCCTGGCTGAAATCCCCCGGCGACGCGGTCGCCAAGGGGGATGCCCTGTTCGAGGTGGAGACCGACAAGGCCACGATGGAGGTCGAGGCCCAGGCCGCGGGCTTTCTGACCGGCGTGACGGCGGGTGAAGGCGACGATGTGCCCGTGGGCGCGGTGATCGCCCGGATCAGCGACAGCGCC
Organism: Salibaculum sp.; assembly: GCA_031581025.1. Lineage (GTDB taxonomy): Bacteria > Pseudomonadota > Alphaproteobacteria > Rhodobacterales > Rhodobacteraceae > Salibaculum. Next base: position 38,107 of record JAVLCA010000012.1, on the reverse strand, counting down.
GAGGATGACAGGCCCGCCCCCGCGGCCCCGGCCCCGGCGGCTCAGCCCCCGGCAGAGGACCTGCCCGAGGGGCATTCCGTGACCATGCCGCAACTGGGCATGGCGCAGGATTGCGGGCTGCTGGTCAGCTGGCTGAAATCGCCCGGGGAGGCGGTCGCCGCGTCGGACGTGCTGTTCGAGGTCGAGACCGACAAGAGCACCATGGAGGTCGAGGCGGGCCGCGATGGATACCTGGCCGCGACACTGGCACAGGCGGGCGAAGAGGTGCCCGTGGGCGGCCCGGTGGCCATCATCAGCGAGGCGGCCCCGGCCAGCCCGGTGGCCCGGTCGGTGGCTGCCGCGGCCCCGGCGGCCCCCGCACAGGATGCAAGGCCGGAGCCTGAGGCCAGACCGGCCCGGAAACCGGCCCCGGCTGCGCCGCGGCCAACGGGCGGGCGCATCCTTGCCTCGCCCAAGGCGCGGCGGCTGGCGCTGGAACAGGGGCTCGACCTGGCCCGTCTGGCCGAGGCGGGCTATCCGCAGCCCTACCATGTCAGCGATCTTGAAACCCTGCGCAGCCTGCCCGCCGCCTCCCCCGCAGCCGAGCCAGGCGCAGCCAGCCGCCGTCTTGTGGCAGAGGTCCCCGAAGATGGCATGCCGGGATTTGCGGCATGGGCGGCCGAGGCGCATGGCCTGTCGGATGCCGATGTCATCCTTGCCGCACTGGCGGCCTCCTCCATGCCCGAGTCCGGCCCCGTCGCGGTGGAGCGATACGGACAGACAAGAACCTATGCCCTGCCCGCCGACCGCGCCCTCTCGGGCGTCGCCGAGACCAAGGAGGCGCCGGCCCTGGTCCTGCGCGACCTGCGCGGCAGCCGGCTGAGCAGCATCGAGATGGGCGGCGAGCCGACTCCGGTTCTGACCCTGACGCCGAACGCGGCGGGCCTGACCCTCACGCTGGAATGCGCCCCCTCGCAGATGGACGCCCGGGCCGCGATCCAGCTTCTGACCGACTTCGCGGGCCGGGTGGAGCAACCGCTCCGCCACCTGCTCTGACCTGGAGACCGACATGGACTATACCGATCTCTACATAAACGGCGAATGGCGCGCGACCGACACGCGGTTCGACGTGATCAATCCCGCCACCGAAGAGGTCCTGGCCTCGGTCGCCTCGGCCGAGATTGCCGACGCCGACGCCGCCCTCGATGCCGCCGAGGCGGCCATGGCCGACTGGGCCGCACGCAGCCCGCGCGACCGCTCGGAGGTGCTGCGCAAGGCCTGGGACCTGATGACCGCACGCCTGGATCACTTCGCCCACCTGATGACGCTGGAGAACGGCAAGGCCGGCGTCGATGCACGGGGCGAGGCCGCCTATGCCGCCGAATTCTTCCGCTGGTTCGCCGAAGAAGCCGTGCGCGCCGATGGCCTGATCACCCATGCCCCCGCCTCGGGCGCGCGCATCGTGGTGCAGCACAAACCGGCGGGTCTGGCCGTGCTGGTCACGCCGTGGAACTACCCTGCCGCCATGGGCACCCGCAAGATTGCCCCGGCGCTGGCCGCAGGCTGCGGCGTGATCATCAAACCCGCCTCGGAAACCCCGCTCACCATGCTGGCGCTGATGCCCCTGCTGGAAGAGGCAGGCGTGCCCAGGGGCCTGGTCAACGTGCTGCCGTCCAAGCGCACCGGCGCGCTGGTCGATCACCTGCTGCATGATCCCCGCGTGCGGGTGGTCAGCTTTACCGGTTCCACCGGAGTGGGGCAGAAACTGCTGAAATCCGCCGCCGACCAGGTGCTGAAACCGGCCATGGAACTGGGCGGAAACGCCCCCTGCATCGTCTTCGAGGACGCCGACATCGAGGCCGCGGTCGAGGGCACCATGCTGGCCAAGATGCGCAACCTTGGCGAGGCCTGCACCGCCGCCAACCGCATCTACGTGCATCAGGACGTGGCCGAGGACTTCACTCGCCGCCTGACCGAGCGCATGGCCGCGCTCAAGCTGGGCGACGGCACCGACCCGTCCGTGGATGTCGGCCCGCTGGTCAATGCCGACACCCGCGACAAGGTCGCCGCCTTCGTCGCCGATGCCGTGGCCAAGGGCGCCAAGATCGAATGCGGCGGGACCACGCCCGATGGAACGGGGTATTTCTACCCGCCCACCGTGCTGTCGGGTGTGACCGAGGATGCCGACTGCGTGCATGACGAGATCTTCGGACCGGTTGCCGCGATCCAGAGCTTTTCCGACCAGGAGGACGTGATCGCCCGCGCCAATGCCACCGAATACGGCCTTGTCGCCTATGTCTTCTCAGAAGATTTCAAGCGCGCGCTGCAGGTCTGCGAGCGGCTCGAGTTCGGCATGGTCGGCCTCAACCGCGGGCTGGTCTCCGATCCGGCCGCGCCCTTTGGCGGCGTCAAACAGTCGGGCCTGGGCCGCGAGGGCGGGCACGAGGGTATGCTGGAGTTCATGGAAACCCAGTATATCTCGGCCAGCTGGTAGGGGGTAGACATGTCGGACATCATCGCAAGCCCCTCCACCCGCCGCCTGGCGCGGGACAATGACGTGGATATCGAGGCCCTGGCCAGGCGCCTCGGCCGCACCACGATCGGCCCCGAGGACATCACCGGCCCCGCCGCCGCGCCTGCCGGGGCCGGCGGCGACACCTCCTACTGGGACGTGGATCACAGCCAATACGGCCCGGTGCGTGAGGAACCCATGAGCCGCTTCGCGCAGGTGGCATCGAAGAACCTTGCCGCCGCGCAGGCGCTGATCCCGGCGGTGACGCATCACGACCGCGCCGATGTCAGCGCCATCGAAGCCTTCCGCAAGGCGCTGAAATCCGAGGCGCAGGCGCGCGGCGTCAAGCTGACCGCTCTGGCCTTCCACGTTGCGGCCCTCGCCCGCAGCCTGCGGGCCTTTCCGCGCTTCAACGCCTCGCTCACGCCGGATGGCGAGACGCTGGTGCTCAAGGACTATGTCCACATCGGCATCGCCGTGGATACGCCGCACGGGCTGATGGTGCCGGTGATCCGCGATGCGGACACCAAGGGGCTGTGGCAGATCGGGGCGGAGATTGCCGACCTCGCCGCCCGCGCCCAGGCCCGCAAGATCGGGCCGGATGAAATGAGCGGCGCCTCGATGACGATCACCAACCTCGGCGGGATCGGCGGCACGGCCTTCACCCCCATCGTCAACCCGCCCGAGGTGGCGATCCTCGGGATCACCCGGACCGAGACGGTCACGGTCTGGGATGGCGACACGCCGCGCCCGGTGCCCATGGTGCCGCTGGACCTGTCCTACGATCACCGCGTGATCAACGGGGCCGAGGCCGCACGGTTCCTGGCGCACTATGCTGCCCTGATCGGCAATCCCCGCAACATGATGGTCTGAGACAGACCGCTGCACGAAAAAACGGCGCCCCGCGGGCGCCGTTTCTCGTTTTTTCCGATGCTATCGCGCGGATCAGGCCAGGTCGTAGCGGTCCGCGTTCATGACCTTGGTCCAGGCGGCGACGAAGTCCTTGACGAACTTCTCTTTCGCGTCGTCCTGGGCGTAGACCTCGGCATAGGCGCGCAGGATCGAGTTGGAGCCGAACACCAGGTCCACGCGGGTGGCGGTGTAGGCGGTCTCGCCGGTCTTGCGGTCGACGATGGCGTATTCGTTCTTGCCCGTCGGCTCCCACTTGTAGGACATGTCGGTCAGGGTCTCGAAGAAATCCGTCGTCAGCGCGCCCGGCGTCTTTGTGAAGACCCCGTGCCCGGTGCCGCCGTGGTTGGTGCCCAGAACCCGCATGCCCCCGAGCAGAGTGGTCATCTCGGGTGCTGTCAGGCCCATAAGTTGGGCACGATCCAGCAGCAGTTCCTCGGCCGCGACTTCGTAGTCCTGCTTCATGAAGTTGCGGAACCCGTCGGCCATCGGTTCGAGATAGGCGAAGCTCTCGGCATCGGTCATCTCGTCGGTGGCGTCCCCGCGGCCGGGGGCGAAGGGCACCTGGATGTCGACACCCGCAGCCTTGGCGGCCTGCTCGACCCCGAGGTTCCCGGCCAGAACGATCACATCCGCGATCGAGGCGCCGGTCTCCTTGGCGATGGGTTCCAGCGCGTCCAGCACAAGGTTCAGCCGCTCGGGCTCGTTGCCCACCCAGTCTTTCTGCGGGGCAAGGCGGATACGCGCCCCATTGGCGCCGCCGCGCAGGTCCGACTGACGGAAGGTCCGCGCGCTGTCCCAGGCGGTGGCGACCATGTCCGACACCGACAGGCCGGCATCGGCGATCTTCGCCTTGACGGCGGCCACGTCGTACCCTGTGGGCCCGGCAGGCACGGGGTCCTGCCAGATCAGGTCCTCTTGCGGGGCATCGGGGCCGATGTAGCGGATGTTCGGCCCCAGGTCGCGGTGGGTCAGCTTGAACCAGGCGCGGGCGAAGGTATCGGCGAAATAGTCCGGATCCTCCATGAACTTCTCGCAGATGGCGCGATAGGTCGGGTCCATCTTCATCGCCATGTCGGCGTCGGTCATCATCGGCATGACACGCTTGGTCGGATCGGTGGTATCGACGGGCATGTCCTCTTCGCGGATGTCGACAGGGCGCCACTGGTTGGCCCCGGCGGGCGACTTGGTCAGCTCCCATTCATAGCCGAACAGCAGCTTGAAATAGCCCATGTCCCACTGGGTGGGGTTGGTCGTCCAGGCGCCTTCGATGCCACTGGTCACGGCGTTGGTCGCCTTGCCGTCCAGATGCGGATTGACCCAGCCGAAGCCCTGGCTGTCGACTTCGGCAGCCTCGGGTTCGGGGCCCAGCGCCTCGGCATCGCCGTTGCCGTGGGCCTTGCCGACGGTATGGCCCCCGGCGGTCAGCGCCGCGGTTTCCTCGTCATTCATGGCCATGCGGGCAAAGGTCACGCGGACCTGCTCGGCGGTGTTCATCGGGTCGGGCTGGCCGTTCACCCCCTCGGGGTTCACATAGATCAGGCCCATGTGGACAGCCGCCAGCGGATGGTCCAGCGTGTGCGGCTTCTGGATGTCCTCGTAACGCTGGCTTGCGTCGCCGACGAACTCGTTCTCCGCGCCCCAATAGACATCCTTTTCGGGGTGCCAGATATCCTCGCGCCCGAAGGAGAAACCGTAGGTCTTCAGCCCCATGGATTCATAGGCCATGGTGCCGGCCAGCAGGATCAGGTCGGCCCAGGACAGCTTGTTGCCGTACTTCTTCTTGACGGGCCACAGCAGACGGCGGGCCTTGTCGAGGTTGCCGTTGTCGGGCCAGGAGTTCAGCGGCGCGAACCGGATGTTGCCATGGCCACCGCCACCGCGCCCGTCCTGGATGCGGTAGGACCCGGCCGAGTGCCAGGCCAGACGGATCATCAGCCCGCCGTAGTGGCCCCAGTCGGCCGGCCACCAGTCCTGGCTGTCGGTCATCAGCGCCTTGACGTCTTCCTTGACCGCGTCAAAATCCAGTTCCTTGACCTCTTCGCGGAAATCGATGTCGCCCAGCGGGTCCGGCTTGCGGTCATGTTGATGCAGAATGTCGAGGTTCAGGGTCTTTGGCCACCATGCGGTAACCGACGGTTCGGCGGACGTGAGCCCGCCATGCATCACAGGGCACTTGCCCGCCTTATCAATGTCGTTTCCGTCCATCTTGTCCTCCGGGTATGGGATGTTGGCACACCAATCGGTGTATCGGCTTGCAAACAACATAGGCGTTCGGTGGAATTAGTTTAAGTTGAATATTCTGATTGGCTTGATAATTTTATGTTATGGCGTCGATGACCCTCAAGCAGATGCACTATTTCGAGGCCCTGGCCCGGCACGGCCATTTCGGGCGGGCGGCGGCCGCCTGTGCCGTCAGCCAGCCCGCACTGTCCATGCAGATCAAGGACATGGAAGACCGGCTGGGCACGCCGGTCTTCGAGCGTGGCCCGCGGCACGTCCGGTTGACCGCCTTCGGGGAACGGGTCGCCGCGCGGGTGCGCGACATCCTGCGGGCCGTCGAGGAACTCGACGACCTGGCCCGCGCCTCGCGCGATCCCCTCGCGGGGCCCCTGCGGATCGGCGTGATTCCCACCATCGCGCCCTACCTGCTGCCCCGCATCATCGGCGAGATGTCGCGCCTGCACGACGGCCTGGAAATCAACGTGCGCGAGACCCTGACCTCGACCCTGATCGAGGAGCTGACGCGCGGGCGCATCGACATGGCCATCGTCGCCCTGCCGGTGTCCGAACCCGCGCTGGAGGAAGTCGCCCTGTTCGAGGAGGACTTCGTGCTGGTGCGGCCGGCAGCCGACGCCGATCAGCCCGTTCCGGCCCCCGAACGCCTGCCCGAGATGCGCCTTCTGCTGCTCGAAGAGGGGCACTGTTTCCGCGACCAGGCGCTGTCGTTCTGCAACCGCCCGGCCCGCGCCCCGCGCGAGGTGCTGGACGGCTCGACCCTGTCCACGCTGGTGCAGATGGTCGGCGCCGGGATCGGCGTCACGCTGATCCCGGAAATGGCCGTCGCGGTCGAGACCCGCTCGGCCCCGGTCTCGGTCGCGCGGTTTCCCGCCCCCGCGCCGCAGCGCACCATCGGCATGATCTGGCGCCGGACGAACCCCCTGGCCGACCGGCTGGCCACCATAGCCGGGGTCGTGCGCGCGGCCGCCCGCGACGCCCGTGATCCGCGGATCACCCCCTGATGCGCGCGATCTGCTGAATAACCCTTTGGCGCGAGGAGAATCTGCGATACCGTAGTGCCCTAAGACGTGCGGGTCCGGCCCGCAGCAAGTCAACGACGGCAGGCATGGCAAAACAGGACACCGAACAGGCACGGATCAGCCTTGGCGCGGCCGGCAAGACCGATGTCCGCACCCAGTTCGGTGCGCTTTGCTATCGCGTGAAAAACGGCGAGTTGCAGTTCTGCCTGGTCAGCAGCCGCGGCACCGGGCGCTGGCTCGTGCCCAAGGGCTGGCCCATGGACGGCGGGACCCCCGGCCAGGCCGCTGCGACCGAAGCCTGGGAAGAGGCCGGGATCGAGGGGCGCGTGCGCCACCGCCCGCTTGGCGTCTACAGCTACTACAAGACCCACAACACTGATGCCCTGCCCTGCGTGGTCGTCGTCTTTCCGCTCAAGGTGAAAAAAGCGCACAGCCGCTGGCCCGAGTGCAAGGAGCGCCAGCGCCGTTGGGTCCCCCGCCGCAAGGCCGCCCGGATGATCGACGAACCCGAGTTGCGACAGATGATCCTGCGTTTCGATCCGAAACTGGTCTGATTGCCAAGACCGGGAAACGGCCCTATCTCGGAATGATCCGAAACAGTGCGCCGGGGTCTCGATGATCCACTACACGCTCACCTGCGACCGGGACCATCAATTCGACAGCTGGTTCCAGTCCTCCGCCGCCTACGAGACGCTGCGCGACGCGGGCCAGGTGGCCTGCGTGACCTGCGGCTCGAACCGTGTGCGGCGCAGCCCGATGGCGCCCAGCATCGCCAAGGGCGGGGCAGATCCGGCCCCGAGGCTGGATGCCCCGAAATCGGAGGCCGAACAGGCCATGGCCACGCTGCGCCGGAACATCGAGGAAAACAGCGACTATGTCGGCCTCTCCTTCGCCCAAGAGGCCCGCGCCATGCACGAGGGCAAAGCGCCCGAACGCGCCATCTACGGCGAAGCAAAAGCGGGCGAGGCCAAGGCGCTGATCGAGGATGGCATTCCCGTGGCCCCCCTGCCCTTTGTTCCCAGGCGCAAGGCGAACTGACCGCTCAGGCGCCCTCGAAAGCACACAGCGCATGAACCTCCATGCCCAGTGCGTCCAGCCGCTTGCGCCCGCCCAGTTCGGGCAGGTCGATGACAAAGGCGCAGCCCGTGACCGCGCCGCCCAGCCGCTCGATCAGCCGGATGCCCGCCTCGGCGGTGCCGCCCGTGGCCAGCAAGTCGTCGACCACCAGAACCGTCTGGCCGGCCGCGATGGCATCGTCGTGCATCTCCATCGCCGCCTCGCCGTATTCTAGCTGGTAGGGCTGCTCGATCACCGCGCCGGGCAGCTTGCCCGCCTTGCGGATCGGCACGAAGCCCGTGCCGAGCTGGTGCGCCATGGCCCCGCCCAGGATGAAACCGCGCGCCTCCAGCCCCACGACCACGTCGATGTTCGCGCCCGCGTAGGGGTGCAGCAATTGATCCACCGCCATGCGAAACCCGCGCGGATCGGCAAACAGCGTCGTGACATCGCGGAACATGATGCCCGCCTGCGGGAAATCGGGGATCGTTCGGATATAGTCCTTCACCGTCTTCATGGGCGCGGCTCCTTTCAGGAAACTTTCACAGAACGCGGCCGGCCACCGCATCCAGCTTGCGCAGCAGGCCGGGATCGCGCGACTCGGGCGCGGTCAGGATGGCATGGTCCAGCGCCCGGTCACAGCCATGCGGGCAGGCCGCGTCATGCGCCAGCCGCTCGGGCAGCCCGGCGACCGTGCGGCGCGCCTTGTCGGCATTGGCGCCAAGGGTGGCGATGATCTCGGCGATATCGACGCTGCCATGGTCCGGGTGCCAGCTGTCGTAATCGGTGATCATGGCCAGTGAGGCATAGCAAAGCTCGGCCTCGCGGGCGAGCCGCGCCTCGGGCATATTGGTCATGCCGATCACGTCGCAGCCCCAGACATCGCGGTAGAGCCGCGATTCCGCCCGGGCGGAGAACTGCGGCCCCTCCATGGCCAGGTAGGTGCCACCCCGATGCACGGTGACGCCCGCGGCCTCTGCCGCAGCGGCACAGCTCCCGGCCAGCCGCGCACAGACCGGGTGGGCGAGGCTGACATGGGCCACGCAGCCGGTGCCGAAGAAGCTGCGCGCCCGGTCAACGGTGCGGTCTATGAACTGGTCCACGACGACGAAATCGCCCGGCGCCATCTCCTCGCGGAAAGAGCCGCAGGCCGAGACGCCGACCACATCCGTGCAGCCCAGCCGCTTGAGCGCGTCGATATTGGCGCGATAGGGCACGGTGTTCGGGGCATGGACGTGCCCGCGCCCGTGCCGCGGCAGGAAGGCCAGCCTGACGCCGCCGACCTCACCCACAAGGATATCGTCCGAGGGCGCGCCCCAGGGCGTCGCCACGGGGTGCCAGTCGGCCCGCTCCAGCCCCGGCAGCTGATACAGCCCCGATCCCCCGATTATCCCGATCATGGCCGCCATCGCACCCTCCGTCATGGTCCTCGGCCAGATTGCCGAAACCCGCCCCGGTTGTGAAGCGGGCAAACCGCCGGGGCAACTTGAAATCCTGCGGAAATTCCGGACATCCGGGACGGCGGGCGGGGCGATGGTGCCGGGCCGGGCCCGGCAATGCGCGGCGCATCGCCGTCACGCGCCGTCATGACTCGCCCGGACGACTGAGCGCAAAGACCTCGCGCACGGCGGTGTAGTCGCGATATCCCAAGCGCGCGAGCGGGACGAACCGGGTCACGTCAAAGCGCCCGTCCACCAGGCAGTCCGCGCGCATGTGCACGCCCGTCACCGCGCCGAAGACCACGATGTTCGCAGCACCGGGCAGGTCCACGACCCGCGTCAGCCGGCACTCGAGCGCCGCCGGGGCCGCGGCCACGCGCGGGCAATCGATCGTCTCGCAGGCGGCTCTGGCAATGCCCGCCTCGGTGAACTCATCCACGCCCCGCGCCCAACCGCCCGAGGTCCGGTTCATCGCCTCCCGTGCCTCGAACGCGACGATATTGACCGCAAAGACCCCGGTGTCGCGGATATTGGCCACGCTGTCCTTGGTGCCCGCCCGGTCGGGCTTGGCCGAGGTCGAGGCAAACATGACCTGCGGCGGCTCATAGGCAACCGCGTTGAAAAAGGAATAGGGCGCGAGGTTGTCCACCCCCTCCGCCCCGCGCGTCGAGATCCAGCCGATGGGCCGGGGGGCAACGATGGCCCCGAAGGGATTATGCGCCAGGCCGTGGCCCTCTTCTGGACGGTAGAACATCAGTTTCTCCAAGCATTTGCCGTGGTTTGGCCCCCATGCTACCGAGCATCGCGGAAACAACAAGAAAGACCGGCGCATGGACCTGCGTCCCGAACGCGACGAGGACTGGTGGGAGGTCGAAGCCCTTTTCGACCTGTGCTTCGCGCCCGGGCGCGAGGCACTGTCCTCCTATCGGCTGCGCGACGGGGTGCCGCCCGTGGCCCCGCTCTGCCTTGTGTCGCGCGATGCCGATGGCATCCTGGGTGGGGCGATCCGCGCCTGGCCCGTGCGCATCGGCACACAACGGGCGATCCTGCTGGGTCCTGTCGCCGTGCACCCGACACGCCAGGGCGAGGGGCTGGGCGGCTGGCTGATCCGTGCGCAGGTGGCCGAGGCGGCGCGCCAGGGCTGGGATCGGGTCATCCTGGTGGGCGATGCGCCCTATTACGCGCGCTTCGGCTTCGACCGGCTGAGCGAGGTGCGGATGCCGCCCCCCACCAATCCCGACCGGGTGCTGGGGCTGGCCCTGAAACCCGGCGCCTGGGACGGGATTGCCGGCGAGGTTCGCCGTGTGTTCGATTGACCCTTTGCAATTGAAAAGCCCCCCACCCTCCCCATCTTCTGGTCATGACAGACGAGTCCGAGACCATGCGCCTGGTCAATCCAGACCCGCCGCCCGTACCGCTTGACGACGCGGCCCTTGCCGCCATCGCGGCGCTTGCGGCCCGGCAGCACGCGGCCAACAGCCTGTTGATGCAATTGATCAACTTCGTCGGTGGCCAGGTCGAGGATGGTCTGCGACTTCTTCCGCCTGAGCAGCGCGCCCGGCTCGAAGCGGCGGCAAGCGCCGCGCTGCGCCAGTCTTACGATCTGGCCGGGCGCAGCCGCCAGGGCGCCATGGCGCGCATCGCCGCCTCGGACAGGGGGCACCGGGCCCTCGCCACGCTCTCGGGCGCGCTGGGGGGCCTTGGCGGTCTGCCCACGGCGCTGGCCGAACTGCCCGTGGCCACGACGGTGATCTTCCGCTCGGTCCAGTCGGTGGCCGAGGCCCGGGGCGAGGACCCGAAATCGCAAGAGACCCGCCTGCAATGCCTGCAGGTCTTCGGCGCAGGCGGACCGGGGACGGGAGATGACGGGATCGACACCTCTTTCATCGGGGCACGGCTGACCCTGACGGGGGCGGCGCTCAACAAGCTGCTGGCCCGGATCGCGCCGCGCTTTGCCACGGTGATCGGCCAGAAACTGGCCGGGCAAGCGGTGCCCGTCCTGGGGGCCGCCGCCGGGGCGGGGACGAACTATGCCTTCATGGATTACTACACCCGCGTCGCGCAGGTCCACTTCGGGCTGCGCGCACTGGCCCGCATCCACGGGGAAGAGGCTGTTCTGACAGCCTTTCATGCCGAGTTGGCGCGGCTGCAGCGGCCGATCCTCGAGGCCTGACGCGCGGCCGGCGCCTGTCGCGCCGCGGATCAGCCGCGCAGGGCCTCGATCACGGCGTGCCGGACCGACTGATCGCCCTGCACCCGGGCCGCGTCCATGGCCGCTTTGACCCGGTCCAGGTCGACCTGACGCAGCAGGTGCTTGACCGGCCCGATCGAGGCCGGGCGCATGGACAGCGTCCGCAGGCCAAGCGCGGCGAAGCACACCGCCTCGATGGGCCGGCCGGCGTCCTCGCCGCAGAAGCTGACGGGGGTGCCCAGCGCCGCGCAGCGGTCGATCAGCTGTTCCAGGAACGTCAGGAAGCTGACGTTGAGCGTGTCATAGCGCCGTCGCACACGTTCGTTCTCGCGGTCGGCGGCAAAGAAGAACTGCTTGAGATCGTTGCCCCCGATGGACAGGAAATCCACTTCCCGGAAGAACGGGTCCGGGGCGAAGGCCAGGCTGGGGGTTTCCAGCATCGCCCCGACCTCGACGGTGTCGGGCAGGGGGTGGCCCAGGCGGCGTTCGCGGTCCATGGCCTTGTCGAATTCGGCCCGGGCATCGCGGAATTCCTGCAGTTGCGCGACGAAGGGGAACATCACCGTCAGCGGACGCCCGGCGGCGGCCCGGATCAACGCCTGCAACTGCATCCGCAGCACGCCCGGTTTTTCGAGGCCCACGCGGATCGCCCGCCAGCCCATGGCCGGGTTGGGCTCGTCGTTTGGCTTCATGTAGGTCAGCACCTTGTCCGACCCGATATCGAGCGTGCGAAAGGCCACGCGCTTGTCGCCCGCCGCATCCATCACCCGGGCATAGAGCGCCGAAAGCTCGGCCCGCTTGGGCATCTGGTTGCGGATCAGGAACTGCAACTCGGTCCGGAACAGGCCCACCCCTTCGGCCCCCGACGAAGGAAGCGAGGGCAGATCGGCCATGAGCCCGGCGTTCATATTCAGGGAAAGGGTCTGGCCGCAGCGGGTGGTGGCGGGCTGATCGACCAGCGAGGCATAGCGCTCCTGCGCCGCCGCCTGCATGGCGATCTTGTCGCGAAAGGCCGAGCGCACGGTGTCGTCGGGCCGCAGGTGCACGATCCCCTGCTCGCCGTCCACCAGGATCGGATCGCCGTTCAGGGCCTCGGTGATGATGTCCTTGGCATGGATGACGAGCGGGATCGCCCAGGCCCGCGCCACGATGGCGGCATGGCTGCCGACGGACCCTTCCTCGAGCACGATCCCTTTGAGCACCTTGCCGTAGTCCAGCAGTTCGCCCGGCCCGATGTTGCGCGCCACCAGCACCGGGTTCTCTGGCAGGTCCGCGCCGGTATCGCTGCCCTGCCCGGTCAGGATGCGCAGCAGGCGGTTGGACAGGTCGTCGAGGTCGTGCAACCGGTCGCGCAGGTAGGCATCCTTGGACTGCCCCATGCGGGTCCGGGCCAGCGACTGTTCCTTTTCCACGGCCGCTTCGGCCGACAGGCCATTGTCGATGTCGTCCTGCATCCGCTTGAGCCAGCTGCGCGAATTGGCGAACATGCGATAGGCTTCCAGCACGTCCTTCTGGTCGGCGCTGACGGCCGCGTTGCGCGCCAGCATCTGGTCCACCGACAGCCGCAGGGTGTCGATCGCATCGGCCAGGCGGGCCTTCTCGGTCTCGGGATCATCGGCGATCGGGTTGGTGACCACCACGCGGGGTTCGTGCAGGAAGACATTGCCCCCCGCCGCACCTTCCTGCGCGACGGTGCCGCGGAACATCACCGGCTGCTGGTGCCGGGCCGAAAGCGCCGCGCCCTCGCCTACGAAGATGCCCAGTTCCGTCATCTCGGCCAGCACCATGGCCACGACTTCCAGCGCGTAGACCTCGTCGGCGGTGAACTCGCGCACCGCCTTGGACTGGACCACCAGAACCCCCATGGTGTCGCCCAGCCGCTGAATCGGCACACCGCAGAAGCTCGAGAACCTCTCCTCGCCCGTCTCGGGCATGTAGCGAAAGCCCCTGGCAGCCGGCGCATCGGCTGTATTGATCACGTCACGCGCCTTGGCGACGCGGCCCACCAGCCCCTCGCCCACGCGCATCCGGGTCTGGTGCACGGCCTCCGCGGCAAGGCCTTCGGTCGCGCAAAGCTCCAGCGTATCCGCATCGCGGAACAGGTAGATCGAGCAGACCTCGGTGCGCATCGAACAGGCGATCAGCCCGACGATCCGGTCCAGGCGTTCCTGGCCGGCATCGTCTTCGGCCATGGCATCGCGCAGCCGACCAAGCAGCTTGCGGCTTTCGGTCTCCAAAGTCTCGGGCATGTCCCTCGTCCCTGCCGGTATTCTGCCGGGCATTCGGCCTGCTATAGCAGACCTGCCACTGCAAAGAGAACCGCGTTATCGTGATCGCGCCCGACGATTGCACGCGGGATGGCCCCTTGTCACGCGCGGCGCATGGGCATGAGGGCCTCAGTCGGCCTTTTCCAGTTCAAAGGCGTCATGCAGCGCCTGCACCGCAAGTTCCATGTACTTGCGGTTGACCAGAACGCTGATCTTGATCTCCGAGGTGGCGATGACCTTGATGTTGATGCCCTCGTCCGACAGCGTCTTGAACATGGTCGCGGCCACCCCGGACTGGCTGCGCATGCCGATGCCCACGGCGCTGATCTTGGCCACGTCCGTGTCGGCCACCAGGTCGTGATAATTGATCTCGCCGCTGGCCTTGGCCGTGTTCAGGGCCGTTTCGGCGCGGGATACCTGATCCACCGGGCAGGAAAAGGTCATGTCGGTGCGGCCCTCTTCGGAGATGTTCTGGATGATCATGTCCACGTTCACGCCCGCCTCGGACAACGGCCCGAAAATGGCGGCGGCGATGCCGGGGCGGTCGGCCACCGAGATCAGGGTCATCTTGGCCTCTTCGCGGCTGTAGGCGATTCCGGATACGGGGCGGTTTTCCATCACGTCCTCCTCGTCGCAGACCAGGGTGCCGGCCGCGTCGGATTGTTCCTCGAAACTGCTGAGCACCCGCAGTTTCACCTTGTAGCGCATGGCCAGCTCGACCGAGCGGGTCTGCAGCACCTTGGCGCCCAGGCTGGCCAGTTCCAGCATTTCCTCAAAGGCGATGCGGTCCAGCTTGCGGGCCTTGGCGGCGATGCGCGGGTCGGTTGTATAGACACCGTCGACATCCGTGTAGATGTCGCAGCGTTCCGCGCCGAAGGCGGCGGCGAAGGCAACGGCGGTGGTGTCCGACCCGCCCCGGCCCAGGGTGGTGATCCGGCCTTCGGGGCTGACGCCCTGGAACCCGGCCACGACGGCCACGCGCATCCCTTCGGCGAACTTGCCCGCGATGTTCGCGGTCGGGATCTCCTCGATCCGGGCGGTGGAATGGGCGGCGGTCGTTTTGACAGGAACCTGCCAGCCCTGCCAACTGCGCGCAGGCACGTCCATTTCCTGCAGCGTCAAGGCCATCAGCCCGGCGGTGACATTCTCGCCGGAACTGACGATGGCATCGTATTCGCGGGCATCGTAAAGCGGGCTCGTGTCGCTGACATAGCCGACCAGCTTGTTCGTCTCGCCCGCCATGGCCGAAACGATGACGATCACGTCGTAGCCCTTGGACACCTCGACGCCCACGCGCTTGGCCGCGCGGCGGATGCGGTCGGGGGTGGCAACGCTGGTGCCGCCGAATTTCATCACGAGAACTGGCATGTCCGGCCCTTGGTTCGATCCGCGCCCTCTTATGCGCAAGCCTTCCCGAGGGCAAGCGTCACCGCCGCCGCAGCACCGCCCCGGGATTGAGGATGCCCTGCGGGTCGAGCGCCTGCTTGATGGCGCGCATGGTGGCCAGTTTCACCGGGTCGGCGTAGCGTTCCAGATCAGCCACTTTCAATCGCCCGACCCCGTGTTCGGCGCTGATCGACCCGCCCATCGCATGCGTCAAGTCGTGGACGGCGCGTTTGACCGCCGCGCGCTGGTGGTCGTGATCGCTGCGGCTGTGGCCCGGCCGGGAAAAGACGTTGTAATGCAGGTTTCCGTCGCCCAGGTGGCCGAAACAGTTTATGCGGAAATCCCCCACCTCGGCCAGCTTGCCGGGGGCCTGCGCGATGAAATCGGGAATCGCGGAGAGCGGCAAAGAGATGTCATGCGAGGAAACCGCGCCGATCACCCGGTTGGCCGAGGGGATGCTCTCGCGGATCGCCCAGAGATCGCGCGCCTGCTGCACGGACTGCGCGATGGTGCCGTCCTCCGTCAAGCCCTGGTCCAGCGCCGTGGCGAATAGTGCCTCGAGCGCGCCTTGGGCATCTTGCCCGGCCCCGAAGCCGATCTCGGTCAGCACGCACCAGTGGGGGATGGGATCGAGCGGGCGCACATGGTCGATCCCGGCCTCGGCCAGGAAATCGAAGCCCTGCCGGTGGATCAGCTCGAAGGCCGATATCGTCTCGCCCAGTTGCGCCCCGGCCAGCGCCAGCAGTTCCAGCGCCGCCTCGGGGCCGGGCACGGCGAAAAGCGCCGTGGCGGTTTCAACAGGGCGCGGCATCAGTTTCAGCGTGGCGGCGGTGATGATGCCCAGCGTGCCCTCGGCCCCGATCATCAGGTCGCGCAGGTCATAGCCAGTGTTGTCCTTGCGCAGCCGCGACAGCCCGTTCCAGACCGTGCCATCGGCCATGACGACCTCCAGCCCCAGGCATTGGGCCCGCGCGTTGCCGTAACGCAGCACGTTCAGCCCGCCGGCGTTGGTCGCCAGCAAGCCGCCGATCCGGGCGGACCCTTCTGACGCGAGCGAAAGCGGAAACAGCCGGTCCACGCCCTCGGCGGCGGCCTGGATATCGGCGAGGATCGAGCCCGCCTCGACCTCCATCGCGTTTTCCGCGGCGTGGACCGCGCGGATCGCGGCCATGCGGTGCAGCGACAGGATGACCGGCGCGGGGTCGGCTTCGGTGATCTGGCCGCCGACAAGGCCGGTGCCGCCGCCATAGGGGATGATCCCGACACCCGCGTCGGCACACAGCCGCACGACCTCGGCCACTTCTTCGGTGCTGGCGGGGGCCACGACCAGGCCCCGCCCCTGCCAGCGCCCGCGCGGTTCCTGCAGGTAGGCGGTGCTGTCCTGGAGCAGGCCCTTCGGCCCGAGGCGGCCGCGCAGGGACTCTTGCAGATCGGGGGTGACGGCATTCAGCATGGGTGCGTCAAAGCACGGGCCTGCGGGGCGGGCAAGTCACTCGGCCAGGACTTCCGGTTCCAGCACCATCACCGTCGGCCGCGACGGCAGGGTCTGCAGCGACAGCGTGATATCGGGCCCATCGGTGCGCACCACGTCGTAGCCGCTGACCTCCATGTCGGTCAGAAAGGACTCGAGCGTGCGGCGCCCGAACCAGTGCATCGGGATCACCACCGAAGAGCGCAGCCTGTCCATCACCCGCAGCAAGGCCTCATGGCGCAGGGTCAGCCCGCCATCGACCGCGGCCATGACCACGTCGAGCCGGCCCAGCATGGCATATTGGGCGTCGTCGGGTTCATGGTGCAGGTGACCGAGGTGACCGACACAAAGCCCCGCGACCTCGAACACGAAGATCGAATTGCCGCTCTCGCGCACTGCCGACCCGTTGGACCGCACATCGGTATGCACATTGCGGATCAGCATATCGCCCAGGTCCAGGTCGTGATCGCGTGGCTGGCCGTTCACCGCCCAGCCTTCCAGAACATGGGCAATCGCCGGATCGGGCGCGCGGGTGAAATGGGTGGAATGGGCGTTGTTCATCGTCACCACGTCGGGGATGAAATCCACGTTGCCATACCAGCCGGTGAAATCGGTCATGGCCGAGACGGTCTCGGACTGGATCAGGAACATGGCGTGGTCGAGGTAGGAAATGCGAACGGTCTCGTCGGCGACCGGATCGCGGAAACTGGCGCGGTGCAGATACTCCATCCCCGGCGCCTGCGCGAAGGCGCGGCAATGAGACGGGATGCGGTCCTGCGCCAATGCGGCGCCGGAGGTAACAAGAAAGACAATTGGCAGGATGTAGCGGATCATGACAGGCCCTCCTGCGGCGAATGATAGCGCAGCGGCGGGGAAAGTCAGCTTTTTCCGAACACCCGCCGGACAGCCCCTGTCATGAGAAGAAAAGCCCGCATGCCGGTCCATCGGCATGCGGGCGGACTCTGTCGCCATGATGGGGGCGTTCAGTTTTCCATGCGCTCGCTCAGTTCGGCGCTCAGGTCGGGATCGTTCTGGGCCAGTTCGAGGATCTCGACATAGCGCTCGACATCCATCTCGGGCGTCTCGTTCACCGCGGCCACCATTTCGGCGCGGGCCTCTTCCATCAGCTGTTGCTGCTGGGCTTCGTCGCCTTCGGCTTCGCCAAGACGGGCCGCGTAGTTCTCTTCGATCTCCATGACCGAATCGAGCGCTGCGACAAAGGCATCCAGTTCGCCATCTTCCACATCCGCGGGTGCGGCAGGCGCTTCGGTGTCCTGTGCGACGGCCGGGACGGCGGCGAGGGATGCAACAGCCATGCCGGTGGCTGCGAGCGTGGTGAAGAAGGTTTTCTTGAGGGTCATGTCGATCCTTTCCGGGGTTGCTTGCGTTCGCGATCCCCACCTAATTCACCGAAATGAAGAAGCCAAACAGCCCTGCGAAAATCCGCCCAAGTGGGCCTGAGGCATAGCGATTTTCTGCCTTTACATTAATTTCAAAGACGTTTCGTGCCCCGGGTCTGCGATGGGCCACTCAGGGCCTACCCCGCGTCGGTCTTGCCGCGCCGGTCGTGCCGCAGGTTGGCGTAGAGCACGTGATTGCGCCAGCGCCCGTTGATCTGAAGATAGGACTGCGCCACGCCCTCGTACTTGTAGCCGCAGCTTTCCAGCAAACGGCGCGAGGCGATGTTCTCGGGCAGACAACCCGCCTCGATCCGGCTCAGGTCGAGCGTGGTGAAGGCGTGGTGCACCAGCGCCTCGATGGCCTCGCGCATGTAGCCCTGCCGGGCATGGGCCGCGCCGATCCAGTAGCCGGTGGTGCCGGCCTGCGCCGGGCCGCGCCGGATATGGTCCAGGGTGATCGCGCCCAGCAGGACCTCGTCGGCGCGCCGGACCAGGAAAAGCGGCAGCGCGGTGCCATTGGCGACCGAGCGCTGCGCCCAGTAGACGCGGTTGGTAAAGCTCTTGCGGGACAGGTGGTCGGGGGCCCAGCTTGGCTCCCACGCGGCCAGGAAATCGCGGCTTGCCTGACGCAGCGCAACCCAGTCGCGGAAATCCGTGTGCTGGGGCGGGCGCAACGTCAGGCGCTCGGTCTCCAGCCGCAGTTTCCGCTTCTGGCGCAGCATCACGCCGCGAGCCTCTCGCGCAGGGCCTCCAGCGACGGGGCACCGCCCACGGGCCCATAGAGCGCCATGGCCGTCCCGGCCCGGGTCAGCATGTCGGCGCCAAAGCTGCGCACATCGCCGGTCGTCACGGCATCGATGCGGCGGGTCGTCTCCTCGATGCTGGGCACCTTGCCCCAGATCGACAGCAGCCGCGCCAGCCGCTCGGCCCGGTTCGACGGGCTTTCCAGGCCCATCAGCATCCCGGCTTTCATCTGGGCACGGGCGCGCGCGACCTCTTGCGCGCTCATGTCCTCGGCGGCGCGTTTCATGGTGTCGATGGTCAGGTCGGCCAGCTCGCTCAGTTGCTCGCCCGAGGTTCCGGCATAGACTGTCATCATGCCGGTATCCGAATAGGCGCCCGTCTGCGCGAAGATCGTGTAGCACAACCCGCGAGTCTCGCGCAGGTCCTGGAACAGGCGCGAGGACATTCCGCCGCCCATCGCGATGGCATAGATCTGCGCGGCATAGATCCGGTCGGCACAGTAGTCCGGCCCCTCGAAGGCCAGCGCGAAATGGGCCTGCTCCAGCGTCTTGTCATGGCGCGCCTCGCCGCCGCCAAAGCGGGCGGGCGTGGCGGCATTGGCCGGCGCGCGGGGTGGCAGGTGGCCGAAATGCGCCTCGGCGAGTTTCAGCAGTTCCTTCGGATCAACGGCCCCGGCGGCGGCCAGGATCATCTGTTCGGGGCCGTACTGATCCTGCACAAAGCCAGCCAGGTCGTCGCGGGTGAAGGCGTTGACGCGCTCGGCGGGACCAAGAATCGGGCGGCCGATGGGCTGACCCGGATAGGCCTGTTCCTGCAACCAGTCGAAGATGATGTCGTCGGGGGTGTCCAGCGCCTGGCCGATCTCCTGCAGGATCACGCCGCGCTCGACCTCGATCTCGCGCGTATCGAACACCGGGTTGAGCAGGATGTCGGCGATCACGTCCATGGCCAGCGGCACGTCCTGTTCCAGCACGCGGGCATAGTAGGCCGTCATCTCGCGGCTGGTATATGCGTTGATATAGCCGCCCACGTCCTCGATCGCCTCGGCGATCTGCAGCGCGCTGCGCTTGGCAGTCCCCTTGAACGCCATGTGTTCGAGAAAATGGGCGATGCCGTTCTGGTCGGCCCGCTCGTGGCGGCCCCCGGCATCGATCCAGATGCCAAGGGCGGCGGATTTGAGGCCCGGCATGACCTCGCAGACAACGCGAAAGCCGTTGGACAGGGTATGGATTTCGACAGTCACTTGGTGCGGCGCTCCCGGATCAGGGTTTCGAGGGCGGCCAGATCGTTGGCCACGGGGGTGACACGCTCGGGGCGGTCAAAGAGGTCGGCCATGCGCTCGGGCAGCGGGGGCCGGATGCCGCTGGCCTGTTCCACCGCGTCGGGGAACTTGGCCGGATGGGCGGTGGCCAAAGTGACCATGGGCGTCGGCCCCTGGTGCGCCTCGGCCACCTCGACGCCCACAGCGCTGTGCGGGCACAAAAGCTCGCCCGAGCGTGCGATTTCGGCGCGGATGCGCGCCAGCGTCTGCTCTTCCGAGGCGCGGCCGCTGTCAAAGGTCTCGCACAGCATCTCGATGGCGCCCTGACCCACGGTGAAGCCACCCTTTTCTTTCAACTCGTCCATCTGCGCGGCCACCACGGCCCCGTCGCGGCCATAGGCCTCGAACAGCGCGCGTTCGAAATTCGAGCTGACCTGGATGTCCATGGAGGGGCTGATCGAGGGCGTCACCCCCTGCTTGACCTGCGCGCCGGTCTGCAGCGTGCGGTGCAGGATGTCGTTGTGGTTGGTGGCCACGACCAGCCGCTCGATGGGCAGCCCCATGCGCTTGGCGATGTAGCCCGCGAAGATGTCGCCGAAATTTCCCGTGGGCACGGTGAAGCTGACCTTGCGGTGCGGCGCGCCCAGGCTGACCGCGGCGGTGAAATAATAGACCACCTGCGCCAGCACCCGGCCCCAGTTGATGCTGTTGACCCCGGCCAGGCCGACCGCGTCGCGGAAGGCGAAGTCGTTGAACATGTCCTTGAGACGGGCCTGGCAATCGTCGAAATCGCCCTCGACGGCCAGGGCATGGACATTGGCGTCGGTTGGCGTGGTCATCTGGCGGCGCTGCACCTCGGACACCCGGCCCTGCGGGAAGAGGATGAAGACATCCACGTTGTCCAGCCCCCGGAAGGCCTCGATCGCGGCCGAACCGGTATCGCCGGAGGTGGCGCCGACAATGGTGATCCGCTTGCCCGAGCGGGCCAGCGCGGCCTGGAACATCTGGCCGATCAGCTGCATGGCGAAGTCCTTGAAGGCCAGCGTCGGGCCATGGAACAGCTCCAGCAGGAAATGGTTGGGCGCCAGTTGCTTGAGCGGCGCACGGGCGGCATGACCAAAGCCCGCGTAGGCGGTGTCGATCAGGCGGCGGAACTCCGCGTCGGTGAAGGTCTCGCCCACGAAGGGGCGCATGACGGCAAAAGCGGCCTCTTCGTAGCTTTGTCCGGCCAGCCCGGCGATCTGCTCGGCGCTCAGGCGCGGGATTGTCTCGGGCACGTAGAGCCCGCCATCCCGCGCCAGGCCGGTCATCATGGTGTCTTCGAAGTCCAGCGCGGGGGCGGTGCCGCGGGTCGATACGTATTTCATGCCTGAGGGTCCTCGCGGCGAGTGCTGCGGCGCAGCCAGTAGAGGCTCATGGCCAGCCAGACCGCGGCCAGCGAGAACCAGGTGATCGCGTATTCCAGGTGGTCGTTGGCGATATTCACGGTGCTTACCGGCAGCGGGTCCAGCCGCGGATCATAGGCCGAAGCCCGGGACAGCACCACCAGCAGCGGCTCGGTCTCAAGGCGCTCGGCCATGGCGGCCACGTCGCGGCCGAACCAGATGTTCTCTTCCAGGTCGGGATCGGGGGTGGAGCTGTTCACGTCATCGGGCCAGAGCAAGGTGCCCGTCACCTCCGTCTCGGGGCGGGCCGGATCTTTCTGCTTGGCCTCCAGCGGCAAAAGCCCCTGGTCGAGCAGTATCCGGCGGCCCGTTTGCGTCTCGAAGCCCGAGATCACGCGATAGCCGGTCCCCTCCTGGGTGCCGGAGACCAGCACATGCAGTTCCGCGCCCGTGGGACGGCCCGCGAAGGTGACGGTGCGGTATTCGTCCTCGGCCTCGCTGACCTGTTCCGGCAGGGGCACGGGGTCCGCCGCCATGCGCGCGTCGATCCCGGCCAGCACGCCCTCTTTCCACTCCAGCCGGTCCAGTTGCCAGACCCCCAGCCCGATCAGCACGGCCAGGCCGCCCAGGCCAACGAGGATTGGAAACAGAAGGTGTCGCATCAATGGGTCCGTGATTACGGTGCGTTTACGGCAAAACGCGCGAGGCGGCATGGCCCCGCGCGTCTTGTCCTGTCCTCTGACGTGGGTCAAGACCCGCCGCCGCGAAAGACCCTAGGCGCCCCAGACGTAAACCGAGGCGAAGAGGAACAGCCAGACCACGTCGACGAAGTGCCAGTACCACGCGGCTGCCTCAAACCCCACGTGCTTTTCAGGGGTGAAATGCCCCTTGTAGACGCGGATCAGGCAGACCAGCAGGAAGATGGTCCCGATGATCACATGTGCGCCATGGAACCCGGTCGCCATGAAGAAGTTGGCGCCGTAGATGTTGCCGGCCAGACCGAAGGCCGCGTGGCTGTATTCATAGGCCTGAAAACCGGTGAAGATCAGCCCCAGCAGCACCGACAGGATCAGCCCTTGCTTCATGTCGTTGCGGTTGTTCTCGTGCACCAGCGCATGGTGCGCCCAGGTCGCCGCGGCGCCCGAACACAGCAGGATCAGGGTGTTGATCAGCGGCAGGTGCCAGGGATCGAAGGTCTCGATGCCCGCCGGGGGCCACTGACCGTCAACCGCGGGGCTTTGCGGGCCCATCGGGTACATGGCGTGCTTGAAGAAGCTCCAGAACCAGGCGGCGAAGAACATCACCTCGGACATGATGAACATGATGAAGCCGTAGCGCAGCCCGATGCGGACCACGGGGGTGTGATCGCCCTGCTGGCTTTCGGCGACGACATCGGCCCACCAGCCGAACATGGTGTAAAGCACCGCCACCAGGCCGATCAGGAACATCCAGGGCGCCGAACCGTCCATCCAGAGCACTGCCCCGTAGAGCATCACGAAAGTTCCCACGGCCCCCAGCAAGGGCCAGATCGAGGGGTTGAGAATGTGGTAGTCGTGGTTCTTTTCGTGCGCCATTTTATGCGTTCCCTCGCGCGATATTGCTTATTGATCTTGGGGTCCGGCGACCGGGCCGGTCGCCGGTGTCAGCCGGGTATCCAGGGCGGCCTGCTGCTCTTCTTCGGGCAGCGGGGCCTGGTGGAAGGTGTACCCCAGGGTGATGGTGTGAACATACTGCCCTTCGCGGTCATCGACGATATCGGGGTCCACGAAGAAGCTCACGGGCATCTGCATGGTCTCACCCGGTTGTAGCACCTGCATTTCGAAGCAGAAACAGTCGATCTTCTCGAAGAAACCGCCCGCATCATAGGGGGCCACGTTGTAACTGGCGGTGCCCGCGATCGGCACATCGCTGGTATTGGTGGCCTCGTAGAAGGCCAGCGCCGTTTCGCCGATGCGAACCTCCATTTCCCGCTGCGCGGGCTTGAATCGCCAGGGCATGTCGCGTTCGACCGAGGCGTCGAAGCGCACGGTCACCGTCTGGTCGAGGATCTCGTCGCTGCCGGCCGCGGCCACGCCGGTAACACCGCTAAAGCCCGTGACCCGGCAGAACCAGTCGTAAAACGGCACCGAGGCCCAGGCCAGCCCGCCCATGAGAACAACGACCGAGACAGCCTGTGCGGCGGTGCGCTTGGGACCGTCCTCGAAGCGGTTAAAGGGATTGAACTTCATTGCGCGTCCTCCTCGGACTCGTCGCGGGCCACGTCTTCGAGCGCCGGCCGCGCAACATGGTCGAACCGTTCCATCTCGCGCGGGTCGTCGAGGGTCTGGACCTTCACAACCGTCAGGCCCAGCACCAGCGCGACGAAGGCCACCAGCAACAGGCCCAGCCCGACGTTGCGGTCCAGGCGGCGCTTGTGCAGTTCGTGTTCGACCTTGATCGCCATGGCTTACCAGCCTCCCAGGCCCTGGCCGCGCAGCACCGCCTCAAGCAGAAGCGCGCCGAAATGGCCAAACAGATAGTACAGAGAAACCTTGAAGACGCGCTTTTCGGTGGCATGGCTGTCAGCGTCGCTCGCCGCGTCGTCGCGCCGCCAGATGTCCACCGCACCCTTGAGGAACCACGCATTTAGGACAAGCGCCGCCGCCAGATAGACCGTCCCGCCGATGGAGGTGAAGGCGATGCCCAGCGCCACCGGCACCAGCGCGATGGTGTACCCCAGAATGTGGTTGCGAGTGACGCGGCGGCCATGGGTTTCGGTCAGCATGGGCACGTTGGCGTTGCCGTAGTCGGACTTCACGAAGAGCGCCAGCGCCCAGAAGTGCGGCGGCGTCCACATGAAGATCAAGGCGAACATCAGCACGCTTTCGGGCGCGATGCCGCCCGTGGCCACGGCCCAGCCCACCATGGGCGGAAAGG
This sequence comes from Salibaculum sp., assembly GCA_031581025.1. Taxonomy (GTDB): domain Bacteria; phylum Pseudomonadota; class Alphaproteobacteria; order Rhodobacterales; family Rhodobacteraceae; genus Salibaculum. Next base: position 13,931 of record JAVLCA010000012.1, on the reverse strand, counting down.
CCCCCGCGGCCCCGCCGATGACGATGTTCTGCGGCGTCGACCGCTTGAGCCACATCGAGTAGACGACGGCATAGAAGAAGATCGTGAAGGCCAGCAACCCGGCGGCCACCATGTTCGTGGCCAGGGCCAGCAGGACAACGGAAAAGCCCGAAAGCGCAAGGCCGATGCCCAGCGCCTCGCTGGGCTGGACCCGGCCCGAGGGGACGGGGCGCGACTGCGTGCGCTTCATCACGGCGTCGATGTCGGCGTCCCACCACATGTTCAGCGCCCCCGCGGCCCCCGCCCCCACGGCGATGCACAGGATGCCCACGAAGCCGATGTAGGGATGCACCGACCCGGGCGCGACCAGCAGACCCACCAGCGCGGTGAAGACCACCAGCTGCATCACGCGGGGCTTCATCAGGGCGTAGTAATCACCCATTCCCGCCTCGTAGGTGCCTGTCTGCTGCGTCACGTCTGTCATTGCGATCCCGCTGGGTTTGGGTTGCCGGGGGCCGGTCAGGCTGGATAGTCTTCCTTGGCCCCGGCCAGCCAGTCCTCGTAGGCCTCGGGGCTGACGACCTTGACGGTGATCGGCATGAAGGCGTGGTCCTTGCCGCACAGCTCCGAACACTGGCCGAAGTAGACGCCTTCGCGCTCGGGCTCGAACCACAGCTGCGCGAAGCGTCCCGGCACGGCGTCCTGCTTCACGCCAAAGGCGGGTACGGTCCAGGAGTGGATCACGTCGGCCCCGGTCACGGTCATGACGACGGTGGACCCAGTGGGCACGACGACGGCCGTGTCGGTGGCCAGCTTGAACTCGTCTTCGCTGTAGCCGGCCTCAACCAACTGGTCGCGGATGCTGTCGTTGAGGTTCCCCTCGCCGTAGCCGATCATGTAGCTTTCGAAGAAGATATCCTCATCCGTGTACTCGTAGGACCAGAACCACTGATAGCCGGTCACGGTGATATTGATGTCGCCCTCGGGGATTTCCTGCTGCTTGAACAGCGTCGGCAGCGAGAACGAGCCGATGAACACCAGGATCACGATCGGCACGACCGTCCAGGCCACTTCCAGCGGAGAATTGTGCGTGAAGGTCGCGGGTGTCTTGTTGCTGCGCTGGTTGTAGCGCAAGATCACCCAGGCCAGCAGCCCGGTCACGAAAAGGGTGATGGCGGTGATGAGCACGAGGATCATGCCGTCCAGCCACTGCAGGTCGCGGGCCAGTTCCGTGGCGGCGGGCTGGAACCCGGTACCGCCCTGCTCGGGCTTGCCGACGATCTCGAGGTCATCCATGCCCTGCTGGGCCGAAGCCGCCCCGGCGAGGGCAGCGGTTGCAAGGGCCGATCCGGCGGCAAGGCCCAGCTTGCTGACAAAGGTGTTCAGTCGCATGTCATTCCCTAAAGCAGTTCGGACAGCGGGATCGGAATCCCGTTGTATTCCGTCGAGGTCATCCCATAATCTGGGGGGCAACTCAAGCGCGGCCATTGTGGCAAACGGTCGCTTTTTTGATCTGGATCAAATCCCGGAGACCTCCCGGGCAGGAGGACCCCCTTGACTGACACCCCGGACCAAACGCCCCCGGCGCAGGGCTTTCGCCCGTTCGAGACCCACCTGGACCGCGACGCCGCGCTGTCGAGGGTCAAAGCGGCAGTGGAGGGCGCCGACGATGGCGAACTGTTCATGGAACGGCGCCGCTCCGAGGTGCTGGCCTTCGACGACGGGCGGGTCAAGACCGCCAGTTTCGACGCCTCCGAGGGCTTCGGGCTGCGCGCCGTGCGCGGCGAGACGGCCGGATATGCCCATTCCACGGTGATCGACGAAAAAGCCCTCGACCGCGCCGTCTCCACCGCGCGGCTTGCCGTGGGCGATGGCGGCGGCACCATGGCCGATGGCCCGGCTCGGACCAATCGCCACCTCTACACCGATGCCGACCCGATGGCCGAGGCCACGTTTCCCGCCAAGATCGAGCTTCTGGCCGAGATCGACTCGGTCGCACGTCAGATGGATTCGCGGGTGGTTCAGGTCTCGGCCACGCTGGCCGCCTCGCACCAGGAGGTCGTGATCCTGCGCCCCGACGGCACCCAGGTCAGCGACACCCGCCCGATGAGCCGCCTCAACGTCTCGGTCATCGTCGAGCAGGACGGCCGCCGCGAAAGTGGCACCGCGGGCGGCGGCGGGCGGCTGGGGCTGTCCCATGTCGTGGCCCGTGACACCTGGGAGCCGAAATTGCGCGAGGCGCTGCGCATCGCGCTGGTCAACCTTTCGGCCGAACCCGCCCCGGCGGGCGTCATGGACGTTGTGCTCGGCCCCGGCTGGCCCGGCATCCTGCTGCACGAGGCCGTGGGGCACGGGCTGGAGGGCGATTTCAACCGCAAGGGCAGTTCCGCCTTCGCGGGGCTGCTGGGGCAGCAGATCGCGGCGAAAGGGGTCACGGTGCTGGACGATGGCACCCTGCCCGACCGGCGCGGGTCGCTCACCGTGGATGACGAGGGCACGCCGAGCGCGCGCAACGTGCTGATCGAGGACGGCCGGCTCGTGGGCTACATGCAGGACCGGCAGAACGCCCGGCTGATGGGGGTCGCCCCCACCGGCAACGGGCGCCGCGAAAGCTATGCCCACATCCCCATGCCGCGCATGACCAACACCTACATGCTGGGCGGCGACACCGCCCCCGGCGATCTGGTCGCCGAGCTGAAGGACGGGATCTATGCGGTGGGCTTCGGCGGCGGACAGGTGGACATCACCAACGGAAAGTTCGTCTTTTCCTGCACCGAGGCCTACCGGGTGATCGACGGCCAGATCGGCGCGCCGGTCAAGGGCGCGACGCTGATCGGCGATGGCGCCACCGCCCTGCAGCAAATCCGCGGCATCGGCAACGACATGGCACTGGACCCCGGCATGGGCAACTGCGGCAAGGCCGGCCAATGGGTGCCCGTGGGCGTGGGTCAGCCCAGCTTGCTGATCGGAGGGCTGACCGTGGGCGGGGCCGCGACCTGAACCACACTCACGCGCCCGGTCGGCCTGAAAATGCACGTCGGCACGCTTGCCTTTACCTTAGGTTAACCCATGGCGGTCTAAACCTGAGCCAGCAGCAGGCGGAGGACAGGATGACCGGGGATACGCATTCTTCCACTCACCCCCCACTCCCACCCACCACGGAAGATGACCGGTTCAATGCCCTTCGCCTGTTGCGCTCGCGACGGGTGGGGCCATCAACCTGGCGCCGCCTGATCGCGGAACACGGCACGCCCGGGGCCGCGCTGGCGGCCCTGCCGCAGGTCGCCCGCGACGCCGGGGTCGACAATTACCAGACCTGCCCCGAGGGCCTCGTTGCCGCAGAACTCAAGGCCGGTGCCGCGCTGGGCGCGCGGCTGGTCTTTGACGGCGATGCCGATTACCCGCCCGACCTGTCGCTGATTTCCGATGCGCCCGTGGCGCTGTGGATGCTGGGCGATGCCAGCCTGGCTCAGCGCCCGCTGGTCGCCCTGGTGGGGGCGCGCAATGCCTCGTCGCTGGGCACGCGCATGACGCGCAAGCTCGCCGCCGACCTTGGCGCGGCGGGTTTCTGCGTGGTCTCCGGCGTGGCGAGGGGCGTCGATGCGGTGGCCCACGACGCCGCGCTGGCGACCGGCACGATTGCGGTGCAGGCCGGCGGCGTCGATGTCATCTACCCCGCCGAGAACGCAGCCCTTGCCGGGCGCATCGCCGAGACCGGCTTGCGCCTGTCCGAACAGCCCATGGGCCTGCAGCCCCAAGCGCGGCATTTCCCGGCGCGCAACCGGATCATCTCGGGCCTTGTCCGTGCCGTCATCGTGGTCGAGGCCGCCGCCAAGTCCGGCAGCCTGATCACCGCGCGCAATGCCCTCGACCAAGGGCGCGAGGTCATGGCAGTGCCCGGCCACCCCTTCGATGCCCGCGCGGCGGGCTGCAACATGCTGATCCGCGACGGGGCGCAGCTGGTGCGCGGCGCCGCCGATGTGACCGAAGCGCTGGACGATCCCGCCCCCGCCCCGCGGCCCAGCACGCAACCGGCGCTGGACATACCCACGCCCCCGCCGGAACGCCGCAGCCTGCGCGACACCGCCCAGTTGCACCGCGATATCCTGTCGCGCCTCGGGCCCAGCCCCATGGCCGAGGATCAGTTGATCCGCGATCTGCACGCCGCCCCGGGGCAGGTCGCCCCGGCGCTGGTGGACCTGGAACTGGACGGGCAGATCCTGCGCCAGCTCGGTGGGCTGCTTTCGCGCGCCGTCTAGCACATCAGCGCGCAACCGATCCGCGCCCGGGGGTCCGGCACACCGGCGCGAAACAGGCGCGCATCCAAGGCACCCGTCCGCCTCATTGAGGCCGCGCAGGGCGCATACCCTGGCAACGGCCTGCCATGCGCCCATCGTCCCGGGCTTGACCCCGGCATCGGACCATCCCAAGTGAACGCATTGACAAACGCTGCGGCCCGCGCCCTTTATGCGCGGTCCCGGCCCCCGAATTCCCAAGGAGTATCCATGCCCGTTGTCGTCGTCGAGTCCCCGGCCAAGGCCAAGACAATCAACAAATATCTGGGCTCCGACTACACCGTGCTCGCGTCTTACGGCCATGTCCGCGACCTGCCGGCCAAGAACGGATCGGTCGATCCGGACAACGGATTCGACATGGTCTGGGAGGTCGCCAACGACAGCAAGAAACACGTCAAGGCCATCGCCGACGCCCTCAAGGACGACAACGAATTGATCCTCGCCACCGACCCCGACCGCGAGGGCGAGGCGATTTCCTGGCATCTGCAAGAGGCGCTGACCAAGCGCCGCTCGATCAAGAAGGACACCGCGGTTTCCCGCGTGACCTTCAACGCGATCACGAAAGAGGCCATCACCGAGGCCATGCAACATCCCCGCCAGGTCGACGAGGACCTGGTCGAGGCCTACCTGGCGCGCCGCGCGCTGGATTACCTCGTGGGCTTCAACCTCTCGCCCGTCCTGTGGCGCAAATTGCCAGGGGCGCGGTCGGCGGGCCGGGTGCAGTCGGTCTGCCTGCGCCTGATCGTCGAGCGCGAGATGGAGATCGAGGCCTTCAATCCGCAGGAATACTGGTCGGTGAAGGCCCTGCTTGAGACACCGCGCGGAAAATCCTTCGAGGCGCGGCTGACCACGCTGGCCGGCAAACGGCTGGAAAAGTTCGACATCGAGAACGAGACCCAGGCCGAACTGGCCGTGCAGGCCGTTACATCGCGCGACCTGTCGGTGCAAAGGGTCGAGGCCAAGCCGAGCAACCGCAACCCCGCGCCGCCTTTCATGACCTCGACCCTGCAGCAGGAGGCCAGCCGCAAGTTCGGCATGGGCGCGCGGCAATGCATGAACACGGCGCAGCGTCTCTACGAGGCCGGGTTGATCACCTACATGCGGACCGATGGCATCGACATGGCCCCCGAGGCCGTGGCCGACGCGCGCGGCGCCATCGAGGCGCGCTATGGCAAGGACTACGTCCCCGCCGAGGCCCGCGTCTACAAGAACAAGGCCAAGAATGCGCAGGAAGCGCACGAATGCATCCGTCCCACCGAGATGTCCAAGTCCTCCGCCGAGGCGAAGATCAGCGAACAGGACCAAAGAAAGCTCTACGACCTGATCTGGAAGCGCACGCTGGCCAGCCAGATGGCGGCCGCGAAACTGGAACGGACCAGCGTCGACATCGGCAGCGCCGACGGACAGGTCGTGCTGCGCGCCAACGGACAGGTCGTGCTGTTCGACGGGTTCCTTGCCGTCTACGAAGAAGGCCGCGACGACGTGGTCGACGACGACGACAAGCGCCTGCCGCAGATGACCGAGGGCGAGGCCACGAAGAAAAGCGCGGTCAGCCCCGAGCAGCACTTCACCCAGCCCCCGCCGCGCTATACCGAGGCGACGCTGGTCAAGCGGATGGAGGAACTGGGCATCGGGCGCCCCTCGACCTATGCCAGCGTCATCACCACGATCCAGGACCGCGAATATGTCCGCAAGGAAAAGAACCGCCTGATCCCCGAGGACAAGGGCCGGATCGTCACGGTCTTCCTGCTGAACTTCTTTCGCAAATACGTCGGCTACGAATTCACGGCAAACCTGGAAGAGATGCTCGACGATGTCTCGGCCGGGCAAAGGGATTGGCAAGAGGTGCTTTCGGGCTTCTGGCGCGATTTCCACAAGGCCATCGAGGACACCTCGGAGCTGCGCATCAGCGAGGTTCTGGACGTGCTTGACGACGCTCTGGCCCCGCAGCTGTACCCCCCGCGCGAGGATGGCTCCGACCCGCGGGCCTGCCCCAAGTGCGGCGAGGGGCGTCTGCACCTGAAAACCTCGCGCACGGGCGGCTTCGTGGGCTGCGGCAACTACCCCGAGTGCACCTATACCCGCCCGATCGCGGGCGAGGGGGCCGAGGGCGACGAACGCGTGCTGGGCGAGGACCAGGGCGACGAGATCTGGCTGAAGTCGGGCCGTTTCGGGCCCTACGTCCAGCGCGGCGAGCCGACGCCGGACAACAAGAAGCCACCGCGCGCCTCGCTGCCCAAGGGCTGGGACAAGGATGCGATGGACCTTGAGAAGGCTCTGACCCTGCTCAGCCTGCCGCGGGAGGTGGGCGAGCACCCCGAGGGCGGTACGATCAAGGCGAACTTCGGCCGCTTCGGGCCCTACGTTATGCACCAGCACCCCGAAGAGGCCAAGCCGGTCTATGTCAACCTCAAGGACCCCGACGACGTCTTCCAGGTGGGCATGAACCGCGCGGTCGAGATGCTGGCCGAGAAACGCGCCAACCCCGGCCGGGGCGGGCGCGCCGCGGCCAAGCCACTCAAGGACCTGGGCGAACACCCCTCCGAGGGGGGGGCGGTCAACGTCATGGAGGGCCGCTACGGGCCTTATGTCAAGTGGGGCAAGGTCAATGCGACCCTTCCCAAGGACACCGAGCCGGGCGATGTGACCATGGACACCGCGGTCGCGCTGATTGCCGAGAAAACCGCGAAAAAGGGCAAGGGCCGCAAGAAAGCCTGAGGCGACAGCAGCGCAGCGCGCCTCCAAGAAATACGTATCGCGCGGTGCGACCAGTCCTCTCAACTACCCGCGCGCAGGTCGAACACGCAGCCGTCGCTGGGCAGTTCGGGCGGGGTCGCGCAGAGGCCGCGCGCCACCCGCCAGGCGGCCAGCACCCGGGGCACATAGGCGCGGGTCTCGGGAAAGGGCGGCACGCCGCCATTGTCGCGCACCGCGCCCTCGCCCGCGTTGTAGCCGGCCAGGACCATCACCACGCCGCGCTCGAACTCTCCCATGAGCCAGGACAGGTAGGCCACGCCCCCGGCGATGTTCTGCTCCGGATCAAAGCGATCGCGGACGTCGAAACGTCTGGCCGTAGCCGGCATCAGTTGCATGACCCCGTGCGCGCCGGCGTGGCTGACAGCCCGCGGGTTCCCGGCGCTTTCGACGGCGATCACCGCCAGCACAAGCGCGGGCGAGACCGGCTCGCCCACCGAGGCGGCGAGGATCTGCGGCCCGTAGCGTTCGGCCAGGGCCCGCATCTCGTCCAGGCGGGGCGGCGCGATGGCCATGTCCTCGGGCGCGGTCGCGAGAACCGTCTCGGCCCGGACGAAACTGGCCGGGTCGGAGGCGGCAAGATCGGCGAGCCCACAATCGCCGACGCCATCCTCGACCGGATCGTCCACAACGCCCACCGCATCGATCTCAAGGGAGACAGCCTGCGTAGAAAAGATCAAAACGAGAACTTGACCCACGTGAAAAACCGCGAAACGATGCCATCAGAAACATAACTGCAGGCAGAGGATCAGCCGTGCCCGAGCTGTCCGGGAATTACTGAAACGGCTGTCCGGGATTTAGCGTAATAGCTGTCCGGTATTTCTGAAATCCGCACTACGTGCTGCGCTTTGCCCATTTCGGGGTGGTGCTGGCCGTGGGGATCGGGATGAACGCCATGGGCGCGCTGGGGGCGGGGGATGCCAAGTTCCTGGCCTCGGCGGCGCCCTTCGTCGCCCTGGAGGACGCCGGCGCGGTGCTGATCCTGCTGGCCGTCAGCCTTGCCGCCGCTTTCGCCGTCCATCGGCTGTGCCGGGCCATTCCGGTGGTGCGCGGCCGCGTGCCGCATTGGCAAAGCTGGGGCGAAAGCAGCCGCTTTCCCATGGGCTTTCCGCTGGGGGTAACGCTGATGCTCTACCTTGCCGCACCGCTGACCTGAGCCCCCCCGGCAGCGCCGCCCTGCGCATTCAGCCACCGTGGCTTCGCGCATCGACGGTCCCTGCGCTACCCGATGATCTCGAACCGGGTCACATCGACCAACCCCCGGTCAGTGATCTTGAGCGCGGGGATCACCGGCAGCGCCAGGAAGGCCAGCTGCAGGAAGGGTTCTTCCAGCCCCACGCCCAGCGCCTTGGCCGCGTCGCGCAGCTCTTCCAGCCGGGCGCGGACCTCCTCGAAGGGCGCAAGGCTCATCAGACCGGCCACGGGCAACGCCAGTTCGGTGCGCACCCGCCCGCCCTCGGTTACCACGAAGCCGCCCTCGAGATCCTCCAGCCGGTTCGCGGCCAGCGCCATGTCGTCGTAATCCGCCCCGACAACGGCGATGTTGTGATGATCGTGACAAACGGTCGAGGCGATGGCCCCGCGCTGCAACCCGAAGCCCCGGACGAAGCCGGTGGCGACATTGCCGTTGATCCCGTGGCGTTCCACCACGGCGATCTTGACCAGGTCGCGGGCCGGGTCCGGGCGCTTGTCGCCGTCCTCAATGGGAATTTCCTCGTGCAGGTGCTCGGTGAGGATCTTGCCCTCGATCACGCCGATCAAATCCGTCTGCGTGCGGTTGCCCGTGGTTCGGAAGTCGGCTGCCGCCACCCGCCGCGCCTTGACCGAGCCGCGCCCGATGGGGGCGGTGATGCGCCGCGCGGCGAAGGCGGCCTCGCCCACCGGGACCCCGGCGCACCAGACGGCCCGCGCATCGCAGGCCTCCAGAGACCCCAGCGCCACGATATCGGCGCGCTGGCCCGGCGCGATCAGGCCGCGGCCCTTGAGCCCGAAGGCCTCGGCCGCCGAGAGCGAGGCCGCGCGATAGGCGGCCAGCGGCGGCACGCCCCGGGCCATGGCAGTGCGGATCATGTAATCGAGGTGCCCGTGTTCGCCGATGTCCAGCGGGTTCCGATCATCCGTGCACAGGCACATGTAGGGCGCGGTGCGCTCGTCCAGCAGTGGGATCAGCGCCTCGAGGTCCTTGGAGACCGACCCCTCGCGGATCAGCACCCGCATGCCCTTCTGCAATTTCTCGCGCGCCTCCTCGGCGGTCGTCGCCTCGTGTTCCGTAAGAATACCGGCGGCGACATAGGCGTTCAGATCGCGCCCCGACAGCATGGGGCAATGCCCGTCCATATGCCGGCCCTCGAAGGCTGCCAGCTTGGCCATGAGGCCCGGATCACGATGGATCACGCCGGGATAATTCATCACCTCGGCCAAGCCGATCACCTTGGGGTGGTCCATCAGCGGCGCCAGGTCCGCGGCCTCGATCCGGGCGCCTGCCGTTTCCATCTCGGTCGATGGCACGCAGGAGGACAGGTTCACCCGGATGTCCAACACGGTTTCCAGTGCCGCATCGAGGAAATACCGGATGCCCGGCACGCCCAGCACATTGGCTATCTCGTGCGGGTCGCAGATGGCGGTGGTCACGCCCAGCGGTGTGACCAGCCGGTCGAACTCGAAGGGCGTGACCAGGCTGCTCTCGATGTGCAGATGGGTGTCGATGAAGCCGGGCACCAGGGTCAGGCCGGTGACGTCCACCACCTCGCGCCCCTCATAGGCCGCGCAGGTGCCGACGATGGTGTCGCCGCAGATGGCGACATCGCCCTCCAGCATCTGCCCCGTCACCAAGTCGAAGACGCGCCCCCCGCGCAATACGAGATCGGCGGGGGTGTCGCCCCGGCCCTGTTCGATGCGTTTTTCCAGATCGCTCATGCCGTCCTCCGTCGCTTTGCCCCAGAGGACCGCAAAGCGCGCGGCGCGTCTAGCCCCGTGCGGTTTCCCGGCGCGTCATGACCAGCCGCCGCGCGAAGGCCAGCAGGAACAGCGCCGTCAGGATCAGGATGATCGTCGGCGCCGGGGCGCTGTCGAGGGAAAAGCTGGCATAGGTCCCGCCCAGCATCGAGGCCATGCAGACCAGAACAGAAACCCAGAGCATCGTCCTGAACTGCCGCACCAGCAGGAAGGCAATCGCCCCCGGCGCGATCAGCAACCCGATGGCAAGGATCAGACCCACCGCCGAAAGGGTCGCCACGATGGTCAGCGACAAGGCAGCCAACAACCCGTAGTGCAGCCAGCCCACGGGCAACCCGACGGTGCGCGCCTGTGCCGGGTCGAAGGCATGCAGCAAGAGATCCTTCCAGCGCAGCAGCAACCCGCCCCCCACGATCAGCGCGACCAGACCGGCTGTCCATAGGTCCGCCGCCCCGACGCCGAGCATGTTACCGTAAAGGATGTGATCGAGGTGCATGTTGGTGTCGATGGCCACATACATCACGATCCCCACCGCGAACATGCCCGAGAAGACGACGCCCATGACGGTGTCGGGCTTCACCCGGCTGTTGTCGGCCAGATACCCTGTGGCCACCGCGGTGAACATCCCCGCCGCGAAGGCCCCCAGGATCAGCGGCAGCCCGAGGATGAAGGCCAGCACGATCCCCGGCAGCACCGCATGGCTGACCGCGTCGCCCATCAACGCCCAGCCCTTGAGCACAAGAAAACACGACAGCAGCGCCGTGGGCACCGACAGGATAAGCGCGATCCAGAAGGCATTGACCATGAAACCGAACTGGAAGGGCTGCAGCAGCGCCTCGATCATCGCCGCGCCTCCAGCGCCGCGCGGGCCTTGCGCTTGCTGGCCAGCAACCCGTGTTTCGGGGCCAGCAGGAAGGCCGCGAGGAAAAGCGTTGTTTGCAGGCAGACGATCACGCCGCCCGTGGCCCCGTTGAGGAAATAGCTGGCATAGGCGCCCAGGAAACTGGTCGCAGCCCCGATGGCGACCGACACCACCAGCAGCCGCTCGAACCGGTCAGTCAGTAGATAGGCCGTGGCCCCGGGCGTCACCACCATGGCAATCACCAGGAAGGCCCCGACCGTCTGCAACGCCGCCACGACCGAACCCGAGAGCAGCACGAAGAACATCGCCTTGAGCGCCTGCGGGTTCAGCCCCACCGACCGCGCATGGCTTTCATCGAAGAAGGTGACCATGAGGTCCTTCCACTTGGCCAGCAGCACCAGCATGGAGACCCCGCCGATCAGGGCCAGTTGCAGCGTGTCGCCGGGCGTGATGGCCAGGATGTTGCCCATGGTGATGGTCTGGATGTCAATCCCCACCGGGTTGATCGACACCATGAACAGCCCCAACCCGAAAAAGCTGGTGAAGATCAGCCCGATGATCACGTCCACCTTCAGCCCCGATCGTTCGGTCAAAAACAGCATGGCCGCAGCCGCCAGCCCACCCGACAGGAAGGCGCCCAGCGCGAAAGGCAACCCCAGCATGTAGGCCCCGGCCACGCCGGGCACCACCGAATGGCTCAGCGCGTCACCGATCAGCGACCAGCCCTTGAGCATCAAGTAAGCGGACAAAAAGGCGCAGACTGCACCGACAAGCGCAGAAACCCACATTGCGTTGGTCATGTAGCCGTAGGAAAAGGGCTCCAGCAGCAGGCTCATCCCTGCGGCTCCTTCTCTTGCCGGGCCTTCCGCGTTTCCTGCCCGTATTGCACGAAGGGCCGCTCGTCATCGGTCAGGATGGAAGTCGCGCGGTCGTCGCCATCGTCGTGCAAGTCCGCGCCGCCCAGGGTGAACCGGCGCAGCACGCCGCCGAAGGCCTCTTCGAGGTTCTCGGGCGTGAAGACCTCCTCGGTCAGGCCATGGGCCAGCACCGTGCCCTTGACCAGGATCGTCCGGTCGCAGAACTCGGGCACCGACCCGAGGTTGTGGGTCGAGACCAGCATCACCCGGCCCTCGTCGCGCAGTTCCTTGAGCAGGGCGACGATCTGCGCCTCGGTCTGCACGTCGACCCCGGTGAAAGGTTCGTCCAGCAGGATCACGCGGCCCTCCTGCGCCAGCGCCCGGGCCAGGAAAACGCGCTTGCGCTGGCCGCCGGACAATTCGCCGATCTGGCGGTCGCGGAAGGCGGTCATGTTGACCCGCGCCAGCGCCGCCTCGACCGCCGCGCGATCCGCCGCCCGCGGCCGCCGCATCCAGCCCATGTGGCCGAAGCGGCCCATCATGACCACGTCCTCGACCAGCACCGGGAAGGCCCAGTCGACCTCCTCGGCCTGGGGCACATAGGCGACCAGGTTTTCCTTGAGCGCCTGCCGGACGGGCTTGCCGAGCAGGCTGATCTCGCCGCGCGCGGTGGGCACGAAGCCCATGATCGCCTTGAAAAGTGTCGACTTGCCCGCCCCGTTGACGCCCACCAGTGCCGTGACCGTGCCGCGCGGCACCTCGAAGCTGGCATCCCACAGCGCGGTCATGCCGTTGCGATAGGTCACGGTCACGTCATTGGCGCGAATGCCTGTCTCGCTGTCCATCATCGGGTCAGCCCCCGCGCAACCGTTTCCGAGGTGACGCGCAGCAGGTCGAGGTAGCTGGGCACCGGGCCATCCGCCCCGGACAGGCTGTCGACGTAGAGCACCCCGCCATACTCCGCGCCGGTTTCGCGCGCCACCTGTTCGGCCGGCCGGGTGCTGACCGTGCTTTCGCAAAAGACCACCGGGATGTCATGGTCGCGCACCCCGTCGATCACCGCGCGTACCTGGTGCGGCGTGCCCACCTGGTCGGCGTTCATCGGCCAGAGATGGAGTTCCTGCAGGCCGAAATCCCGGGCGAGATAGCTGAACGCGCCCTCACAGGTGACAAGCCAGCGCTGGTCCTCGGGCACCTGCGCGATGGCGTCGCGCAGGGGCTCCAGCGTGGCGCGCAGCTCGGCCTTGTAGGTGTCGGCATTGGCGGCGTAGCGGTCGGCGTTCGCCGGGTCATGCTCGGCCAGCGCGGCGGCGATATTATCGATATAGATCAGCGCGTTGTCCAACCCCATCCAGGCATGGGGGTTGGGCGCGCCGGCGTAGCTGCCCTCGCCGATGGCGATGGGGTCGATCCCCTCGGACACCGTGACCGAGGGGATATCGCCGAGGTTGTCGACGAACTGCTCGAACCACAATTCCAGGTTCAGCCCGTTCCACAACAGAAGGTCCGCGTCCGAGGCGCGCACCAGGTCGCGCGGCGTGGGCTGGTAGTTGTGGATCTCGGCCCCCGGCTTGGTGATCGAGACGACATCGGCCGCGTCCCCGGCGACGTTGCGGGCCATGTCGGCGATGACGGTGAAGGTGGTCACGACCTTGAGGCGCTCGGCCTGGGCCGGCAGGGCGAACAGGATCAACAGGGCGGCAAGGCGCAGCATCGGGGACTCCATGTCATGAGGCTCTCCCCGTCTATTTGCAACTCGTTCGCAAAAGTCAAGGGTCTTGCGAATTATTCGCAACTGGGGCCGGTGCAGTTGCGAACCCGGCGTGCAAGCCGCGCTGTCGGCAGGCCGCGGGGTGGCGATCAGCGGGTAGGTCGGGGCACTTTATGGCAGCCACATCCGAACACGATCAGAGCGCGGCGCAGGCCCCACCAAGTCGCCAGCCCGTCCGGGCGGCCTGGCGACCGCGCGGCGCCTCCGGCGCTATTCGCGCGGGGTGCGGGGTGCATTTTCAACACCTTGGTAGCTGTCACATCCCGGAAGGTAGTATGGCCGTTTCCTGAACAGCGCTGGTTTGAGTTTGTGCCAGTCTTTCATCGCCTGCAAGGGCGTCTTGCTGCCCAGGGCTGATTGCGGGAGCTGCTGGTTGTAGAGCCAGACGTAGCGGTGCAGCGTGTGTAGCGCGACAATCTGGCTGAGAGTTGCGCGTCAATCAGGATGAGGATCCTTGG
>JAVLCA010000095.1:1130-2115 GCA_031581025.1 Salibaculum sp. | reverse complement strand
TTTTGACATCTGATACAGCAACGTTGCCACAAAGGAAATTGCAGGCAGGCAGCGACAGAGAGCCAAGCACGCCGCGGATCACATGCATGTGGACGGGCGATCTGCCGGCCAGAAATGGCGTGGCAAAATCGTAAGCAACACAGTAACACCGAACTTCGCCATCTCGGGGAAGGTTCGCCGCGTGGCGGCCCCTTTCGCATGGGCCAGGTCAGGGCTGAGCCTGCGGACGAGCACCCTATGGGTATTTGCACGCTCAAGCGCCCAGGAGGCCCGGGGCATGTGGGACAGGCCGGTAATCAGAACGATTTCGCCAACGTCTGGCTGACCATCCAACCAGCAAGCCGTTTCCAGTGCATTCTCGATGGTGGTTTTGGCATCCGGTGCAAGTATGATCTCCCCGGAGGCCAAAGCGGCCTGCGCGATCGATGAAAGCCGAAACTGATCCGCAAAATTCTTCGGTGCGATACCGGCCTTGCCATTGACGCCGGAAATGAAGATGCGCTCAACGTGGCCCTGATCGAAGAGGTGCAATGCCAGATCAATGCGGTCAAACTGCCCCGTGAAGACGACAGCGGTCGCCGGTAGGCTTGTAGCATCTGATATAGCTGCGCTGCGGATGGAAAATTCGCGAACGAGCGAGACGGCTAACGCAGACAGCACAACCGCGCTGGCAACAATCAAAAAGACCAAAGCTTTATGCATTGCGGATTTTCAACAACGATAGGCGCGCCCATCCAAACAACATTGTTACCGCACCATGCATCTCAAGGCACTGATCTGGCAAGGCGTTGCAGGCGGCTGAAGTATGTGTCGTCAAAAAGGGCACGATAGAGGGCAGTTCTATCCGAGCTTCAACGCGACGCGATTGAGACAAGATGGTCCGTTCGCGATTTCTGTGGGCTGTTGAGTCGGTTTCCGTCTAAGGGGGTCCACATTTTGTGCGTCCGGTAGGCGCGTCCGGCGCGTAGACCTCAACCATCGCAGC
>JAVLCA010000095.1:0-1120 GCA_031581025.1 Salibaculum sp. | reverse complement strand
GTTGGCCTGCACGTGGTTCTTGAGTAGCCTTCGGCCGTTCTGAACGATGGAGGGTGGCATGACCCCCGAGACGAGCCTTTTCACGATGGCCCTTGGCCTTCAGGCCCCCTGGAGCGTCACAGATGTGCGCTTCGATGCCACGGTGAAGGAGGTCCACTTCGATGTCCGCTTCAAGGCGGCAACTAGATCATCACCCCTTGATAAAACACCATAGTGGTGTTAAATAACCTCATGACCGAAAAGCGAAAGCCAACTTACGACCTGACGGCAATCAAGGAGGTTTTCTCCTCTGCTGATCGTCTGAAGGCAACGAGCACGGCTTTGCGAACTGCCGCAGGGCTTGGTTTTGGTCGCCGTGAAATTGTCGCCACCATTCAATCGATAGAACGACGGCAATTTGTAAAATCAATGACGGCTTACGCGGATCACCGCGTTTGGCAAGATGTGTACTACGTGCCCTCAGAGGCCGGTGTCTTGTACGTCAAATTCACGGCCGACGTGATGACTGAGTTCTTGCTGCTCTCGTTCAAGGAGAAAGACGATGGCTGAACAAATTTGTCCAGAAACCGGACATCCAATGGTGCGTGATGTCCGATCAATGACGATTGAATACAAGGGGCACTCGATCGAGATTGAGATGCCAGGGTGGTACTGTAAGCACTGCGGGGAAGGTGTTCATACGGGCAAAGACATGTTGGTCTCCGACCGCGCTCTGAATCGTTTAAAGGCAGAGGTCGATGGTTTGCTGCTGCCTGAAACAGTCAAGCGCATTCGGAAGCGCCTGAAGTTGACGCAGAGGGATGCTGGCACGATCATCGGCGGTGGTCCAAACGCGTTTCAGAAGTATGAGAGCGGAGACGTGTTGGTCAGTAAAGCCGTCGCGAGCGCGTTGTTGCTGCTCGATGACCACCCTGAAGGTCTGTCGGTTTTGAAGTCTCGCGAAGCTGATCGTCACGTTGCTGCCTGAATGGCCTTGATGCCCAAATGAAGTTCGCTGCCGGAGCCGTTTCAGGCGAATAACTTTCGAACCGTGATCGGAATAAATGATTTCATTAGCTTAATCACCAGAGAGCGTTGGGGGTCAGTCGCACTCCCACCTCGGAGGGAACTGCGAGCAAAC
>JAVLCA010000094.1:0-2134 GCA_031581025.1 Salibaculum sp. | reverse complement strand
TGCGAGAGGGCCCGTCTCAATGTTATCATAGCTACTGCAAGGATCACGGCAAGACAACAGAAAATGCTGCACCTGCACAGTCCGCAAAGCCAAAGCCCCCTGAAAGACACCGACCTTCTAGGATCGCCCGACCAAAGCACCTTGCATGTGTTCGCCTTCGAGCGATACCCACGGGGCCAAGGCGCAGGGGGCACAATGACGACAGACGAGGACGGCACAAGCTGGTTTCTGGCGCAGTTAAAACCGAACTGCGCGAGGATCGCGGACAAACACCTCAAGCGGCAGGGCTTTCGGACGTTTCTGCCGCTCGAGGAGGAAACACGGCGGCGCAATGGTAAGTTCGTCACATCCGATCGACCACTGTTTCCGGGCTACATCTTTGTGGCCTTCGACGCGGCCCGCGGCCACTGGCGGCAAGTCAACTCGACCTATGGAATCACCCGGCTCGTCAGTTTCGGCAAGGAACCGGTTGCGGTGCCGCGCGATCTGATCTCGCAAATCATGCTGCGCTGCGATACCGACGGCAAATTGCGACCTCCTAAGATGCTCGAGCCGGGCGATCAGGTGACTTTGACCAAAGGACCGTTTGCCAACTTCGTGGCTGAGGTAGAAAAGATCGCGCCAGACCGACGCGTCTGGGTCTTGATGGAGATCATGGGTGGGCAGAAACGGGTGGCCGTCGGTGCGGATCAGCTGCGGCCATCGTAGCGCGACAACTGCCGGGCACCTCTGAAAACCGCTGTCGGTCACGCAACTCGGTCGCATGAGGGATCTGCCGGATCAATCAGCTGCATGGCGCCAATGATACTTGGCTCATTGAGCGGGCGATCGATGTCAGTCAGGTTCCGAGACTGGGCGTAGCCTTGCAAAGACATGTCGCGGCTTTGACACTTCCCAGCCAGCAGGTTGACTGCGGTTCGGTCAAGGCCTGCCTCGACGCAATCGCTCATTTTGCGCAGCGCTCTGGTTTTGCCTGAAAGGCCACGGTATTGCTGGCGAGCAGGGCGAATGCATCGCGTGTCATCGCCGAAAATCGCTAGAGGGAAGTGTCTTGGCAGGAAAAGTGTTCATTACCGGAGCCGCCGGGTTCATCGGGTTCCATCTGGCGCAGCGGATGCTCGCGGACGGATGGGAGGTGATGGGCTTCGACGGCATGACGCCCTTTTATGATCCGACGCTCAAAGAAGCGCGCCTGTCGATCCTGCAGTCCCAGGCGGGCTTTGCCTTTGAGACGGGAATGCTCGAGGACCAGGGGCGCCTGACCGGGCTGGTTGCGACGTTCCAGCCAGACATCATTGTCCACTTGGCGGCCCAGGCCGGCGTTCGATACTCGATTGATGCGCCGCGGTCCTATGTGACCTCGAACCTGATCGGCACACATGAGGTTCTTGAAGCCGCCCGTGCATACCCGCCAAAGCACCTGATGATGGCCTCGACCAGTTCGGCCTATGGCGCAAACACCGAAATGCCCTATGCAGAGCAGCACCGGGCGGTTCACCCCATGAGCTTTTACGCGGCCACGAAAGTGGCCAACGAGGCGATGGCGCATTCCTATGCGCATCTGTTTGACGTGCCGACGACCATGTTCCGGTTTTTCACGGTCTATGGGCCCTGGGGGCGGCCGGACATGGCGCTGTTCAAGTTCACGTCGGCCATCCTGAAAGGGGAGCCGATCGACGTCTACAATCACGGCGACATGCAGCGGGATTTCACCTTCGTTGACGACCTCGTCGAGGGGATTGTCCGGCTCACGGCGCAAGCCCCTGGCGCAGATGCTGTGGGCCCGATGGACAGCCTGTCCCCGGTTGCGCCCTACCGGGTTGTCAACATTGGCAATGGCGCGCCGGTGCAACTGTCCGACTTCATCGAAGCCATTGAGGCCGCGACGGGTCGAACGGCCGAACGCAACCTGATGCCGATGCAGCCCGGCGAAGTGCGCGCAACCTGGGCGGATGCAAGCCTGCTCGAAACCCTCGTTGGCCCGCTGCCGCACACGAATATCCGGGAGGGCGTGCAGCAGTTTGTCGAGTGGTACCGCGGCTGGAACGGGCACGTGGGATGATTCGCCGTGGCTTGGCCATGAAGCTTGATCAGCATGCCGATCTCCCGTCTCGCACCTCGTTCAGAACAGATC
>JAVLCA010000092.1:0-2200 GCA_031581025.1 Salibaculum sp. | reverse complement strand
CACCCGCGGGTGAGCCGCAAGCCCGACCCCGACGAGAACCGGCATCATGACAAAGGGCGCCAGGGCCACAGTGGCAAGCGGATTCGACCTCTTGCGGTGGGCGCCGCCAAGAAAGACGATCTCGATGCATCGGCGCATCTTCTGGTGAAGGTGCATGCGGTCCGGTGCGAAGACCGGGGCCCGGTCCACCAGGCGCCGCGCGATCGAGTGCAGCGTATCCGCGAAAGGCCAGAACAGCACCAGAACCAACGCCGGCACGGCGATCTCGGAGGCGCGATCGGCGAGGAGAAAGGCCAGCCAGATCAAAATGTGCCCGACACCATAGGACCCCGCATCGCCCATGAACATGGTCCCGAACGGCCAATTGAGCATGAAGAATCCGACCATGGCCGCCGCGAGGATCGCTGCCATCATGGCGATGTCCGATTGGCCCGCCCCATGTGCCAGGATCGCCAGACCGGTGGCCGCACTCGTGATGACGACCGCGGCCAGTCCGTTCATCCCGTCCACGAGGTTGGTCGCATGGCAGAACCCGGCCGAAACGATCACGGTCAGCAGGAGTCCGATCGGCGCGACACGCAGCACCTGATCGAGGCCCGGCATGTTGGCCCGCCCCACCCAGGTATCGAGAAGAACGACAGCCAGGGTCGCCGCCAAGAACGACGCGATCAGCCGCCGAAATGGCGAGGCCCCGTAGCCCAGATCCTCCCACAAACCGGCCAGAAAGGCCGGCGCCGCGGACAGAACGAGCAGAACCGGGACCGCGGGCCGATCCCACCCGGCGACGAGCAGCCCCGTACCCAGGCCGGCGAAGATGGCGATCCCGCCGAGACGCATCGGCTTTCCGAAATGCGAGGATTGCACCGCCTGCGCATCGTTCCGCTCCCGCATCAGGCGCGAGAGGGGGCGGCGGTTCGCGGTAATGGCCAAGGCAACGGTGACCGTGGCAAGCGTCACGACCAGAAGGTATGCCCAGAAATCGGGGGCGACACCGGATAGGGCCGCGTAACTGTCGGGAATGGCAAACATGACGACAAATGACCTCGACGCAGGGAAGAAAGGGAATTCGAGTGCAAACAGGGGCCGCGTCTGGTCGGTATATTGCGAATGGCCCGACAAATTTGCAAAGGGTTTCCGGCGACGTTTGCCGCCTCGTGGCGAATTTGGCACGCTTTGGCGACGCAGCCCGACCGAACTGCCGTGGGCAAAGGCCTGCAGACCCCGACACGCGGCGCTGAACGGCTGACCTTGCGTCACCTTCAGCATACGTCTTGTGTGCCCAGTGGACTTCGCTCTAGGCTCGCGCAAGGTCGTGCGGCCGGGACAAGGCCGCCGTATAACTGCAACCAGGGAGAAAAAGATGACCTATCAAACCGGTATTCTGGCGGCGGCGCTTCTGGCATCGACGTCGATCGGCGCCTCGGCCGAAACGCTGCGCTGGGCGCGGGCGGGCGATTCGCTCACGCTCGATCCGCACGCGCAGAACGAGGGGCCGACGCACACGCTGTCGCACCAGATCTACGAGCCTCTGATTATCCGCGACATGACCGGCGCGCCGCAGGCCGCGCTGGCAACGGAATGGGGCCCCAGCCCGGATGACCCTAGCGTATGGGTCTTCGAACTGCGCGAGGGCGTGAAATACCACGACGGCGCCGACTTCACCGCTGAGGACGTAGTGTTCTCGATCAACCGGGCCAAGTCCGACAATTCGAACATGAAGGAACTGCTGTCCTCGATCGTCGAGGTGCGCGCGGTGGACGACTACTCCGTCGAGATGGAAACCGACGGCCCCAACCCGATCCTGCCCGCGAACCTGACCAACCTGTTCATGATGGACAAGGGCTGGGCCGAGGCCAACGACGTGGTCGAGGTGCAGGACGTCGAAGGCGGCGAGCAGACCTTCGCCGCGACCAACGCCAACGGCACCGGCGCCTTCGAGCTGGTCAGCCGCGAACCCGACGTGCGTACCGTCCTGACCCAGAACGAGGATTACTGGGGCATGGACCAGTTCCCCATGGACGTGACCGAGGTCATCTACACCCCAATCCAGAACGCCGCGACCCGCGTTGCGGCCCTGCTGTCGGGCGAGGTGGACTTCATCCAGGACGTGCCGGTGCAGGACCTGGGCCGCGTCGCCGATACCGAGGGGCTGGTGGTCAAGACCGCGCCGCAGAACCGGACGATCTTCTTCGGCATGAAC
>JAVLCA010000091.1:0-2217 GCA_031581025.1 Salibaculum sp. | reverse complement strand
GCGCGTGGTTGTTCACCCAAGCTCTACCCGAAATCGAAAAAGCGATCGGGTAGGTTCGTGCCAGCAGGTTCGCCCCATCTTCCGAAACCAGAAGTAGGTCTTCGTCGAAGATGTGCTCGGCCACGTAATCAACTACACCTGTTGCACCGTAGTAGGGCACGTCTCCCTGCAAACGGTCAGCCTTCGTGATTGGAACACGCCGACGGTCCAAGTTCTCACAGATTTCAGGAAGTCTCTTTGTCGGCCATTCGGCTATCCCGAACCGGAAGGCAGTATCTATCCAGCTATCGAAAAGGGAATTTGCATCCGCCAGGTTGGCCTCGGCATGGGCGCGGGCGCGGTCGAGGGCGGCGAAGGCCTGATCGAGCTTCGCCACGATCCGCTTCTGCTCCTCCAGCGGCGGGAGGGGGACTTGGATAGGCTTGAGCGATGTCTGCGTGATTTGCGGTTGCGCCGCGCCCGTGACAGCACTGGCAATATCTACCGGGCCGCGGAAGAAGTACTCAAGAAAACGCAAATCGACAGAAGCACTTTTTGGCTGAATGACCATTGTATTACCAGTGATCCAGGAAAATGGCTCAGTCATGTGAACCGAGCCACATGCGCCGCGACAGCCGACTACAAGTTGAGGCTCTTCATGATTGTAAGCGTGATAGCGACCAATGATCCCGTTGGCACCGAAGACCGGATAGGCCCCATCAGCCTGCATATCCTTTTTGCCAATTGTCTTGGGTTGATACATTCTACAAAGGTCGCCCAAGGTAATTGAGCCCCAACCACTTGGAAGCGCTTTAATGATCGACGAAACCTGATCCTTCACAGCATCCCCCGAATGTCTTCGAGGATCTGCGCCGTCTCTGCGTCACGCGCCAGCATGGCGTCGATGATCTCGGCGGGCTCGCGCAGCGGCGCCTCTTTGAACCGCCCCGGGTTTACCGGAGAGCCAAAAGCTCGGAAGGTAAGCTATGACCAAAGGGAACCCAGGGAACCGTTTTTCGACAGAGGTACGTGCGCGCGCGGTGCGCATGGTTCTGGAGAACGAAGCGGATTACAAATCGCGGTCGCAGGCGGTCGCCTCCATCGCGGAGAAGTTCGGATGCAGTAGCGCTACGCTGCGCGATTGGGTCAACAGGCAGGCCATCGAGGATGGTGATCGCGACGGCCTGACGCAGTCAGAGCGCGAGGAGCTCAAGGCGCTGCAGCGGGAGAACCGCGAACTCAAGCAGGCCAACGAGATCCTGCGCAAGGGCGAGGCCTTTGTCCGCCATTGGTCCGAGGACAATGGACGAGCGCTTTTTTCGCAGCGGCGGACCTCGACCGCCAACGCAAGAGATGATCATGTTCATCCACTGCCCGGCAGGGCATTGCGAAGCAATGTCCCGAGAGGGGATGAGCATCGCGGTGAGTACGGCGTCGAGGCGATCTGCAGGGTTCTGCCGATCGCGCCGTCCACCTACCACCACCATCAGGCGGTCGAGCGCGACCCGTCCAAAGCGTCCCTGCGGGCGCAGCGCGACACCGAGCTCAGCCCGAAGATCAAGGCGTGCTGGGAGGCCAGCGGAAAGCGCTACGGGGCCGTGAAGGTCTGGTACGATCTGGCTGAGAATGACGTGGTGGCTGCCCGCTGCACAGTGGTGCGCCTGATGAAAGAGATGGGAATACATGGCGTTACCCGCGGAAAGGGCAAGAAGACGACGTGTCGCGATCCGGCGCTGCCATGCCCCGAAGACAAGGTGAACCGCGCCTTCAAGGCGCCGGCGCCGAATGTTCTCTGGGTGGCCGACTTCACCTATGTGCGCACCGCCGTCGGGTTCGTTTACGTCGCCTTCATCATCGATGTCTTCGCCCGGTACATCGTTGGCTGGCAGGTTTCCTCGTCGCCCAACACCAAGCTGGTTCTCGACGCGCTGGAGCAGGCGCTTGCCGCCCGCAATCCCGACCGCGATCGGCTGACCCACCATAGTGATCGCGGCGTCCAGTACCTGTCGATCAAGTATTCCGAGCGTCTTGAAGAGGCGAAAATCGGGGCCTCGGTCGGCAGCGTGGGGGACAGCTACGACAACGCTCTCGCCGAAACCATCAATGGTCTCTACAAGGCCGAGGTCATCGAGCATGAGGGCCCGTGGCGCGGCAAGAAAGACGTCGAGTTCGCGACGCTGGACTGGGTGCATTGGTACAATGAAAAACGCCTATACGGCCCGCTCGGATATATCTCAC
>JAVLCA010000090.1:0-2250 GCA_031581025.1 Salibaculum sp. | reverse complement strand
CCCTGCGCCGGTAGCTTTCGACATTCATCTCGAAGATTGTCGCGTGGTGAACGAGCCGGTCGACGGCGGCCAGCGTCATGGCCGGATCGGGAAAGATCGTATTCCATTCCCCGAAAGGCTGGTTGGCCGTGATCAGCATGGAGCGACGTTCGTATCTCGCGCTGATGAGTTCGAAGAGCACGCTGGTCTCGGCCTGATCCTTGGTGACGTAGGTGATGTCATCGAGGATGAGCAGGTGGAACTTGTCGAGTTTCGCGATTGCGCTTTCGAGGACGAGATCGCGGCGCGCCTGCTGCAGTTTCTGGACCAGATCGGTGGTGCGGCTGAAGAGGACGCGGTAGCCTTTCTCGACAAGTGCGAGCCCGATGGCGGAGCCAAGATGCGACTTACCCACGCCCGGCGGGCCGAACAGCAGGATGTTGCTGCCCTTTCCGATCCAGCTGTCACCAGATGTGATGGCACTGACATGGGCTTTGGACAGCATGGGGACGGCTGCGAAGTCGAAGGTCTCGAGGGTCTTTCCGGGCAACAAGCGGGCCTGTGCGAGATGTCGTTCGATACGGCGGCGATCGCGTTCGGCCAGCTCGTGCTCCACCAGGGTGCTGAGCAGCCGGGCGGCGGGCCAGCCCTCCTTGTCGGCCTGCTCAGTGAAGCGCGGCCATAGCGCCTTGATGGCTGGCAGGCGCAATTCGTTCAGAGCGAGGGTGAGGCGGGCGGTATCAGTCTGCGACGACGTCATGCTGCCACCTCCTCGGCGGATGCCGCATCGCCGACCAGCTGGTCGTAGGATGACAGGTCGGCCATCCGCACCTCGACTTTGGGGAGCGCCTCGACCGGCGGGCTGAAGAGCGCGCGCAACGCCGCCATGTCAGGCGGACGGTTCTGACGAAGATCTTCCTCTATCTGCGCGGCCAATTCGGCCTCGCACCCCCGGTCGTGCGCCAGCGCCAGAAGATCGACGGTCATGCGACAGGCCTTCTTCTCGCCGGTCTGTTCCAGCAGAACCGCGAACATGTCGCCGAACGCCTGTCGCGGAAACAGCTGGTCCCGGTAGACCAGCCCCATCAGCGCCATGGGCTTTTTGCGCAAGGAATGGATGACATGGTGGTAATTGACCACGTGACCGTGGCTTCCGCTGCTCGATGCCCGACCGCGCGGCAGCGTCAGCAGGGAGGTGCCTCCGAGAAACAGCTCCAGCCGATCATCGTAGAGCCGGATTCGCAGATGATGCCCGATCAGCCGGGACGGCACGGTGTAGAACACCTTGCGCAGGATGAAGCCGCCCGAGGAGGTGACGCGCACCGTGACGTCCTCGTAATCCGTCGTCCGCCGGGCGGGCAACGGCTTGAGATCAGAGCGTTCCATGTCGATGCGCTTGACGTTACGGGCGTTGATCCGGCCCACGATCTCGTCGATGAAGCGCCGGTAGGCCGCCATATCCTCGAAGTCGCGCGACCCACGCATGATCAGCGCGTCCTCGATGGTGCTCTTCAGATGACCGTTGGGACTTTCGATGGAGCCGTTCTCGTGTGCAACGCCCTTGTTGTTGCGCGTCGGCGTCATGCCATAATGGCGGCACAAGGCATCGACGCGATCGGTGAGGTCTGCCTGGGCGGATTTTTCCAGATTCTTGAAAGCCGCTGACAGGCTGTCGGTCCTGTGTTCCCGGGGCACGCCACCGAGCATCCAGAGGGCATTCTGCAACCCTTCGGCCAGCGCCACATAGCTTTCACCGCCCAGCACGACGTGGGCGTGCTGAAAGCCGGAATAGGCCAGTCGGAAGTGGTACAACCGATGATCCAACGGCTCACCGGCCACGGTCACCCCCAGTTTGCCCATGGCGGTGAAGTCCGACAGGCCCATCTTGCCCGGCGTGTGGATCTGCCGGAAAATCACTTCCTGTTCGGGGCCGTGCTCAGCCTTCCAGGCGCGCATCCGCCGCTCCAGCGTGCGCCGGATGCCCGTGCCCAGATCGGGATGCCGTCGCAGAAGTTCCTCGTAAACCGACACCGGACGGATCTCGGGGGAAGATTGAAGAAGAGGCACCACCTCCGCGTCGAAAATATCGGCAAGCGGGTCCGGGCGACGCCGGCCGCGCGGGGTCTTCTTCTGTGATGGCAAGGTTGGATCGGCCTGCAGCCGATAGCCCGTCGCCTGGCTGATCCCCGCCTTGGCCGCAGCCACGGGGGTGGAATGGGTCTGTCTGAACGTCATGAAGAGCCTCATCTGTTGGTCGGTGACATGACGGCC
>JAVLCA010000054.1:12001-15770 GCA_031581025.1 Salibaculum sp. | reverse complement strand
TTGCATGTCTGAGGTCTTGGGCAGAGCAACTATCACTTTGCAAGACTCTATGCCTGCCCACATGCGCAACAGCGACCGCTACAAAGCGTGGCTTCCGACGGCTGCCGGGACTGGACGTGACCACGAGCAGGAGCGGCTTGATGTGATTGTGGCTTGGATGTGGGACACTGTCTTGCCCCAACTGCAAGGTCTGGCTGACGATAAGGGGTTCGGCGAAGAGTGGCGGAAGATGTGCGAGCAGAGGACGGAAAGTGCCGCCGGTGCCGCCGCCCATGCCGCCGGTGCCGCCGCCCATGCCGCCGGTGCCGCCGGTGCCGCCGATGCCGCCACCCGTGCCGCCGATGCCGCCGATGACGCCGCCGATGACGCCGCCGATGACGCCGCCGATGACGCCGCCGGGGCCGCCTCCGCAGCCGCCGCCGCCGTTCAAGCCGCCCATGCCGCCGCTCATACCAACTTCTGGCAGACGGTTGACCCTATCGGCGTATTGGAGCGGATGACCAAGATTGGAGAAGACTGATGACTGTGACATGCAAATACGATGACGGCACGATTGAAGCGCATTTCGTTGCCGAGACCGAGGCCACGGACTACGGCGTCCCCGGCAGCCCGACATGGCACGAGGTCATCGACGACACGATCGAGATCCAGACGTTGGCAATCCTTGGCGTGGACGTAGACCCCGCATCTCTGCCCAAGGATCTGCAAACGGAAATCTTGGAGCTGGCGGAGGACTTTGAATGACCAAGGACCACGAGACCGAACCCGATGATCTCGTAGAGCGGTTGGAAGACAGCAAGGGCTGGCCGAACCTCGGCAAAGCCGCCGCCGCCCGCATCCGCGCCCTTGCGGCCGAGAACAAAGAACTTGCCCTAGACGTTCTCGCTGCCCAAGGGCAGGCCGCAGACCTTGAGGCCGAGAACGCGCGGCTGAAAAATGCGCTGATAGCAACGCGAAATGATCTGCATGAAATAAATGCCGGCGATCTGTCCACTTTTGAAGTGCAGGATGCCATAAGCGCCGCACTAGAGGAGAAGAGCGATGACGAATGATGCACCGGAGCGGATTTGGGTATGGCGCAATGCACCGCACGGCGAACTTGTCGTTAGCGGACCAGATGTTCCTCGCCTGACGGTAAGTTCTGAATACATCCGCAAGGACGTGTTAGACGCTGCCGTGGCCGCGGAGAGGGAGGCGTGTGCGAAGAAAGTCGAAAATACGGCTGCTTGGAAATTCTATTCATATACTGAGCGTGATCGGATCGCAGAATCTGTCCGCGCCCGCACCGACACCGACGCCCTTGAGGCTGCGAAGGCAGAGGCACAGGCCGAGGCGCTAGTCGCTGCGGATAAGCTCGGACACCACTGCATAGGATGCGGGCACCTTTGTGGCGATCCTGAAAAAGACCTTCGTATGCTTCGTAAGCTTGGCGCTAAGGCTTGCTGCCCGGAGCGGAAAATGGAGCCCCTTTCCGCCGCCATCCTCTCCCTCATCCCCGCCGATCAAGAGGGAGACCAATGATCCAAGAACCGATGCTCAGGGAACTCGGCCTGATGCCCAAGACCAAGGAGGGCCAAGAACCAAGACCCAAGCCACCCGAACCGGTGGTCTGGAAACCCACCCACCCCGGCGAAGAACCGCCGTTTTAGATAGGAGACCCAAGATGATGAAAGCACTGACCACAGCACTGGCCTTCACGGCCTTCGCCACAGCGGCGCAGGCACAGGACGCCGAGGCCTGCCGGGCTGGCGCAGACGTAGCCGAGAGCACGGCCAGCTTGCGTGACAGCGGCATTCAAGAACCAATCGCCCACGAGATTCTGAAGGCCGCGGGCTTGCCCTCTGAGACGGCGTGGAAGATGGTGGCCTATGTCTACATGCTCCACGCCGACGAGCGGCCGTCGGAGATTTATGTCGGCTTCATGGACCGGTGCTTGGGGGGCCTGTATTGATGCCCCACCCGAGCACCCCGGTGAACGATCAAGCCCGGGCCTTGCTGCTGGAGAAACAAACATATGGAGACGTGGCTGCGGCCACGGGCCTGTCCCGGCAGCAGGTCGGGGCGATCGCCTCGCGCCTGCGCAGGCAGGGGTATGAGCTCCTCGATTGGACGCCAGAGCAAAAGCGCCGGCGCCTGATCTCCATCATGCCGAAGGGGTCCGTGGCAAACATACTGTCCGGACTGTCCGACGCGGAACTGAAAGCACTGTCGGAACGCTCTCTTGTGAGTTGGGAAGACGCCATTCGAAAGGTAATCCAAGACCATGACTGAACAACCTGTGACCTACATCGCAACGATCACAAACCTGACCCTCAACCACGACGGCTTTGCCGTTGTCCCGGAGGCCGGCGACACCATCTACATCCCGCCGGGGGTGTCCAAGGCAGCAAAGCTGGTGCCGGGTGAGACCCGGAACATCCGCGTCGTGCCGAACTTCCAAGACAAGGCGAAAGCCACCCGGTGGCTGGGCGTCTACGTCAGCCCGCCGGAACAAGAGCAACCGGAGCAGCACAAAGGCAGCGAAGATGGAGGCCTTGAGCAGGAGCTCTACGAATGGCTGCTGGAGTCGCCCGAGGCTTATATGACAACGGCCGAGCTGGCGACTCTGGCCAATGTGGACGAGGCTGCCGCCGCACAGGAGCTCAACGCGCTGTGGACCGATGAACGCGTGGCCAAGGCCGTGGTCTATGGTAGTCCCCACCGGATCGCTGTTGCCGAGCTTTGGGCCACCCGAGTGGAGGACTTCTGCGAATGACACAGGCGTGTATTGTACGGGGCTGCGACGGACGAACCGAGGGCAAAGACCTCTGTTTTCGCTGCTACACGATGCTCAAGTCGGGCAGGATCCTGCCCTCGCAGGCGTGGTTCGCGACGGAGCTGCGGTTTCTCGCTGAGCAGAATGAGGCGACAATGGAACACGTGCGCCAGCTCCACCACAAGATCGACGACTTGGAGGGGACATGGAAGAGCTAGCTTTCTTCGAGAACCTGAAGATGCAGGAGAACCTGAACAGCGTCGACAACAGCCAAGCGCGGCCGCCCTTCAAGCTGCTGGAAGCGGTTCGCCATCTGCACAGGAAAAAGGCTTTGACGGCCTCGGACCTCGCGCACATGATGGACACCAGCCGGGACAACGCAGCAGCACTGCTGAAACGACTGGAAGCTCTTGGCTTTGCCACATCGGAGCTGGCGAAAAAAGAAAGGATCCTGATCTATGACTTCAGATGGCCCGAGTGACGAGTTCCTTATGTTCCTCGACGGCATCACGCAGATCGCACCGGACGATCTGAGCCACGATGAACTGGTCAGCGTGCTGGCGTCTCTGACCGGGACCTATTGCGACGACCCCAGCTACCAGAACCTGTCAAACATCCTGTACGACACCTTGAAGGTGACGATGATCACCGAGGCAAAGATGGAGTACGAGGAACAGGGTGGGACGTCGGCCTACGTCCACTAGCGAAAATGGTGCAGCCAGCTCTTCCTGCAGTGCTGGCTGCCCATGATCCAGACCAGCGGGGACCAGCCGCGGTCGAGCCGCTTCTGCCACGCACAGGCACACCACGAGGCGTCACGTCCGGTGATCGTCCGGTTGCTGATCAAGGAGAGGTCTTTCCAGCGCACAGCTCGGCCCACGTTTCGTTGTTGACCACGATGTCAACCAGAAGCGTATCATCGTTTTCGTACAACCACGTGACAGTGTCAGTGTCATCGAAGTACATGGGCCCGGCGATGTCGCAGTAGTCACCGGTCGTCGTCGCTGCGCACCC
>JAVLCA010000054.1:0-11901 GCA_031581025.1 Salibaculum sp. | reverse complement strand
TCATGCTCCACTTCATCTCGAACATCCTTCGCTGTCTTCATGGCCTCGACGCGCCGGCGCACGTGCTCGTTCTTGGCGTCCTGTTTCCCTTCGGACTTGCCACGCAGGTAGAGTGCAGCGAGGGCGGCAACCGCAGTCGCCACGCCCGCCATCCAGAGTTTGATCCGCATCCACATTACCGCCACCCTTCGGCCCACGCCTTGAGCCGCTCACGCATGACGTACAGGCCACCAAGGACCGCGACCCCACCGACGATGATCAGCGCAATCTGCGCGTTGGAGTCCAAAGAACCAAGGCCCGAGATCAAGCCTGCGAGACCCGAAGTCGAGATGACCGCGCCGCTCTGCATCGTCTTGGACTTGGCTGGAGTGTCCCGTTCCTTGGGCATGGCCACCGGACTCGGATCCGCGAAACTCGGGTCCTGCCGGATGCCCAGCAGGCGGTCGCGTGGATAGGGACGGACGTTGACCTGATTGCCTTGGTTCCCGCCCAGCACGTAGACGTGGGACTCGTCGTGCTTCACATAGAAGCCAACATGCCCTTGCCAGCTGCCGGGGGAGGTGCGCCAGAACACGACGATATCGCCCTCGGCCGCCTCGTCGAGGTGCTCGACCTCTTCGCCCCAGTCCAAGTAGCTGCGGGCATTGAGCTTGCCGGTGTGTGCGCTACCGGCGCGTTTGAGCATGGCGCCGACGAAGGCGGCACACCATGCCGTCTCATCGTCCTTGACCCATGCGTGGCCGACATCCTTGAAGTATTGCAGAACCTTGGGATTGTGGCCGTCTGACCATTCCCATGTGCCATCATCCTGCTTTGCCAGTTCGTATGCGCGATTCCCCATGTGGATCTCCATTGGGCTTGTGCTCTTGGAACAACTCATCTATAAGACAGACTAACACAAAAGTCCACGGAGGGCACTATGGCACAGAAAGAAAAGCCGCGCTTCCAAAACGTCGCTGTCCCGGTCGAGGACCATGCCCTGCTCCGCGAACTGGCGGAGGTTGAGCAAAGGTCCATGGCCCGAGAGCTGAGCGTCTTGATCCGCGAGGCCTATGCGCAGATCGTCCAAGGTCAGCGCCCCTGACGGCTGAGCGCTACGGCGCTCGGTCGATACCACCCGTTCCTCAGGAACACCAGCTCCTCGTCCTGCAGATCAATCAGCGCTGCCCTCGTTGCTTCGAGGTTCCCGCCGCTTTTTTCTGCTAGGTCTTCCAACTGCATCGACACCACTGGCTGTTCGGCGAGCAAAATTTCGAGCACGTGTTGCTTTTTGCTGGTCATGGAATTTCGGCTCCTGTTCCTTGGTGATCCAGTCGGGGAAGGCTTTGCGTAGTTCCTTGGCGTGCATCTGCACCATGCTGGAGAGCAGCATCCAACTCACGGTCTTTGGCAGGTCTGCCCAGTAGGCAAACTGGGCGATGGCTTCGGCCTTCTTGATGTGCTGATACTTGTAGTCGAGGGCGACCCGGCACATCTGCCAGTACGCCATCTTCTCCTCGCGTGTGTGAAGGCCTACTTTGTCTTCGGCTTCAGCTTCAGCCATTCTTTCGCCTCCTCTCCCAGCACCTTGGCACTCATGTCGATCTTGCCGCGAAGGTTTTCGACAATCTTCTCGTCGATCGTGCCTTCGGCGATCAGGTCGATGTAGGTGACCGGGTTCTTCTGCCCGATTCGGTGCGCCCGGTCTTCAGACTGGATGCGCGTTTCGAGGTCAAAGTCGTTGGCAAAATACACCACAGTGGTGGCTTCGGTCAGCGTGATCCCGTAGGCGCCGGTCTTGTTCGAGATGAAAAACCGCACCTTGCTGTCGAAGTCTTGGAAGTTCTTGACGGCAAGCTCCCTGTCCTCAACGCTTGTGTCCCCAAAGTAGGAAACCGCTGACCCCTCGCCGTATTCCTTGTTGAGCTCCGCTTCGATCTGTTTGATGTCGTGCCGGAACCGGCTGAAGATGATCATTTTCCCCGAGGTCTCGGCCGCGATCTCCTTCAACGCCTCGAGCCGCCCGGAGGGAAACGTCATCAGTTCACCGTCATCCGTCATCAGGTGCCCAGACATGACTTGCTGCAGCCGGAGCATGAGCGTGATGACCTGCGGTGTGGACACCACGTCGCCGTCTTCCATCAACAGGAACCCCTCCTGCCGCAGTTGCTCGTACATCTTGCGCTGCTCCGGGGTCAGCGTGACGTAGCGCGCGGTGTAGGTCTTTGGCGGCAGATCGAGGCAGTCTTCCTTGAGCACCCTGTAGGAGAAATTGTCGATCTTCTGGGTCAGCTCGTCCAAGTTCCGATACCCGACAATCTGCTGGAAAGAGTGTGCGCCCATGGTCCGTTTCTGTGTGACGGCGTAGCGCCCTTGGAACGCATAGTAGCTGTTGTAGCCCAAGAGCCGAGGTCCAAGAAACGCGGCCTGAGCGTAGATGTCCATCGGTTCTTTGGTGATGGGCGAGCCCGTCATGATCCGCTTGTACTTGAAGCCCTTGCCGATCGTCAGGAGCGCCTTGGTCCGCTTGGCCTTGTGGTTCTTGATGGTCGTGCTTTCGTCGATGCCGACCAAGCCCCGAGGTCCGAGCGCCTTGGCCATCCATTCGCCGGCCGCCTTGCCCTTGACCGTGGAGAAGGCTTCGACGTTCATCACGAAGATGGTCAGGCCGTCGAACGGTTCTCGGATCTTGGCCATCTCGGCCTTCTGTGCCTTGTTCGGCGTGGCCGACCAGCGGATGATCCGATGCGGGATGTCGTCCGGCAGGTGTGCCGGGATTTCCTTGGTGGTCCAGTTGCGGTAGACGCCTTTCGGTGCAATGATCAGCGCGAAGTCGATCTCGCCTCTCTGGTGCAGATTGGCGATGGTGTCGATGAGCATCTTGGATTTGCCGGCGCCCATCTCCGCAAAGAATGCATATGCATTACGGTGCATGCTCCGGTCGAGGGCCGTGATCTGGTGGGCGTAGGGCTCGGTCTTAAATTTGTAGTTGACAGTCATGTCGTCCTCCTTTAGATACAACCTACGAACAACAAACATGTTCGTCAACCCGAAACCTGAAGAGGATCAAACTTATGTCAGATGACATTTTCGACGACATCTTCGACGCAGCAGACGCTCTGCAAGGCGTTGATGATGCCACCACCACCCAGCTCTCGGGCCACGTCAGGAAAATGCGGTCTCTGGAAGACGAGATCGCCGACGCTGAGAGCCACATCAAGGCATTGAAGCAGGAAAAGCACTCGCTGGCAACGGAGATCATCCCCGGTCTCATGGACCAGATGGGTGTCGAGCGGCTCGACGTCGACGGAGTGTCCGTTGTGCGCAAGAACGTGGTTCATGCGTCCATCCCCAAGGACCGCAAGGACGAGGCGTTCGAGTGGCTGCGCGAGAACCAGCTGGATGACATCATCAAGAACGATGTCATCTGCAGCTTCGGCCGTGGTCAAGACAACGAGGCGGGCGATGTGATCGGCCAACTCCGCGACCGGGGGTATGCCCCGGAGCAGAAGACCCACATCCACCCGATGACGCTCAAGGGTTTTGTCCGTGAGCGCATCGAGAGCGGCGAGCCGATCGATCTGGATCTGTTCGGCGCCTTCATCATGAACACCGCTGAAATCAAGAGGAAGTAAACCATGGCCACCGAAGTTGCAAAAGCCAAGAACACCGATGTCTCCGCCGACCTCATGGACGACATCTTCGACCACGCTGGCGAAGGCGCGTCCTACGACAGCTCGGAAATGCAGATCCCCTTCGTCCGTCTGGCCCAGTCCCTGAGCCCGCAGGCCAACAAGAAGAAGCCCGAGTACATCGACGGCCTCGAGGTTGGCGACGCGTTCAACAACGTGACCGGCGAGACGTGGTCGGGCGAGACCGGCATCGTCGTGGTGCCCTGCTACCAGACGACCAAGTACCTCGAGTTCACTCCGCGTGAGCAGGGCGGCGGGTTCCGCGGCGAGATTGCCCACAACGACCCGCGGCTGCAGCGCACCACCCGGAACGGTGGCAAGGAGTTGCTTCCTGATGGCAACGAGGTCGTGAAGTCGGACCAGCACTTCTGCCTGATCGTCGGCGAAGACGGCATGACCCAGCCTGTGGTTGTGGACATGAAGTCGACGCAGCTCAAGATCAGCCGGCGCTGGAAGACCCAGATCGCGATGAAGAAGATCAAGCATCCGAAGACCGGGCAGATGATCACGCCCCCGATCTTCTCGACGCTTTGGCGCCTGCGCGCCGTCGAGGAGTCGAACGACAAGGGTGACTTCTACAACTGGGTCGTCGAAGGTGTCGGCATGGTCGAGGACAAGAACGTCTTCCAAGAGGCGAAGGCGTTCCGCGACAGCGTGCTCGCTGGCGAGGTGAAGGCTCAGGCCGAGGACCACGGTCCGGGTGCCGAGCAGGGTGATCCGGGTGCCGCTGGCGGCGGTGCGCACTCGGACGATTCGGATATACCCTTTTAAGGGACCGAGTCAACACAGGGCGGCGCGGCCCCTAGACCCGCGCCGCCCTTTTCTTTCCGTACTTTTGGAGCAAGACATGAGCACCGCCGCACGCTTCTTGTCTGCTTTCACCGGGTCCGAAGTGGCCCATGGGCAGACAACCGTTGGAAAAACAGGCCGCACAGGCAAGGCAGAAGCCAAGAGTTTCGTGGTCCGAGAGCCGTTGACCGAGGAGAAGGTGCAGGCGCACCTCGACGGTGGACAGGGCATCGGATCCATCCCGATCAATTCTGAGAACAAGTGCCGGTTCGGCGCGATCGACGTGGACGACTATGACCTGAACCTGCAGGATGTCTGCGCCCGGGTCGCGATGTCCGGGCTTCCGTTCATCGTTTGCCGCTCGAAGTCGGGCGGCGCGCATCTCTACCTGTTCCTGAACGACTACGAGCCTGCCGGCCTTGTGCGTGAGTACCTAACCGAGGTCGCGGCGGTACTGGGCTTTGCCGGGCGTGAGATATTTCCCAAGCAGGACGCCGTGCTGCACGACAAGGGGGATGTCGGCAACTTCATCAACCTGCCCTACCAACGGGCCGAGCAGACCATGCGCTACGCCCTAAACGCCATGGGCGAAGCGATCGGCCTTGAGGACTTCCTGCAGATGGTCGAGGACAGACGGTGCAATCTGTCGGACATCGAAACCATCCTCGAGAACGCGCGGCACGTAGAGGCGGAGCTCAAGGAGTACCCGCCCTGCATTCAAACGCTGGTCGCCTTGGAGCAGGGGTTCGAGGGTCGCAACAAGGTGATGATGCACGCCACGGTCGCAATCAAGAAAGACCGGCCGGACGACTGGGAGGAGGCGGTCGACGAGTTCAATCGCCGCTATATCAAGCCGCCTCTCAGCTCCGCCGAACTGGCCAATACGGTGATCAAGTCTCACCAGCGCAAGGACTACGGGTTCATGTGCAACGAGCCGCCGATGGTCAACTACTGCGACAAGGCCAAGTGCCGGCAGTGCAAGTTCGGCATCGGCGGGGGCGGCGGCCCATCCTTCTTCCCGAGCATGGACGGGCTTTCCATCCTGTTGTCGGACCCGCGGATGTACACCCTAAACGTCGACGGCCAGCGCGTTCAGCTCACCCTTGAAGAGCTCAACAGCCCGAGGGACTTTCAGAAGCGCTGTCTCTACGACCTGAACAAGCGCCCCGACATTCTCAAGGACCAAGAGTGGGGCCGGCTGATAAACGGGCTGCTGGCAGAGGCCGAGGAGGTTCCGGCGCCGCCGGAGCTGACCATCAAAGGGCAGTTCCTTGAGCTGCTCGAGGAGTTCTGCACCAGCCAGATCAGGGCCATGGCACCGGAAGAGGTGACCATGGGCAAGCCGTGGACCAACCGGGGCGTGACGTCCTTCAAGATGGCGGGGCTCGACGAGTTTCTCAAGAAGAAGGACTTCAAGTCTCTGAACCGCCCGCAGATCCAGCAGATTCTCCGGGACCTGAACGACAACCCTGACAACGCCGACGCGGTGATGAGGGTCAAGAAGGAGGACGGCAACTATACATCGGTGCGCGTGTGGCGTGTGCCAGAATTTGACACCTCGGATGTGGAGCTGAAGGTCGATGGCGAAGAAAACTCAGAGATCCCCTTCTGATCAGCTGACTCAAGTGCTCAGCAAGGTCGCCGGCCTGCTCAACACCTCGCCTGCTTCCGTGCTGCAGCTCATCGAGCGTGGCCAGTTTCCACCGCCCGAGGAACGCATGGTCAAGATCAGCCAGATTGCTGCGTGGTTTGGCGTGTCAGAGGCCGTGATCTACAAGTGGATCAAGGACGGCCAGTTTCCACCGCCGGTGTGTCTGGGCCGCGAAGACGACCCCTTTGCCACCAAGCGCTGGTATTACAAGGAGGTCCACGAATGGCTGCACAGCCGGCCACGTGGCACCGGCGGCAAAAGCGTGAGGGGCTCCAATGAGAAATAGCACCTTGATTCTTGGACCGCCCGGCTGCGGCAAGACCCACACGTTGATGCAGATCGTGCGGGATGCACTGTCCCGTGGCATCCGCCCGTGGGAGATCGGTTTCCTGTCGTTCACCCGGAAGGCCGTCAACGAGGCCAAGGACCGAGCCTCAAGCGAGTTCGGTTTCCAGCCCAAAGACATGCCCTACTTCAAGACATTGCACGCACTGGGCTTTCACCTGCTGGCTCTGAGCAAAGACGACGTCATGGGGCCCGGTGATTGGAAGTCCTTTGCCGGCGAACTTGGCGTCAATGTAAAGGGCGACAACATCCACGGCGCCGACTCCATCGCTGCCATGGCTCTGGGCGTCGGAGACGGCGACGCGTATCTTCGCGTGATACAACGGGCCAGCATGCGACAGGTGACGCTTGAGCAGGAACTGCGGGAGACCGGGAACCACGACCTCAGCTGGCCGATGCTGCGCAAGATGAACGAGCTGCTGCAGGTCTACCGGAACCAGCTTGGCAAGGTGACCTTCACCGACATGTTGCAGCTGTTCGTGGACATAGGCGAGGCGCCCCGCCTGCAGCTGCTGATCGTCGACGAGGCCCAAGACCTCGTGCCGCTGCAGTGGGAGATGGTGGCCAAGCTGGCCGAGCGGGCCGAGGAGGTCTACTTCGCCGGCGACGACGACCAAGCCATCCACCGCTGGGCCGGGGTGGACGTCAACCGGTTCCTCAACTGCACGCCCAATATCCGGGTCCTTGAGCAGAGCTACCGCCTGCCGCGGTCGGTCTTTGATCTCTCCCAGAGGGTGGTCCGCCGTATCCGGCAGCGTATCGACAAGGCCTACTACCCCACAGAGCGAGAGGGCCGGGTGGTGTTTCAGCCTGATCACAGCACCTTGGACTTGAGCGAGGGGTCGTGGATGCTAATGGCCCGGGCCAACTATATGGCGCAGGAATGGGGCGAACAGCTTCGCGAAGACGGCTACATGTTCAGTCTGAACGGGCAACGCAGCGTCAGGGAAAGCCTGACCGGTTCGCTGGGAACGTGGCAGGAGCTGCGGCGGGGCGGCAGCGCCGCGGCCAAGGACGTCAAGCGGATGTACCAGCAGATGGAATCGGGGACCTTGTTTCGAGGTGCTAAGACCCTGTTGGACGCCGCCGATCCCGAGCAGAGCTACACGATCGCCGACCTGCAGCGGGATTTCGGGCTCAATGCCGGCGACGCGGCCGACCCCCTGCAGGTCATCAAGATGAACGAGCGGGAGCGCACCTACATCCGAGCACTTGAGCGGCGCGGCGAGGACGTGACCCAAGAACCAAGGATCAAGGTCGGAACAATCCACAGCAACAAGGGCGGCGAGGACGACAATGTGGCCGTGGACCTTGGGTCGACGCGCGCGGCGATGGATTCACCGTACCCGGACGACGAACATCGGGTCTTCTATGTTGGTCTCACCCGTGCTAAACACAACCTGCATGTAATCCAAAGCCGGAAAAGGAACCGCTATGAGCTCTGACTTCGCCTTCCAAGACGAACGCCTGTGGACATGGGCCCACGGGTTGGCAGAGCACGTGGCAAAGCTGAGCAAAGATCCGAGTACCAAGGTTGGCGCCGCCATCTTC
The DNA here is from genome assembly GCA_031581025.1 of Salibaculum sp. Classification (GTDB taxonomy): domain Bacteria; phylum Pseudomonadota; class Alphaproteobacteria; order Rhodobacterales; family Rhodobacteraceae; genus Salibaculum. The sequence continues at coordinate 3,894 of JAVLCA010000054.1, read as the reverse complement.
GACAACAAACGGCGGGTAATCAGCCTCGGCTATAACGGCCTGCCACGCGGTGTCGAAGACAGCCCGGCCCGGCTGCACGATCGCGACACAAAGCTCAAGCTGACGCTGCATGCAGAGCAGAACGCGCTGGCCTTCGCAACAGCGCCGCTGGAGGGCTCGACGATGTTCTGCACCCATCCCTGCTGCACCAAGTGCGCGGCACAGGCGATCCAGATGGGGGTCAAGCATGTCTGCTGGCCGACGCCGTCGCCCGAGTTTGTTGAGCGTTGGTCCGCGGACCTGTCGCTTTCGCTTGAGATGTTCATCGAAGCAGGAGTGCATGTCCATGTCGGGTAAGTGTCATGTGAAGCAGTTTTCAGACACCATGGCCTGTGAAGTTTGTAACCTGCAGTGGGACACGAACGACTCGGACCCGCCACCCTGCCCGCGCCTAGCATCGCTCGCGGCTGGCGGCCACAAAGACGACCAAGACAAGGTGCGGATGGAACTGATTCCGCCCGAGTTACTGGAGGCGGTCGGTGAAATCCTGACGGTCGGTGCGGAAAAATATGTAGACCGCAACTGGGAACACGGCATGAAATGGTCCCGCCCGTTCGGCGCCCTCATGCGGCATATGTGGGCGTGGTGGCGCGGCGAAGACAAGGACCCCGAGACGGGGCGGTCGCACCTCTGGCACGCCGGCTGCTGCATTGCCTTCTTGATTGCCTACGAGGCGCGAGGCGATGGCGAGGATGACAGGTGGAAGGGGTCGCCGTTGTGAGGCCCACATATGAAACCGAATCGGACCTGCGAAACGAACGCGATGTTGTCGAGGTCTTTAACAAGTTGTGGGGGACTCAAGCTTACAAGCTGCCCAGAGCCTACAGCTTGGACTATCTCCTGACCCGCGGGTCAGACGCGGTTGCTTTCGTCGAGATCAAATGCAGACAGGTCCCCAGCGGGAAGTATGACACCTTGATGATTTCTATGGCTAAAATTTTGAAGGGCCGGGCAATCACCCGTGAGACAGGCATTCCCTCGGTGCTCGTCGTAAAGTGGAACGACAAGACAGGTTACGTGCACATGCCGGAGATCGACATGGACATTCGAGTTGGGGGTCGCCGGGATCGAGGCGATGCACAGGACATTGAGCCGGTGTGTATGATACCCATCAATAGCTTTCGGGGAGTAGAGACGTGAAAGACAAATACGACAGCGGCACGGATGACTTCCTGCTCAAGCACGACATCAACAACATCGAGACCGAGTGGTCCGCCCCGACCGAGTTCCCTGATCTGCGGAACTGCAAGACAATCGCCGTGGACCTCGAGACACGGGACAACGGCATCGGCGCTGGTAAAGGGCCCGGGTGGGCCACCAATGATGGCTACGTCGTAGGTATTGCCGTCGCCGCCGGAGACTTCTACGGCTACTTCCCGATCCGCCACGCCAACGGTCCAAATCTGGACGTCAAGATGACGCTCAAGTGGCTGCAGGACCAGATGGCAACGCCGAACATCACCAAGGTGTTCCACAACGCGCCTTACGACGTGGGCTGGATGCTGGCAGAGGGGATCAAGGTCCAAGGTCCGATCATCGACACCCTGATTGCGGCGCCGCTGGTGGACGAGAACCGGTTCAGCTACCGCCTCGACCTGCTGGGCAAGGAATACCTTGGCATGCGCAAGGACGAGAAGATCCTGCGCGCCGCGGCGGCCGAATGGGGGATCGACCCCAAGGCAGAGATGTGGAAGTTGCCGGCGCGGTTCGTCGGCGGTTACGGTGAGCAGGACGCAGCTCTGACCTTGAAGCTCTGGGATTACATGAAAGGCGAGCTGGAGAAGCAGGAGCTGTGGTCCGTGTTCGACCTCGAGACCCGAGTCCTGCCGGGCGTGATCGATATGCGCGCCAAAGGCGTGCGCGTGGATTTGGATCAGGCGGAGCGGTCTCGGAAGATCCTGCGGCAGCGGAAGCAGGAGCTGCTGAAGTTCGTCAAAGACCAGACAGGCGTCGAGGTCGAGGTTTGGGCGGCCGACAGCGTCAAAAAGGTTTTCGACGAGCAGCAAATCCCACACCCCACGACCGAGGCCGGCGCCCCGTCTTTCACCAAAGACTTCCTCAAGGATCACCCGAACGAGATCGCTCAGGTAATCAACAAGGTTCGTGAGGCCGACAAGGCCGACAGCACGTTCATTGACAGCATCCTCAAATACGAACACGACGGGCGGATACACTGCGAAATGCACCAGCTGCGCGGGGATGATGGGGGTACAGTTACGGGGCGTTTCTGCGTTGCCGCCGACACTCAGGTTGTTACTCGAAAAGGCTTAAAGCCCATTGTGTCTATACAGCCGGGAAAAGATGAGGTCTTGACCCACAAAGGCAGGTGGCGACCGGTTCGTTTTAAGGTTTACAAAGGGGTTGAGAGGATGTACCTAGTACGTACCCTTGGTGGTGTGGACATAAAGTGCACATTGAACCACCGGTTCCTCACCACTCACGGGTGGCAAACACTAGGAGAACTGATTGATGGGAGCGAACAAACTTCAATTGGCGGACAAAGAGTTATGTCAAGCGCTTGTGGCCGGCTACTTGAGTCCGGAAGCGCCGTACATCAAGACCTTGGCTCAACGGTTTCGGGTGAGCGTGCACACTGTTCGAGAGGCGCTGCACCAAGAGCTGGGTCAAGAAACCATGCGACAAGAGCACGCGAAACGGCTGAGGTACACGAAGACAGGGTCGAAAAACCCTATGTTCGGAAAGAGATCGGAGGAGTGTCCCAATTACGTCGGGCACTGCGAGGATGGCCGAGGCTACTTAACCAAGAAGATTGGGGACAAGAGGTACTTTGTGCATCGAACAGTGTTTGCGGAGCTGCTGGGTTTGCATCCATCACAGCTTCCGGTGTCTCTGCATGTGCATCACATAGATGGGGATTCGAAGAACAACGACCCAAACAACCTTGCACTGGTGACCGCTGGTGGCCATCGACGGATACATTTTCAATAGTTGAGATCGAAGAAAACCACGTTTGGGACATTGAGGTTGTAGAGGACCACAGTTACATAGCAGGAGGCGCTGTTAATCATAATAGTAGCTCCTCGCCAAACCTACAACAATTGCCGGCGCGTGACCCCGAGATCAAGAAGTTGATCCGCGGCATCTTCGTTCCTGAGGAGGGAACCCGGTGGGGCAGCTTTGACTACGCGTCTCAAGAACCCCGTCTCCTGACTCACTTTGCTGCCTCCCTGCCCCAAAGGATGCGGGGCGACATGGTCGACAAGATTGTGGCAGAGTTCCACACCGGCGGCGCCGACCTCCACCAGATGGTTGCCGACATGGCAGGCATCAGCCGGAAGCAGGCCAAGACGGTCAATCTGGGGATTATGTACGGCATGGGGAAAGGCAAGCTGGCAAACCAACTTGGCGTCTCTGAAGACGAGGCCAAGCGCCTGTTGGACCTGCACACGGAAAAGGTTCCGTTTGTCCGCAAACTGGCGTCGGTCGCCAGCGACAGGGCCGAGAAGCAAGGCCAGATCCGCACGGTGATGGGCAGGCTGTGCCGGTTCGACATGTGGGAGCCGCGGGGCTTTGGCTACAACAAGCCTTTGAAGTACGAAGAGGCCGTCAAGACCTATGGCACCGTGGGCCCGGGCATCTGCCGCGCCTTCACCTACAAGGCGCTGAACCGGTTGATCCAAGGGTCGGCGGCCGATCAGACCAAGCTCGCCTTTGCCGAGTGCTACGAGGCAGGCTTGCCGCCCATGCTGCAGGTTCACGACGAGCTCGCATTCTCCATCGAAAACGATGATCAGGCAAAGCAGATTGTCGAGATCATGGAAAACGGCCTGAAGCTGAACGTCCCCAGCAAAGTGGACGTGGCACTCGAGACCAACTGGGGCGACGTGGAGTGAT
>JAVLCA010000089.1:0-2356 GCA_031581025.1 Salibaculum sp. | reverse complement strand
CAACCAGGGTGCATCTGGTGTTGACGGACAGACGCTCGAAAGCTTCGGGGAACGGCTCGGGCCGAACCTCTACAAGCTTTGGAACCGGATGTCCTCAGGCAGTTATATGCCATCGCCGGTACGCCGGGTGATGATCCCCAAGGCAGATGGGGGCCAACGGCCGTTGGGTATTCCGACAGTCACGGACCGCATCGCGCAGGAGGTCGTCCGGCTTTATCTGGAGCCACTCGTGGAACCAATCTTCCACAGGGATTCCTATGGGTATCGGCCCGGACGCTCCGCCATTGATGCCATCCGGACGGCGCGTCAGCGATGCTGGCGCCACGACTGGGTGTTGGACATGGACATCAAAGGGTTCTTTGACACCATCGATCATGGACTACTGCTCAAGGCGGTCCGCCATCATACGGATTGTCGCTGGGTGCTGCTTTATATCGAGCGGTGGCTGAAGGCCCCGGTGATGATGGAGGATGGCAGCCTTGTCTCGCAGGACTGTGGAACGCCACAGGGTGGGGTTATCTCGCCGTTGCTGGCAAACCTGTTTCTGCACTATGCTTTCGACAAATGGATGGATCGAGAGAACCGCCATGTGCCGTTTGAGCGCTATGCGGATGACATCATCTGCCATTGTCGGACGGAAGGGGAGGCTCGCAGGCTCTGGCGGCAGGTCGAAGACCGGCTTGCGAACTGTGGCTTGACGCTTCATCCGCAGAAGACGAAGATCGTTTACTGCAAGGATACCAACCGGAAAGGGTCTTTCCCGACGGTTGCCTTCGACTTTCTCGGCTACAGGTTCCAGCCCCGGCTGGCGATCTGGCGCGGAGGGTTGTTCGGCGTATCCTACCTTCCGGCCGCCAGCCCAAAAGCGCTCAAGGCGTTTCGACGCCGGGTGCGCAAATGGGGATTGCAGCGGCGCAGCGACAAGGGGCTGATCGATCTGGCCCGCATGTTCAATCGACAGATTGAAGGGTGGATCGGTTACTTCAGATGCTTCTACAAATCGGCGCTCTATCAGACACTTCGTCTGATCGACGCACATTTGGTCCGATGGGTGATGCGGAAGTACAAACGCTTCAGGCAGCGGCCCCGGCAAGCGCGGCTCTGGCTTGCCAGAATTGCGAAATCCACGCCGGGGTTGTTCGCCCATTGGTCTCTCCTTCACGCAAATGGCCGAACGCTGGGAGCCGTATGAGCTGAGAGGTTCACGTACGGTTCTGGGAGCGCGTGAGGGTGAAATCCCCTCGCGCGACTCGCTTGCCATTGTACCGCCTGAACGAGATCTTCGCCCGCATGGGCGCCGATATCCCGGATACCACGATGGTCGACTGGTGCGGGGGCGCGATGAAGACGCTGAGCCCGCTGATCGAGAAGATCGAGGCCGACGTCATGGCCAGCGACCTTCTTCACGCCGACGACACCCCCATCCGTGTGCTTGACCGGTCGGCGAAGAAGAAGGAGCTCGGCAAGGCCGTGAAACAGGGCCGGATCTGGACCTACGTCCGCGATCAGCGACCATGGTCAGGCGCCGCGCCGCCTGGCGTCGTCTACTACTTCTCCCCGGACCGAAAAGGCGAACATCCACGCGGCCATCTCGCCAACTCGAGTGGCATCCTACAGGCCGACGCCTATGCCGGCTTCAAGGAGCTGTACGAACGGCGCGTGGATGGCACGCAGCAGTTCCGCGAGGCCGCCTGTTGGGCGCATCTGCGGCGCGCCTTCCACGATGTCTGGACGACCAGCAAGTCCGGGATTGCCCGCGAGGCGCTCGACCGGATCGGCGCGCTCTACGACATCGAACGCGAGATCTCCGGGCAGCCCGCGGAGACACGGCTTGCCGCCCGCAAGGACCACAGCGCCGACAAGGTCGCGGCCTTCAAGGCCTGGGCCGAGCAGCAGCTGACCCGCATCCCCGGCAAGAGCGACCTCGCCAAGGCCTTCCGGTATGCGCTCAGCCGCTGGCCCTCCTTCACGCTCTTCCTCGAGGATGGCCGCGTCGCCATCGACAACAACCCCGCCGAGCGCGCCATGCGCCCGATCGGCGTCGGGCGGAAAAATTGGCTCTTCGCCGGATCGGACACCGGCGGCGAAACCCTGGCACGCGCCATGACCCTGATCGAGAGCGCGAAGATGAACGGCCTCGACCCGCAAGCCTACCTCGCCGACGTCCTCGACCGGATCAACGATCACAAGATCAATCGCCTCGACGAACTGCTGCCGTGGAACTGGGCGCCCATGTCAGAGGCTACGCCCGAGACCGAAGCCGCCTGACTTTGCAAGGCGGTTCAAACCGGGCGGTTACGGTGTAAGCGCGAGCTGGCCCCCACCTTCTACCAGGTTCCGGGCAATGCGAGGCCGG
>JAVLCA010000053.1:0-16297 GCA_031581025.1 Salibaculum sp. | reverse complement strand
GAACACGCGCGCCTCCTTCGTGTCTGTCGACAAGTAGCCTGTCAGGGTGCGGTCCCCGGGGCATGGTGCATTTGCCCTATATCTGCAGCATGTTTAGACTTTCATCATGGGAATGGACGTTGAACGCGCCAGAACGCTCGCCGGTCTGCAACGACGGATTCTGACACTCGACGCGGACACGGGGGTGATCGCGGATATTCTCGGCGACGTCGCGACGCTGGTTGCGGCGGACTCAGCCATTGCAGCCTGGCTGAACGACGGGGCCCCCGTCATGGTCACCTGGAACGCGGGTCCGCAGATCGAGGCCTATTTTCACAAGACATTCGCTGGCGTGGACCGAGACGGAAACATCCGCTCGACCGACCCGGATCTGGATACCATCAACCTGACCAGGCGCCAGATGGCCAGCGGCGTCTATTACGAAAGCGCCTTCGCAGGCCGTGCCATGATCGAGAACGCCGCCTTCCATCGCGAGGCCTTCCGCCCTGCCGGCATGAACCACGTCATCGGCATGACGACCCGTCTGGCGGTGGGCGAGGCTGTCTTCGCCATGGGTTACGACGACGGCGACACACCCGCCCTGGTCGAAGGACATGCCGAGATCATGCTCAACCTTCTACTGCCCGCCTTTACAAGCGCCTATGAGGCTCTGGATCGCAAGGCGCTGAACGCGGACCGCCTGCAACGCGCGGTCGCGGAATGCGATCTGGACGTAAGCCTTCGTGAGGACGCTTGTGAAGCCGATCCCTTTCTCAATCTGCCCATGCCGGGTCCGGACGCGGGGTATCTTTCCATCTCGCCCCCGGGGGCGGCGGCGCTCGCGAAACGGCTCGCGGATACCTATAGCCTGACCCCTCGGCAGCAAGACCTTGCGCACTGCCTCCTCGATGGTCTTTCGACAAAAGAGGCCGCCGCCCGCCTGGGTATCACAGTCAATACAGCGCGGCGTCATTGCGAGGCTGTCCTTAACCGGACCGGTGCCAGCCGGCGCGGTGAACTGAACCGACTGGCTCGGTCTTCCGCCGCGGAGCGGCCGAAATGATTTCGGCCAGACAAGTGCGGACCGATCTTGTCCCGACGCGGGCCGCGTGACGATCGACGCCCGACCACTGCGCTCTTCATGTGCTCAGGTCGGTGTTTGCACACCCAGGGCCATGGGCCCTCATCCCCCGTGCAGCGTCGGCACCTGCAGCGCACTGAACCCGTAGTGGCGCAGCCAGCGCAGGTCGGACTCAAAAAAGGCCCGAAGATCGGGGATGCCGTACTTCAGCATCGCCAGTCGGTCGATCCCGATGCCGAAGGCAAAGCCCTGCCATTCGTCCGCGTCGATCCCGCCGGCGCGCAGCACCGATGGATGCACCATGCCCGAGCCCAGAACCTCCAGCCAGTCGTCCCCCGCGCCAACCTTCACGGTGCCACCCTCGAAGGAACACTGGATGTCCACCTCCGCGCTGGGTTCCGTGAACGGGAAATGCGAGGCGCGGAAACGGGTCTCCACATGGGTGCCGAAAAAGGCGCTGAAGAACTCCTCGAGCACCCACTTGAGGTTGGCCATCGAGATATCACGGTCGATGGCCAAGCCCTCGACCTGGTGGAACATGGGCGTATGCGTCTGATCGTAATCGGCGCGATAGACGCGGCCCGGACAGATGATGCGGATGGGGGCGCCCTGCGCCTCCATGCTGCGGATCTGCACCGGGCTGGTATGGGTGCGCAGCACATGGGGCGGCCGGTCGTCGCCCGCGGCCCGATGGGTGTAGAAGGTGTCCATCTCGGCGCGCGCCGGATGATGGCCGGGAATGTTGAGCGCGTCAAAATTGTACCAGTCGCTCTCGATCTGGGGGCCCTCGGCCACGGCGAAGCCCATGTCGGCGAAAATCGCCGTGCATTCCTCCCAGACTTGGCTGACCGGGTGAATGCTGCCGCTGCGCCGATCACGCGCGGGCAGGGTCACGTCCAGCCACTCGGCCTTCAGTCGCTCATCCAGTGCGGCGTCTTCCAGCGTCGCCTTCTTGGCGGCCAGGGCGGCGTTGATCTCGTCCTTGAGTGCATTGAGCCGCGGCCCCATGACCTGGCGCTCTTCAGGCGTCATCTTGCCCAACTCGCGCATCTTCCGGCTGATCTCGCCTTTCTTGCCCACGGCGGCGACGCGGATCTCCTCCAGCGCGGCGGCATCGCCGGCCTTGGCGATCAGGTCGAGATACTTGGACTTCAGCTCATCCATGACGGGCCCCTCGCGTTTGTCATGGCTCGTTACCCCGCCCCCGGCGCGGTTTCAAGCAAGCCCCGGCTTCTTTGGGTCCGAAATACCGCGGGGGGCGGCGCGCGTGCGCGCCGGGGGGGCAGAGCCCACCAAGATCAAAGCGTGCGCAGCACCCCGCTTGGCAACGGCCCGTTAACGCAAAAGGCCGCCCCCCGAGGGACGGCCCTGTCGCTTGCCACGCCGCCCAGGGTCAGAGCGCGGCCTTGGCCTTTTCCACGATGGCGCCGAAGGCCTCGGGCTCGTGCACGGCCAGATCGGCCAGGACCTTGCGATCGACTTCAATGCCGGCCTTGGTCAGGCCGTTGATGAAACGTGAATAGCTCAGGCTCTCGTCTTGGGCGCGCACGGCCGCGTTGATCCGCTGGATCCACAGGGCGCGGAAATTGCGCTTGCGGTTGTGACGATCGCGGGTGGCGTACTGATTGGACTTGTCCACGGCCTGCGTCGCCACCTTGAAGGTGCTCTTGCGACGGCCGTAGTAGCCCTTGGCCTGGTCCGTGATCTTCTTGTGACGACGATGGGTGACGGTTCCGCCTTTGACTCGCATATCCGGTCCTCCTCAGCGCGCGTAGGGCATCATGGGCTTGATGATCTGCTCATCAGCCTTGCTCAGGGTCGTGGTGCCACGCGCATCACGGATGAACTTGTTGGTGCGCTTGATCATGCCGTGGCGCTTGCCCGCCTGACCGGCCTTGACGCGGCCGCTGGCCGTCACCTTGAACCGCTTTTTGCAGCTCGACTTCGTCTTCATCTTGGGCATTTCCGTCTCCTTGAAGGTAGTGATGACACGCGACTCGGCATGCCACTTCGGGCCGGCCGCGTGATGGAGCGGGTTCTATAGGCCGCAACGGCCCGCTTGGCAAGGCCCTCAGTCGATGTAGCGGCCCACCACCTCGACGATGACGCTGGGAATGTCCTCGACCGCGTAGCCGGCCGGTTTCTGACTGACCGCCAGCGCGATCAGCCCACCGCCCAGCAACACCCCGGCCGAGGCCGCCCGGGGCACCCGGCCATCGGCCAGGGCCCCGATGATCGAGGGGATGGAAAGCCCGGCCACCACCAGGCCGACAACGAACATCAGGTCTGTGTCCAAGACACCGGCTCACGCGCAGGGAACGGTTGCGTGATCCTACTCTGCCTCGGCCGCGTAAATCAAACGTTCCTCGCAGGGGGCGACGCGCAGGATGTTCGTGGACCCCGGCGTGTTGAAGGGCACGCCTGCGGTGACAACGACCATATCCTCCTTGCTGGCGATCCCGGTCTTGAGCGCGGCGCGCACGGCCTCGACCACGGCCACCTTGAAGCGGGTGACCTCGGTCGTCGTGCGCACGCAATTGGTGCCCCAGGACAGGCACAACCGCCGGGCCGTATCGGTTCGGGTCGACAGCACGATGATCGGCACCCGCGGCCGTTCCCGGGCCGTCAGCAACCCCGTGGTGCCGCTTTCCGAATAGCAGCAGATCGCGGTGACATTGGTGGTCTCAGCGATCTCGCGGGCGGCGGCGACAATGCCGTCGGCGACACTGTCGCGATCGGCAGTCCGGCTGGACTCGATGATCGTTGTGTAATTCTCGTCACTTTCGACCTCGAAGGCCACGTTGTCCATGGTCGTGACCGCCTCGACCGGATAGTCGCCGGCGGCCGACTCCGCGCTGAGCATGATGGCATCCGTGCCTTCGTAGATGGCCGTGGCCACGTCCGAGACCTCGGCCCGCGTGGGCATGGGGCTTTCGATCATGCTTTCCAGCATCTGCGTGGCCACGATCACCGGCTTGGCCGCCTTGCGGCACTTGCGCACCAGGCGTTTCTGGATCGGCGGCACGTTCTGAACGGGCAGTTCCACGCCCAGGTCACCGCGCGCGACCATGATCCCGTCCGAGGCGTCGAGGATGGACTCGAAATTGTTCACCGCCGCCGGCTTCTCGATTTTCGACAGGATCGCGGCGCGCCCCCCGGACAGCGCGCGCGCCTCCTCCACGTCAGAGGCCCGCTGCACGAAGGACAGCGCAAGCCAGTCGACGCCCAGATCGCAGACGAACGCCAGGTCAGCGCGGTCCTTGTCGGACAGCGCGGCCAGCGGCAGCACCACGTCGGGCACGTTCACGCCCTTGCGGTTGGAAATGGTGCCACCAACGATCACCTCGCTATCGGCGAAATCGCGGCCGCAGTCCGCGACCCGCAGCTTGATCTTGCCGTCGTTGACCAGAAGGTGCGCGCCCGGCTCCAGCGCGTCGAAAATCTCGCGGTGAGGCAGTTGCACGCGATTGGCGTCGCCCGGCGTTTCGTCTAGGTCCAGCCGAAAGGCCTGGCCTTCCTCCAGGTCCGCGCCCGCGGCATCGGCAAAGGTGCCGACGCGCAGCTTCGGCCCCTGCAGGTCGGCGAGGATGGCGATGGGGTCTCCCACGTCTTCCTCGACCTTGCGGATCATGGCATGGCGTTCGCGGATCTCGTCATGGCTGCCGTGGCTCATGTTCAGGCGGAACACATCGGCCCCGGCCTCGTGCAGGGCACGGATCATCTTGTAGTCGTTCGAGGCCGGCCCGAGGGTGGCGACGATCTTCACGTTGCGATGGCGTCTCATGTCTTGCCTTTCATCGGCTGCGGGCGTCCCGGCGGCGCTGGGCTGGCCTTGGACCAGCGCAGCCCGGGTTAACGCTAACGGTTTGCGCTCCTTATTGCGCATTTCACTTCCGGCCTCAACTGTCCTAAGTGGGGGACATGATACCAATCGTCGGCCCGCGCCAGCCATGACCTATCAGCCGTTCCACTTGCACGGGCCCGAGCGCCGGTCGCGTTGGGTGATCACCTGCGATCACGCGACGAACATGGTGCCCGCCAGCGTCGGCGGCGGCGACCTGGGCCTCGCGGCCCCGGACATGGAACGCCACATCGCCTATGACGTGGGGGCTGCAGGGGTGACGCGGGCGCTCGCCGATCTTCTGGATGCGCCGGCTGTGCTGTCGAATTTCTCGCGTCTCGTGATCGACCCGAACCGGGGCACGGATGACCCCACCGTCTTGATGAAACTCTATGACGGGACGGTGATTCCCGCCAACCGCGATGCGGACGCCGCCGAGAAACAGCGCCGGATCGACGCCTTTTACGCCCCCTATCACAATGCGGTGGACGGGATCGCGGGCCGCTATGACGACACGGTGCTGGTGGCCGTGCACAGTTTCACGCCCAAGCTGAGCGGCCGCCACCCCCGGCCCTGGCATGTCGGAATCCTGCACGAGTCCGACCGGCGCCTGTCGGACCCGCTTCTTGACCTGCTGCGCGCAGAGCCCGATCTATGCATCGGGGACAACGAACCCTACGCCGGGCACCTGCCGGGGGATTCTGTAGATCGCCACGCCCTGCAAAAGGGTCGCCCCAACGCGCTGATCGAGGTGCGCAACGACTTGATCGTCACGCCCGAGCAGCAAGCGCACTGGGCCCAGAGGCTCGCGCCGATCCTGACCCGGGCGCTGCACATCATGGATCAGCAAGAGACCCAGCATAAGACGAGGACCGCATGACCCAGATCGACGACCAGACCCGCCTGGAACTGGAAGCCGCCGCTTTTCGCCGCCTGCGCAAACACCTGATGGAAGACCGCGCGGAGGTGCAGAACATCGACCTGATGAACCTGGCCGGGTTTTGCCGCAACTGCCTGTCCCGCTGGTACCAGGAGGCCGCCAACGCCCGCGGCATCGAGATGACCAAGGAGGAGGGCCGCGAGGCGTTCTACGGCATGCCCTATGCCGACTGGAAGGCCCAGAGCCAGACTGAGGCCAGCCCCGAGAAACAGGTAGCGTTTGACACGGCGTTCAAGGACAACGTGGGGGAATAGCGGCGACGGCGGACCCAAGCGCCGACTTCCAAGCTTGACATGGCGGGCCGGTTCGGGCCGGAGGCGGAGTTGACAAGGTCAAGGGCGATGGTCGCGGTTCCCGACCTGCACGACCCTGACCTGCCATTCTTCGCAACCCCATTGAATGTCTGATCCCAGGCACGCCCGGGCTTCAGGATGTCACCCCCGGTCCGATCCCGGACATTCCGCCTTGCTGGGTCCCAAAAACGATGAGGTTGCAGGAATGTCGCTCAAGTTTCCTGAATATCGGACAATCAGGGATCGGGGCATGACGGATCGCCTTGTTTGTCACCTCAGACATTTCACGACCCTCGAAACCACAGCCAGTGCATCCGGCGTGCCATTGTCCTCTCTCTTTTCGAACTCGCCTTCGATGGTTCCCATCTGGTTGGTGGCATTTGCCAGGCAGACGACAGCCCTGTTCCGCACTTGTGCAAAGGCGTGAAGCCCGGCCGCCTCCATTTCGACGGCCGGTGTACCGCGCGCCCGCGCTGCTGTGATCGCATCCTCTGTCTCGCGGAACGGGGCATCGGTGGCCCCGGTCGCGCCGAGGATCAGCAACCATGGGGACCATGGCCGTGGCGGCCGTAACCGCGACGTCAGGGTCCTTGGGCCGCGTTTTGCGCAAGGGCGCGCTGCCTGCAACCCCGGTATGACTGTTGCTGCCGCCAGACGGGGTTCGACGGTCATCCGGTGTTCCCCCGCCACGAATTATTGCCTGCTGTGCCACCACCAGAACAGCCGCACCTTGTCTGCGGCCAGCGTCGCCTGGGCCAGTTCGTACATGGTCGATCGGCTCGGTCCTTCCATTATGTCGCCCTTGGCCAGGCCGTGCGCCACCATGCAGGTGCCGCACATCGGAACGCGCCCCTTGGCGGTCAGACCGCGTCAGATCATCCGTTCGACGTTTTAGAAACTGTCCGGCGTCATATGCCCCGACGTGGCGTAAAGCATCGCGTCGGCCACCCCGCAAAAGGTGATCCCGGCTTGCGCGTCGGTCTTGGCCAGTTCCTGGGCCATGCGCAACCCGTCGACGCTGCGCTCGGAGCCGTGGGGTGGGCCTTTCAGAAGGATCAGGTGTTTCAGGGTCAAGCTACACCGTTGGCAGGGTTCAGCCGCGGGTGGGTCTCCTCGGACAGCCAGAACAGAAGACCGCCGGAGACAAACATGGAGATCGCGACGAACCAGAAGGCCGCTTCCGCAGCGCCGGTCAGGCTGGCCGCCAGCCCGAGACCGAGGGCGCCGATCGCATAACCCAGATCGCGCCAGAAGCGGTAGATGCCGATGGCCGAGCCGCGCCAGGCGGGCGGGGTGATGTCGGCGACCGCCGCCCCTAGGTTCGGATAGAGCAGCGCCATCCCGAACCCCGCCACCCCGGCCGAGACCGACCACCAGAGCGCGCCCGAGCCCATGACCACCATCACCACGCCCGCGCCGCAGATCCACATCCCGAGCACGTTGGGCCAGAACCGGCCCACGTGGTCCGACAGCCGCCCGGTGAACAGCTGCGAGCCGCCCCAGACAAAACCGTAGGTGCCGACGATCCAGCCGACCTCGGTCAGGCTGGCACCGCGTGTCACGAGGAAAACCGGGAACAGCGCCCAGACCAGCGCATCAACGAACTTCTCGACCAGCCCGGCCTGGGAGATCGCGAAGAGACGGCGATCGCGCCAGCTCATCAGCGCGAAGACCTCTCCCGTCGTGGGATACTCAGGCACGCCCGCCGGGTAGCGCGGCGGGTTCTTCGGGGGGGCTGCCTTGTGCGCGGCCGTCTCCGCCTTGGCCCATGGCAGCGTGTCCTTGACCCAGACAACCGTCAGGACCAGCGCCAGCAGGACCACGGCCATGCCAAAAACCAGCAAGCCAACACGTGCCCCCAGCCATTCGGCGGCATAGGCGGTCAGGATGCCCGCGATCGCCACGCCGACATAGCCGGAGAACTCGTTGAGCCCCATGGTCAGCCCGCGTTCCTCGGCCTTCGTGATGTCGAGCTTCGCGGTCTGCGTCATCGACCAGCAGAGGCCCTGGTTGACGCCCAGGAGCACGGTCGCCGCGACGATCCAGTTCCAGTCGGGCGCATACCAGATCATCACTGGGATCGGCAGAGCAACGACCCAACCCCAGAACAGCACCCCCTTGCGCCCGATACGTTCGGACCAGCGCCCGGCGACGAAGTTCATCACCGCCTTGACCGCGCCGAAGGCCACCACGAAGGAGGCCAGCAACAGGAAAGATCCGCGCTCCAGCCCGAACTCGCTTTCGGCCAGCGCCGGGACAACCGTGCGGGTCATGCCGATGGCAAAGCCCACCAGCATCACTTGAATGAGTTGATGCGCGACCTGAACCCGGTTCTCACGGATGCCGCGCGTGAAGTCGCTGGAGGTCATTCGGCAGGCTCCTTTTTCGTGATCCGTGGATCGAGCGCATGACCACTTGCCGGGCCACGGACGGGCTGGATCAGCATACGGTCGAGCCACAGGTCACGACGTGTGCGGAATTGTTCGATCCCGATGTCCATCCCCTCGTGGCCCTTGGCGGGCTGCGCGATGTAGGTGCCAAGCAGCCGATCCCACCATGGCAGGTTGAAGCCGTAGTTCGAGTTGGTCTCGCGTGGGTCGACGGAATGGTGGACGCGGTGCATGTCGGGGGTGACGACAAACAGGCGCAGCACGCGGTCCACCGGGCGCGGCAGGTCGATATTGGCGTGGTTGAACAGCGCGGTGGCGTTCAAAAGCACCTCGAACAGCAGCACCGCGACGGCGGGCGGGCCGAGGGTGGCAACCACCGCCAGCTTCATCCCCATCGAAATCAGGATTTCCACCGGGTGAAAGCGCAGGCCAGTCGTGGCGTCGAAATCAAGATCCGCATGGTGCATCCGATGCAGCCGCCAGAGCCCCGGCACCGCATGGAACATCACGTGCTGCAGATAGATCGCCAGATCGAGCAGCAGCATCGAGACAACGATGGCCACCCAGACCGGCACGTCGATGTTGTTGAACAGGCCCCAGCCATTGGTGTCGGCCATCACGGCAAGTCCCACCGCGACAACGGGAAAGGTCAGCCGCAGGATCACGGTGTCGAGCACCACAAGGCCCAGATTGTTCGTCCAGCGAATGACGCGGGGGATCTCACGCCGCCGACGCGGGGCCGCGAGTTCCCACAGTGCCATCGCCGCCAGTATGCCAAGGAAAATGGATAGGCGGATAGCCGGTTCTGCGGACAGGATGGTGTCGGACATGGTCTTGAGCCTTGGGGTTGCGGAAAGCGGCGTAATCGCTATCATTCAATTTATCGCTTGAACGTTTAGGACTTGGAGTTTCCCATGTCAACCAGCCCGAAAACAGCCCTGCTCGAAGAATACGCGCTTGTCGCCCGTGCACTCTCTGCACCAGCACGGCTTTCGCTGCTGGAACAACTGGCGCAAGGCGAACGCGGGGTCGAGGCACTGGCCGACAAGACCGGCCTGACCGTCGCCAATTGCTCACAGCACCTGCAACAGCTACGCCGCGCCGCCCTCGTCACCAGCCGCCGCGAGGGCAAGGCGGTGATCTACCGGCTGAGCGATGCGAAAACGCTTCACCTGATGCAACTTTTGCAGATGGTCGCCGCGCGCAACCTGGCCCAGGTCGACCGCCTCCTGAGTGGTCTTGCGGGCGGCGAGGACGCCCCCGAACCCGTCAGCCGCGCAGACCTCGCCGCCCGGCTCGCGGAGGGCTCCGTCACCGTGCTCGACGTCCGGCCCGCAGACGAATATGCAGCCGGCCACATACCCGGCGCGCTGAGCACGTCGCTGGAGGAACTCGACCACATCCTCCCCGCAATCGCGCCGGACGCCCAGATCGTCGCCTATTGCCGCGGCCCCTACTGCATCTATGCCCACCAGGCCGTCACCGCGCTGCGCAAACACGGGCTGAACGCCCGGCGGCTTGACGGCGGCCTGCCGGAATGGCGCGAAGACGGGCGCCCCGTGCTGACAGAGGCAACGCCAACGGAATAATCAGCGCTCGACCTGCGGGCACTGCGCAAGCAAAGCGAGCGGCTGATCTTGTCGGTTTCGGACTGAAAGCGGCCACCGCAGGGCCGGAGGTCAAGGCAGCTTCACCCCCTGCAGCGCCGCCTTGTCCTTCAAATCCCCGTCTTGCGGCTTTCCTCGACGTAGATCTCGCGCAGACGTTTTGACACCGGCCCAGGTGTGCCGTCACCCAGCACCGCCTCGTCCACCTGCACCACCGGCATCACGAAGGTCGAGGCCGAGGTGACGAAGGCCTCGTCGGCCGACTTGGCCTCGTCCAGCGTGAAGTGGCGTTCCTCGACCTTCATCTGCGCCTCGCGGGCGAAGCGCAGCACGGCCGCGCGGGTGATCCCGTGCAGGATGTCGTTGGACAGGTGCCGTGTGACGATGGCGTCGCCCTTGACGATGTAGGCATTGTTGCTGGTGCCCTCGGTCACGTGGCCACCTTCGATCATCCAGGCGTCGTCGGCCCCGGCCTTCTTGGCCATCATCTTGCCCATGGACGGGTAGAGCAATTGCACCGTCTTGATGTCCCGCCGCCCCCAGCGCATGTCCGGGATCGAAATGACCTTGATGCCCGTCTTCGCAGCGGGACTGTCGGCGAGGCCGGGCTTGGACTGGGTGAACAGCACCACTGTGGGCTTGACCACATCCGGATCAGGAAAGACGAAATCGCGATCCTCGGCGGCCCCGCGCGTGACCTGCAGGTAGACCATGCCGTCGCCGATGTCGTTGAGGCGCACCAGGTCGCGGTGAATCTCCAGCAGGTCGTCGAAGCAGTCGGGTTTCTGAATTTCCAGCTCAGACAGCGAACGTTCCAGCCGCGCCAGGTGCCCGTCGAAGTCGATCAGCTTGCCGTCCAGCACGCTGGTGACCTCGTAGACGCCGTCGGCCATCAGGAAGGCCCGGTCGAAGATCGAGATGCTGGCGTCACCCTCGGGCAGGTAGTCGCCATTGACGTAAACGGTGCGGGACATGAGCGGCGTTCCTTCGGTTGGTCAAGACGGGCGCAGGGTCGTATCTAGCGCAGCCCGGGTGCGAGCGAAATAGGGCTCAGCCCCAAAGCTCGGGCGCCGCCGGGTGGACCGCGCCGCCCGAATAGCCCAGCGGCGGGTCGCGGTCCTCGGCCAGCAGGAGCGGCCCGTCGAGATCGACGATCTCGGCCGCCTGCGCCAGCAGCACCGCCGGCGCCATGGCCAGCGACGAGCCCACCATGCAGCCAACCATGACCTTGTAGCCCGCCGCGCGCGCGGCCGCGCGCAGCGCCAGCGCCTCGGTCAGCCCGCCGGTCTTGTCCAGCTTGATGTTGACCATGTCGTACTTGCCCGCCAGCGCCGGCAGGCTGTCTCGGTCATGGCAGGATTCGTCGGCGCAGACCGGCAGGGGCCGCTCGATCTCGGCCAGCATCGCGTCGTCCCCGGCGGGCAGGGGCTGTTCAACCATCTGCACCCCCAGCCGCAACAGGTGCGGGGCGAGCTCGGCATAGACCGCAGCGGTCCACCCCTCGTTCGCGTCCACGATGATTCGGGACCGGGGCGCCCCCCGGCGCACCGCCTCGAGTCGGGGCATGTCCTCGGGGGTGCCCAGCTTGATCTTCAGCAGCGGGCGCTCGGCATGTTTCGCCGCCGCCGACTGCATGTTGTCCGGCGTGTCGAGCGAAAGGGTAAAGGCCGTGACGCAGGGCTTGGGCTTCGGCAACCCGGCCAGTTGCCAGACCGGCGCGCCGGTGCGCTTGGACTGCCAGTCCCACAACGCGCAATCCACCGCGTTGCGTGCCGCCCCCGCGGGCAGGGCATCCTGCAGGTCGTGGCGGCTGATGTTCGCGGGCAGTTCCGCGATCTGTGCCGCGACACTGTCCAGCGTCTCGCCATAGCGGGCATAGGGTACGCATTCGCCCTGCCCCTGCACGCCCTCGCGCGTGACGCGGACGGTCAGCACCTGCGCCTCGGTCCGGCTGCCGCGCGCGATGGTGAACACCTCGGCCAGCGGGAACCGGTCGCGTGTGACACTCAAGGACATTCATCCCCCTTCCTCTTGGCAAATAAACGCATCGGCGCTGCAAAGGCCTCCGGCCCGACTCTAAAGGCCCTCAAGCGCGTCCACCAGCCGCCCGGCCCCCTGCCGGAAGGGGTCCGCGGCCGGCAGGTCCATGCGCGCCTCGACCTCGGCAAGGTAATCCAGCGCCTCGGCCTCGGTCATGGCGGCGGTGTTGACGGAGATGCCCACCACCTTGCAGGCGGGGTTGGCCACCTGCGCGAGCGGCAGGGCGGTGTCGCGCAACTGTTCCAGCGCGGGCAGCGCGTGGTGCGGCAGGCCGCGCATGTGCTTGCGCGTCGGTTCATGGGCCAGGATCAGCGCATCGGGCTGCCCGCCATGAATCAGCGCCATGGTCACCCCGGAATAGGAGACATGGAACAGGCTGCCCTGCCCCTCGATATGATCCCAGTGATCGGGGTCGTTTTCGGGCGTCAGATATTCCACCGACCCGGCCATGAAATCGGCCACCACCGCGTCCAGCGGCACGCCGCGCCCGGTGATCAGGATGCCGGTCTGGCCGGTGGCGCGAAAGCTGGATTTCAGCCCGCGCTTGCGCATCTCGGCATCCATGGCCAGCCCGGTGTACATCTTGCCCACCGAGCAATCCGTGCCCACGGCCAGGCAGCGCTTGCCCTTGCGCTTTTCGCCCGTGGCGACGGGATAGCTGACCGAGGGCACCCGCACGTCGTGCAATTCCTGACCCGCGCGCCCGGCGGCCGCCACCAGTTCGGGATCGTCGCGCAGCAGGTTGTGCAAGCCGCTGGCGACGTCGAAGCCCATGTCGAGCGCCTCGATCAGCACCTTTTTCCAGGCCGCGCTGATGACGCCGCCGCGATTGGCCACGCCGATCACCAGGGTCCGGGCGCCTGCGGTCCGGGCCTCTTCCAACGTCATGTCGGGCAGGGCCAGGTCGGCCTTGCAGCCGCGCAGCCGCAACTGTCCGACACCATTCTCGGGGCGCCAGTCCTTGATACCGATGGCGACCTTGGCGGCCAGCTGATCCGGGGCGTCGCCGAGGAAAAGCAGATAGGGGGTGGGAATCATCTGGGAGCCTCCTGAACTGTCAGACTATCGAAGCATGGCACGGACCCAAGGGGGTTCGAAAATCCGGCGACCGGCGGCGCAAGCGGGACAGATCAAAGCCCGATGGTGGCATTTTGTGCAAAATTTTTGCAAACCATCGAGGGGATGCGCCGGCTTGCCGGCTGTGCTGCACCTGCAAATTCACCGTTGCGACCGGGCGCGAAAGAACATACCCAAAGCAGCAATCGAAACGTAATTTCCTTACCCGAGGGAGTCACCCCATGTCCTTCCGTCTGCAACCTGCGCCTGTCGCCCGCCCGAACCGCTGTCAGTTGTTCGGCCCCGGATCCAACCCCAAGCTGTTCGAGAAGATGGCCGCCAGCGCCGCCGACGTGATCAACCTTGACCTCGAGGATTCGGTCAGCCCCGGCGACAAGGACATGGCCCGCGCCAATGTCATTGCGGCGATCAACGAGGTGGACTGGGGCACCAAGACCCTATCGGTGCGGATCAACGGCCTTGATACGCCCTGGTGGTATCGCGACGTTGTGGATGTTCTGGAACAGGCAGGCGCGCGGCTCGATCAGATCATGATCCCCAAAGTGGGCAACGCCGCCGATATCTACGGGGTCGATGCGCTTGTGACCGCGGTCGAAGCGGCCAAGGGCCGCAGCAAGCCCATCGGCTTCGAGGTCATCATCGAATCCGCCGCCGGCATCGCCCATGTCGAAGACATCGCCGCGGCCAGCCCCCGGATGCAGGCGATGTCGCTCGGGGCCGCGGATTTCGCGGCCTCCATGGGCATGGCGACCACCGGCATCGGCGGGACTCAGGAAAACTACTACATGCTGCACGAAGGTCAGAAACACTGGTCCGATCCCTGGCACTGGGCCCAGGCCGCCATCGTCGCCGCCTGCCGCACTCATGGTGTTCTCCCCGTGGACGGCCCCTTCGGCGATTTCAGCGATGACGAGGGCTATATCGCCCAGGCGCGCCGCTCGGCCACGCTGGGCATGGTCGGCAAATGGGCCATCCACCCCAAGCAGATCGCGCTGGCCAACCAGGTCTTTACCCCCTCGGACGAGGCCGTTGCCGAGGCGCGCGAGATCCTCGCCGCCATGGAAGAGGCCAAGGCCCGTGGCGAGGGCGCCACGGTCTACAAGGGCCGTCTTGTGGATATCGCCAGCATCAAGCAGGCCGAGGTCATCGTGCGCCAGGCCGAGATGATCGCGGGCTGACCCCCGGCACCGCGCGGTCCGCAACGGCACCGTTGCATCCCCGCGCCCGGCACCCCTATATGGGCGCAGGTTCGGCAAAGGGTGATCCATGACCAACTATCTCGACTTCGAGAAGCCCCTCGCAGAGATCGAGGGCAAGGCGGCCGAATTGCGCGCCATGGCCCGCGCGAACACCGAAATGGACATCGAAGCCGAAGCCAAGGCGCTCGACAAGAAGGCCGCTGACCTTCTGCAAAGCCTCTACGCCGACCTGACGCCCTGGCGCAAATGCCAGGTGGCGCGCCACCCCGAACGCCCACATTGCCGCGATTACATCGCCGCGCTCTTCACCGAATACACCCCGCTCGCCGGCGACCGGAACTTTGCCGACGATCACGCGGTGCTGGGCGGGCTGGCGCGGCTGGACGACCGGCCGGTCATGGTGATCGGCCACGAAAAGGGCCATGACACCAAGTCGCGCATCGCTCACAACTTCGGCATGGCCCGGCCCGAAGGCTACCGCAAGGCGATCCGCCTGATGGATCTGGCCGACCGTTTCGGCATTCCCGTCATCACCCTGGTGGACACGCCGGGCGCCTATCCCGGCAAGGGGGCCGAAGAACGCGGCCAGTCCGAGGCCATCGCGCGCTCGACCGAGAAATGCCTCGACCTGCGCGTGCCACTGGTCAGCGTCATCATCGGCGAAGGCGGCTCGGGCGGGGCCGTGGCGCTGGCCACCGCCAATCGTGTCGCCATGCTGGAACACGCGGTCTATTCGGTGATCTCGCCGGAAGGCTGCGCCAGCATCCTGTGGAAGGATGCCGAAAAGATGCGCGAGGCCGCCGAGGCCCTGCGCCTGACCGCGCAATACCTGCGTGAACTGGGTGTCTGCGACCGGATCATCCACGAGCCCCTGGGCGGCGCCCACCGTGCCACCGCGCAGACCATGGAAAGCGTCGGCGCGGCCCTGCGCGCCATGCTTTCCGAGATGGACGGCGCGACAGGCGACGCGCTGCGCGCGGCCCGCCGACAAAAATACCTCGACCTCGGGAGCAAGGGACTGGCCGCGTGACGCCGGCACTGGCCGCCGTGGCGCTTGTCGCCTTGGCGGTCCCGGCCTGGGCCCGTGGGCCTGATCGGCCACGACGTGACCTTCGGCACCCGCGCCTGGGAGGATCGCGACACCCCGCTCTTCGTCGGCCGGTGCCACCCCGCCCGGGGTCTCGGAGGCGCTGGCATACGGGCTGGGGCCCGAAGGGATTCAGAACGGCTGGGAGGTTGTGCCCGCCATCATCGACATGAGTGGCGTCACCTTCGGCCCCGAGACCCGTGTCGTGATCGACGTCGACGTGGCCCGCTGGGCTGCGAGGCGAGGCGTGCCGCGGGGGTCTCCAAACCGCCCGGCGCACCACCGTGAATGGCAACAGGGCAGTGCGGCGCGGGGGAGCGAATCCCGCCGGAAAACCCATAAAGCGGCCTGCGACACCGCCGACATCGCTGCCATGACAAATTGTCGCAACTGCGTGGCCGCCACTTTGGGCGCTAACAGTATGCCTCTGTATACGGTCGTCTTTCACTGACACCGGACGGGCCTTCCCAGAGCGCCCGGAAAAACAAGGAGAAATCCGGAAAAGAAAATATTTTTACTAATTTGGCGCGTCTGCGGCAAAATATTTTTACCAAAAATGTTAGCATCAGATTGGGCAAAGTCCCCCGATTTACAAAACTTGTGTATGACTCCGACAGGGCGCTGCCGGCCCCGTCCTGCCGGGGCGCGGCCCTGGCGCAAAGTGAGGAGGACCCCATGCCAGCCGATGATCAGTTGCAACCGACCTATCCCCCCTCCGCGGAGACCGTATCGCGGGCGCATGTTGATGCGGCGCGGTATGACG
>JAVLCA010000052.1:0-16468 GCA_031581025.1 Salibaculum sp. | reverse complement strand
TGGTTCAAGAACGCCTGCAAGGCGGCGAAGGTTGAGGGCACCGCACATGGGCTGCGGAAACTGGCCGCGACCATGGTAGCGGACCGTGGCGGCTCTGAGCACGAGTTGCAGGCGCTCTTCGGGTGGCAAACCGGCGAGCAGTCGGCGGTTTACACCCGCAATGCGAACAAGCGCCGGTTGGCCATAAAGGCCGCGATGCGGCTTGCCGACGGCGGGTGAAATTCCCGCACCTCGCGGTAGGTGCGGGAATTGGCCGAAAAAATCTAAAGAAATCAAAGCCAAAAATGAGATATGGTGGGCGACCCAGGAATCGAACCTGGCATGGGTCTCCCCGGCGGAGTTACAGTCCGCTGCCGCACCTTGCAGCTCGTCGCCCGACGCTGGCGGTGGATAGCCGCGAGGCATTGCGGCGTCAACACCATTTTGGCGCGCGCCCTTGCGGATTTTCTCTGCCCGTCCCATGACGGGCAAAAGGAGACCGCCATGAAGAAACCCAAGTGGGTCGTCAAGAAGGAACAGGCCCGCCGCAAGGGCGCGGCCGACACGGTCTGGCTGTTCGGGATGCACGCGGTGCGCGACGCGCTGATGAATCCCGCCCGCGAGAAACTCCGCCTGGTGGTGACCAAGAACGCGCTGGATCGGCTGGGCGAGGCGGTGGCCCATGGCCCCGCCGCCGAGATGAGCGATCCGCGCCGGTTCGCCGCCCCCATCGACCCGCAGTCGGTGCACCAGGGCGCCGCGCTCGAGGTCAGGCCGCTGGACTGGGGCGCACCGGCCGAGGCCTGCTATCCCAAGGGGGCGGCGCGCGTGGTGCTGCTGGACCGGGTGACCGATCCGCACAACGTCGGCGCCATCCTGCGCTCGGCCGAGGTTTTCGGTGCCCGCGCCGTCATCGCCGTGCAACGCCATTCGGCCCCCGAGACCGGCGCGCTGGCCAAGACGGCATCGGGCGCGCTGGAACGTCAGCCCTATCTTCGGGTGCGTAACCTGGCCACCACCATGGAAGAGCTGAAATCCATGGGCTACCTGGTGCTGGGCCTGGCCGGCGAAGCCGAGGAGAGCATCGAGGCGGCCCTGGCCGGACAGACAGACCGCCCCGTGGCCCTGGTTCTCGGGGCCGAGGGGCCTGGGCTGCGCGACAAGACACGCGCCACCTGCGACAAGCTGGTGAAAATCCCCGTGGCGGGGCACTTCGGCTCGCTCAACGTCTCCAATGCCGCCGCGGTGGCCCTATATGCCTCGCAGGTTGGTTGAGCAGGGGCGCGGCCCGCAGGACGATCTCAGGCAGGGGCCGGGACGGGGCGACCGCGCCTGCGGCGACGCCCGCCCGCCCGGCCCCGAAACAGCGGCGCCCAGCGGGCCGGAACGCAAGGGGCCACGCGCTGGGTTCGAGGCCTTCCTTGACAAGAGCGTCGATCCCGCCGCGGACGTCACCGACCGGTACCTGCGCGTGTTCGCGGCCTGTTCACATTTTCCTGAGGGCCACTTTTCCAAGCGTCTTGGAAAATTACCTCTCAATCAGAGATAAGCGCACGGAACGCCTTGTCTCACTCACTGTCCCTCGTTCCGTACCTGACGCGCCCAGGGTTCCCACCCTGGGCGCTTTTTTCTTGCGCGCGACGGGGGTAAGCTGCGCGCCATGTCCTACAGCGACTCGCACCTGCGCGGCATTCTCGACCGCACCCGGACCATCGCCATGGTGGGGGTCAGCGCCAACCCGGTGCGGCCCTCTTATTTCGTGGCGCGCTATCTGGGGCTCAAGGGCTACCGGGTGATCCCCGTCAATCCCGGCCTCGCCGGGCAGGACTTGCTGGGTGAGACGGTCCATGCCAGCCTGTCCGAGGTACCCGACGCGGTGGAGATGGTCGACATCTTCCGCCGGCCGGAGGCGGTGCCAGCCATCGTGGACGACGCATTGGCGCGCTGGCCCGAGCTGCAGACCATCTGGATGCAGATCGGCGTCGTTCATGACGAGGCCGCCGCCCGGGCCGAGACGCGCGGGGTGGATGTGATCATGGATCGCTGCCCCAAGATGGAATACCAGCGCCTGTGCGGCGAGCTGTCGCGCGGCGGCATCAATACCGGGCGGATCTCGTCGAAGCTTTAGGGGCGCTGCCCCTCTTGGGCCTGCGGCCCAATTCACCCCAGGATATTTTCGGCCAGAAGAAGCGCGTCAGGATTCGATATCGGCGGCCAGGCGCAACTCGCGCAAGGGGCGGACCACCTCGATGCAACTCTGATAGGTCGGATGCGCCTTGTAGCGGGCCAGCGCCGCCTCATCGGGGAACTCGGCGTAGACCACCACATCCACCGCGCCGCCGGTCAGTTGGTCGGCATTAAGCGACCGGCGCACCTCGAAGGTCTCGTGCTCGGGGATGGTGGCAAGCATGGTCAGGCCGTCCTCGATCTTCGAGACATCGGCGGGGTCTCTGGCGGAAAAGAACACGATATGACGGATCATCGGCCGGCCTTCTCTGCGATTCCGCTTTGCATCTGGCGCCGGGCGAGTTCGGCTTCAATGTCGGAAAGTGTCACACCCCGCGCCGCGCACATGACCAGCAGGTGATAGAGCGCATCGGCGGCCTCCGCGGTCAGTCGGGCGGGGCGGTCCCTGACGGCCTCGATGATGGCCTCCACCGCTTCTTCGCCGAACTTCTCGGCGGCCTTGTCGGGGTCGGCCAGCAGGCGTGCGGTCCAGCTGTGCTCGGGGTCGGCGTCCTTGCGGTCGGCGATGGTGGCGGCGAGGTCTGTCAGGGTCATGTCAGTCTCATGGGAATGCCGGCGGCGGCCATGTGCGCCTTGGCCTGGCCGATGGTGTAGGTGCCGAAGTGAAAGATCGAGGCGGCGAGGACGGCGCTGGCGTGCCCCTCGGTCACGCCTTCGACCAGATGATCCAGCGTGCCGACGCCCCCGGAGGCGATCACCGGAATATCCACGGCGTCCGAAATGGCGCGGGTCAGCGCGAGGTTGAAGCCCGCTTTCGTCCCGTCCCGGTCCATCGAGGTCAGCAGGATTTCCCCGGCGCCCTTTGCCGCGACCGTCCGGGCGAACGCCACCGCATCGATGCCGGTGGGCCTGCGCCCGCCGTGGGTGAAGATTTCCCACCGGCCCGGTTCCACTGTCTTGGCGTCGATGGCGCAGACGATGCATTGCGCGCCAAAGCGCAGCGCGGCCTCGGTCAGCACGTCCGGGTCGGCCACGGCGGCCGAATTGAACGAGACCTTGTCGGCCCCGGCCAGCAGCAGCTTGCGCACATCCTCGTGGCTGCGCACGCCGCCGCCGATGGTCAGCGGCATGAAGACCTGTTCCGCCGTGCGCGTGGCCAGATCGTAGAGCGTGCCGCGATTTTCGTGGGTGGCGTGGATGTCGAGAAAGCACAGCTCGTCCGCGCCGGCGGCATCATAGGCGCGGGCGGCATCCACCGGATCGCCGGCGTCGCGCAGGTCGACGAAGTTGACGCCCTTGACCACGCGGCCATCGGCGACGTCGAGACAGGGAATGATGCGGGTCTTGAGCATGGCGTTACCGGTGTTGCGCGCGGCGGGTCTGCCCGCGCCTTATGCCCCAGCCCGCCAGCAGAAGGAAGAACCCGATCAGCGACAGCCCCAGCCCCGCCGGGATCGCCCAGAGCAGGCCGTAGGCCCGGGCCAGAACCTCGCCGGCCGGCTGGCCCAGCACCTGGCAGGGGCCGCTGCTGCCCGCCTCGTTGACCGAACAGCCCTCGAGCGCGCGGGCCAGGGTGCCCGCCCCCAGGGGCAGGGCCACGGGGGCCAGCCCGAGCAGGACAGCGACCAGTCCCAGCACGCGCAGGGTCCGGTCCATGGCTCAGCCCTTGAGCAGGGCGAGCGCCCGGCCAAGGTCGATCGCCCCGTCATAGAGCGCCCGGCCCGAGATCGCGCCCGCGATGACGCCAGAGGCCTTGAGTGCGGCGAGGTCGTCGAGCGAGGCTACCCCGCCCGAGGCAATCACGGGGATTCTGACCGCCCGCGCCAGGGCCGCGGTCGCCGCGACGTTGGGCCCGCTCATGGCGCCGTCGCGGTTGATATCGGTGTAGATCAGCGCTGCGACACCCGCATCCTCGAAGGATTTCGCCAGTTCGGTGGCGTCGACATCGGTTACCTCGGCCCAGCCCCGGGTCGCGACCCGTCCGCCGCGCGCGTCGATGCCGACGGCCACCCGGCCCGGGAAGGCGCGGGCGGCCTCGCGCACCAGCGCGGGGTCTTCCACAGCGACGGTGCCGAGGATCACGCGTTCCAGCCCCTTGGCCACCCAGGTCTCGATCGTGGCCATGTCGCGGATGCCGCCACCCAGTTGTGCCGGGACCTTGCAGTCGCGCAGGATCGCCTCGACCGGGGCGGCGTTGACGGGGGCGCCCGCGAAGGCGCCGTTCAGGTCCACCAGGTGCAGCCACTCGCAGCCCGCCGCGACGAAGGCGCGCGCCTGCGCGGCCGGGTCCTCGTTGAAGACGGTGGATTTCTCCATGTCGCCGCGCAGCAGGCGTACGGCGTGGCCGTCCTTGAGGTCGATGGCGGGGTAGAGGATCATGCGCGGGTCTCCACTGGCGTTTGCATCCCTTTGCACCATGGCCCCGGGGGATGCAACGCGACCCCACGTCAGGCTTGATCGCAAGGGGGGCCACGGCACAGGCTTCGGGGCAGGTTCAGGGAGGACTGGCAATGAAGACGACGCTTGCACTGACGACAGCCCTGCTGGGCCTGGCCACGATGGCCGCCGCCGACCCCGCCGAGGGCATCTGGCAAACCCAGGTGGACGATGGCGCCTATGCGCATGTAACCCTGTCGACCTGTGGCGATGCGGTCTGCGGCGAGATCAGCCGGACCTTCGATTCGGATGGCGAATACCAGTCCGAGGCCCTTGGCCGGCAGATCGTGATCGACATGGTGCCGCAGGGCGACGGCAGCTACGAGGGCCGCGTCTGGCGGCCGTCCAACGACAAGATATACGTCGGCAAGATGGAGCTGGAGGGCGACCGCCTGCGCCTGCAGGGCTGCGTGCTGGGCGGGCTGATCTGTTCCGGCCAGACCTGGGCGCGGATAGAATAGCGGGTGATGGCGCGGGTGGACAGCTCTTCGTGCCGGGTGGCCCATAAACAAAAACGGTGACGCCCGGGAGGAGGGCGTCACCGCTTCTTTGTCTCGCGCCCGGCCCGGGAGGAGGAGGGCCGACCGCGCAGGTCTTGGGCGAAGCGGCGGCGATGCCAGGGAGGAGGAGAGGCATCGCCGCGTCTTCTGGTCGGTGTCCCGCTCAGGGAGGAGGAGAGAGCGGTCCACCTGTGTCAGGGCCTCAGGGAGGAGGAGAGAGACCCCGATTCCGGTGTTTTTTCAGACCTCGTCGGCCGCCTGCTGGGCGATGCCGGGGATCATGGAGCGATGGATGCCCATATCCGCAAGATCGCGGTCGCTGACGCGGGACAGTTCATCATAGGTCTTGCGGTAGGCCTTGCGCTTGGCGGCGCGGTGGGCCAGGGCGTCGCGCAGCATGGCCACCCGCTCGGACAGCGAGGGGCCGTGACCGCGGATGTCGGTGATGTATGCCATGAGGAGCCTCTTTCGGTTCGGATTTCGTTTAGACGCGTTTTGCATCTGTTGGCCTAAAGATAGTCAAATGCTGCGCCTGCACAATCCGCCGAATGAGCAATGCTGCTATGCAGCATTTGCATGGTAATATGCCGCGTAATCAGGCAACTGTGCCCAAGTTGCGGGATGACGCAGGGGAAGCTTTGCGCATCGCCCAATTCATGGCACCCCTTGGGCGCGCTGTGAGCGAAAAATGGTTCCTCGAAGCAGGAGACAGGGGGCAGGCATGGCGGATGACCGGGAATCGGGCGGCAGGCCGTGGCGGCCCGATCCGCGACTCCGGCGTGCCGGGGCAGCGGATTGGCCCGTGATCTGGGCCATGCTCGAACCGGTGTTCCGCGCGGGCGAGACCTATGCGGTGGATCGCGACGTCTCGGAGGCCGCGGCGCGGGCGATGTGGCTGGAGGGGCCCGTCGCGACATACCTGGCCGAAGGCGATGCGCCGATGGGCACCTATTATATAAAGACCAACCATGGTGGTGGCGGGGCCCATGTCTGCAATTGCGGTTATGTCACAGCCCCGGCGGCGCGGGGGCAGGGCGTGGCCACGACCATGTGCCTTCATTCCCAGCAAGAGGCCCGGCGGCTGGGCTATGCGGCGATGCAGTTCAACCTTGTGGTCGCCACGAACACCGGCGCGCTGCGTCTCTGGGACGCGCTTGGGTTCGAGATCGTCGGCACCCTTCCGAGCGCCTTCCGCCATCCGCGCCTTGGTCCGGTGGCGGCCCATGTGATGTGGAAAGAGATCTGAGGTCCCTTCCGGCGATCGGGAAACCCTGGAACCGGTCTGGTATCGAATCACTTTTCCAGGGAACATTATGGCAACTTGGACGAATCCGCACGTGAAATCCTTCTGAATTGTTCCAGAAATCGGATCCAGGGATAAAAAATTCAAACCAGACGGTCCTTCATGGAACATTTTGAGCATATCCATATATTGTGCTGCATTCCCATTATAATACCTTATATGCGCACATTAGGCCCAATCCCCCACATGATTTTGTCTGAACAAGGCGTCGAGATCATCATGTTGTGCCATGTTTTCCCAAGATATCCATTGCTTCCCATGAAATCCCATGGCACAAACTTCGACAAGGAAGACGGGCAGACAATTCGGGGCGATCCAACGACCCCGCCGGCGTAAAGTCAGGTTTCATACAGGCACCCGCTTTCCTTGAACGACAAGATCCGGCGCGCGAGCGAGCAGACATCCCCCCAGGTGGCGCGCGCAGTCGGACCTCCCGGAAACGGGACGAGGGCGGCGGATTGGACAGTGGCAGCAGTCCGATCCGCCGTTTTCGGTTCAGGCCACGGCCGGGGGAGAGGCAGCGTGAAAGGACCGCGGGACAGTGGTTCTCAGTTTCAGAGGCGAGTTCAACCAGAAGGTTGACACCAAGGGCCGCGTCTCGGTCCCGGCCGATTTCCGTGTCGTGCTCGCCGATGGTGACCCGCGTTGCCCCGAGACCCCGCTGCCACGCATGGTCGTCCTGCACGGCCCCCACCTGAAAAATTGCCTGCATGTTTATACCATCGAGGCCATGGCCGAGATCGAGGAAGGCATCCGCAAGCTTCCGCGCGGCTCGGTCGAGCGTCGGCGCGCCAGCCGCATGATCCTCGGGAAATCCTGGGACACCGAGGTTGACAAGGACGGGCGCATCGTCCTGCCCCAGCGCCTGCGTCAGCAAATCGGGCTGGATGGCGAGGCGGTGATGGTCGCCATGGGCGATTATTTCGAGATCTGGAACGCCGCCACCTATGACGAGGTCGAGGCCGCCGAGACCGCCGAATGGCTGGAGGACCAGCCCGAGGACTTCGACCCGCTCAGCCTCATCGACCCGCCCGGCGACGGGGGCTGAACCATGGGGGCCGCTGCCACCGAGACCCCGCATCTTCCCGTGCTGATCGGGCCGCTGGTCGCGGCCTGCGCGCCGATCCGTGGCACCTGGCTTGACGGCACCTTTGGCGCGGGTGGCTATGCGCAGGCCCTTCTGGCGGCTGGCGCGGAACGGGTGATCGGGCTGGATCGTGACCCGTCGATTGTCGAAATCGCGCAATGGGCGTTGAAAAATCCCCAAGTTCAGCTGGTAGAAGATACCTTTTCCAATTTAGACGCCCATGGCGCGGATCTGGATGGCGTGGTGCTGGACCTGGGCGTGTCCTCCATGCAGCTGGACCAGGCCGACCGGGGGTTCTCCTTTCAGAAGGACGGCCCGCTGGACATGCGCATGGGCAGCGGTGGCACCACGGCTGCCGAGATCGTCAACACCGCCAGCGAAGAGGAAATCGCCGAGATCCTTTTCATCTACGGCGAAGAACGCGCCAGCCGCCGCATCGCCCGGCGCATCGTCGCGCGGCGGGCCGAAACGCCCTTCGAGACGACGCTGGACCTTGCCCGGCTGGTCGAATCCTGCCTGCCGCGTCCGAAGCCGGGGCAGAGTCACCCGGCCACGCGGAGCTTTCAGGCGCTGCGCATCGCGGTGAACGATGAATACGGGCAATTGGCCGAGGGGCTGATGGCCGCCGAACGCGCGTTGAAACTGGGCGGACACCTTGCCGTTGTGACATTCCATTCGGTCGAGGACCGCATGGTCAAACGCTTCTTGCAAGAACGCGCCGGAAAACGCGCGAGCGTCAGCCGCTATGCGCCTGAGATCGAACAGGAAACCCCGGCCTTCGAGATCGTCACGAAAAAGGCCGTCACGGCCAATGCGACGGAGCTGGCCGCCAATCCCCGGGCGCGCAGTGCCAAGCTGCGCGTGGCGCGCCGCACCGAGGCCCCCGCCACCCCGATTGAGCGGGCGAAGCTGGGGATGCCAAGATTGAAGAGGGACAGGTAATGCGCTCTTTTCTCTACGTTATTTCCGCATTATCCGTGGTCGCACTCGGGGTCTGGGCCTATCAGGAGAACTACCGCACACAAGAGGCCATGCGCGAGGTGCGCGCGCTGCACGGCCAGATCGGCGCCGCGCATGAGCGGCTCCAGATGCTACGCGCGGAATGGGCCTATCTCAACCGTCCCGACCGGCTGCGTGACCTGGCCGAGTTGAACTTCGAGCGGCTTCGCCTGCTGCCGTTGATGCCCGATGCCTTCGGCAAGGTGGGCCAGATCGCCTATCCCGCCCCCGCACTGCTGCCGATCACCAACCCGGTCGAGGTTGCCAGCGACAACGCGCCCGAGGCCGCGGATGACGACCCCGAGGAGGCCGTGCAATGATCCGGACGCCGCTGCGCCCGCTGGCGCGCATCCTGAAGGCCCGCGACCGGGGCGAGAACCCCGACCGCATCGAGGCCGAGAATCGCCGGCTGCGCCATGAGCGGATGCAGGACCGCGCCCGCCAGCGCGCCGAGGGCCGTCTGCTGGTCATGGCGGGGGTGTTCCTGTTGGCCTTCGGCGCCATCGGTCTGCGCATGGGGGTCCTGGCCAGCACCGTCCCCGAAGAGCCCACGGCCCAGGCCCGCGGCAACCCGATCATCGGTCAGCGGGCCGACATCCTCGACCGGCGCGGGCGCATCCTGGCCACCAACCTGCAGACCCACAGCCTTTATGCCCAGCCACCCCAGATGGTTGACCCGCAAAAGGCCGCCACCGACTTGGCCGCGATCTTCCCGGAGTTGGAGGCGGAAGAGTTGCTGGAGGATTTCACAGGCCCGCGCCGTTTCCTCTGGATTCGGCGCGAAATCAGCCCCGAGCAGATGCAGGCCGTCCACGACATCGGCGATCCGGGCCTGATGTTCGGCCCGCGCGAGATGCGGCTTTACCCCAACGGCGCGGTGGCCGCGCATGTGCTGGGCGGGGCCTCTTACGGGCGCGAAGGCGTCAGCAGCGCCGAGGTGATCGGCGTGGCCGGTGTCGAGAAATACTTTGACGATCGCCTGCGCGACCCGGCCAACGAGGGCGCGCCGCTGCGCCTGTCGCTGGACCTGTCGGTGCAGGCCGCCTCGGAGCGGGTGCTGCAGGGTGGCATGATGCTGATGAATGCCAAGGGCGCGAGCAGCGTTCTGATGGACGTGAGCACGGGCGAAGTCGTCTCGATGGTCTCATTGCCGGATTTCGACCCCAACGACCGCCCGCGCGGGCCGGCAGAGGGTGACCAGGGTGACAGCCCGCTATTCAACCGCGCGGTGCAGGGAGTCTACGAACTGGGCTCGGTGTTCAAGATCTTCACCGTGGCCCAGGCGCTGGACCTCGGCCTGGTGGAGCCGGACACCGTGATCGACACCAGCGGTCCGCTTTACTGGGGGCGCTTTTCCATCCGCAATTACCGCGACTACGGCGATGAGCTGACGACGCGCGAGGTGATCGTCAAATCCTCGAACATCGGCACCGCGCGGATCGCCCAGGAGATTGGAGCCGAGCGCCAGCGCGATTTCCTGGATCGGCTGGGCTTTCTCGAACCTGCGCCGGCCGAGATGGTCGAGGCGCCCACCGGCGCGCCGCTGCTGCCGGACAACTGGTCCGAGATCTCGACAATGACGATTTCCTACGGACACGGGCTGTCCTTGTCGCCGCTGCATCTTGCGGCAGGCTATGCCAGCCTGGTCAACGGGGGCACCCGGGTGACGCCGACGCTGCTGCGCCGGGACCGGCCCCAGCAGGGCGCCCGTGTCGTCAGCGAGGAGGTCTCGGCCCGCGCCCGCGCCATGCTGCGCGGGGTTGTCACCGATGGGACGGCCTCCTTCGGCGGTGTCGCGGGCTACCGCGTGGGCGGCAAGACCGGCACCGCCAACAAGCCGCGCCCGCAGGGGGGATACTTCGAGGACAAGACCATCGCGACCTTCGCCACCGTCTTTCCCGCCGATGATCCGCGCTATGTCCTGATCGTCACCCTGGACGAGCCCCAGATCGAGGCGCTGGGCGAGACGCGCCGCACCGCAGGCTGGACGGCCGTGCCGGTGGCCGCCGAGATGATCCGCCGCGCGGCGCCGTTGCTGGACATGCGCCCGGACGTTGCAAGCCCGCGTCCGGCGGGTGTAACACTCACCTCGAACTAGGGTGGGGGCGTCCCGATGGACAGCACGGGCCAGAAGACGATGAAGCTGACGGAACTGGGCCTGACCGCGCGCGGGGGGGCTGAGGCCATGATCACCGGCCTGGCCGTGGACAGCCGTGAGGTGACCGACGGCACGCTCTTCTTCGCGCTGCCGGGCAGCCGGGTGCATGGCGCTGCGTTCATCCAGTATGCGCTGCGCATGGGCGCGGCGGCGGTCTTGACCGATGCGCGGGGCGCCGAACTGGCGGCCGAGGATCTGGCCGGCTCGAACGCCGCGCTGATCCTCTCCGAGGACCCGCGCGGGGCGCTGGCGCAGACGGCCTCGCTCTGGTTCGGGGCGCATCCCGAAACCATGGTCGCGGTGACGGGGACCAACGGCAAGACCTCGATCAGCAGCTTTTGCCGCCAGATCTGGGAGGCGCTGGACCTGCCGGCGGTGAACCTCGGCACGACCGGGGTCGAGGGCGCCTGGACCCACCCCTTGCGCCACACCACGCCGGACCCGATCACGCTGCATCGCGTTTTGGCCGAGGCCCGCGCCGAGGGGATCACCCACGTGGCCATGGAAGCCTCCAGCCACGGTCTGGACCAGAGGCGGCTGGACGGGGTGCTGCTGTCGGCGGCCGGATTCTCGAATTTCAGCCAGGATCATCTGGATTACCACGAGACGCTGGAGGCCTATTTCGCGGCCAAGTCCGGGCTTTTTAGCCGTGTTCTGCCGGATGACGGCGTGGCGGTGGTCAACCTCGACGATCCCCGCGGCGCCGAGGTGGCCGAAATCGCCGAGGCGCGCGGGCAGGCGCTGATCGGCCTGGGCCGCCACCCGCGGGCGCGGTTGCGCCTGCTGGGCCAGCGGTTCGACGCCACGGGGCAGGAACTGCGCTTCGACTGGGAGGGCCGCAGCCAGATGGTGCGGCTCAATCTGATCGGCGGGTTCCAGGCCGAGAATGTCCTGCTGGCCGCCGGGTTATGTATCGGTGCCGGGGCCGATGCCGATGATGTCTTCGGGGCGCTAGGCGCCCTGCGCACGGTGCGCGGGCGCATGGACCTGGCCGCGACGCGCGCCAACGGGGCCAGCGTCTTCGTGGATTACGCCCACACGCCCGACGCCGTCGGTGTCGCGCTGCAAGCGATGCGTCCGCATGTCATGGGGCGGCTGGTGGTCGTCCTGGGCGCGGGCGGTGACCGCGACATCGGAAAACGCCCGCTGATGGGGCAGGCGGCGGCCGAGAATGCCGATATTGTCTTCGTCACAGACGACAACCCCCGCAGCGAAGATCCGGCGACGATCCGCACCGCCGTTCTGCTGGGCTGCCCCGAGGGCATCGAGGTCGGCGACCGGGCCGAGGCGATCCTGCGCGGGGTCGATGCGCTGGGGCCCGGCGATGCCCTGCTGATCTGCGGCAAGGGGCATGAGACCGGCCAGGTGGTGGGCGATGACGTGCTGCCTTTCGATGATGCCGAACAGGCCAGCGTGGCGGTGGCCGCGCTGGACGGGCGGCTTTGATGGCGCTCTGGACCGCAGCCGAGGCGGCGCAGGCCACGGGCGCAGAGGCGCATGGCGTGTTCACCGCGACCGGCGTCAGCATCGACACCCGGACATTGCAGAGCGGCGATCTTTTCGTGGCCCTTCAGGCCGCGCGCGACGGCCATGACTTCGTGGCCGATGCCTTTGACAAGGGCGCGGCGGCGGCGCTGGTGACGCACCGGCCGGCGGGGGTGCCTGCGTCGAGACCGCTGCTTGTCGTGGAGGATGTGCAGGCCGCGCTCGAGGCGCTTGGCCGGGCCGGGCGCACCCGCAGCGGGGCCCGCGTTCTGGGCATCACCGGTTCGGTGGGCAAGACCAGTGCCAAGGACATGGCCCGCACGGTGCTTTCGGCGCAGGGCCGCACCCATGCCGCCGAGGCCAGCTACAACAACCAGTGGGGCGTGCCGTTGACGCTTGCGCGGATGCCGGCGGACACCGCTTTTGCCGTGATAGAGATCGGAATGAATGCCCCCGGCGAGATTGCTCCGCTGGCGCAGATGGCCCGGCCCCATGTGGCCCTGATCACCACCGTGGCGGCCGCGCACCTTGAGGCGCTGGGCAGTCTCGAGGCCATCGCCAGTGAGAAGGCCGCGCTGTTCGAGGGGCTTGCTTCGGGCGGCACCGCGATCTTCGACGGCGACCTCGCACCGGGTCTGCTGGAACGTATCGCGGGGCCTGCGGCCGCGTCGGCCGGGACGGTCCTGCGCTTCGGGGTGGACGGGGCCTGTCAATACCGCCTGTCGGACCTGCGCCTGACCGAGGGCCGCACCATCGTACAGGCCGAGACCCCGGCCGGGCCGCTGACCTACAAGCTGGACACCGCGGGGCGGCATTTCGCCATGAACAGCCTTGGGGTGCTGGCCGCGGTGCAGGCGCTGGGCGCCGACCCGGTGCGCGCGGCCATGGACCTGGCGCGCTGGCAGCCCCCCGCCGGGCGTGGCACACTGGAGACCGTCACCGTCGACCCCGCCCGCCGGGGCGAGACGCTGGCCCTGATCGACGATGCCTTCAACGCCAATCCCGCCTCGATGGCCGCGGCCTTCGAGGTTCTGGCCTCACACACCCCGGTCGACGGGGTCGGGCGCACAATGAGGGGCCGCCGGGTGGCGATCCTGGGCGACATGCTGGAACTCGGCCCCAACGAGATGGCCGACCATGCCGCCCTGGCCGAGGTTCCGGCGCTGGCGCAGGTGGACCTGGTGCATTGCGCGGGCACGCGCATGCGCGCGCTCTACGCGGCGCTGCCCGAGGGCCGACGCGGCGACTGGGCCGAGACGGCCGAGGACCTGGCCGCGCATCCCGCCCGGCTGGTGGACGCCGGCGATGTCGTGCTGGTCAAGGGGTCCAAGGGCTCGCGGATCGCGCGTGTCGTTGACGCCATCCGCAAACTGGGGCATCGGGACGCCGTTTAGGGCCCCGCAGAAAAGGAACGCAGAGATGTTGTACTGGTTGACGGCCCTGTCCGACGGAGGAGATGCCTTCAACCTCTTCCGCTATATCACCTTCCGCGCCGGGGGAGCCTTCTTTACCGCGCTGATCTTCGGTTTCGTCTTCGGGCCGCCGCTGATCAACGTCCTGCGCGCCCGTCAGGGCCGCGGCCAGCCGATCCGCACCGACGGCCCCGCGACCCATGTCAGCAAGAGCGGCACGCCGACCATGGGCGGGCTGCTGATCGTGGGCGCGTTGCTCACGGCGACCCTGCTCTGGGCGCGGCTGGACAACCCCTACGTCTGGATGGTGCTCTTCGTGACCATGTCTTACGGGGCCATCGGCTTTGCCGACGATTATGCCAAGGTCTCCAAGCAGAACGTGGCCGGGGTGCCGGGCAAGCTGCGGCTCGGGCTGGGTCTGGTGATCGCCGGGGTCGCCGGCTTTTGGGCCGCGCAGTATCACCCGGCCGAACTGACCAACCAGCTGGCGCTGCCCTTCTTCAAGGACCTGCTGATCAATCTGGGCGTGCTTTTCATTCCCTTTTCCATCGTCGTCATCGTGGGCTCGGCCAATGCCGTGAACCTGACCGACGGGCTGGACGGGCTGGCGGTGATGCCGGTGATGATCGCGGCGGGCACCTTCGGCATCATCGCCTATGCGGTAGGCCGGACCGATTTCACCGACTACCTCGAGGTGCACTACGTCGCCCAGACCGGCGAGTTGCTGATCTTCACCGCCGGGCTGATCGGCGGGGGGCTGGGCTTTCTGTGGTACAACGCGCCGCCCGCGGCGGTTTTCATGGGCGACACCGGGTCGCTGGCCCTGGGCGGCGCGCTGGGCGCCATTGCCGTGGCCACCAAGCACGAGATCGTGCTGGCCATCGTCGGCGGGCTCTTCGTGCTCGAGGCGCTGAGCGTCATCATCCAGGTGGTTTACTTCAAGCGCACCGGCAAGCGCGTCTTCCTGATGGCCCCGATCCACCACCATTACGAGAAAAAGGGCTGGGCCGAGCCGCAGATCGTCATCCGCTTCTGGATCATCTCGCTGATCCTGGCGCTGGTCGGCCTCGCGACACTGAAGGTGCGGTAGAGTTCGCCCTCTGACACAAGGGTCCTGGTCCGCGGTCCGGAGGCGATCAAGGGGTCCCCCCACCGAGGCCATCGGGCCAACGCACCAGGCAGGCCACTGTCTCGCGCCACGCGGTTGCCGCCGGTGGCAAAGGGTCTGATGATGCACGTTTGGAACGGGGTCAGATCCTGCGTGCGGATGCGAATCCTCGACCTGTCGCCCCAAGCGTGGCACCGATGGGTGACACGCTCATACTTATAAGCCACTATGGGCCCGTCGCGCATGGAGGTGTCGCAAAACAATCCGCTCGCGCTTGCGGCCTCAATCGAACAGGAAAGGTTGCCGAACATCATGAAGACATCCTTTGAAATCTTTCGGGCACCGTTTGCGTTGGCTCTCGGCTCACTTGCAAACTCGGTCGGTCGTGGTGTGGCCCGCGCACCGATCCGCGACAGTCTTCTCGCCGGTGCGATGGTCCTCGCCGCGCCGGTTGTCGTGCATGCGGACGAACACACCCAGGACTGGATACCCGATGTCCTGTCCTTTCCTGAGGATGCCGAGGTCGTGACGGACCGAGAGATCGGCTCATCGATCAGGCTGTTCTCGATCTCGACCGGCGAAGATGTGAACGAAATTCTGGAAGAATGGGAAGAAAGCCTCACCGAGAACGGATATTCTGTCACGCAGGAAGCCGGCGACCTTTTGGACGGATCGATCGAGTTCACCGGCCCGGGCATCACGAACGCGAAAATCATCGTGGCACCGGTGACCGAGGGCAGCCGCAGCCTCATCGAGTTTGATGCGACGCTGGACTGACAGCATTGCCCGAAGCCACTCTTCTGGCGCGTCGTCAGGCGCACAGGACCAGATGGCAGACTGTTCGCGGTCGAAAGCTGTCAAGACTTCGCCTGCTGCCGCACAACGCGGTCGTCCACAAGCATCTCCGCGAACGCCGATTCCGCCTCGAGCAAGGCCGGTTGCTTTGCCGCCCCCCGGTGTCCAGTGCGTGGGCCGGCTCGTTCAATGCCACGCGTGCGGTTTTGGCATTGACTGATCCCGCCATGAGGTCATCGATCCCGGGTCCGCGTGGAGCCGCGGCCCGGCCGGCTCAGGCCTGCTGGACCATCCGGTCGCTCACAAGGCGCAGCCCGAGGTGGGCCGGGGGCGTTCCGACGGCGCAACCGCCGCGGGCGGGGTCGCGGATCAGGTAGGACATCGCCGCGACATGCTCGCCGCCCATGAAATAGGCGGGGCGCCGGGTCGGGTCGACACCCTGCGCGGTGCCTGCATAACAGTCCTGCGTCCATTCCCAGACGCTGCCGTCCAGGTCCGCTATGCCCGCGGGCGAGGTCGAGAAACTGCCCTGCGGCCTCAGTGCGCGGGGGGCTTGGGCTTTGGTCCTGTAGGACGCGGCCCAATCAAGGGCGGGGTCGGTGAAGGCCGGGTCGGCGGCCTCGTGCAGCACCGGGCGGGCGATCTCGCGCCATTCCGCAGCGCTGGGCAGACGGAAGTCCATCCCGGTCTCATTGTTGATCCAGTGCAGGTATTCCATCGCGTCGGCATGGCTGACCCCGGTCGCGGGTGTCACGCGCGGGTCTTGCCCGGCGCGCGCCGCCGGGGCCGTGGCCTCCGTCGCGCCAGGTGTCGAGCTGTTCTTGTCGTCCATGGTCCATTCTCCTTCGATGGAAAATTAGCGCTATGAACTGTCTCAGGAAACCGTGCCCCAACCCATGCCAATGCGCCGCGCGATCCAATCCTTGACGAAGGCCTTGCGATCGGCGTTTTCGGTTTACCGGTGGTGCGTACAGTCCAGGTTAAAGTCTTTTTTCACGTCAGCCTCGCGACATGGATTA
>JAVLCA010000051.1:0-16665 GCA_031581025.1 Salibaculum sp. | reverse complement strand
CCAACCGTCGAAAAATCAGCTTGCAAAACTCGGGGCATCCACACACGCCCCGGGTCAATCCCCGCTCAGGTTCGGGCTGCCTCGAAGTCCGCCCAGGCGGCCTCGAACCGGGCGAAGTCGAAGCCCGGCGCGCGGGCCGGGTCCAGCACCAGGCGCTCGGTCTCCAACAGCTTGGGGATGGCGCAGGCTAGGTCGGGCAGGTGGCCCTCGGGGATGACCAGCGCGCCGTGGCGGTCCGCATGTATCAAATCACCATCGGCCAACGCCAACCCGAAAACCGTGACCGGCGTGCCGATCTCGCGGACATGTACAAAGGCATGGCTGGGCCCCACAGACCCGGCGATCACCGGAAAACCGTCCGGCAGATCGCCCAGATCACGCATTAGGCCGTTGGTCAGCGCCCCCGACAGGCCAAAGCCCTTGTGAACGGTGGTGTTGATCTCGCCCCAGAAGGCGCCGACGGCATTGGCGCCGTCCATGTCCTCGACAACGGCCAGCGCTGGGCGCGGGCCTTGCGACATGTGGCGGTAATACTCCATGCGTCGGGCCTTGATGACCCCGGCCGGCTCTTCCGGCGGGGCGGCTGCGGCGATTTTCGCGGTGCGGGCATACCCAACCACCGCGCCGCCTTCGGGATCGCTGCACAGCACCGTGCCACGGGTAAAACGATCAAAGCCGCGCTTGCCCTCGACCACCTCGATGGCGTTACAGACAGTGGGCGTATCGACCCGCCGCAGCAGGTCCAGAAGGGGTTGGTCCATGGCTATAGCTCCTCTAGCCAGAGGCGCAGGGCCTCGGTCGTTGGTTCCGGGCGTTCGAGCGTGGGCAGGTGGCCCGCGCCCTCGATCACCCGCAGGGTAGACTGGGGCAGCAGCGCGTGCATCTCCTCGTGCCGGGCCAGTGGGCAGAGGCTGTCATCGCGCCCACAGAGGACAAGCGCCGGGCCGGGATAGCCGCGCAGAGTCGCACATTGGTCGGGCCGGTCGCGCAGGGCCCGGGACTGGCGGATGAAGACATCCGGCCCAAGACCCAGCGCCATGTCCATGCACAGGTCGAGGATATCCGCGCGCGCCGGCCCCTCGGCCAGGTAATTGGGCTTCATCTCGTCGCGCATCACCGCGGCAAGCCCGCCAGCGGCGGCGCGATCCATCTGCGGCTGGCGGCGCGCCTTGACTTGGTTTGGCTCGGCCCGCGGGTTGGTGTCCATCAGCGCCAGCCCGGCGACCCGGCCCGGGGCTTGCCGCACCACCTCCATCGCGACGATGCCGCCCATGGACAAACCGCCCAGCGCAAACCGGTCCGGGGCGCGCGCCAGAACTTCGGCGGCCAGAGCCTGCACTGTCTCTGCCCCGGTGATCGGCAAGACGATCAACCGTATCGCGCCGGATTGCGGGCCGAAGAGCCGCGCATCGCACATCATGCCAGGCAGCAGGATCAGCGGAGCACTCACGCGACTAGCGCCGCCCCCTCGGCCAGCGCGCCCAACTTGGCATAGGCGATCTCGGGGTCCACGGCGCCGTAGCCCGCGAAGGTGCCGAAGCCGCAATCGGACCCGGCGATCACCCGTTCCGACCCTACGATATCGACGAACCGCCAGGTCCGCTGGGCCACCAGCTCGGGGTGTTCAACGAAATTCGTCGTCGTGTCCACAACACCGGGCACCAGTACCTTGTCGTCGGGGATGTCGCGTTTGCGGTCGCGGAACACCACCCATTCATGGCCATGGCGCGGGTTCGAGGTTTCGAACAGCAGATAACGCGCCTTGGCGGCCATGAGCGTGTCGAACATCCTTTCCATCGAGATATCGCAGACATGAGGCCCTTCGTAGTTGCCCCAGCAGATATGCACGCGCACCTTGTCGGCCGGGACATCGGCCAGCGCATGGTTGAGCGCTTCGACGTGGGAATTGGCGATCTTCAGGAACTCTGCGTCGGTGAGATCGTTGAACAGCATGTGCCGCGACAGCGCCAGGTCGGGGCAATCGAGTTGCAGGTCGAGGCCCGAGGCGACGATGGTCTCGTATTCCTCCTTCATGGCGTCGGCCAGCGCGGCCAGATAGGCCTCGCGCGTCGGGTAATGGTTGTTCTGCAAGAATAGCGAGATGACACCGGGGCTGGCGGCGTTCATGAAGCCGCGCTCGGCCCCGTGCTCAGCCATTGCAGCCTTGAGATTGGCGATGTCCTTTTGCAGCTCGCCCTGCCCCTTGGACTTCACCTCGCCCACGCACATGGGCCGGGCATATTGTGGCGTGCCGCCATCATCTGCCAGACGCTTGAGGAATGTGGGGAATTTCTTGAGGTCGGCAGGCGCGTTGCGCGGGCTGTCGCCGTCGAAGCCGGTGTAGCGGTCCTTGACGTAGGTGGCATAGCTGATCTTGGAGGTTTCGCCGTCGGAAACAATGTCGATGCCGGCCTCTTTCTGTTTGCGCACAGTGCCGGACACGGCCGCCGTCATGCAGGCGTCAAACGCGGCCGGGTCGTAGGCCGTGCCATGCTCGCGGGCGAAGATAAGATCGACGACCTCCTGCGTGCGGGGCAATGATCCAACATGGGTGGTTTTGATGGGCATTTGGTCAGTCCTCCTTGCGCGCCATCAGCACGCTGTGCTTGTCGGTTTCGGGGTCCTCTGCCAGGAACCCGGTCAGTCGCATGCCGTGATCCTCAAGGCAGGCGGCGTATTGCGCGGGCGAGAGAGAGGCATGGTAGACCGGTTCGCCGCCGACCTCGCCCGTGGCCTCGCCCGCCTTGGGGCCGACCGTCACCAGCAGCGCCCCGCCGGGGGCGAGGTGCGCGGCCATGCGGCCCAGGGTCCGCCGCTGGGCCTGCGGGTCGAGGTGAAAGAAACTGTCCCAGGCGACAATCCCCACGAAGGTCTCGCCAAGGTGAAGCTTGCGCATGTCGCCCTGCCGCCAGTCGCCGTCGGGCCAGCGCCCGCGCGCGATCTCCAGCATCGGGGCGGCCAGGTCGAGGCCGGTGACGCGAAAACCCTCGGCCATGAACCAGCGCGCGATGGGCTCGCCCGCGCCGCAGCCAAGGTCGAGCACCCGCCCGCCTATTGGCAGCGCTGCGGCAAAGCGCGCCAGCCAGCGCGCCTCGAACAGCACGCGCGAGCGCTGCGCGTCATAGACCGCCGCCTGGCGTTCGTAGACCCCGCGGATATCCTCGGGCCGGCCGTTCACACGGCGACCTTGCCGGCCGGGGCCAGCGTGCGGACTACGGCCTCGGCACCCGCGAAATCGGCGTCGTCATGCAGCGCGCCGGGAAAGGCGGTGCAGGCCAGCCCTGCACCGACGGCCGCGCGCAGCCCGTCGGGGTTGTCCTCGACCGCGCGGGCCGCGGCAGTGCCCAGCCGGGACAGCGCAAGGGTGTAGACCTCGGGGGCGGGCTTGGGATCGGCGACATCGGCGCCGGTGAGGATCAGGTCGAAATCCGCCTCCGACAGACCCGTCGCCGCCAGAACCGCCGTGACGTTGGCGCGACTTGTCGTTGTCACCAGCGCCACCGCGTCGCCCGCGTCGCGCGCGGCCTGTATCGTCTCGACCAAGCCGGGGCGCAACGGCACGCCCCGGGTCAAGTCTTGCTGGAACAGCGCGCTCTTGCGGGCGTGCAGGGCCGCGACGTCGACCGAGGCGCCCCGGCGTTGCGCCTCGGCGGCGATCCGGTCGGCCCCGCCCGAGCGCGCCAGCAGCGCGCGATACCGCGCCTCGGACCAGTGCCAGTCCAGCCCGGCCTCGGCGAAGGCCGCGTTGAAGGCCGCGCGCTGCAGGTGCGAGGTTTCGGCCAGAACGCCGATGGACCCGAGGAGAAGTGCCGCCAAGGGGATTTCCTTTCGTGCTGCGGGCCGGGGTCAGCCCTGCCAGGTCGGCCCGGCGGGATCGTCCGTGCCCACGATGTGGTAAAGCGCAGCGGCGCCGGTCATCGACGGTACCACGCTGTGGGACAGGTTTTCGGGCACCGACATGGTGTCGCCGGGCGCAAGGGTGGCACGGCCACCCTCCCAGTCAACCCGCCAATGGCCCGTCACCGGCATCAGCACGCTGGGCCGGTCGTGGCTGTGCCTGTCCTCGGTCGCGCTCTCGCGGGTGAGGAAGTCCACCTCGAAGCCGGGCCTGTCGCGCAGCATGCCGGTTTCGCCGATCACCCTGGCCGGGGCCTTGTCGGCTAGGGCGACCATGTCCCAGTAGCGCGCGACGTGG
This sequence comes from Salibaculum sp., assembly GCA_031581025.1. Lineage (GTDB taxonomy): Bacteria > Pseudomonadota > Alphaproteobacteria > Rhodobacterales > Rhodobacteraceae > Salibaculum. Next base: position 12,470 of record JAVLCA010000051.1, on the reverse strand, counting down.
TTGGGCAGAACCTCGGCCGTGGTCGGCTCGGGGCGCTTGGCCAGCTCGTCCTCGCTCATCACGGGCATCGGCTTGACGCCCTCGGGCAGGGCCTGGCCCGCCTTGGTATCGTAAAGCTTGCCGGTCTCGGCCAGAACGAGGCCGTGATCGGCCGCCTCCTCGATGACCTGGGGCGCCCACATGACGCCGCCGCCGGCGTCGTCACCGCCGAGGATGGCCATGATCATCCCGTAGTCGGTGCCGATGTTCTCGAAGCCGCGGAAGATACCGGTGGGGATGTTGAAGATGTCGCCCGGCTCCAGCGTGACCTCTCCGGCGGTGCCCCAGCGCCCCCAGAAGAGGCGCCACCGCCCCGAGAGGACGAAGAACGCCTCGGCGGTGTGGTGGTCGTGCAGCGAGTTGCGCACGCGCGGCGGCTGGCCGGCCGCGCCGATGTTGAAGCCGTGCGGGATGGTGATGTGCACGTGCTGGTCGGGGGATTCCGACACGCCCCCGCCGATGATCGTGAAGTTCTCCTTCTGATCCGATCCCGGCGTGTGCGCGTCGATGAAGGCGGTCTTGCAGGGCTGCAGCTCGCCGTAGCGGACGATGCGGTGTTCCATTTCTTGTGGTGTCATATGCTTGGTCCTTTCGGGGTGGTGTCCTGATTGGTCGCGCGTCAGGACACCCTCCCAGGCGGGTGCGGGTTCAGGCGCACGGACCGGCGCGCCTGGAACAGCATGTGCAGCCGTCGTATGCCCTCGGGTTGATGCGTCACAGCGCGCCCGTGTGCATGAGGATCTGTTTCCAGATCGCGGTTTCGTCGAAGAGTGTCCATTCGCGGCGCAGCTTGACCTGCCCCGAGATCACCTCGCCCCACTCGGCCTGGGAAATCCCCAGCAGGTAGACCTCGGCCCCGGTGGGCGCGCCAAAGGCCCCCCAGCCCGAATGCGTGCCGTGCAGCGACCAGCGGATCGCCGAGCGCGGCGGCATCTTGGGATCATCCCGCCCAATCTGGTGGTCGATGGTGAAAGTGGCATCGGGAAGGGCCGCGCGCAGCCGCATCCAGAAGCCGTCGGCGGCGGCCCAGCCGTGGCCCGTCTCGCCCCCGGGGTAATGCACGGTCGCGGCGCGGTCGTATTCGGCCTCGATCGCGGCCATGTCGGCGCCCATGATCCGGCCCAGCAGGTCAGCGTGGCGCTGGCCCCACGCATTGTCGTTGCCGCGGCCCTTGTAGGGGCCGGCGGTGTCGGTCGCCGGGGTCAGCGGGCGCACGCAGTTCTCGGGCCCGCCCTCGCGCGCGATCAGGTCGCGGGCATAGGCCTCGGGCGCCCAGCCGATCTGGCGCACGATCGCGGTCTGGTCGCGGATCAGCCACTCGTCATCGATGGCGTTGTCCCGGGCATGACAATCGGCGAGGATGCGGTATTGCAGCTTCGCCCCCGAGGCCGCGCCATAGACCCCGTCGCGCGCATGGGTCGCGGTCGAGATGATGCGGTGGCTCGACAGCATCCCGTCCTCGGGCGTGCCCGACCAGATCACGTCCTCGCCCAGCAATTCGCGGTCGGGAAACTCGGCCAGCGTGGCCATGGTCGCCGCGATCACGCCCTGGTTGCCCACCACGACAGAAGCGGGCGAGCGCACGACGATATCCGGCGCGTAATACTCGTGCAGCGTGGCAATGCCGCGGTCTTCCCAGATTTCTTTGGTGATGCCGATGATGTAGTCGGCAAAATCGGCGAATTTCGGGTCGAAGCCCTTCATGCGGTCCATCCTTCGGGAATAAGGGCCGAGCTGCGCAGGATCAGCCGGCTCTCGATTTCGATCTGACGGGGCAATGCGCCAGGGATTTCGACCTGCGCCAGAATGGTATCGACGGCCGCGTCCACCATCCGGTTCACCGGCTGGCGGATCGTGGTCAGGTCATAGGCCGCCCAACCCGCCAGCGGTACGTCGTCGTAGCCCACGACCGAGACGTCCCGCCCCGGCATCAGCCCGGCCTGCCGGACCACGTCCATCACGGCGAAGGCCATGTGATCGTTGCCCACGAAGATGGCGTCCGGTCGGTCCCGGCCACCGATCAGCTGGCGCGCGCATTCCATGGCGACCGCGCGATTATACATGCCGTCGACCATGGCGAAGGGCGCGATCCCGGCCTCCTGCAGGACCGAGAGAAACCCCGCCTGCCGGTCGCGGCCCGTTGAACTGCCCTGCCAGCCGGCGATATGGGCGATGCGCCTGTGCCCCCCCGCAAGTAGGAAGTCCGCTGCCTTGCGCCCGCCCTCGTAGTTGGTCGAAGTGACCGACGACAAGCCGCTGTCATCCTGGCGACGGTTGAACAGGACGACCGGGATCCCGGCGTCCCGGGCGCTGTCGGCCAGGGTCGAACTGATGGCGACTGAGGCGGTGATGATCCCATCGACCTGATAGTCCATCAGCTCTTGCACCACGGCATCAGCATCACCGATGGAGTTGGGCGCGGTAAAGATCAGGATGTGATAGCCCCGGGCCTGAAGCGTATTGGACAGCCGCTCCAGCGCCAGCGAATAGAACTGGTTTTCCAGATAGGCCAGGACAAGCCCGATGATCCGGCTTTTCCCCGACACCATGGCGCGGGCCAGCACATTGGGCCGATAGCCCAGCTCGGCCGCGGCCCGGCGCACCTTCTCGGTGGTCCGCGCCGAGGCCGAGGCCCCGGGCGTGAAGACCCGGCTGACCGCCGACTGGCTGACACCGGCTCGGGCGGCCACCTGGGCCGATGTGATCCGCGCGCGGTCCGTCACCCTGCCGTCCACCCCCCGTCCACCAGAAGCGAAGTGCCCGTGACCAGCGCCGAGGCCGGCGTGGCCAAGTAGGTCACGGCCCCCATGATATCGGCCACCTCGCCGACGCGGCCCAGCTTGATCTTCTCCTCGATCCACCTGACCCGCTCGGGGTTTTCAAAGGTCTGTTCGGTCAGCGGGGTGCGGATGAAGGTGGGGCAGATCGTGTTGATGCGGATGCCGGCCTTGCCCCATTCGATGGCCATGGATTTCACCATGCCCTCCAGCCCGTGCTTGGAGGCGGCATAGACCGCCCGGTCGATCCCGCCGACATGCGCCATCTGGCTCGAGACATGGATGATCGACCCGCCCTGCCCGGCGGCCTGCATGGCCCGCGCCGCCTGCTGCGACAGGAAATAGGCCCCGCGCAGGTTCACGCCCATGACGGCGTCGTAATCGGCAGGGTCGGTGTCCAGCGCCGGGCCGTGGCGGGCCAGCCCGGCGGCATTGACGACCACGTCGAACGGGACCCCAGCGCAGGCCTCGCGCACCGCCGCCGCGTCGGCCACGTCCAGCCTGCGGGCCTCGGCGCTGAACCCGGCCCCCTGCATCGCCGCGACCGCCTCGGCCAGCCGCGCCGCGCCGCGTGCCGCACAGATCACATGCGCCCCGGCCTCGGCCAGGGCCACCGCCGCGCCCAGACCGATGCCGGAGGAGGCCCCGGTGACCAGCGCGCGCTTGCCGTCAAGGCGGAACGATGGGGTGCGCGGCAGGTCCATCATGCCGCCCCCACCGGAAAGGGCACCGATCCCGGGACCCGCGCCTTGTTGAACTCGCGCAGCCGGGCAAAGACATCGACGCCCAGCTGCCGGTAGGCGTCGAGGATATCCACCATCACCCAGTTCTCGCGGATGCGGCCATTTTCCAGCCGCCAGAAATCGAGGCTCTTCATGGTGATCTTCTTGCCCGAGGGCACAAGCCCCATCCAGCCGTCATGGCTGACGGTCTGGATCATGTTGGGCCAGCCGGTCACGGCCACGTAGTCGTTGTCGCCGAAGAAATGATGGGTGATCTCGTCCACGTAGCGGCCGCGGTCGGGCATGGCGTTCAGGAACGGGATCTGGTGCCAGTTGCGGAACCCCGCGATACCCCGGCCGGTGCCAATTCCCGCGGGGCCGTACCAGGTCATGGTGTCATGCCAGAAGCGCGGCATCTCCATAACTTCGGGGCCGCCTTCGCGGGGATGCCGCTTCATGTGGTCCAGCATCTCGACGATGATCCGCTGGCTCTCGCGGCTGTGGGTCTCATCCCGCGCGGCGCGGATCAGCCCGTCGCCGCTGGCCGGGCCGGGCACGCAAAGCTCACGCCCCAGCGACGGCGCCATGGGCCAGGCGCCCGCCTGCATCATCACTTCCGGAATGTCCCAGAGCGCTTGGTATTCCACCACCCGGCCCGCCGCGACGCGGTAGAACTCGTGGAACCGCATGTGCGCCAGATGCCCCGTGGGCGGAATGTCCAGGAACGGCGCGACGAAGGTGCCCATGAAATGCCCCCCGCAACCGACCCAGTCGCCGCCGTGGCCGTCGGTGCCGGCCATGACGATCCAGTCGCGCCGCTCAACGTCGGGCCAGGCGGCGCGCAGCACCGCTAGGGCCCAATCGTGAAAGACCTCCGGTCCGGTCATCTCGCCAAACGGATGGGCGAGCCGAAACACCGCCTCGGGCGCAGACACAGCCTCCAGCGCCGCCCGGATCGCACCCGCATCCCAGTCGTATTGCGCCGCCCGTACCCGCTCCAGCAGGCGCTTGTTTTCCAAATGTCGATCCGTCATGCCTGTCTTCTGGCCCAAAATATCCCCGGGGGTTCGGGGGGCAGCGCGCCCCGGACGGTCGGCGCGCGACAGGCGCGCCGACCCCTCATTCCGCCGCCTCACCATAGGGAACATTTCGCCCGCCATGGCGGCGCACACGGATATTGCACTGTTCGGCGTGGCCGACAAAGCCTTCGAGCATGCACAGCCGCGAGCCGTATTCGCCGACCTGCGCCGCGGCCGCGTCGCTCGTGACCTTCTGGTAACTGTGGGTCTTCAGGAACTTGCCCACCCAGAGCCCACCGGTATAGCGCCCTGCCTTCTTGGTCGGCAGCGTGTGGTTGGTGCCGATCACCTTGTCGCCGTTGGCCACATTGGTGCGCGGCCCCAGGAACAATGCGCCGTAGCTGTGCATGTGCGCCAGAAACCAGTCGTCGCGGTCTGTCATGACCTGGACGTGTTCATAGGCCATGTCGTTGGCCACCTGCAGCATCTCGTCGTAGCCCTCACAGAGGATCACGTCGCCGTAGTCGCGCCAGGACACCGCGGCGGTCTCGGCCGTGGGCAGGATGCCCAGCAGGCGGTCCACCTCGGCAACCGTCTCCTCGGCCAGTCTGCGGCTGTTGGTGATCAGGCAGGCGGGGCTGTTGTAGCCGTGCTCCGCCTGGCCCAGTAGGTCGGTTGCACAGATCTCCGCATCGACCGTGTCGTCGGCGATCAACATGGTCTCGGTCGGTCCGGCGAAGAGGTCGATGCCCACCCGCCCGAAGAGCTGGCGCTTGGCCTCGGCGACGAAGGCATTACCGGGCCCGACCAGCATGTGCACCGGGTCGATGCTCTCGGTCCCGATTGCCATCGCGCCCACGGCCTGGATACCCCCCAGGCAGAGGATCTCGTGCGCGCCGCCCATGTGCATGGCCGCGACGATGGCCGGATGCGGCTCGCCGTTCACCGGCGGGGCGCTGGCGACAATGCGCGGCACACCCGCCACGCTGGCCGTCAGCACCGACATGTGCGCGCTGGCGACCATGGGGAACTTGCCGCCGGGCACGTAGCAGCCCACGGATTGCACGGGGATGTTGCGGTGGCCGAGGATCACGCCCGGTAGCGTCTCGATCTCGATATCCGTCATCGAGGCGCGCTGCGCCTCGGCGAAGCGGCGGATCTGGTCCTGCGCGAAACGAATGTCGTCCAGGTCACGCGGGCTGACCTTCCGCATGGCCGCCTCGATCTCGGCCTCGCTGAGGCGAAAGGCCTCGGGCGCGTAACCGTCGAATTTCTGGCTCAGGTCGCGCACGGCGGCATCGCCGCGCGTCTCGATATCCTTGAGCGTGGACTCCACGACGGTGCGAACCTTGCTGTCGTCCTCGACGCGCTCGGCCTCAGGTTTGCTCTTCTTGAGATGTTCGATGCCCATGTCTTTCACCCTTGCTCCTCCGGTTGGGGCGGCTCGGTTTCGCCCCGGTCAAATCTCTCCCAGCCTTGGCCGTTGAACACGTCTACGCCCAACTGGGCGAGCACATGCGGGAAATCGACCATGACCCGGTTTTCGGTGATCTTGCCGTCCTCGACCTTCCAGAAATCCATGTAGCGGATCTCGACCCGCTTGCCGGTGGGGGCGACCCCCATGAAGGTGCCCGAATGGGTCGCCTCCTGCCGGCCGAAGGCGGCGGCCCATTCGCCCATGTAAAGCCGCCCCTCGTCGACGCAGACCTTGTCGGAAAAGGCCGCCTGGAAGGGGCGCTGCCAGTTGTCCTGAAACTCACGCAGGCCCGTCTTGGTGCCGCAGCCCTGATTGCCCTGCCAGCGGAAGTCTTCGGCGAAGAACTGGCCGATATCGTCGATGCGGTGATCGTTCAGGCCGTCGACCATGCCTTCGATCACGGCGCGGGTCTCGTCTGTCTTGACCATGTCCGTGTCGCGGGTCAGCACGGCCTGTTCGGGGCGGGAACCTCTCATCGGGTCATTCCTGTCTAGTGTCATGGAAGGGGGCGCGGCCTGTGCCCCTGTCCGACAGGAAGTCCCGCGGCATCCGGTTCAGCGCCGGGTGCCGGCCGGTGGCGCTATGACGAAAGGTCCGGCTCATCCCTTCACCGCCCCGGCGGTCAGCCCGCTGACGATCTGGCGCTGGAACACCATGACCAGCAGGAACAGCGGCGCGGTGATCGACACCGCGGCAGCCACGGCCACGACCTGGTCGGTCGTCGTGGTCTCGCGGTTGAACATGCCCGCGATGGCCGGAACCATGGTCTGGTTCGAGGCGTCCAGCAGCAGCGAGGTCACGAGAAAATCGTTGTAGGCCAGCAGGAAGCTGAACAGCCCCGTGGTGATAACGCCGGGCCACATGACCGGCATGATGACCAGCCGGAAGGCCTTGAAATGCGAGCAACCGTCAACGCGCGCCGCCTCGTCCAGATCGGCGGGAATATTGGCGAAAAAGCTGCGCAGCATCCAGATTGTGAAGGGCTGGTTGATCGCCACTAGCACCGCGATCACCGCCGCCGGCTTGCCGTAGAGCGTGGGCGCGTTCTCGCCCAAGATCGGCGCCAACCACTCGGCCGAGTTGATGAAGACCGGCAGATAGCCTGCCACCAGCACCGAATGCGGCAGCGAGCGAAAGACCAGCGCGATTATGAGAAGCCAGAAAGCCAGCGTCGACCCCGACCGCGCCAGGCCATACCCCGCAAGCGTGCCCACGGTCAGCGATATCGTCACCACACCCGTGGTCACGATCAGCGAGTTGCGGAAATTGTCGATGAAGCCACGCTCGATCCAGACGGTCTGGTAGTGCTCGGTCGTCGCCCCGATGATGTCGCGCCCCAGCGGGCCGACCAGCGGATTGAGAAAATCCGTGACCAGCGGCAGCAGCCCGAAGAAGACCAGCACGAAGCCCAGACCGACCAGCACCGCCGCCACGACCCAGCCCAGCGCGACATAGCCGCCGGGGCTGTAGCTTGCCACCAGCGGGGGAACGCGGCGCACAGTCAGCCTCGCGCTCAGCCAGATCACCGCGAGGCCCAGCACGATCTCCAGGATAGACCAACCCGAGCCGTCGGCACGGGTTGCCGGCCCGAAGAGCACGTTGAGCGGGTTGGCGTCAAAGGCATCCACCGGCGACTTGAAGCTCATCACCGTGATCCACAAGATCGGGAAGGCGGCGATCAGGCACCAGAAGGCGAGGAACGTCCCCGACACGATGCGCAGGGGCGCCGGTTGGCGCAGGGCTTTCGCGGTGGTCATCAGTGGCTCCCCTTGTGGTCACGCCAGGTGCGCTTAAGCAGGGGCACGAGCAGGATGGCGATGCCGATCATCGTCAGCATGGCCGAGGCCGAGGCGCGGCTGATCGAGCGGTTCCCCGCCTGGTCCGGCGTTAGGAAGTCGTAGGTGAGCCATTGCAGTGAGATGACGTAGCCCTCGGCGCGGAAGCCGACGACCTCTTCGAAGACGCGGTAGGTGTCCATCAGGTGGATCATCGCCACGAAGATCAGCAGCGGCGCGAGATGCGGGATCACGATCAGGCGCAGCCGCTGCCAGCGGCTGGCCCCGTCGATCACCGCGCTTTCCAGGCTGTCCTGGTTGACCGTCTGAAGCCCGGCGTAGAACACGATCGCGGCAAAGGGCGCGACGTGCCAGACGCGGTAGAACATCATCATAAGCTCGATGGTCCAGGCCTGGGCGAACAGCGCCAGGTCCTGTTCCAGCCACCATTCCAGCAGCGCGGTCAGGATGCCGTCGCCGCGGAACAGCCAGTTGATCGACAGCGCCCCGATCACCGGCGTGATGATGAAGGGCAGCAGCGACAGGAAGATCACCGGCCCTTTGATCTTTTGCGAGGCGTTGTTGATCACCAGCGCGATGGCCAGGCCCACCCCCAGCACCAGCGGTAGCGTGACCAGCGTGAACATCAGCGTGAAGCGCAGCGCCTTCCAGAAGTCTATGTTTTGCAGCGCGGTCCAGGAGCGGTCCTTCACGGCCTCCCAGAAGCGGCCCATCTCGAGGACATTGCGGTAGGTCTGAAAGCCCACGAACTCGGTCTGGCGCCGGATCTCGCCGGCCTCGTTTAGGACGGGGCGGGTTTCCATCTCGGTGGTGCAGGTCTGTTCCAGGAACCCGGCGGTGCAGTTCTCGACCTCGACGGTCTCGTAGACCGGCTGGGTCACGGTGAAACTGTTCCAGAAGACCGACACCAGCGGAAAGGCGATGAACAGCAGCATCATGAAGATGGACGGGCCGACGAAGGCGGCAAAGACTTTCGGCTTCATGGGTGCTCTCCCGGTGTGGGCTGATGCAGGCGTGGCGGGTCGGTCGGTCCGGCTTGTCCGGGGTGGCCCACATCGGGGCCAGCCGGGGCAAACCGGTGGAACGGGGCCGCGCGCGATGGCGGCCCCGTCCCGGTCAGGCGTTACTCGATCAGGCCGGCCTCTTCGGCCGAGGTCATGTAGGCCGCCTCGATGTCGGCCAGCGTGGTCTCGGCGTCCTTGTTACCGTTCAGGTAGGCGGCGATCCCGTTGCCCAGCGCACTGTGCATGATGCCCATGGCCGAGGAGGCCGGATAGGGCCGCGCGCCGTTGGCGGCGGTGGCGGCGGCACCGGCGGCGAGATCACCCGGCTCGTAGCCGTCGATCAGCCAGACCGCGGCCTCGGGGCTTTCCTGCACCGTCTCGGTATCGATGCCCTCCATGGCGACACGGAACGCGGCCTCGGCCTCTTCATCGGTGATGTTCGACGCGATCACGATGCCATCCCACCAGATCGAGGAGACAGGCGCCTCGGGGCCCATGGGGGCCGAGGCCATCGTGACCTTCCCCACCACCTGGCTTTCCTCTGGGTCGTCCATCGCACCCGCGCGGCTGGCCCAGAGATTGGCCATGGCGATCTGGCCCTGCTGGAACTGCTGCTGGACGTAGGTGGAATCCGCGGCCAGATATTCGGGGTCCATGTATTCTGTGGTCGCCTTGAGCTTTTCCAGCGACGCGATGCCCATCTCGTTGTTGATCGTCGGCATGTTGGCGTCGTCGACAAAATCGCCGCCATGCGCGAGGAACATGTTCACGAATTCCTCGCCCAGGTTCCAGCCCGAGGCGAAGGTGCCGCCGAGCGGATACTCGACCACATCGGCCTCCTGGATGACCGCGGCGGCCTCCAGCATCTCGTCATAGTTGGCGGGCACCTCGAGGCCAAGCTCGTCGAGGATGTCCTCGCGATACATCAGGTGCTGGTTGTTCACCATCATGGCCACGGCCATGATGTCGCCGTCCACGGTGATCAGCTGGTTCGGGCTCAGGTGCTGGCCGTATTCTTCGACCAGATCGTTGAGCGGGCGGATCGTGCCGGCATTGAGCAGCGGGATCATGGTCGAGTTGGCCACGCCGCCGATGTGATAAAGCGACGGGTCGGCGGCGAAGGCCTCGGGCTGCTTTTCGCGGAATTCCTGGTCGAGGTTGGCCTCGAAGTTGCCGCACTCGGCCATGTTGTCGGTGACGGCCTTCCAGGCCTCGAACCCGGCAGTGAGCGAGCGCAGCTCTACCTCGTTTTCAAAGGCGCATTCGGCGGCGCCGGCGCTGGCGGCCGCGCTCATGGCCCCGGCCATCAGGATGGTCTTGAGTTTCATGCGGAGTATCTCCCTGGTCTGTTGCGGGCTGCCCTACAGTCGCAGCCCGGTCGGTTTTGAGGGCCTCAGCCCCCGATACGCGCACCCGTTCGAGAATCGAACAGGTGGCAATGCTCTTGCGGAACATGGATCGTGACCATGTCGCCGATCTCGGCGCGGAAGGTCTTGTCAGCTTTGGCCGCGACCAGAACCCCGCCGAGGCGGACGCTCACCATGGTGGCATCGCCCAGCAATTCGAGAGTATAGATCGGCGCGGTGATCTGTCCGCCCTCGCCCAGGCGGACCTCGGCGTCTTCGGCGCGAAAGCCCAGCGTCACCGGCCCGTCGGCCACGTCGAGACCCGCGATGCGCGTGCTCTCGGTGGTAAAGACGCCGCCCGCGCAGTTGCCCTCCATCAGGTTCATGGCGGGCGAGCCTATGAAGCCGGCGACAAAGGTGTTGGCCGGGCGGTCGTAGATTTCGGTCGGGCTGCCGACCTGCTGGACGATGCCCTTTTCCATGACCACGACGCGATCGGCCAGGGTCATGGCCTCGATCTGGTCATGGGTGACATAGATCGTCGTCACCGCCAGTTCGTGGCTCAGGTTCTTGATTTGTGCGCGGGTGCTCACCCGCAGCTTGGCATCAAGGTTTGACAGCGGTTCATCCATCAGAAAGACGTTGGGTTCGCGCACGATTGCGCGGGCCAGGGCCACACGCTGGCGCTGGCCACCCGAAAGCTCAGACGGCTTGCGGTGCAAAAAATCGTCCAGTTCCACCATGGCGCTGGCACGCATCACCCGGTCCTCCTGAGCGGTCGGGTCGGTGCCGCGCACTCGGAGTGGAAACCGGATATTCTCGTAGACGTTCAGGTTCGGATAGAGCGCGTAAGACTGGAACACCATGGCCACGTCGCGCTCCTTGGGTTCAAGGTCATTGATCACCTTGCCGTCGACCGTGATTTCGCCCTCGGTGGGGTCTTCCAGTCCGGCGATCATCCGCATGGTAGTGGTCTTGCCGCAGCCCGAAGGCCCGAGCAGCACGAGAAACTCGCGGTCCGCGATCTTCAGGTCGAAATTGTCGACACCTACGAAGTTGCCCCAGCGCTTTGTCACGCCGCGCAGCTGGATTTCGGCCATCGGGCCACCTCACCTGTGAATGCACGTATTTTGCATACGTTTGCGTCAACGCTAGACTCCCGCCGCCGGATTAGGCAAGCTTATTCTGCAAACGCGTGCAGAAGCAGAGGCAAGATACCGGCCCAATGGCAAATTTTCAGGCAGAGAAGGATATCGTGCGGGCCTGTCATGCGGCGCTGGATGCCGCAGACCCCGATTCGGTGGGACAGGTTCTGGCAGGATGCACGACGCCCGATTACCTTTGGCGTGGCTACCACCCCTTCGGCGAACTGACCGGCCCACGGATGGTCGCCAAAACATTCTGGTCGCCTCTGAAGACGGCCCTGACCGGGCTCCGGCGGCGGCAAGATATCTTCATGGCCGGCACCAACGAGACCGACGGCCATGCCAGCACCTGGGTGGTCTCCATGGGGCACCTGATGGGGCTGTTCGACGCGCCGTGGCTTGGCATCCGCCCCACCCGCAAGATCGCCATGCTGCGCTATTGCGAATTCAACCGCATCGAAGGTGGCCGCATCGCCGAGACGGCGATGTATTTCGACATTCCGCACCTCATGGTGCAGGCGGGGCAGAATCCTTTTCCGCCGCAGACGGGCGCTGAAATGGTCCAGCCGGGGCCACTAACGCACGACGGGCTGCTGACCACGGCCCAGCCCCCCGAAGAGGGCGCGGCGACCCTTGCCGTGATCAACGCCATGATCGCCGACCTGGGGCAGTGGAACTCGGGGCTGGACCTGCACGAGGAACTGGCCCGCACCTGGCATGAAGACATGGTCTGGTGGGGGCCGACAGGCATCGGGGCGACCTACACGATCGACCGCTACGCGCAGCAGCACTCAGGCGTGTTCCGGTCCGCCTTCACCGACCGGTCGAAGACGACGCATCTGTGCCGGCTGGCCGAGGGGCACTACGGGGGCTTCTTTGGCTGGGCGAATTTCACCGCCCGGCCGACGGGCGGTTTCATGGGCATGCCCGCCACCGGCGCGCCCGGCGAGTTCCGCATCATCGACATCTACCGGCGCGAGGGCGACAAGCTGGCCGAGAACTGGGTCTTCGTGGACCTTCTGCATTTCTGGAACACGCAGGGCGTGGATATCCTGCAACGCACGACCGAGATCGGCTCGTGACGATCGCTCCTCAAAGATGACGCGCCAGTGACCGTGCCGCAGGCGGTAGTATTCGCTCCCGAC
>JAVLCA010000050.1:0-16692 GCA_031581025.1 Salibaculum sp. | reverse complement strand
TGAACGCGGAGAAGCCCGATCCGGCCCTCCTGCCGACACCGAAGCAACTGCGGCGCTCGACCATCGCCGCCGTGATCGGCGCTGCCTTCATCGGGGTCGGCGTCTACCTGCCGGCGGAATACGGGATCGACCCGACCGGGATAGGCAGTGTGATGGGCCTGACCGAAATGGGCGAAATCAAGCAGCAGCTTGCCCGTGAAGCGGCCGAAGACGAAGCGATCCACGGCGGTGACCAATCCTCGAGCGTCATGGACGACATTTTCGGCCTCTTCGTGGGCGTGGCCCATGCGCAGGAAGCCTGGACCGACACGGTCACCTTCACTCTGGCGCCGGATGCGGCGACCGAGGTCAAGCTCGTCATGGAAGCGGGCGATGTCGCGGACTACGCGTGGGTCGCGGAGGGCGGCCGGATCAACTTCGACCTGCACGCCCATGGCGACGGCCAGTCCATCGACTACGACCGGGGCCGCGGCGCGACCGACGGCGAAGGCAGCATCGAGGCGCCCTTCCCGGGCGAGCACGGCTGGTTCTGGCGCAACCGTGACGATGCCGACGCGACCGTCACGCTGCAACTGCGCGGCGCCTACAGCGAGATCGTGAGGAGCGAGTGAACAGTTGGCACCTGCGGGAGACCGCAGGTGCCTACACCGTTCGCTCTATCAGTGCAGTCTTGGGCGGGAATATTCTCGGAAATCTCGCCCAACATGCGCCAAGGCACGACCGAACTCGATCGAAATGTGAACATGAGGCGCACGCGATGGGACACTGCCCGCGATGGCGCGCCACCAATTTAAGTTGCGCTTGGATCGTTGGCATCCATCACTGGGCAGTCCCAATAAGCTCTTCGAACGCCGGCATTGGTCGGCGCTGCAGGCATCGACGCTGATCGCGGAGTCGGTGATTTGGGCTCGGGGCCGCCATTTGATACCGTCGCAACTTCGCAACTCACGGCCCCTTCCCGATGTCCGCTTTTCCTGCCTGGGCCAACTTGCCACGCCAACGCGGCGAAGGTCCGTTGTCCGCCCTCCTTGTCGATGGTCCGTTTCATGCTGCATCGTTCATGTGAGTCGGCTTCGGGCTGACAGCGGTCATTGCCGTCTGCGTGCATGACGTGCGCTCGACGCCCGGTATCAAGAGGTGACAGGCCTGCGCACGCCGCGCCTGTCCCCTTAGCGCGCCAGCAACAGCCGGTTGTTCTGGATCTCGATCCGCTCGAAACGGTTGAGATAGGTCATGCCCAGCAGCGACTGTTCCATCTGCCCGCCATTGACCGAGGCGCGCAGGTTGCGGTCTTGGATCGGGCCGAGGGCGACGCGGTCCAGCACCACCGGGGCGATGCGGACCTCGCCGTTGGCGGTGTAAGCGGTGCCGATAAAATTCAGGTCTTCCGGGTCCAACCCCGCGCGCGCAGCATCGCGGCGCGTCAGAACCACCTGCGTGGCCCCGGTATCGACCAGAAAGGGCACGGTGACGCCGTTGACCTGCAGGTCCAGGTGGAAATGCCCGTCGCGGCCGCGCGGCACCTCGATCACGTTCTCCGAGACCACCGCCTGGGTGACGGTCAGATCGCCTTTCATATCCTGCCAGAGCCCCGCCGCCGCGATGGCGCCCACGAAGATCAGCACCCAGATCATGGCCTGCTGGGCCATCTGGCTGCCCTTCAATCGGCTGTGCGCCATGTAAGAGCCGAGGATGGCCACCCCCAGCAGGGCAAGAAAGACGAATGAGGCGATCTGGTCTCCAGTCATTGGTAACAGATAGGGCCTATCCGCCCAGACCGAAAGAGCGCAGCCCGTCCAGAACGAATTGCACCGACAGCGCGGCCAGCAGCATCCCCAGAAGCCGGGTGACGACGTTGATGCCGACCTTGCCCAGCAGCCGCTCGAGCAGCCCGGCGCCCAGGAACAGGGTCAGCACAAGCGCCAGGACCGCCAGCAGCACGCCCATGATGGCGACAAAGCCGACCAGGCCCTCGCCCTGGCCCACCAGCAGGATGATCGTGGCGATGGCCCCGGGTCCGGCGATCAGCGGGATCGCCAGCGGGAAGACCGAGGGGTCGTCGTCCTCGTCATCCTCCTCGTCGGCCTGGTCGCGGCGGCGCTTCTGGCGGCGCTCGAAAAGCATGTCCAGCGCGGTCAGGAACAGCAGGATGCCGCCTGCCACCCGGAAGGCAGGCATGGAGATACCGATGAAGCCCAGAACGGCCTCGCCAAACAGGGCGAACACCAGCAGCAGCGCAAAGCTGATGCCACAGGCGCGCAGGGCCAGCGCCCGGCGCCTGGTCGCGCTCATGCCCTGGGTGAGGGCCACGAAAATCGGGGTCAGACCGATCGGGTCGATGACCACGAAGAGCGCGGCAAAGGCCGTGACGAGAAAGGCGATATCGATCATGGCCGGAACACTATGCGGGCGCGGGCCGGCTGACCAGACCCCCACGCGCGGCGTCGCAGACATTGACAGCGGCCCGGGCGCTCGCCTAGCTTCTGTCCCGACGGTGTCCGGCGGCCCCATGCCGTCGGGTGAAAAGGGAACGCGGTGCGCCCGATCCGGGCAAGTCCGCGGCTGCCCCCGCAACTGTAAGCGGTGAGCGGTGCCGATACTGACCACTGGGGCCTGCCCCCGGGAAGGCCCGGCACCCGCCCCGACCCGCGAGCCAGGAGACCTGCCGTCATGATTTTCAACCCGGGCGGGGTGCCCCGGCAAGGTGCCTGTGATGACCGCGATCTCCGTCTGACCAGTGCCGCGCCATCCCCGTTCACAGGCGCGGAGGGCGCGATGATTCTGGAAGATATCCTCAACGCGATGCGGTCACATGGCTGCTCGGAGGCGCGGGCGCGGCAACTGGCCCACATGGGCTACATGGAGTGGCTGGGCGCGCTGCCCGGCGCGGCCAATTACCCCGAAGCGGCGGTGCGCGCCCTTGCGGCCGCGGCCCCGGTCCGGGACGGGGACCCGGCGGTCGCGGAGTTCTGCCGCCTACTGGAGACCAGCGTGAACCGGCCGCTTGCGCCGCTCACCCTGATCCCGCCACGCCCCGGCCGGCGCGGCGGCGCGCGCGGCCGGCGGGCGATGTTCTAGGGGGCGCTGCCCCCTCTGCCTGCGGCATTCACCCCCGCGGTATTTCCGACCCAAAGAAACAAGGGGCAGGGGAAGGCATCGGACTTTGGCCCGGTCCGGGGCCGCGCAACCCTCCAGCGCGCAGGACACGGGCAAACCGGCTTCGCGTGTCTTGGGTTCTTGGGCGCCGGTTCAATGAAGCCGGGGGCGTTATCCGCGGGGCCGTTGGGTGGCCGTGTGCGGCGGGGCCCCCTATACGGCCTCGGCGGCGTCCAGCTTTTTCTGGGCGGCCATCCAGAGGCCTTCGGCGCGCTCCAACCCCTCCATGACCTCGGCATACTTGCGGTTCCAGGTCTCGAGTTCCGTCGCCTGGGATGCCTCGTAAAGCGCGGGGTCGGCCAGCTTGGCGGCCAGTTTTTCGCGCATCTCCTCGATCTTGGCGACGCGGGCCTCGCATTTGCGGACCTCGGCGCGCAATTCCAGGATGCGGTCGCGCGAGGGGCGCGGGGCCTTGGGTTTGGCCGGTCTGGCGGGCTTGTCGCCCGACAGCAGCAGCTTGCGATAGGCCTCCAGATCCTCCTCGAAGGCGGAGACGCGCCCGTTCTTGACCAGCCAGAGCCGATCGGCCACGAGGCTGAGCAGGTGCATGTCATGGCTGACCAGCACCACCGCGCCGGAGTAGGCGGTCAGCGCTTCCACCAGGGCCTCGCGGCTTTCGATGTCCAGGTGGTTGGTGGGCTCGTCGAGGATCAGCAGGTGCGGCGCCTCGATGGTGGCCAGCAGCAGCGACAGCCGTGCCTTCTGCCCGCCCGACAGCTTGGCCGCCGGAAGCTCGACCTGATCAGCCGTCAGCCCGAAGCCCGCCAGCCGTGCCCGCAACCGGCCCGGGGCCTCGTCGGGGCGTTCGCGGCGCAGGTGATCGAGCGGCGTCTCTTCGGGGCGCAGTTCTTCCAGCTGGTGCTGGGCGAAATAGCCAACGCGCAGCTTGCCATGGGCGGTGAACTTGCCTTTCTGAGGATGAAGTTTGCCAGACAAAAGCTTGGAAAGCGTCGATTTTCCTTCACCATTGCGACCCAAAAGCGCGATCCGGTCGTCCTGGTCGACGCGCAGCGACAGCCGATCGAGGACGGTCGTCTCGCCATAGCCCACGGCCACCCCGTCGGTGGTGATGATCGGCGGCGAAAGTTCCTCGGGTTCGGGGAAGGAAAAGGCGCGCAGGGCCGCCTCTTGCGGGGTCGCGGTCAGAGTGATCCGTTCGATCATCTTGAGCCGCGATTGCGCCTGTTTCGCCTTCGAGGCCTTGGCCCGGAACCGATCGACGAAGCTTTGCAGGTGGGCCTTGCGGTCCTGCGCCTTGCGATTCTGTGCCTCGGCCACGGCCAGCCGCGCCGCGCGCTGTTCGGCAAAGCGGTCATAGGGCGTGGCGTAATAGGTGAGCTTGCGGTCTTCCAGGTGCAGGATGCCGCCCACGGCGCGGTTGAGAAGGCCGCGGTCGTGACTGATCACCAGTACCGTATGCGGATAGCGCGCCAGGTAGCTTTCCAGCCAGAGCGCGCCTTCGAGGTCAAGATAGTTCGTGGGCTCGTCCAGCAGCAGCAGGTCGGGCGCGGAAAACAGCACCGCGGCCAGGGCCACGCGCATCCGCCAGCCGCCCGAGAAGGCCGAACAGGGCATGCGCTGCTCGGCATCGGTAAAGCCCAGACCCTTGAGGATGGCACTGGCGCGCGCCTCGGCCGACCAGGCGTCGATATCCGTCAGCCGGGTCTGGATCTCGGCGATGCGGGCGGGGTCGTCGGTCTCTTCGGCCATGAGGGCCAGACGCTCGGTATCGGCCTCCAGCACCGTGTCCAGCAGCGAGGTTTCCGAGCCGGGCACCTCCTGGCTGACGCCGCCGATGCGGGCGCCGCGGGGCAGTTCGATCGTGCCCCCCTCAAGCGTCAGCTCGCCCCGGATCAGCCGGAACAGGGTTGTCTTGCCGGTGCCGTTGCGGCCCACGACGCCGACCTTGTGGCCGGTGGGGATGACGGCGCCGGCGTTCTCGATCAGGGGGCGGCCCTCGACCGAGTAGGAGATGTCTGAAATTCGCAGCATGGCGCAGGGGGTGCCAGAGGGCGGCAGCCGCGTCAATCGCACCTTTTCAACCCGCACCCCCCATGCTATCGGCGCGGCGATATTCACCCCGACCATCGAGGAATGACCCATGGCCACCGAACGCACCCTGTCGATCATCAAACCCGACGCCACCGCCCGCAACCTGACCGGCAAGATCAATGCCAAGTTCGAGGAGGCCGGCCTGCGCATCGTCGCGCAAAAGCGCATCCTGATGACCAAGGCCCAGGCCGAGCAGTTCTATGCCGTCCACGCCGAACGCCCCTTCTTTGACGAACTGACGGGCTTCATGGCCTCGGCGCCGGTCGTGGTGCAGGTGCTCGAAGGGGACGGCGCCATCGCCAAGAACCGCGACGTTATGGGCGCGACCAACCCCGCCGATGCCGCCGCGGGCACCATCCGCGCCGAGTTCGCCCAGTCCGTGGGCGAAAACTCGGTGCATGGGTCCGACGCGCCGGAAACGGCGGCCGAGGAAATCGCCTACTTCTTCTCCGGTCTCGAACTGGTCGGCTGATCCGGAACAATATTCCAGAATTTTGTTGCCGCCCGGACCTAGTCGTTCGGGCGGTTTTCCTTTGCCAGCGCCCACTGGGTCAGCGGCGGGCCGAGCATCTCGAAGATCACGGTCGAGGCGATGGTGACGGCCAGCACCTGGTCGCCCGCCTGCGGAAACCGGTCCGCGGCGACCAGCGCCATGCCCACGGCCACCCCGGCCTGCGGCAGCAGAGCGGCAGCGGTGCGCGCGCCGCTATAGGCCGTCAGCCCGGCCAGGGGGCCGCCCAGCGCCCCGCCGACAAGACGCCCCAGAATGCGCAGCGCCATGTAGGCCGCCCCGGTCCAGCCCGCGGCCACCAGCGCGCTCACGTCCAGCGAGGCCCCGGCCATGATGAAGAACAATAGCAGGAAGGGCCATTCGATCCGCTCGATCTCGTGAAAGGGGCGGTCGTGGTGGTGGGCCAGGTTGGTGACCAACGCCCCCGCGGTCATCCCCGCGATCAGGAAGGAAACCTCCAGCCAGAGCGCCAGCCCGGCGATGACAAGGACAAGGCCCAGGGCCTCGATCAGGGTGGGCTCGCCCGGTTTCACGCGCCCGGTCAGGACGGCGGCGGGCAGCCCCAGGACAAGCCCGAGGGCCAAGGCGCCGCCGATCTCGTAGCTGGCATGGGATAGCGCCTCGGCGTCGCCGCTTCCGGCGATCGTGGCAGCCAGCGTCAGCAACACCGAAAAGGCCAGCAGCCCCCAGGCGTCGTCGATGGCCACGATGCCGATCAGAACTTTGCCGAAGGGGGTTGTCTGGGCCTCGGCCTGGCGGATCACGTCCAGCGTTGCCGCCGGTGCGGTCGCCGTGGCGATGCCCGCCAGCAACAGCGCGACCACAAGCGATGTGCCGATGGCCCAGAGCCCCAGCCCGACAACCAGCGCCGTGCCGGCCACTAGGGCCAGCGACAAAACCAGGATCGCCCGGCCCCGGGCGGCCAGGGTGCCCCGGTCGAGGCTGCCGCCCATCAGGAAGGCCACCATGGTCAGGGCTGTCGGGGCCAGCACTTCATGCGCGGTGTCGACATCGACCGGCAGCCAGTCCAGCCCGGGCGGGCCGATCAGCACCCCCAGCAGGATCAGCAGGGTAACGCGCGGCACATGGACAATGTGCCCCAGCGCGTCCAGCGCGAGCCCGGCCAGAAACAGGATTCCGATGGCAAGGATCACGAGTTCCGGCGTCATGGCACCAGGCTAGACCCTGCGGGTCCGGCCCTCAAGCACGGCAATGGTGGGCGACCTCGCGGTCGCGCAGCCCGGTTTCCACCAGCAGGCAGCGATCGCGGGCCTCGTAGTAATAGCCGCGCGCGTACCACATCACGGCGGCGTCGATGTCGCCATCGGCCACCAGCCAGGCCCCGCGCAGGTAGCGGCCCGCGTATTCCAGGTTGGTCTCGGCCTCCAGCAGGGTCTCGGGCGGGCCGGAATGGCCCATCTGCGCGGCGGTTTCGGGCAGGATCTGCATCAGGCCCCAGTAGGGGCCGTTGCGCGCCCGGGGGCGATAGTCGCTCTCGCGCTGGATGATCCGGTGCAGCAACGCCTCGGGGATGTCATGGTGCGCGGCATAGTCCACGACCAGCGCCCGCATTTCCGGTGTTTCGCCGGGATAAAGCGCGGGCCGATCCGCCTTGCGCGCTTCGGTGTCAGGGCCCGAGCCGCAGGCAGACAGAAGGGCGAAGAGGACAAGGGCAGGGATCAGGCGCATGGTGTGTTTTAGCGCAGCCGCACGATCGGGCAAAGCCCCCGCGTGCCGCATCGGCAAGGGCTTGCCTTACAGACGAAACCGCCCCCGGCACGGTGGCCGGGGGCGGGAAAGCAGCGTGACGGGGTGCGCCGGCCCTACATGTCGTCGGGCAGGGGCGTCTCGTCTGTCCGCGGGGGCAACTTGGGGTGGACGACCTCGGGCTGCTCGCCGGTGAGGGTTCTCAGGAAGGCGGTGATATCGCTGATCTCCTGATCGGACAGCTCGAAGCCCAGCTGCGCGGTGCCCATGATCGCGACGGCCTCTTCCAGTTCCCAGACGGCGCCCGAGTGGAAATAGGGTGCGGTCAGCGCGATGTTGCGCAGCGGCCCGGCACGGAAGACATAGTCGTCGCTTGCGGTTTCGGTCACGGTAAAGCGGCCGCGGTCACCCTCGGGCAGGACTTCGGCCCCCGGCTTTTCCATCAGGCCGAAGGGATAATACTCCTGACCGCCCATGTTGACCCCGGCGTGGCAGGAAGCGCAACCGGTGTCCATGAAGGCCTGCAGGCCGCGCTTTTCCTGTTCGTTCAGGGCGCCGTCACTGCCCATCAGGAACTGGTCGAAGGGCGAGTTCGGCGTGATCAGCGTGGCCTCGAAGGATTCGATGGCCCGGGCGAAGTTGTCGAAGGTGACCGGGTCCTCCTCGCCGGGGAAGGCCTCTTCGAAGGAGTCGATGTAGGCCGGCATGGATTTGAGCGTTTCCACCACGTTGTCAGGGGTGTTGTTCATCTCGACCCCGGCCTGCACCGGGCCTTTGGCCTGCTCTTCGAGGTCGGGGGCGCGGCCGTCCCAGAACTGGGCGATGTTGAAGACCGCGTTGAACGAGGTGGGCGCGTTGCGCGGCCCCTTCTGCCAGCCGTGGCCGATGGACACTTCCAGACCGTCGACGCCGCCCATGCCCACGTTGTGGCAGGTCTGGCAGGAGAACAGCCCCGAGGCGGACATGCGCGGGTCGAAATAGAGCTTGGCGCCCAGATCGACACGCTCGCGGCTGACGATGTTGTCGCCGAGGTCCGGCGGATTCATGGGGATGGGTTCGAAGTAGCTGAGCGCGTCTTCGCGCAATGCCACGTCCTCTTGGGCGAGGACGGGTGTGGCGAGCGCAACAAGCGCCCCGGTGATGAATGGTGTCTTCGACATGTGACCCTCTGATCCTTCGGTTACGTGACAGTCACAGAGAGTTTACCCGCCTGCACGGCCCGGTTTCTTGATCTGGATCAGAAACGGCCCCTGTGCCGTGCCACCTGTGCGCAGGTGTCGCAGGCCGTCCGGCAAGGCGCCTGAATAAAAGGCGGATCGACGCCACGCCGCGCGGATGGGCGCAACGCCCCTTAGCCGCTGGCGACGTCGCGGAACACCAAGGGTTTCGGCGGGCCGGGGCGCCGGCGCGGGCCTGCGTTGGCGGGCGGCGCGGGCCAGTGGACGCTGTCCGGTGCGATATGCTGTGCCATGTGGATCACCTGATCGGGTTCTGGCTGAGGGCCTTTTGTCCTATCAAACGGCCTCTTGGCGGGCCATTCTAGCAGCCCAGCAGGGGCGAGTGGCATCCCGGGGGCCGATCAGTTCTGCATCGGGATGCCGTCCTCCCAGCGAAAGCCCACGCCGCCGCCTTGCCAGACCCCCTCGCCAAAGGGGCTGGGCCCGTCGATCGGCAGTTCCGCGGGCAACCCGTTGTCGGGGACAAGATCGTGCGTGCCGCGCACGGTGCTGCGGTGCATGATCCGCAGACCCTGTGCGTCGGCGGGCATATGCGCCTCGGGGGCGGCGCGGTGGGCCACGGCCAGGTTGTCGATGAAGACGCAGTCGTTTTCACGGTACTCATAGGCCGTGGCGTAGCCGCCCTCGAACCCGGCGTTCAGGATGTCGTTGTAGGCATGGCACAGCGCCTTCAAGTCCTCGGAACCGAGCAAGCGCGCGCCGCGTGCGCCGGGCAGGACCTCGACCACCGCACCGGTCATGCCGAGGTGCAGCCAGATGCAGGCCTGACCGGACAGCGGGTGGCGATGGACCAGCGGGTGCACGACGCCCGAGGCCGAGTTGACCGAGGCCAGCCGGGCCCAGTATTCCTGCGTCTCCCGGGGCAGGGCGTCATGGGCCAGGCCCTGATGCGCAAACCAGGTGCCGCCGCCGTTCTCGGCCGGGCGCACGATGTGATAGCCCGAATGCGAGAAGGTCGCCGGCAGGAAGCTGCCGTCGTTGTGCCATTGCGGCCCGACGCCGGGGATACCGTGGCGGCGATCGTTGGATAGCCGGAAGATATGCGGATTGCCGCCCGGCGTGGCCGGATGGACGCCATGGGTGCTGTGCAGCTCGCGCCCGCCCCACCAGCAGGAGGCGCGCAGGAAGTCCTCTGGGTCGACCGGCTGGTCGTTCTTGAACACCAGAAAGCCGCGCCGGGCCATCTCTTGCTCCAGCGCATCCAGAACCGCGCGGTCCGGGGGCTGTTCGGCCGAGAGGTCTATGCCGTGAACCTCGGCCCCGATGGGGTCGAGGGGGCGGATCTCGGCCCCGGCGGCTGCGATCAATGCGCGGCGTTCGGCGTCTGTCGTGGGGGACTTGGTCATGGGCGCACCTCCTTTGCAGGCGGAAATGTAAGCGCCGCTGGCCGTGGTTGAAAGGGGCGGGCGCGCAAGCCGGGCCGTCGCGGCGACGGCCACCGACATCTCTGGCCGGCCTGTCCGGGGATCGCGTCCTGCGACAGTATGGCTCACAGGTTATCCGGGTGTGCCGACCGGGGGTAATCCACCATCGGGTGGTTTACATGGGGGGCGTCACGGGGCGAGGCGCTGCATGCAGCGCGACAGGCGCGGAGTTTCGCGAAACGCCCTGCCTTACGCGATTTGACCAGGTCGCGGGGCGACCGGCCCGGTCTGTTGCGTCGACCAGAGATTGGTGACACGGAAGGGCAGGCGCCGCACGACGTGCGCCCGGCCCCAGTCCGGCGGGCGTCGGACCAGGGCCGCGCGCGACCGCTTGCCCTTGAAGCCCCCCTGCCGCGCTACTAAGACTCCTGCGAGGAAATCAGTTCAAACGACGCCCGCGTCCAAAGCTCCGAGGCAGACACCCATGCAAGACCCCGTCGAGACCTACATGAACCTCGTTCCCATGGTGGTGGAACAGACCAGCCGTGGCGAACGGGCCTACGACATCTTCTCGCGCCTGCTGAAAGAGCGGATCATCTTCGTCAACGGCCCCGTCCACGACGGGATGAGCCAGCTTGTCGTCGCGCAGCTGCTGCACCTGGAGGCCGAAAACCCGAAAAAAGAGATCAGCATGTACATCAACAGCCCCGGCGGCGTGGTGACATCCGGCCTGTCGATCTACGACACGATGCAGTACATCCGGCCCGCCGTCTCGACGTTGGTGGTCGGCCAGGCGGCCTCGATGGGCTCGCTGCTGCTGACCGCGGGCGCGGCCGGAATGCGGTTCTCGCTGCCCAACAGCCGCATCATGGTGCACCAGCCCTCGGGCGGTTACCAGGGTCAGGCGTCGGATATCATGATCCACGCCGAAGAAACGATGAAGCTCAAGAAGCGGCTCAACGAAATCTACGTCAAGCACACCGGTCAGACCCTCAAGAAGGTCGAGGCGGCGCTGGACCGTGACAACTTCATGGACCCGCAGGAAAGCAAGGACTGGGGCCTGATCGACGACATCGTGGAAAGCCGGATCAAGCCCGACGAAGGCGACGGCGCGGGCTGAGCACAACGGGCCGGTAGCCGGCCCGGAATTCGGCATTGTGAACACTTCCACGCTGTCCTAGGCTCAGGCCGACGGGGCAGCGCGGAACCACTCAAAACGGCCTTGGGCCAGGGAAAGACGACATGGCGGACACGTCCGGCGGAGACAGCAAGAACACCCTCTACTGCAGCTTCTGCGGCAAGAGTCAGCACGAGGTGCGCAAATTGATTGCGGGGCCGACCGTGTTCATTTGCGACGAGTGTGTCGAACTGTGCATGGACATCATCCGCGAAGAGACGAAATCCTCGGCGCTGAAATCCTCGGAAGGGGTGCCCACGCCCCAGGATATCTGCACGGTGCTGGATGATTACGTCATCGGGCAGGCCATCGCCAAGCGCGTGCTCTCGGTGGCGGTGCACAACCACTACAAGCGCCTGAACCATGCCGACAAGACCGATATCGAACTCAACAAGTCGAACATCCTGCTGATCGGCCCCACGGGCTGCGGCAAGACTCTTCTGGCCCAGACGCTGGCGCGCATCCTAGATGTGCCCTTCACCATGGCCGATGCCACCACCCTGACCGAAGCCGGTTACGTGGGCGAGGATGTGGAGAACATCATCCTCAAGCTGCTTCAGGCCAGCGAATACAATGTCGAGAAGGCACAGCGCGGCATCGTCTACATCGACGAGGTCGACAAGATCACCCGCAAGTCCGACAACCCTTCGATCACGCGGGATGTATCGGGCGAGGGTGTGCAGCAGGCCCTGCTCAAGCTGATGGAGGGCACGGTCGCCTCGGTGCCGCCGCAGGGCGGACGCAAGCATCCGCAACAGGAATTCCTGCAGGTGGACACCACGAACATCCTGTTCATCTGCGGCGGCGCCTTCGCGGGACTGGACAAGATCATCAGCCAGCGCGGCAAGGGCAGCGCCATGGGCTTCGGCGCCGATGTGCGTGACGAGGCGGACAAGGGGATCGGCGAGGTGCTGCACGACCTCGAACCCGAGGACCTGCTGAAATTCGGCCTGATCCCGGAATTCGTCGGCCGTCTGCCCGTCGTCGCCACGTTGGAAGATCTTGACGAGGATGCGTTGATCACCATCCTGACTGAGCCCAAGAACGCCTTGGTCAAGCAGTATCAGCGGCTTTTCGAACTCGAAGAGGCGCAGTTGACCTTCACCGACGATGCCCTGCGGGCCATCGCGCGGCGGGCCATCGAACGCAAGACCGGGGCCCGCGGGCTGCGGTCGATCATGGAGGATATCCTTCTCGATACCATGTTCGACCTGCCCGGCATGAACACAGTGACCGAGGTCGTGGTCAACGAGGAATCCGTCGGGGCGGATGCGGCCCCGCTGATGATCCACGATGAGGCCCGCAAGGAAAACGCCAGCGCAGGCTGACCGAGGGCCCCCGCTCGCTAGTGTGCGATCCATGCCATGGCGAACGGGCGGGCACGCGCCCCGGCACCCGGGGGAACACGCCTGTTGTGCCCGGGCACCGGGACGGCGCGGTGGCAGCGGCTGCGGGCGGGAAATCCTGGCCCGGGCCGATGCCGGCACTGGACTGTCGCGCGTCAATTCGGCATACCCGCCTTAGCAGTCAGGAGAGCACAATGAGCGTCCTCAACATCATCAAGCGCATCTTCGTCTGGTGGGATGGCCAGACCCTGGGCACGCAGCTTTTTACCTGGCGCACGGGGGAGCGGGTCGGCGCGGACGAACACGGCAACGTCTATTATCGCAACGCCGACGACTCCAAACGCTGGGTCATCTACAACGGCGAGGTGGAGGGAAGCCGCGTTGCCCCCGACTGGCACGGATGGCTGCATCGCACCTGGGATGAACTGCCCGATGAAAAGCCGTTGGTCCACAAGGACTGGGAAAAGCCGCACCTGCCGAACCTGACCGGCACGCCGCAGGCCTATGCGCCAAAGGGGTCGATCCGGCGGGCCGAGCCAATGCCGCGCTCGGACTACGAGGCCTGGACACCGGAGTAGCCCCATGCGCGAATCCGTCACCGAAGTGATTGTCGGTGCCCTGGTGCTGGCCGTGGCCGGCGGGTTCCTGTGGTATTTTACCCAGGCCACGGGCACCGGCGGGCGGCCGGACAGCTATGACCTGGCGGCGAACTTCCGGTCGGCCGAGGGGGTTTCTGTAGGCACGGACATCCGCATGGCGGGGGTCTCGGTCGGGGCGGTGACGGCGCTGTCGCTCAACCCCGAGACCTACCGCGCCGAGGCCGCGCTGAGCATCGACGAGAGCATCGCCATCCCCGAGGACAGTGCCGCGGTCGTGGCCACCGAGGGGCTTTTGGGGGGCACCTTCGTCGAGATCGTGCCGGGCGGGTCCTTCACATACCTCGAAGAGGGGCAGGTCTTCCAGAGCACCCAGGGCGCCGTGAGCGTGATCCAGCTTCTGACCAAGTTCGTCTCGGGCGGGGACTCGGAATGATCCGGGTCTTGACCCTTGCCGTCGCACTTTTGGCCGGGACGGCCGCCGCCCAGGAGACGGGCGAGCTTCCCGGGCTGGATTTGGGTGATCCCGATCCCCTCGGGCCTGAGCCGATGCTGCCCGTCCCCGATGACCTTGATCCCGGCCCGGACGGCATGACGCAGGGCACAGCGACCGAAACCGATCTTGCGCCCGCCGCCACGACGGCCCCCGGCGGGACGCTTCGCCTTCTGGACAAGATCGCCGGCGAGGTCCGCGACCTGACGTTGACCAACGGCGAGGTGGCACGGGTCGGCAATCTGGCGGTCCGCCTGAACGAATGCCGCTTTCCCTCGGGCAACCCCGCGGGGGATGCCTACGCGCTTCTCACGATCCATTACGACGACGCGCCCGAGCCGATCTTTCGCGGCTGGATGATCGCCAGCGCGCCGGCGCTGAACGCGCTCGACCACCAGCGTTACGACGTCTGGGCGTTGCGCTGCACGACCTCCTGACCGCAGGGCGGCGGGGTCTGCGCATCGAAGCGGGCGTGGGTCTCCAGCGCCTGCGCCAGCTTGCGGCGATAGACGGCGCGGGGGATCTCGATGCCGCCCAGGCGGCGCAGGTGCGGCGTGATGAACTGGGTGTCGAACAGAGTGAAGCCCCCCGCCCGCAACCGGTGAACCAGGTAGGCCAGCGCCACCTTGGAGGCATCCGTGCGGCGCGAGAACATGCTTTCGCCGAAGAAGGCCCCGCCGATGGCCACCCCGAAGACCCCGCCCACAAGCGCGCCGGTCTTGTCGTGAACTGCGCAGGAATGGGCATGGCCGCGCGCGGCCAGTTCGGCATAAAGCCCGCGCAGGGTCGCGTTGATCCAGGTCTCATCCCGGTCGGCGCAGCCCGCCACGACACCGGAAAAGTCCTGGTCGAACCCCACGCGGAAAGGGCCGCGCCGCAGGGTGCGCGCCAGTGACCGCGAGATGTGAAGGCCATCAAGCGGCATCACCCCGCGCAGGCGTGGATCGACCCAGAACAGCTCGGGGTCGTCCTCATGTTCGGCCATGGGAAATATGCCGCTGGCATAGGCGGCCAGGAGAGTATCCGCAGAGAGTCCTTGCCGCATCGCTCAGATATCTGTTTTGTCACGGTGTCTTGTGAGGGTCCAGCATATCGGCAAACCCGCCCGCACCACAAGCAGAGTGCCGCGACGGGATTTTTCGACTTTGTGTCCGACCCCCCCGAGGCGGCGCTGCGGCACATGGTAGCGGTCACCCGCTGCGCGGACGGCATCGCTGGTGCCCGCGGGCCGGCGCTCGGCACCAGCCATGTCGGGGGCATCGGCGGACGGGCCGAGACGGCCGCGGGGTCAACCGACTATCCGGATTCGGCCCCGAGCGGGCCCATCAAGATGCGGGCGGCGGGCTGCACCTTGCAAGCCCCGGTCTGAGCGTTAGTCCGAGGCGCGAGGGCGCGGTGGCATCAGGCCTGCAGGTGCGTCTCCAGCCAGTGTTCCAGCCAGTGGATGTTGTATTCGCCAGTCTGCACGGCCTCTTCGGCCAGCAGCGCGTGAAACAGCGGCACGGTCGTGTCGACGCCATCCACGATCAACTCGCCCAGGGCCCGGCCCAGACGCGCCAGCGCCTCGGGGCGGTCGCGGCCATGCACGATCAGCTTGCCGATCAGGCTGTCGTAATAAGGCGGGATCGCGTAGCCGTCATAGAGCGCGCTGTCCATGCGCACCCCCAGCCCGCCGGGCTGGTGAAACTGGGTGATCCGGCCCGGGCAGGGCGAAAAGTTCGGCAGTTTCTCGGCATTGATCCGCACCTCGATGGCGTGGCCGTCGATACGCAGCTCGTCCTGGGCAAAGGACAGCGGCAGACCCGCGGCCACCCGGATCTGCTCGCGCACCAGGTCCTGTCGGAAGATCGCCTCGGTGACGGGATGTTCGACCTGCAGGCGGGTGTTCATCTCGATGAAGAAGAACGCGCCGTTCTCGTAGAGAAACTCGATCGTGCCCGCGCCGATGTAGTTGATCCGCGCCACGGCGTCGGCACAGATCTTGCCGATGCGCGCGCGTTCCTCGGGGCTGATCGAGGGGCCGGGGGCCTCTTCAAAGACTTTCTGGTGACGGCGCTGCAGCGAACAGTCGCGTTCGCCCAGGTGCACCGCCTGGCCCTTGCCGTCGCCGAAGACCTGGACCTCGATGTGGCGCGGAGTGGTCAGGTATTTCTCGATATAGACATCCGAGTTGCCGAAGTTCGACTTGCCCTCGGCCCGGGCGGTCTGGAAGGCGCTTTTCATCTCTTCGGCGTTCTGCGCCACCTTCATGCCCTTGCCGCCGCCGCCGGCCGTGGCCTTGACGATGACCGGATAGCCGATCTCCTGGCCGATGCGCAGAGCGTTCTCGAGGCTGTCGACCCCGCCCTCAGAGCCGGGCACGCAGGGAACGCCAAGGGCTTTCATGGTGTCCTTGGCGGTGATCTTGTCGCCCATGACGCGGATGTGTTCGGCGGTGGGGCCGATGAAGGTCAGGTCGTGATCCTCGACGATCTGCACGAACTGGGCGTTCTCCGACAAGAACCCATAGCCGGGGTGGATCGCCTGGGCGCCGGTCACCTCGGCGGCCGAGATGATGGCGGGGTAGTTCAGGTAGCTTTGCGGGCTGGGCGCGGGGCCGATGCAGACGCTCTCGTCGGCCATGCGCACATGCATCGCGTCGGCATCCGCGGTGGAATGGACGGCCACGCTGGCAATGCCCATTTCGCGACAGGCGCGGATGACCCGCAACGCGATCTCGCCCCGGTTGGCGATCAGGATCTTGTCGAACATGCGCGGCCCCTCACTCGACCACGACGAGGGGGGTGCCGAACTCGACCGGGTCGCCATCTGTGACAAGGATGCGGGTGACGGTGCCCGAGGCCGGGGCCGGGATGTGGTTCATGGTCTTCATGGCCTCGACGATCAACAGGGTGTCGCCCTCGGATACGGTGCTGCCGATCGCGATGAAGGCGGGCGCCCCCGGTTCGGGCTGCAGATAGGCGGTGCCCACCATGGGCGAGGTGACGGCGCCGGGGTGATTGGCCGGGTCCGTGTCCGCGGCGGGTTCGGCGGCCGGGGTCGGCGCGGCGGC
>JAVLCA010000049.1:0-17100 GCA_031581025.1 Salibaculum sp. | reverse complement strand
CGTGATATTTTCCATGATGACTCTCCTTTGTGGAGAGTCCAGTTAGCCCTGCCATCGCCGCGCTGTTAACCTTGGATTTCAGGCGCAAAACGAAATTGCGCGCAGTGCCTGCGCGTTAACATTACGTTAATCAAAAGCTGTTTTTAAATGAGTCCGAACTCGCATGCCATGGCGGCGGCCTGGGCGCTGGTCTGAGCGTTCAGTTTCGTCTTGGCGTTCTTGAGGCGCTGCTTGATCGCCCCTTCGGTGACACCAAGCTCATGGGCCACCTGCTTGAGCCGCATGCCGCGCTTGATCATCCCCAGCGCCTCGATTTCGGCGGGTGTCAGGTTCGTTGGGGGGGCCTTGGTCCGGTGCAGCTGATCCACGTAGCATTCGAACTGCGCGATTTCCGCATCGGTGAATTCGCGGTCGCCGCGCACGAAGGTCCCGAAGGACCGCTGCCCTTCGCGGTTGCCGTCGTAGCAGGCAACCGCCGCCCCGTAACGCAGCCCGAAGACCTGCGCCTGTTCCAGGACACGCATCGGGTCAGGCAGGTCCAGCGCGCTCCAGCGAATGGCACCGGTGTTGGAATAGATCCAGCGGATCACCGGGTCGTGCAGCATGAACCGATTCTGGGTGTAATGATCCACCCAGGCCCTGGGAAGCGCATTGACCTCTTCCAACGGAAAGGCAAACCCCACCCGCAGGGCGATGTAATAGCCCGCGCTGGCCGGAGCGAGAACGCTATCCGGGGGCTGCTCCTGGTTCTGATGAGTCATGTCAGCGGGATGGATAACCGATTTCCCTGTTCTTCTGAAAACGCAAGACTTACGTTGGACGCGCCTGGTTTGCAATGTATGTCGGGTCAGCGGTTGCAGGCAACCATAAAGCGAGTTGGGGAAACGCCAAATGGCCGACAAACAAGATATTCGCACCGTGTTGGTGCGGCTGGAGAACCAGTCGCCAACGGGCTTCGCGATCGCCTTTCACATCAAGTTCACGACACCGGAATTCCTGCTCCAGACCTATCCGAAAGACTGGATCGACCTCTATTCGGAACGCGGATACGTAATGAGTGATCCGATTGTGCGCTGGGGATTTTCCGAGACCGGCGTGATGAGCTGGGCCGACCTCGCCACATGGGACGATGCCGGGGTGCTGGCAGAGTCCGAACGCTTCGGGATGAAGCACGGGGTCGCCATCTCCATCGAAGCCGAAGGCACCCGCAGCGTGGCCGGCTTCGCCCGCAGCGACCGCGATTTCACCGGTGAAGAGGTCGCGCGGCTGAAGGCCGACGTCGAGGCGCTTCACCGCATGACCTCGTCGGCAGATGGCATGAACCCCACGATGCGCAAGGAACTTCATGAACTTTCCGTGCAGATGACCCATCCGGGCTCCTCGGAATGAAACCGCAGCCGCATTAAGAAAATCGCAAGGGGCGCAGCAGCAATCTCGGCCCGTTCGCACATGCTGCCGCAATCGCCAAGAGGCCCCGATGTCCCTCTCCGCCACCGAGCTGAGCCGCGCGCGCAAGGCCGCGCTGCTGGTGCAGTACCTGCTCAACGACGGGCAGGACCTGCCGCTGGCCGACCTACCCGAGGATAGCCAGATGCGCCTGTCACGCGAGTTGGGCGCACTGGGGCTGGTGGATCGCGCGACGCTCGAATCGGTGGCACGCGAATTCTCCGAGGCCCTGGGCAACCTGGCCATGACGGTACCCGGCAGCATCGAAGCCGCACTGGCCGGGCTGGATGGCAGAATCAGCCCCCAGGCCCTGCAGAAACTGCGCGACGAGGCCGCAAGCCAGGCCGACGCAGACCCCTGGACACAGCTGCGCACCCTCGAAGCCGATGACCTTGTCACGCTGCTCGAGTCCGAAAGCCCCGAGATCGGTGCAGTGCTGCTGTCGAAATTGCCCACGGCGCGCGCGGCTGACCTGCTGGGGCGCCTGCCCGGCGAGCGTGCCCGGCGTATCGCCCACGCGGTGGCACGCACCGCCGAGATCCGCCCCGAGGCCGTCGCCCGCGTGGGCGCGGCGCTGGCGGGCCAGTATTGCGGGGCCGGCGCCCCCGCCTTCGCACAGACCCCGGGCCAGCGCGTGGGGGCCATCCTCAACGCCAGCACGGCAGAAACGCGCGACCGCCTGCTGCAAGAGCTTGCCGACCATGACCCCGACTTCGCCGAGGACGTGCGCCAGTCGATCTTTACCTTCGCGGACATCCCCGAGCGGCTGGCCGCGCTCGACGTGCCCAAGGTCATCCGCGACATCCCAGGCGACGACCTGGTCAAGGCCCTGTCCAGCGCGCAGGCCACCGGCGGCGGGCTGGACAGGGCCGCCGACCATATCCTGTCGAACATGTCGCAGCGCATGGCCGACAGCCTGCGCGAGGAAATGAGCGAGTTGGGCAAGGTCCGCAGATCCCAGGGCGAAGCGGCCCAGGCCGCCGTGGTCACCGCCATTCGCGCGGCCGCTGATGCCGGGACAATTGCCCTGGTCGCGTCCGAGGAAGAAGAGGAAGACTGAGGCGCGGCGGTCGGCCGAAGGGGCCGGTCAGCGGGCTTCACCCGCCGCTAGGATCGGCCCCGGCCCGACGCGCTGCACCAGCACAACGGCACGGTCCTCGCCCGGCACCTTTGCGTTCAGGTCCAGATCGCGCTGTCCCGACCAATCGGTCAGCACCTCCCAACCGGTGACGATATTGCCGTAGGTCAGCTTCCGCCCGGCATTCTCGCCCCGGCGGATGTCCACGACCTCGCGCGGGGTGTAGCGCACCAGGTGAATGCGCGCGGGCTTGAGTCCGGGCCCGTCATGGCGCAGCGCGATGCGCAGCGCGTCGCCGTCGCGCTGCACGTCGAGCGTGATGCCATGATCGACCCCGGCATGATCGCGGATGGCGTCGGCGACTTCCATCGCGCGGGTGCCGACCACATGGGTCTGGCCCGCGATGACCATCTGCGGCGTGTAGACCGCGGCCTGGTTGGCGGCGTAGGCATAAGCCTTCTGCCGCCGGGTATGGGCCGGGTCCGCAAAACTGTCCTTCCAGCCGATGTAGTCCCAGTAGTCTACGTGCAGCGCCAGCGCGATGACATCGTCCCGTTCGGCCAGTTCCAGCAGCATGGCATCGGCGGGCGGGCAACTGGAACAGCCCTGCGAGGTGAAAAGCTCCACCACCACCGGGCCGGGCTCGGCCCGCAGGGCCGGGGCGGCAAGCGAAAGGGCAAGGATCAGGGCTGTGAGGAGTCGTCGCATCATGGGGTTCCGCTGTGACTGACCGTCTAACTAGCCCACCGCGCGGGCAAATGCCAATCAAGCGTTTGCGAGCCTCTGTCACATGGACAGCCCCGCCGCGGCTGACCTACGGTTGTCGCATGATCCGCTTTTTCCGGCCTTGGCAAACGGCTGCATACAATAGTATACCCGGACTCGAATCCGACCACGGACGCACCGCGCCCATCGCCCACCCGCAAAGGAGGCCCCCATGCCCATCACTGTCGGCCATGATTCGACCCAGACCCGCAAGACGCTGACCGTCGGCGATCAATCCGTCGCCTATTACTCGATCCCCGCCGCCCAGGCCGCTGGCCTGGGCGATTTCTCGAACCTGCCGGTCGCGCTCAAGGTCGTGCTCGAGAACATGCTGCGCTTCGAGGACGGCAAGACCGTCACCGTCGACGACATCAAGGCCTTCAGCGACTGGGCCAGCAAGGGCGGCCAGAACCCGCGCGAGATCGCCTATCGCCCAGCCCGCGTGCTGATGCAGGACTTCACCGGCGTGCCGGCGGTGGTGGACCTGGCCGCGATGCGCGACGGCATCAAGGCCTTGGGCGGCGACGCGCAGAAGATCAACCCGCTGAACCCCGTCGATCTTGTCATCGACCACAGCGTGATGATCGACGAGTTCGGCAACCCCCGCGCCTTCCAGATGAACGTGGACCGCGAATACGAGCGCAACATGGAACGCTACCAATTCCTCAAGTGGGGCCAGAACGCGTTCAACAACTTCCGCGTCGTGCCGCCGGGCACGGGCATCTGCCACCAGGTGAACCTGGAATATCTCGGCCAGACCGTCTGGACCGAGACCGACCAGCACGGCCAAGAGGTCGCCTACCCCGATACGCTGGTCGGCACCGACAGCCACACCACGATGATCAACGGCCTTGGCGTGCTCGGCTGGGGCGTCGGCGGTATCGAGGCCGAGGCCGCCATGCTGGGCCAGCCAATTTCCATGCTGATCCCCGAGGTCGTGGGCTTTAAGCTCACCGGCGCCATGGTCGAGGGCACGACGGCGACCGACCTGGTGCTGCGGGTCACGCAGATGCTGCGTGAGAAGGGCGTCGTCGGCAAGTTCGTGGAGTTCTACGGCGATGGGCTCGATCACCTGCCGCTGGCCGACCGCGCGACACTCGGCAACATGAGCCCCGAATTCGGCGCCACCTGCGCCTTCTTCCCCATCGACGCCGAGACCCTGCGTTACCTCGAACAGACCGGGCGCGACAAGAACCGCATCGCGCTGGTCGAAGCCTACGCCAAGGAACAGGGCCTGTGGCGCGAACCGGGGGCCGAGCCGGTCTTCACCGATACCCTCGAACTGGACATGGGCACAATCGTGCCCGCCATTTCCGGGCCCAAGCGCCCGCAGGACCACACCCCGCTGGACGAGGCCGCCGAGGCCTTCTTCGACGTGGTGGCCGAATACCGCGGCACGGACGTGAGCGACAACGGCAACGGCATGGCCGACGAAGGCCCGGCGCCGGACCCGGTGATCGACCCGCGCAAGAGCGAGAAGGTCAAGGGCGAGGACTACGAACTGCGTGACGGCTCGGTCGTGATCGCCTCGATCACGTCCTGCACCAACACCTCGAACCCCTATGTCATGATCGGCGCCGGGCTGGTGGCGCGCAAGGCCCGCGCACTGGGCCTGGACCGCAAGCCCTGGGTCAAGACCTCGCTGGCACCGGGCAGCCAGGTGGTGTCGCACTACCTCGAGGCCGCCGGCCTGCAAGAGGACCTCGACGCCATCGGCTTCAACCTGGTGGGCTATGGCTGCACCACCTGCATCGGCAACTCCGGCCCGATCCAACAGGAACTGTCCGATGCCATCGCCGAGGGCGATCTGGTGGCGACCTCGGTCCTGTCGGGCAACCGCAACTTCGAGGGCCGGATCAGCCCCGACGTGCGGGCCAACTACCTGGCCAGCCCGCCGCTGGTCGTGGCCTATGCCCTGGCCGGCGACATGAACATCAACATCGCTAAGGACCCGATCGCGCAGACGCCGGAGGGCCGCGATGTCTACCTCAAGGACCTCTGGCCGACCCAGGCCGAGATCGCCGAACTGGTCGAGAAGACCGTCACGCGCGACGCCTTCCAGTCGAAGTATGCCGATGTCTTCAAGGGCGACGAGAAGTGGCAGGATGTCGAGGTCACCGATGCCGAGACCTATGACTGGCCCGCGGCCTCGACCTACATCCAGAACCCGCCCTATTTCCAGGGCATGTCGACCGAGCCGGGCAAGATCACCAACCTGCAGGGCGCCCGCGTCCTGGCCATGCTCGGCGACATGATCACCACCGACCACATCAGCCCCGCCGGCGCCTTCAAGCCCAGCACGCCGGCGGGCCAGTACCTGACCGAGCGCCAGGTGCCGGTGCGCGAGTTCAACTCCTACGGCAGCCGCCGCGGCAACCACGAGGTCATGATGCGCGGCACCTTCGCCAACATCCGCATCCGCAACGAGATGCTGGACGGGGTCGAGGGCGGCTACACCAAGGGCCCCGACGGCGAGCAGACCTCGATCTTCGAGGCCGCCATGGCCTATCAGGAGCAGGGCACCCCGCTGGTCATCTTCGGCGGGGAGCAATACGGCGCCGGCTCCAGCCGCGACTGGGCCGCCAAGGGCACCAACCTGTTGGGCGTCAAGGCCGTGATCGCCGAGAGCTTCGAGCGCATCCACCGCTCGAACCTGGTGGGCATGGGCGTGATCCCCTTCGAGTTCACCGGCGGCGACACCCGCAAGACCCTGGGCCTGACGGGAGATGAAAGCGTCTCGATCAAGGGGCTGGACAGCATCCAGCCGCTGCAGGAGGTCCCCTGCGAGATCACCATGGCCGACGGCACGGTCAAGGAGATCACGCTGAAATGCCGGATCGATACCGCGATCGAGATCGAATACGTCGAACACGGCGGCGTGCTGCACTACGTTCTGCGCAACCTCGCGCAAGAGGCCGCCTGACCCGTTTCGCCGGGCCGAACCGCTATCAAAATGTCGCGCCCCCGCGGGGGGGCGCGGCTTTTTTGGTTTGCGCCTCCGGCGGCGGTATTTTTGACCCAAAGACTCGCTGGCGAGTAAGGGTCAGGCCGCGTGACGGGACAGCAGCATCCGGATCTCGGCCAGTTTGTCAGCCACGCGCACGGCGTCGCCGCGCGCCTCAATGTTCAGCCGGACCACCGGTTCGGTGTTGGACCGGCGCAGGTTCACACGCCAGTCGCCCATGTCGTAGCTGATCCCGTCAAGGCGGTCATCGGCGCGGGCCTGGGGGCCGTAGGCGGCCTCGAAGGCGGACACCGCGGCGTCGACATCCGCGATGCGGAAGTTGACCTCGCCCGAGGAAGGGTAATCGCGGCGCAACTCGGCCAGCATCGCCGACAGCGGCCGGTCACTGCGCGCAACCAGTTCGGCCAGCAGAAGCCAGGGGATCATGCCGCTGTCGCAGTAATTGAAGTCGCGGAAGTAGTGATGCGCCGACATCTCGCCGCCATAGGCTGCGTCGCGGTCGCGCATGATGCCCTTGATATGCGAGTGCCCCACCCGTGACAGGATCGGTGTGCCGCCCGCCTGCCGGACCGCATCCTCGGTCGACCAGATGACCCGCGGGTCATAGACGATGCCGGCGCCCGGTTCCTTTGCGCAGAAGGCCCGGGCCAGAAGCGTGACGACATATTCGCCATCCACGAAGGCGCCGGTCTCGTCGAAGAAGAAGCAGCGGTCGAAATCACCATCCCATGCCACGCCCATGTCGGCGCCATGGGCGGTCACGGCCTCGGCGGTGGCGGCGCGGTTTTCCGGCAAAAGCGGGTTGGGGATGCCGTTGGGAAAGCTGCCGTCGGGGCTGTGGTTGATCTTGACGTAGGTGAACGGCACGCCGTCGAGTGCCGCCTCCAGTGCGTCGAAGGTGGGCCCGGCAGCACCGTTTCCCGCATTGACGACGATTTTCAGGGGCCGCTGCCCCTGAGGGGCCAGATACCCCATCAGATGCGCCACATAGGCGGACCGGGAATCGCGGTGCGCGACCCCGCCGCCGGGCCGGTCCGGGCCGAAATCGCCCGCCTCGGCCAGCGCCCGGATCTCGGCCAGGCCGGTCTCGGCCGAGATCGGCCGGGCGCCCGCCCGCACCATCTTGATGCCGTTGTAATCCATCGGGTTATGGCTGGCGGTGACCATCAGCCCGCCGCCCGCCTCATGATGGGGGGTCGCGAAATAGACCTCTTCGGTGCCGCAAAGGCCGATGTCGATGACCTGCACGCCCTCGGCCACCAGCCCGCGGTGGAGCGCGTCCTGCAGGCCCGCGCTGCTGGGGCGGATGTCGCGGCCCGTGACCACGGTGCCGGGGTCCATGACGCGGGCGAAGGCGCGGCCGATGGATTCGCAGATCCCCTCGGTCAGCTCCGTACCCAACTGGCCGCGCACGTCATAGCTCTTGAAACAGGTCAGCATGTTCAGGCCTCCGCGAGGTGAGTCAAACGAGGCAGGGTCATTGGGCGCGGGCCGCGTCGAGGGCCGGGCGCAGGCGGGTTTCAACGGCGCGCCGGGTCACCGGGCCGGCCACCCGCGTCACGATTGTGCCGTCGCCGTCGATCAGGAAGGTCTCGGGCACGCCGTAGACGCCCCAATCCAGCGCCATGGCCCCGCCGGGGTCGGTGCCCACGGCGGTATAGGGATCGCCCAGTTCCTGCAGGAAGGCCAGCGCGTTGGGGTCCTTGTCCTTGTAGTTGATGCCGTAGACCGGCAATCCATCATCGGCCAGCGCCGTCAGGTGCGGGTGTTCAACCCGGCAGGGGGCGCACCAGCTGGCCCAGAAGTTGACCAGCTTGATCTCGCCGTCGCGCAGCATGGCATCGGTCAGCGCGGTCTTGTCACCCAGGGGGGCGACCTCGGTCACCGGGGCGGGTTGCCCGGCCAGCGCGGTGGGCAGTTCGTCGGGGTTGCCACTGAACATAGCATAGGCGAATAGCCCGGCGATTGCCGCGAAGATCGCCGGGGGGATGAACATCAGCGGTCTAGCCATTACGGGCCGCCTTCTGGCGTTCCACGGCCTCCAGGGTGGCACGGGCGCGGCGCGCCGCGCGCACCGAGATCCAGACCAGCCCCAGCAGCAGCAGGATCGAGACCGCATAGGCCGAGAGCACCTCGGCGGCGTATTTTCCAAGGTCGGGGATCATCCGGTCATCCTTGCTTGCAGGGCGCGGGCGCGGCGCAGGCGAATCTCGGTCTGGGTGCGCAGGATGACCAGCCCGACGAAGAGCAGGATGAACCCGGCGATACAGACCAGCGCCGGATACCAGAAGACATCGGCGACGTTTTCCTCGGCGTCCAGCGACAGCGAGGCGCCCTGGTGCAGCCCCTGGTTCCAGAAGTTGACCGCGTAGCGGCTGAGCACCGCGAAGACCGAGCCGACGATGCAGAGCACGCTGGTCAGGTCGGCGGCGGTGTCGTCATCCTCGATCGCGGTCCAGAGGGCGATATAGCCCAGGTAGAACAGGAACAGGATCAGGAAGGAGGTCAGCCGCGGGTCCCAGGCCCACCAGGTGCCCCACATGGGCTGGCCCCAGACCGCCCCGGTGAACAGCGCGATCAGCGTCATGACGATGCCGATGGGCGCCGCCGCCTTGGCGGCCAGGGCGCTGACATGGTGACGCCGGATCAGCCAGACCAGCGAGGTCACCAGCATCATGACCCAGATGTTGATCGCCATCATGGCCGCCGGGACATGCAGGTAGAAGATCTTGACCGTGCTGCCCTGGCGGAAGTCATCGGGGGTGAAGAAGAAGCCCCAGACCAGCCCGCCGAACAGGCAAAGCGCCGCGCCCCACATCACCCAGGGCAGAACCGGGGTGGTGGTCGCGATGAACTTCTTCGGATTGGCATATTCCCAGATCGACATGTCTACCTCCTACCCTCTGGCGCACGGCCGCTCAATGCCTCTTCACCGTAGATTGACGCGAAGCGCCGCCGCCGTGGCAAAGGGCAGGAAGGCGAAGACGCCAAGGGTGATCCCGCCCTGCAGCACAAGTGCCGTGGTGGCGGAAAACCCCTCGGCCCCGCGCCGCACGGCCTCGGCCCCGAAGATCAGCGTCGGGATATAGAGCGGCAGCACCAGCAACGACATCAGCAGCCCGCCGCGGCGCAGACCCACGGTCAGGGCGGCTCCGAATGTGCCGATCATCGACAGCGCCGGCGTGCCCACGGCCAGCGAGATTAGCAAAAAGACATGGGCGGAGGGTTTCAGGTGCAGCAGGAAACCCAGCGCCGGGGCAGCCAGGGTGAGCGGCAGCCCGGTGGTCGTCCAATGGGCCAGCCCCTTGATGAGCGCCACCGCCTCCAGCGGCAGGGGCGAGGTGGCCAGCAACGGCAGCGAGCCGTCCTCGAAGTCCAGCGCGAAGATGCGGTCGAGCGACAGCAGCGCCGCCAGCAGGGCCGCCACCCAGAGGATGCCCGGCGCGATGCGGCTGAGCAGCTCGGACTGCGGCCCGACGCCGAAGGGCACCAGCACGATGACGATCAGGAAAAAGGCAAGCCCGAGGCCGAAGCCCCCGCCCGCGCGCACCGCCAGGGCCAGGTCGCGCTTGAGCAGGGCGATCACAGGAAGGCCTCGTCGCTGCCGCCGCGCGCGTCGGGGGCGGCCACATAGGGGCTCAACTCCAGTGTCGGCGCCTCCAGCCCGAGGTCGATATGGGTGGCGATCACGGCGATTCCCCCCTCGCCCAGGTGCCGTGTCCGCAGCCAGTCGGCGAACATCTTCACCGAAAAGCCATCGAGCGAGACGGTGGGTTCGTCCAGAAACAAGACGCTGCGCCCGATCACGCCCAGCCGGGCCAGGCCAAGGCGGCGCTTCTGCCCGGCACTGAGCGTGCCCGCCAGCCGGTCCCGCAGGGCCAGCAGATCGAAATCGGCCAGCACGCCCTCGTCCAGCGCGCGGCCATGCACCTCGGCCCAGAACACCAGGTTCTCGGTCACGCTCAGTTGCGCCTTGATACCATCGGCATGGCTGGCATAGGCGCCGCTTTCCTCGGGAAAGGAAATCTCGCCCGCCAGCGCGGGTTGAAGCCCGGCCAGCGTGCGCAACAGCGTGGTCTTGCCCACGCCGTTGGGGCCGCGCAGGATCAGCGCCTCGCCGGGGGCGCAGTCGAAGCTGACCCCCTCGAGTACGGGCCGGCCGCCACGGACCACGCCCAGGTTTCTGACATGCAGACTCATGGGCCTACCGATAGCGCAAGCCTCAGACGGGCAACAGGGCCAAACCGACGCGGCGGCCCTCGGCCAGCAGCACATTGTAGGTGCGGCAGGCGGCCGGCGAGGCACTGAATTCCACGCCGATCCCTGCCTCTTCAAGGCGGGTCCGCAGGCCCCTTGGCAGATGCGCGATCTCGGCCCCGGTGCCCACCAGCAGGACGTCGATGACCGGGCCAAGCTCCAGCAGCGGGTCGATCGCGTCGAGCCCCGCCCAAGGGCTGACGCCACGGGGCGAGACGATGACCGCGCCCTCGACAACCTCGCCGCCGATGCGAAAGAAGCCCGGGCCGTAGCCGTCGACCGGCCGGGCGTCGTCGAAAACAACTTCGTTCATGCGCATCTCTTACCCCCAAATCGGCAATCCCACGGTCCCGGCCCCGCCAATCAGCACGTAGGCCGTGCCCCGGTATAGGCCAGCCTGGGCGGGATTGAAAAGCCGTCGGCCGAAATAGGTGCCCAGCGCATAGATGGGCAGCAGAACAAGGCCCAACAGCACGGTCTCGCGGGTCATGGCCCCCTGCAGGGCCATGATCGGCAGCAGCGCCAGCGTTGACAGCGACAGCACAACGATGGCATTGGTGCGGGTCCGGGCGGCGGCATCCGGCCCGCCCAGCTGGAACAGCACCAGGACGGGGCCATTCATGCCCACCGATCCGCCAAGAAATCCCACGCTCGCGCCCACGCCCGGCCAGGCCGGCAGGCCCGGGCTCTGGCGGTAGCGCCAGCCCGACAGAAGCGCGGCCAATGTGCCAAGGACCACAGTCGAGACCGCCCCGCGCAGCGCCATCGGGTCCGTCGTGCGCAGCACCCGGACACCGAGGGGTACCAGCGCCACGGCGGCGGCCAGCATGGTCAGCGCCACGGGCATGAAGATCAGCGCCGCTCCGAACCCGGCAAAGCCGTAGGCCAGCCCCGAGACGAGGGCGATTTCCATCAGCCACGGGTCGATCATCACGGCCTGCGCCCGGCCCCCACCGGGGGCTCAGGCGTCGACATTGCCGAACTGGTTGGCCACCTGGCCAGGGTCTTTCTTCGACCAGTCGCGCTTGACCCCAAGCACCAGCAAGACCGTCGAGGCCACGAAGATCGAGGAATAGGTCCCCACGATCACGCCCCAGATCATCGCGAAAACGAAGCCCCGGATCACGTCACCGCCCAGCACATAGAGAGAGACCAGCGCCAGAAGCGTTGTGATCGAGGTCATGAAGGTCCGGCTCAGCGTCTCGTTGATCGAGATGTTGAGCACCTCCTTGAGCTCTTTCTTCTTGTACTTGCGCAGGTTCTCGCGGACCCGGTCGAAGACGACGACCGTGTCGTTGAGCGAATAGCCGACGATGGTCAGAAGCGCGGCGATGATCGCCAGGTCGAACCTGATCTGTAGCTCGCTGAATATCCCCATGGTCAGCAAGATGTCATGCACCAGCGCGACCACGGCGCCCAGGGCGAACTGCCACTCGAAGCGCATCCAGATGTAGATCAGCACCGCCCCGATGGCCAGCAGCACGGCGATGGCCGCGGCCTGGATCAACTCACCCGAGACGGTCGGCCCGACGGATTCCACCGACGGGAAGCCGACCTCCGGATCGATCTCCTGCAAGGCGCCCTGCACCGCGCTGATGGTCTCGTTCGTCACGCTCTCCTCGCCCTCCTGGGCCTGGATCGAGACGGTCTTGACGTTCTGATCGGGCCCGAAGTTGGGGTCGAAGACCTCGGTGATCGAGACATCGCCCAGCTCAAGCGCGTCCAGCGCGCTGCGATACTCGGCCACCGAGACCGCCTGCGGACTGTCGGTGCGGATCGTCGTGCCGCCCTTGAAGTCAATGCCGTAGTTCAGCCCCTGCAACAGGAAGCTGACGAAGGCCACCACGACCAGCACCGAGGACAGCCCCAGCCAGAGCCGTGCGCGGCCGAAGAAATCCCAGGTCGTGCCTTCCTTGACCAGCCGCAGGTATTTGCCCGCGAAAAGCTGTTTCGGGCGCTTGCGCTCGAACCACATCACGATCAGCAGGCGCGTCAGGAAGATCGCCGTGAAAACCGAGGTCAGGATGCCCAGCCCCAGCGTGACGGCAAAGCCGCGCACCGGCCCCGCGCCCATGAAGAACAGAATGCAGGCGGTGATGAAGGTGGTGATATTGGCGTCCACGATGGCCGAGAGCGCCTTTTCGTAGCCCAGCTCGATCGCCCGCGCCGGCCCCTTGGCGGATTTTCGTTCCTCCCGGATACGTTCGAAGACCAGCACGTTGGCGTCCACGGCCATGCCGATAGTCAGCACGATCCCCGCGATGCCCGGCAGGGTCAGAGTCGCCCCCAGCACACTGAGCGCGCCGAAGACCAGCATCAGGTTCACGATCAGCGCGATATTGGCGAAAACCCCGAAGAGCCCGTAACTGAGCACCATGTAGATCAGCACCGCTATGAAGGCGACGATGCAGGCGATGGCCCCCGCCTCGATGCTGTCCTGGCCCAGTTCCGGCCCGATGGTGCGTTCTTCCAGGAAGGTCAGTTCGGCCGGCAGCGCCCCCGCCCGCAGCAGGACGGCCAGTTCCGTGGTCTCCTCGACGCTGAACTGGCCGGTGATGATGCCCGACCCGCCCGGGATATGGCTCTGGATCACCGGGGCACTAACCACCTCGTCGTCCAGCACAATGGCGAAGGGCGAACCGATGTTCTCGGCCGTGTAATCCCCGAAGGCCCGCGCGCCGGCGGTGTTGAACCGGAAGGACACCGCGGGGCGGCTGTTCTCGTCCATCGTCGGCTGGGCATTGACCAGCGCCTCGCCCGAGACGACGGGCGTGCGCTCGACGATGTAGAAAGTGCCCGTCTCGTCCAGCGAGGGCAGGATGATATTGCCCGACCCGGGGCTGTCATCGCCATCGGTGGTGCGGCTGACGACCGGGTGGAAGGTCAGCCGCGCGGTGGTGCCGATGATGTCCTTGACCTCCTGCGCGCTGCCCACGCCGGGCACTTGCACAAGGATACGGTCCGCGCCCTGGCGCTGGATGTTGGGCTCGCGGGTGCCGACCTCGTCGATGCGGCGGCGGATGATCTCGAGCGCCTGGCGCACCGTGCGGTCGTCGCTGGCGGCCTTCTCGGCCTCGGACAGTTGCACGACGAGCACCCCGTCACGCGCCTGCACGTCCAGATCGGTGGAGGTGGCCCCGGTGAGCGACTGCACCGGCTGCGCCAGCCCGCGCACCAGGTCCAGCGCCCGCGGCATGGCCTCGGGATTGGCGATGCGCACATGCAGCTGCCCGGCCGGGGCGTCCTCCTCGCGGGTGACGAACCCGACCGCATCGCGCTCGGCGGCCAGCACGTCGCGCACCTCGGGCCACATGGCCCTGATGCGACGGTCGTAGACCTCCTCGACCTGCACCTGGGCCAGCAGATGCGCCCCGCCCCGCAGGTCGAGCCCGAGGTTCACCAACCCGTCCGGCAGGAAAGAAGGCCACTGGGCCGACTGCTGGTCCAGCGCGGCGTCACTGGTCCCCTCGGCGATCACCGACTCGGCGTCGTTGGATTGCTCCACACGGGTGT
Organism: Salibaculum sp.; assembly: GCA_031581025.1. Lineage (GTDB taxonomy): Bacteria > Pseudomonadota > Alphaproteobacteria > Rhodobacterales > Rhodobacteraceae > Salibaculum. The sequence goes on along the minus strand of JAVLCA010000049.1, from coordinate 3,076 downwards.
AAAAGGCATTGGGCAGCGCCAGCATCACCCCGGCCAGCACCACCAGCCAGATTGCCAAGCGTTTCCAAAGATCGATCTGCAACATGGCGACTGTCCCTGCCGGGCCGCGACCGACCCCTGGATATCCGGAAACGGGGCCGCGATGGCCCCGGGTGTCAGCCCTCGGCGGGCTCGGTCTTGCTGAGGACCTGCGAGATGGTCGACTGCACAACGCGCACCTTGACGCCCTGGGCCAGCTCGACCTCGAGCTCGTTGTCGTCCTTGACCTTGGTGACCTTGCCGATCAGCCCGCCCTGGGTGACGACCTGGTCGCCCCGGCGCAGCGCCTTGACCATGGCCTGGTGATCCTTGACCTTCTTCTGCTGGGGGCGGATCAGCAGGAAATACATGATCGCGAAGATCAGCAGCAGTGGCACGAATTGGGCGAGCGCTTCCATCGGGTATCCTCTCGTTGCGTGGCCCGGCGGGCCGATCATCTTGGTAAAACGCGCCGGGTGAATGTGCAACGCCCCCGCGCAGGCTTGCGGGGGGATATGGGGCAAAGGGCGCGCGGGTGCAATGCGTCAGAGTTTCAAACGGCGGTTTTGATCCGGGATACAGGCCAGCCACGAGCGCGGGCCGACCCTTGTCTCAGCGCGGCAGCACGATATCCACGCGCAACCCGCCCAGATCCGCGCTGTCGACCAGCCGCAAAGTGCCGCCATGGCTGCGCGCGATATCCGACACGATCGCCAGCCCTAGACCCACGCCTGGGCCCCGGTCCTGATTGCGCGCCCGATCCAGCCGGGTAAAGGGGCGCACCGCGTCCTCGCGCGCGTCCGCCGGAATGCCCGGCCCGTCATCCTCGACCGAGAAGCATACCGCCCGCGGGCTGACCTGCACGCCCAGCCGCGCGCGGCTGCCATGGCGCAGCGCGTTGCCGATCAGGTTTTCCAATGCGCGGCGCAGGGCCAGCGGGCGCAGTTGCACCTCGACCCCCTCGCCCACCATGGCGCCGGCCTCGACGGCCTGGTCCATGCGCGCCGCATCCGCGATCACCTGCCGCGCCAGCGCCACCGGGTCCACCGCGGCGCGTTCGTCCTCGGCCGCCCCGCGCGCGTAGTCCAGAAAGGCGTCCAGCAGGCGCTCCATGTCCGACACGTCGCGGATCAGCGGCGCCACCTCCTCGGGCTCCAGCATGTCCAGCCCGAGCTTGAGCCGCGTCAGGGGCGTGCGCAGGTCATGCGATATCCCCGACAGCATCAGCGTGCGCGCCTGGGTCTGGCGTTCCAGCCGGGCGCGCATGTCGAGGAAGGCATGGCCGGCGGCGCGCACCTCGGTCGCGCCGGCGGGGCTATAAGGGATCACCCGCCCACGACCGTATTCGGCCGAGGCATTGGCCAGCCGTTCGATCGGGCGCAGCTGGTTGCGCAGGTAGATATAGGCGATCACCGTCATCAGGATGCCCAGCAGCACCATGAGCACCAGCAGCTGGTGCGGGTTCGAGGCCGAGACCCGCTGCCGGTCAAAGCCCACCGACATCGGCCCGTGCGCCGTCTCGATCCAGAGCCTGACTCGCCGCTCATCGGGCAGCAGGATCGGCCCCAGCCCGGGCAGCCCCTCGCGCAGCACCCGCCGCAGCACAAGCCCCGAGAAGTCGTACCAGCGGCGCCGGTCGGCCGCGGGGACATCCGTATCGGGCAACTGCACGTCCAGCGCCAGCGCCGGGGCGGTGTCCGAGATCTCGTCCCGCGCCGCGGCAACGTCGGCAGCGGCGTTGACCAGATCGGTCACATAAGACAGGTCATAGAGCACCGAGCGCGTCATCTGCTCCGTTACATCCTCGAAGTAACGCTGTACGAACGAGACGGAGATGGCCAACTGCAGCGTGATCACCGGCAGGATCAGGATCAGCGCCGCCCGGCCATAGAGGCCGCGGGGCATGTATCGTTTGAGCCACTGGAACATCATGGGCTAAGGCTATCCCCGCCACGCCGGGAAGGAAATGCACGATGCAACACTCCCAGGAGGCCCCCGCGCCGGGGCAGCCCATCGCCCTCGCCCCGGGGCTGCTGCGGGTGCTGGCCCCCAATCCCGCGCGCATGACCCACTGGGGAACCAACAGCTATCTGCTGGGAACGGACCGCCTCGCGGTGATCGACCCCGGCCCGGCGGACCCGCGCCACCTTGCAGCGCTGCGCGCGGCGATCGACGGGCGCCCGGTCAGCCATATCCTCGTCACCCATGCGCATCTGGACCATTCGCCGCTGGCCGCGCCGCTGGCGCGCGAGACCGGCGCGCCGGTGCTGGCCTTTGGCGATGCCCGGGCGGGGCGCAGCGCGGCGATGGCAAAGCTGACCCGCGCCGCGGCGCTCGGCGGTGGCGAGGGGGTGGATGCGGGTTTTGTGCCCGACCAGTGCCTGACCGAGGACGAGACCGTGACGGGCGACGGCTGGACCCTGCGCGCGCTGCACACGCCGGGGCACATGGGCAATCACCTCTGCCTGCTCTGGGGCGACACGGCCTTCAGCGGCGATCACGTCATGGGCTGGGCCACATCGCTGGTCTCGCCCCCCGATGGCGACCTGAGCGACTTCATGGCCTCGCTCGCGCGGCTGGCCGCGACCGGGGTGCAAAAGCTCTGGCCCGGCCACGGTGCCCCGGTGGCCGACGCCCAGGCCCGCATCACCGCACTGACCGCCCATCGCGCGGCCCGCACGGCGCAGATCCGCGCCGCCTTGGCACAGGCCCCCGGCACCGCGGCCGAGATCACGGCCCGGGTCTATACCGAGGTCCCCCCTGCCCTGTTGCCCGCCGCCGAGCGCAACGTGCTGGCCCATCTCATCGCCCTTTGCCGAAGCGGCCAGGCCCGCCACCAGGGCCCGCTGACGGCCCGCGCCCGATTTGCCGCCGCCGACAGACCCACCCCCCGGCGCGACGGGTCCGCCGGCGCGGTGTCAAAAAACTGAAACGCCCCTCTGGACGTCCCGGAAACCGATTGCTATAGGCCACATCGTGGTCCGGCGTAGCTCAGCGGTAGAGCAGTTGACTGTTAATCAATTGGTCGCAGGTTCGATCCCTGCCGCCGGAGCCAATT
>JAVLCA010000088.1:0-2566 GCA_031581025.1 Salibaculum sp. | reverse complement strand
CTAGGCAGCTCAATCGAAGCATCAACGAGACCCTCAACCGCATCCTCGCCGATCTGCAGGCGGGCCGGTTGGACGAGGTCAGGGACCTGGCAACCAAGCAGAAACAGCTGGAGACGGCCTTGGCGCAGGCCCAGAAACTGGAGGCGGAGTTCAATGAAAGGTTCGGAACCGGGCTTGAGAGCGGCGAGATCGACGTCAGGCGGGCCCGACTTGAGATCGGGTGCAGACTGGCTCGCATCCGCAGGTGCTGCCGAGAGAAAGGCCTTCCTCAGGCAGATGAAGGCGACTGAGCTGCGCGCGCTGCCGTATCTCTTCGACTTCTGGGCGCTGGGGCATCAAGTGCCCCCTGCGGGAGACTGGCGAACCTGGGTGATCCTGGGCGGGCGCGGCGCGGGCAAGACCCGCGCCGGGGCCGAATGGGTCCGCTCCATGGCAGAGGGGTCGCGTCCGCGCGACCCCGGCCCGGCCCGGCGCATCGCTCTGGTCGGCGAGACCATGGACCAGGCGCGCGAGGTCATGGTCTTTGGCGAAAGCGGCCTGCTGGCCTGCACGCCGGACGACCGTCGCCCGAAGTGGATCGCCGGGCGGCAGATGCTGGTCTGGCCCAACGGGGCGACGGCGCGGGTGTTCTCCGCCCATGACCCTGAGAGCCTGCGCGGCCCGCAGTTCGATGCGGCCTGGGCCGATGAGCTGGCAAAGTGGCCCAAGGCCGACGCGGTCTGGCCGATGCTGCAGTTCGGGCTGCGGCTGGGCCGCCAGCCGCGCGCCTGCGTGACCACCACGCCGCGCCGGGTCAGGGCGCTGACCGACCTGCTGGCGCGGCCCTCGACGGTGCAGACCCATGCCCCGACCGAGGCCAACCGGGCCTATCTGGCCGATACCTTCCTTGAGGAGGTCATGGCCGAATACGCCGGCACCCGGCTGGGGCGGCAGGAACTGGATGGCGTGCTATTGTCGGATGTCGAGGGCGCGCTCTGGTCCACGGCGGGGCTGGAGGCCGCGCGGGTGGACGCGGTGCCCGAGCTGGACCGCATCGTGGTCGCCGTGGACCCGCCCGCGGGGCAGGGGGCGCAGGCCGACACCTGCGGTATCATTGTCGCCGGGGCCTGCACCCGAGGCGCCCCGAAAGACTGGCGCGTCTACGTTCTGGAGGATGCCAGCGTGCAGGGATGTTCGCCCATGGGCTGGGCCGCCGCCGCCCTGCGCGCCATGGCCCGGCACGGGGCCGAGCGGTTGGTGGCCGAGGTCAACCAGGGCGGGGCCATGGTGGAAAGCATCGTGCGGTCGCTGGACGATACGGTGCCCTACAAGGCGGTCCATGCGGGCAGGTCCAAGGCGGCGCGGGCCGAGCCGGTGGCCGCGCTTTACGAACAGGGGCGCGTGGCGCATCTGCGCGGGCTGGGCGATCTGGAGGATCAGATGTGCCAGATGACGGCGCAGGGCTACCAGGGGGGCGGCTCGCCCGACCGGGTCGACGCGCTGGTCTGGGCGATCACCGAGCTGGTGCTGGGGCCGGCCCGCGCCCATCGCAGCCCACGGATGCGATCCCTGTAACGAGATTTGCACCAGGGGTCTGACCGCGCCGCCCTTCGGGGCGGCTTTTTCTTCTTCGCATCAAACATTTGCCGCCGTTGCTTGCGCAGCGCACGGGGCGTTTTCAACCCGTTCAGGGTAATGCCCGAGTCTGTGCCGCGTTGGATCGAAAGACGATGGATCGGGCGGATCGAGGAGATTTGGATGTTCGACTTTCTCAAGCGTGGCGACACCGGGACCGAACCCGCGCCCCGAACGGGCGCCGCCCCCGAGGCCAAGGCCTCGGCTGCGGGCCGCGTGGCGGCCTGGGGCAGCGCCGGGCGCGTGACCTGGAGTGCGCGTGACAGCGTCACCCTGACCAAGACCGGATTTGTCGCCAATCCCATCGGGTTTCGCACGGTCAAGATGATCGCCGAGGCCGTGGCCGCGCTGCCGCTGGTGTTGCAGGACCACGACCGCCGCTACGACAGCCATCCGGTGATCGACCTGGTGCGCCGCCCGAACGGGGCGCAGGGCCGGGCGGAATTGATCGAGGCGCTGATCGGCCAGCTGCTGTTGACCGGCAACGGCTATGTCGAGGCGGTGCCCGGCCCCGAGGGCACACCGGCAGAGCTGCATGTGCTGCGCTCGGACCGGATGGCGCTGGTGCCCGGGGCCGATGGCTGGCCGGTGGCCTATGACTATACCGTGGGCGGGCGCAAGCACCGCTTTCAGGTCGGCGACGGCCCCAGCCCGGTCTGCCATATCAAGAGCTTTCACCCGCAGGACGACCACTACGGCCTGTCGCCGATGCAGGCGGCGGCCAATGCGGTGGACGTGCACAATGCCGCCAGCCGCTGGTCCAAGGCCCTGCTGGACAACGCCGCGCGGCCCTCGGGCGCCATCGTCTATGCCGGGGCCGATGGCCAGGGCCAGCTGAGCCCCGACCAATACGACCGCCTGCTGCTGGAGATGGAAACCCAGCACCAGGGCGCGCGCAACGCCGGCCGGCCGATGCTGCTGGAAGGCGGGCTGGACTGGAAGCCCATGGGGT
>JAVLCA010000011.1:0-70583 GCA_031581025.1 Salibaculum sp. | reverse complement strand
AAAGGATAGCGCTTGACAGGGCCAGAGCCGAACTAATCCAACCAGTTAGCATAAGCACCCAAAATAAAACAGCCCTCGAGACTTCGGGCAAGTCAAATACCGTATTTTATGTAATTGGAATAGTGTTTAGAAAAACTGTTACTGAAACGACCATAGACACGGTTTTGCCGCGTAATTCAGCAAGGCTAGAACGATCGGAAAAGTTATTCTGGTCGTAATCCTTTTTTTAATCGTTGCGGATCGTGTCGATCATCAGCTGTACGTTCTCGGGGTCCGCATCGGGCGTGATCCCGTGACCCAGGTTGAAGATATGTGGGCCGTTCGAGAGCGCCTCGACCACGCGGCGTGTTTCGCGGACCAGATCGTCGCCCCCCGTTACCATGTGGGACGACTTTAGGTTGCCCTGCACGCAGCCCGCGGTCTGCACCTGGTCTGCGGCCCATTCCGGGGTCACGCCATCATCCAGCGCGATGCAGTCTGCGCCGATGTCCCGGTGCAGGCCGACGAATTTCTCGCCCGCACCGCGCGGGAAGGCGATGACAGGCAGGCCGGGGTGCCGCGCCTTGAGTTCGGCGGTGATGCGGCGGGCGGGCGCGATGGCGTATTTCTGGAAATCCTCGCCCTGCAGCGATCCGGCCCAGCTGTCGAAGATCTTGACCACCTCGGCCCCGGCCTCGGCCTGGGCCGAAAGGTATTCGATCGTGGCCTGGGTGATCCGGTCCAGAAGTGCCTCGAACAGGGGGCGGTTCTCGGACTTGAGCGCATGGGCCGGGCCCTGATCGGGTGTCCCGCGTCCGGCGATCATGTAGGTGGCGACGGTCCAGGGGGCCCCTGCAAAGCCGATCAGGGTGGTCTCGGCGGGCAGTTCCCGCGACAGTATGCGCAGGGTTTCGTAAATCGGGGCCAGGTGGTCATGCACCGTGTCGGCGGGTTTGAGCGTGTCAAAGCCGCCCTGGTCGGTGATGGTGGACAGGCGCGGCCCCTCGCCGGTGACGAACCACAAATCGGCCCCCAGCGCCTGCGGGACCAGCAGGATATCTGCAAACAGGATCGCCCCGTCGAAGCCATAGCGGCGGATCGGTTGCAGCGTCACCTCGGCGGCCAGGTCCGGCGTGTAGCACAGAGACAGGAAATCCCCCGCCTGCGCCCGGGTCGCGCGGTATTCGGGCAGATAGCGGCCCGCCTGGCGCATCATCCAGATCGGCGGGGTGGGCAGGGTTTCGCCCGCGAGGGCGCGCAGGATCGTCTTGTCGGTCATGGGAACTCCTATCAACAGCATCGAGGTTCCAGTTGCGCCGGGTGAAGTCAAGCCATTGTCAGCCCCGATTGACAGCACTAGAAGCGACGCATGACGCATGATCTGCCCTCCCCCGACCGTCCGTTGAAGATCGGCACCCGCGGTTCGCCGCTGGCGCTGGCCCAGGCCCATGAAACCCGCGATCGGCTCGCTGCGGCCTTCGAACTGCCCGAGGCGGCCTTCGAGGTCGTGGTCATCAAGACCACCGGCGACAACCGCTCGATGATCGACGCGGACAGGCCGCTCAAGGAGATCGGCGGCAAGGGCCTTTTCACCAAGGAGATCGAGGAGGCCATGCTGGCGGGTGTGATCGACATCGCCGTGCATTCCATGAAGGACATGCCGGTGGCGCAGCCCGCCGGGCTGGTGCTGGATTGTCTGCTGCCGCGCGAAGACGCGCGGGATGCCTTCGTCTCGTTGGAGCATGGCGCGCTGAGCGATCTGCCCGAAGGTGCGGTGGTGGGCACGTCGAGCCTGCGGCGGCAGGCGCAATTGCGCGCGCGGCGACCGGACCTGCAGGTGGTGGAGTTTCGTGGCAACGTGCAGACCCGGCTGAAAAAACTGGAAGACGGTGTGGCGGCGGCCACCTTCCTGGCCATGGCCGGGCTGCGGCGGCTGGGCCGTGCCGAGGTGGCCCGCGCCGCCATCGCCACCGAGGACATGCTGCCGGCCATCGCGCAGGGCGCCATCGGGATCGAACGGCGCACCGCGGATGACAGGGTTGCCGGGATGCTTTCGGCGATTCACGACACGGACACCGGTGCCCGGCTGGCCTGCGAGCGGGCCTTTCTCGCGGCGCTGGACGGCTCTTGCGAGACGCCCATCGGCGGGCTGGCCGAATTTGCCCCCGAGGGCCTGCGCCTGCGCGGCGAGATCCTGCGCCCCGACGGGTCCGAGGTTCATGCAGGCGAGATGTCCGGCCCCGTCGCCGACGGACCGGCCATGGGCGAGGCGCTGGCGCGCGAATTGCTAGGCCGGGCCACGCCCGGCTTCTTCGCCGCGATGAAGGGCGGCTAGCCGCGCCGGCCCGAGCGGATGTCACCCGTCGTCAGGACCGGGGCCGCGTCGATGTCCTGGGCGTCGAGCATGTCGGCCACCCGTTCCAGTGACGAGATAAGCTGTGCCTGCTCCCAGTCCTGCAGCTGCTTGAAGGCCGCGACATAGCGTTGTTGCAGCGCATCGGGCGCATCATCCAGCCGTTCGCGGCCCAGGTCGGTGGCGATGATATTGGTCTGGCGGCGGTCCAGGTCCGATGGCACCCGCGTGACCAGGCCGCGCGCCACCAGCTTGTCCACCAGCGCGGTGACCGTCGCCTGGCTGACCCCCATCTGGCGGGCGAGCAGCTTGGGCGTGGCGCTGTCGCGCTCGGCCACGATTTGAAGCACGCGCAGTTGCGCGGGACTCAGGCCGACTGCATGCGCCAGATCCCGTGCATACGATTCGGTGGCCCGCAGGATGCGGCGCAGCGCGATCAGGCTTTCGTCGGTGCGGTTGGGAAAGGCTGTTGACATGTTGCAAGTATGGCACGGACCGAGCAGTCCTTCAATCGCCTAAGGAGTTTTGTGAGATATTCACGAAGCGAAGCATGAGCCTTGCAGAAAAGAGATGAAACCTGAAGGGGTCGAGGCTTTGTAAACGTGCCATGTGCGCGCAAGATGCGCATCGCTTGCTTTGAAGGTTGAATTATCGGGTCAGATATACTAATTAGCTTTCCAAACAATCAGAGAGGTCAGCTCCCATGCCCAAGGACATCTTGAACGACGATCCGGTCAAACCCCGAGCGCGCGTGCCCCGTCTGCGCAAACCCGATGCCAAGGACGGGGCGGAAATCTGGGCGCTGATCAAGGCGTGCAAGCCTCTCGACGAGAACTCGATGTACTGTAACCTAGTCCAGGCCGACCATTTTCGCGACACCTGCGTGGTGGCCGAACTCCACGGCGAGGTCGTCGGCTGGATTTCCGGCTACATGATCCCCGAGAAGGACGAACTCTTCGTCTGGCAGGTCGCGGTGAGCGACAAGGCGCGCGGGTTGGGCCTGGGCCGCAAGATGCTGACCCACCTGATCGAGCGCAAGAATTGTGCCGATGCCACCCACCTGAAGACGACAATCACCAAGGACAACGACGCCTCCTGGGGCCTGTTCCGCAGCTTCGCGCGCCACATCGGCGGCGATCTGTCGGATGCGCCCCACTTCGAGAAGGAGGTGCATTTCGAGGGCCGCCACGACACCGAACACATGGTGACGATCGAGCTGCCCGCCTCGGTGCCGCTGCGCCGCGCGGCCTGATCCGCGCACCCGGCCCCCTCACACAAGATTTCCCGAAAGGATCCATCATGGCCAAGGACATGACCAAAACCGCTACGATCTATGACCGCCGCGAAAGCGAGGCGCGCTCCTACTGCCGCGGCATGCCCGCCGTCTTTACCAAGGCGCAGGGCTCCATCATGACCGACGAGACCGGCAAGACCTACATCGACTTCCTCGCCGGGTGTTCGTCGCTGAACTACGGGCACAACGACCCGGACATGAAGGCCGCGCTGATCGAGCACATGACCAATGACGGCATCACCCACGGGCTGGACCTGCACACGGATGCCAAGGGCGATTTCCTGCACGCGCTGGAAACCCACATCCTGGAACCGCGTGACATGGATCACAAGGTGATGTTCACCGGCCCGACCGGCGCCAATGCTGTCGAAGCGGCCATGAAGATTGCGCGCAAGTCCACCGGGCGGACCAATGTCATCGCCTTCACCAACGGCTTTCACGGCGTGACCATGGGGGCGCTGGCCGCCACCGGCAATGGCTACCATCGTGGCGGCGCGGGCATGGACACCTCGGGTGTGACGCGACTGCCGTTCGACGATTTCGCCAAGGGCGTCGACTCGGTTGCCCTGCTGGACAGCATGCTGTCGGACGGCTCGGGCGGCATCGACGCCCCCGCGGCCATCCTGCTGGAGACCGTGCAGGGCGAAGGCGGCCTGAACGCCGCTTCGCCGGAGTTCGTGCGCGGGGTCGCCCAGGTCGCCAAAAAGCACGGCGCGCTGTTGATCATCGACGACATCCAGGCCGGCTGCGGCCGCACCGGCACCTTCTTCTCGTTCGAGGAGATGGGCGTGATGCCCGACATCGTCACCATGGCGAAATCCATCTCGGGCTTTGGCCTGCCGCTGGCGCTGGTGCTCGTGCGCCCCGAACATGATGTCTTCGGCCCGGCCGAGCACAATGGCACCTTCCGTGGGAACACCCATGCCTTCGTGACCGCCAAGACGGCGATTTACAAGTTCTGGTCGGACGACAAGTTCCAGCAGGACCTGGCGCACAAGACGGTCATGATCACCACGGCCCTGAACGAGATCGCCGAGATGATACCCGGCGCCTATCTCAAGGGGCGCGGGCTGATGCAGGGCGTGGACGTGGGCAGCGGCGAGCTGGCCGAGAAGATCTGTGCGCGGGCCTATGAAAAGGGCCTCGTGATCGAGACCTCGGGCAGCGACGACGAGGTCGTCAAGGTCCTCGCCCCGCTGACCACCTCGATGGAGACCTTCCGCAAGGGCTTCAACATTCTTGTGGACGCGACCCGCGACGTCCTCGCCAACACCAAGATCGCAGCGGAGTAAGCCCCATGATCGTTCGCGACTTTCACGACATCACCGCCAACCAGCCCGACCGCGTGGTTTCCGACGCGCAGTGGTCCTCGGTGCGGATGCTGCTGGCCGACGACGATATGGGGTTCTCGTTCCATATCACCTTCCTCGAAGCGGGGTCGGACCACACCTTCCACTACAAGAACCACTTCGAAAGCGTCTATTGCATGCAGGGCACCGGCGAGATCACCGACCTGGCCACGGGGACGACCTACCCCATCCGGCCCGGCGTGATGTATGCGCTGGACCAGCACGACAAGCACCGGCTTGTCGCCCATGAGGAACTGGTCATGGCCTGCTGCTTCAACCCGCCGGTGACGGGCACGGAGGTGCACCGCGAAGACGGTTCCTACGCGGCGCCCGACGAAAGCTGACGCAAAGGACAAGGAGGCCGAGCATGGCCCATACCGTGGAAAAGATCGGCGGGACCTCGATGTCCCGCGTCAACGAGCTGCGCGACACGCTCTTCATAGGCGACCGCAGCGGGGCGGCGCTTTATGGTCGCGTATTCGTCGTCTCGGCCTTCGGGGGCATCACGGATCTGCTACTCGAGCACAAGAAGACCGGCGACCAGGGCGTCTACGCCCAGTTCGCGCAATCCGACACCGGCCATGGCTGGCACGATGGGTTGACCCGCGTCGCCGATGCCATGATCGCGGCGCACAAGGCCGTGCTGGACAACCCCGCCGACATCGAACAGGCGGATGATTTCGTGCGTGACCGCGTCGACGGGGCGCGCAACTGTCTGATCGACCTGCAGCGGCTGTGTTCCTACGGCCACTTCCGCCTGTCCGAGCACATGCTGCAAATCCGCGAGCTTCTCTCGGGCCTTGGCGAATCCCATTCGGCCTTCGTGACCACGCTGTTGCTCCAGCGCGCGGGCGTGAATGCCCGTTGCGTGGATCTGTCGGGCTGGCGGGACGAGGGCGATGTGACCCTGGAAGAACGGATCTCTTCGGCCATGGCGGGCGTCGATCCGGAAACGGAAATGCCCATCGTCACCGGCTATGCGCAATGCGCCGAAGGCCTGATGCGCGAGTTCGACCGAGGCTATTCCGAAGTGACGTTTTCGCGGCTGGCCGCCCTGACCGGCGCGCGCGAGGCGATCATTCACAAGGAATTCCACCTGTCCTCCTGCGACCCGAAACTGGTGGGCGAGGGGGCCGTGCGCAAGCTGGGCCGTACCAATTACGACGTGGCCGACCAGCTGTCCAACATGGGAATGGAGGCGATCCACCCCAAGGCGGCCAAGGTCCTGCGCCAGGCCGAGATCCCGCTGCGCGTGACCAACGCCTTCGAGCCGGGCGATCCGGGCACGCTGATCGACGACCAGCGCGCCGAGCGGGCGGCGGTCGAGATCGTCACTGGCCTGGATATCGTCACTCTCGAGGTCTTCGAGCAGGACATGGTCGGCGTGAAAGGCTATGATGCCACGATCCTGGACGTGCTGCGCCGTCACGACGTGCGCATCGTCTCCAAGGTGTCGAATGCTAATACCATCACGCACTACCTGGACACATCGCTCAAGACCATGCGGCGCGTTGAAAAGGATATCGCTGCGGCCTATCCCGGCGCCGAGATCACCACGCGTACCGTGTCAGTCGTCTCGGCCATCGGGCGCGACCTGCGCGGCCTGTCGGTGCTGACCCGTGGGTTGCAAGCCATCGCCAAGGCCGGGCACGAGGCGATCGGCGCCACACAGGGCCCGCGCAACGTGGATGTGCAATACATCGTCGACCGCGACAGCCGCGATGCCGTGGTCAAGGCCCTGCACGGCGCGCTGATCGAGGGCGCTGAGGCCCCGCTGGCCAAGGCCGCCTGACCGGCGCCCGGTCGCGCGATCAGCCACAGACGAAGGGCCCGCCGCGTGAAAGCACGGCGGGCCCTTTGATGTGAAAACCGGCGTTACAAAAGCTTCACTTGAGCGGGTCGGTATTTCGAATATCCATGAAATATGGAAAAAGAAAGCCCGGCCCGACTCGCGACCCTCGGCCACCCGCAACGGCTGGCTGTCTACCGGTTGCTCATGCGCCGCTATCCCGACCGGGTGCCGGCGCAGGAAATCGCGCAGGCCATCCATTCAAAGCCCAGCACCACCTCTGCCTATCTGTCCGCCCTGTCCCAGGCCGGGCTGATCAGCGCGCAGCGTGACGGAACCTCGTTGCGCTACGCCGTCGAGATGGACGTGGCGCAGACCCTTTTCGATGATCTGTTCCTGGATTGCTGCCGGGGCCGGGTCGATCTTTGCACAACCGACCAACAACGGAGGCCCGACATGGCCACGGATACTGACCGGAAATACCGGGTGCTGTTTCTCTGCACCGGCAACTCGGCCCGCTCGATCTTTGCCGAATCCATCCTGCGCCAGACGGCGGGCGACCGCTTCGAGGCCTATTCGGCCGGGACCACGCCGAAATCGCAGCTCAACCCCTTTGCGGTCGAGGTGCTGAACCAGAAGGGCCATGACACGAGCCTCCTGCGCGCCAAGCACATGTCCGAGTTCCAGGCCGAGGACGCGCCACGGTTCGACTTCGTCTTCACGGTCTGCAACCAGGCGGCCAACGAAGAATGCCCCGCTTGGGGCGGCCAGCCGGTCTCGGCCCACTGGGGGATGTCCGACCCTGTCAAGGTCGAGGGCACGGATGCCGAAAAGAGCCTCGCCTTCCAGAACACCTATGGCGGGCTCTATCGCCGTATCTCGGCCTTGACCGCGCTGCCGCTTCCGGAACTCGACCGGATGTCCCTGCAACAGGCCGTCGACGAGATCGGCCAGACCAAGGATGACGCATGACTGTCTACGCGCTCAACGGCCTCGGCCGCATCGGAAAGCTCGCCCTGAAACCCCTTCTGGACCAGGGCATGGACATTGCCTGGATCAACGATGCGGTGGGCGACCCGGAAATGCACGCCCACCTTCTGGAATTCGACACGGTGCACGGGCGCTGGGACGCGGACTTTGCCCATGACGCGGAAAGCGTGACGATCGACGGCACCAAGCTGCCCTTCATCGGTACACGCGCCCTGTCCGATTTGCCGTTGGACGGCGTGGACGTCGTGATCGACTGCACCGGCGTCTTCAAGACCGAGGCCGCGCTGGCCCCCTATTTCGAGGCGGGCGTGAAAAAGGTGATCGTTTCGGCCCCGGTCAAGGACGGGCCCACGGCGAACATCGTGGTGGGGGTCAACGACGCGAGCTATGACCCCACCGCGCACCGGATCGTCACCGCGGCCTCCTGCACGACCAACTGCCTGGCGCCGGTGGTCAAGGTGATCCACGAATCCCTTGGCATCCGCCACGGCTCCATCACCACGATCCACGACGTGACCAACACGCAGACCATCGTGGACCGCCCCGCCAAGGACCTGCGCCGCGCGCGCTCGGGGCTCAATTCTCTCATCCCGACCACGACCGGAAGCGCCACGGCGATCACGCTGATCTACCCTGACCTTCAGGGCCGGCTGAACGGCCACGCCGTGCGGGTGCCGCTGCTCAACGCCTCGCTGACCGATTGCGTCTTCGAGGTGGCCCGCGAGACAAGCGCGGAAGAGGTCAACGCCATGTTCAAGGACGCCGCCGAGGGCGAGCTGGCTGGCATCCTGGGCTACGAGACGCGGCCCCTGGTCTCGACCGATTACACCAACGACACCCGCTCCAGCATCGTCGACGCCCCCTCGACCATGGTGGTGAACGGCACCCAGGTGAAGATCTACGCTTGGTATGACAACGAGATGGGCTATGCCTACCGGCTGGTGGATGTGGCGCGGATGGTTGGGGCCTCTCTTTGACCGCTGCGACCGAACGCCCTGAAGGGTTGTCCGCCTATATCGCCGTCACCGCCGCGTACTGGGCCTTCATGCTGACCGACGGCGCGCTGCGTATGCTGGTGCTGTTGCATTTTCACACGCTGGGCTTTTCGCCGGTGCAGTTGGCCTATCTCTTCGTGCTCTATGAAATCGCGGGGATGGTGACGAACCTCTGCGCCGGCTGGATCGCGGCGCGCTTCGGGCTGACCTCGACGCTCTATGCCGGGTTGGGCTTGCAGGTGATCGCGCTGGTCGCGCTGGCGCAGCTGGATCCCGAATGGGCCATGGCCCTGTCGGTGATCTACGTCATGCTGGTGCAGGGGGCCTCGGGCGTGGCCAAGGACCTGGCCAAGATGTCGTCGAAATCCGCCGTGAAGCTGCTGGCACCCACCGGACAGGGGGGCTTGTTCCGCTGGGTCGCGGTGCTGACGGGATCCAAGAACGCGGTCAAGGGGATGGGCTTTCTGCTCGGCGCGGCGCTGCTGGGCGGTGTCGGCTTTATCGGCGCGGTCTGGGGCATGGCGGCGGTGCTGGCGGTGATCCTGCTGGCGGTGGCGCTTTTCATGCCCAGGGGTCTGCCAACGGGCCGCAAGGGCGCGAAATTCTCCGAGGTCTTCTCGGATTCCGCCAACGTCAATTGGTTGTCGGCGGCGCGGGTCTTTCTGTTCGGTGCGCGGGATGTCTGGTTCGTGGTCGGTCTGCCGGTCTACTTCTACGCGGTCCTGTCGGACGGCAGCGAAGCGGGCAACCGTGCGGCCTTCTTCATGATCGGGACATTCATGGCCGTCTGGATCATCCTCTACGGGGCGATGCAGGCTTCGGCCCCGCGCCTACTGCGCGCCGACCGGCGGCCCGAGGCGGAACTGGTGGGCGCGACACGCGGCTGGGCGCTGGCGCTCATGGCGGTGCCGGTGATCCTGACCGGGGCGGCGCTGGCCGCGGGCCAGCCGCAGAGCTGGCTGACGGTCACATTGGTCGGGGGGCTGCTGGTCTTCGGGGCGCTCTTCGCGATCAATTCCTCTCTGCACTCCTACCTGATCCTGGCCTTCACCAAGGCCGAACGCGTGACCATGGACGTGGGATTCTACTACATGGCCAATGCAGGCGGCCGGCTGCTGGGCACGGTGCTGTCCGGGCTGACTTACCAGCTGGGGGGCTTGCCGCTGATGCTGGGCACGGCCTCGGTCATGGTGGCGCTGAGTGCCCTGGCCGCCGGGCGCCTGCGCGGCGTCTGAGCCTGTTTGTCTTTTTGAGCCGCGCGTTTTACTTACAAGGATGACAAGCACCGGCGCGGCGAGGGCGCCAAGAGGAGGAACAAAGATGAAATTCCTGCGTTTTGGAGATCTAGGCGCCGAGAAACCCGGGCTGTTGGACAAGGAGGGCCGGGTGCGCGACCTGAGCGGCATCGTGGCGGATTTCGCCGGGCCCACCGTCTCGACCGAGGCGCTGGCCGAACTGGCCGCGATCGACCAGGACGACCTGCCGGTGGTGGCGCAGCCCGGCCGTATCGGGGCCTGTCTCGCGCGGGTACCGAACTTCCTCTGCATCGGGCTGAACTACGCCAAGCACGCCGCCGAAGCCGGCCAGGACGCGCCGGCCGAGCCGATTGTCTTTTCCAAGGCCGTCTCGGCGCTGGCCGGGCCGGACGACCTTTTGACCATTCCCGAGGGCAGCGAAAAGACCGATTGGGAGGTCGAGCTTGGTGTGGTGATCGGACGCGAGGCCTACCGCGTGGGCGCGGCCGAGGCGCTGGCGCATGTCGCGGGCTATTGCGTGATCAACGACATCTCGGAACGCAGCTATCAGCTGGACCGCGGCGGCCAGTGGATCAAGGGCAAGTCGGCCCCGGGCTTCGGCCCCGTCGGCCCCTGGCTGGTCACGGCGGACGAGGTGCCCGACCCCCAGGCGCTGGGGCTGAGCCTGACCCTGAACGGCGAGGCCGTGCAGGAGTCGACGACCGCCGACATGATCTTCCCGGTGGCCGAGATCATCAGCCACCTGAGCGAATTCATGGTGCTGCAGCCGGGCGACATCATTGCCACCGGTACACCCTCGGGCGTGGGCATGGGCATGCGCCCGCAGCGTTTCCTGCGGCCCGGGGATGTCATGGAAGTGACGGTCGAGGGGCTGGGCACCCAGCGCCAGGAGGTTCGGGCGTCTTCATAGCCGCCACGCCTGCGACCTGCGAGAGGGCCAGAGGCAGGCATGACGGTCTGTTCTCTGTATCGGGCCCTTTTTTTTGTTCGGCCCCGCGGAACCTTGGGCGCCCGCTACCGCCCCAGTGCCTTGGCGAACTCGTGAAACGAGGCCTTGGGCGTGCGCGTCATGGTCTCGTAGTCCACGTGCACCATGCCGAAACGCTTTTCATAGCCGAAGGCCCATTCGTAGTTGTCCAGCAAGGACCAGTAGAAGAAGCCCCGCACGTTGGTGCCCTTGTCCATGGCGTTATGTGTCGCCTCCACGTGCTCCGAGATGTAGCTGATGCGCGCGGGGTCATGGACCGCGCCGTCGATCACATGATCGTCCCAGGCCATGCCGTTCTCGGTGACATAGACGGGCAGGTCGCCGACGTAATCGCGCGACAGCCGGGTGAGCGTGTCCTCCAGCCCCTGGGGGAAGACCTCCCAGCCCATCTGTGTCTTGGGCAGGGGGCCGGGCACAGGGTCCATCGCGGGCCAGGCCATGTCGGGCATGGCCCGCATCAGACCGCGCGTGTAGTAGTTCACGCCCAGCCAGTCGATCGGCTGCGAAATCGCGGCCATGTCGTCCTGCCAGCCCGCGGGCAGATGCGGCTCCAGGCCCTCCAGAGCCTCTTGCGGGTAGCTGCCGCGGGTGATCCCCTCAAGGAACCAGCGGTTCATGATCGCGTCCTGGCGGGCGGCGGCGGCGGCATGATCGG
Organism: Salibaculum sp.; assembly: GCA_031581025.1. Taxonomy (GTDB): domain Bacteria; phylum Pseudomonadota; class Alphaproteobacteria; order Rhodobacterales; family Rhodobacteraceae; genus Salibaculum. Next base: position 58,935 of record JAVLCA010000011.1, on the reverse strand, counting down.
GGCCGTCCTCGGCCGGGACATCGGCCTCGAAGTTCAACACGATCCCGCAGTTTTCGCGCCCCTCGGCGCGCAGAACTTCCATCGCCGCGCCATGCGCCTTGAGGACATGGTGCATCGCCCGCGCGGTGGCGCGGATATCGCGCAGCCCGGGCGCGTGATGGCCCAGGAAGTGCGACAGGTAGGACACGCACCAGGGTTCGTTGATCGTGGCCGTGGCGTGTACGCGGTCACCGATGCGGCGGGTGATGACCTGCGTGAACTCGGCGAACCAGTTGTGGACGTCCGGGTTGGTCCAGCCGCCCAGGTCGGCCAGCGCCGAGGGCATTTCCCAATGATAGATCGTGTGGAAGGGCCTGAGCCCCCGTTCCAGCATGCCGTCGACCAGCCGATCATAGAAATCCAGTGCCTCGGTGTTCACCGGCCCGCGCCCCTCGGGCAGGACCCGCGCCCAGGAGGTTGAGAACCGGTAGGCGTCCATGCCGGCCGCGCGCAGCAGGTCGAGGTCCGCCTCCCAGTGCAGATAGTGGTCACAGGCCCGGCTCCCGTCCTCGGCCCCGATCACGTTGCCGGGCACCCGTGCGAAGCTGTCCCAGTGACAGGACCCGGCGCCGCCATGGGTCGATCCTTCAATCTGGTAGGCGGCGGTCGCGGCGCCGAACAGGAAATCCTCGGGAAAGTCGGAGCGGTTGAAATCCATCTCTGTCCTCACTCTGTCGGGGCGGGGCCGGTCGAGCGGCCCACCGTCAGTTCCGCCTCCATCAGCACCTGCCGGGGTGGGGCGTCGGGCGTGTCTATCCTGTCGATCAGCATTTGCGCCACTTGTCGACCGGCCTCGCGCACAGAAGATCGTGTGGAGGTGAACAGCGGCACATCGGCGCCGCTGGTGAAATAGGACAGGGCGTCGTCATGGGTGATGACGGAGACATCCTGCCCCATGCGCAAGCCGCGATCCTCCAGCGCGCGGCGCACGCCCATGGCGCTGATCATCGACGAGACCAGGAAGGCGGTCGGCGGCAACGGCCGGTCCAGAAGGTCGAGCGCGCAGACATGGCCCATGGCCTCGGTCATTTCGCCGCTGACCTCCAGCGCCGGGTCGGGGTTGAACCCGCGCGCGGTCAGCGCCGTCTCGTAGCCCGTGCGGCGGCGGGCGGCGAAATCCATCGTCTCCAGCCCGTTGATCAGCGCGATCCGGCGGTGGCCGAGGTCCAGCAGAAAGTCCGTGGCGCGCTGGAAGGCGCGACGGTTGTTCACGTCCAGCCAGGAATAGTCCTGCGGCAGGCCCGAGGCGCGCCCGTGCACCACGAAGGGCAGACCCAGGTCCTGCAGCATCGGAACGCGCGAATCTTCCATGCGGGGGCCATGCAGGATGACCCCGTCGACGACACCACGCCGCTTGAGCGACCGGTAAGCGTCTTCGGTGCGGTCGTCCTCTACCACCGAGATGAGCATCTCGTAGCCGTGGCTGGAATAGGTTTCCCCCGCCCCGGCGATGAAGTCGCCGAAGACCGGGTTCACCATCTCGTGCTTGGTCGAAAGGGGAATCACGTGGCCGATCGCCTGCGACCGTCCCGTCGCCAGCCCCTGGGCGCGGGCGTTGGGCGAGTAATCATAGCGGCTGGCCGCGTCCAGCACGCGCCGCCGGGTCTCTTCCTTGACCTCGGGGTAGCCGTTGAGCGCCCGGCTCACCGTGGTCGGCGATAGGTTCAGCTTGGCAGAGAGTTCCTTGAGGTTCATGGGCGTGCTTTTGGGTGAGGAATTGAAAACGCTTTGAAGCGCAGCTTGTTGCGCATCCTTTCTTGTCCCGCGCAAAAAATCAATGCAAATTCTGTCGGATACCTTGCAAGTGCAGAATTTATGGTGCTGCGCTTGCAGCGTTGACAGGGTGGCGCGTTTGGTACAAAGCTACGTTACTCAAAGCGCTTTGGGCCGAGTCGGAGGACCGGCCCTGCGCCCGTTCAAGACTGCAGTTACGCGCGGTTTCCGTGCAATTGGGAGGATATTCATGAAACAGACCCTGCTTACCGGTGCGGCGACCGTCGCCCTGACCGCCGGGATGGCCTCGGCCCAGGACCTGACCGTTTTCGGTCCCTGGCTGGGACCGGACCAGGAAATGGTCGAAACCGTGCTCGCCGCCTTCGAGGAGCAGTCGGGCTACGACGTCAGCTACGTCGGCTCGGACAGCTTCGAACAGCAGATCATGGTCGATGCCGAGGCCGGCTCGGCCCCGAACGTCGCCGTGTTCCCGCAGCCCGGCCTGGCCTCGGACATGGCGTCGGATGGCTTTCTGACCCCGCTGCGGGACGGAACCGCCGACTGGCTGCGTGAGAATTACGCCGCCGGCCAGTCCTGGGTCGACCTCGGCACGTTCGAGAACGCGAGTGGCGAGGAAAACCTCTACGGCATGTTCTACAAGGTCGATGTGAAATCGCTTGTCTGGTACGTGCCCGAGAACTTTGAGGATGCGGGCTACGACATCCCCGAAACCATGAAAGAGCTCAAGGCCCTGACCGAGCAGATGGCGGCGGACGGCCTTACCCCGTGGTGCATCGGGTTGGGCTCCGGCGGGGCCACCGGCTGGCCGGCCACCGACTGGGTCGAGGACATGATGCTGCGCACCCAGCCGCCGGAGGTCTACGACGACTGGGTCACCAACGAGATGCCCTTCGACGCCGAGCCGGTGGTGAACGCGATCGAGGAATTCGGTTACTTCGCGCGCAACGACGATTACGTTGCCGGCGGGTCTGACGCCGTGGCCTCGACCGATTTCCGCGACAGCCCCAAGGGCCTGTTCGATGCCCCGCCGCAGTGCATGATGCACCGTCAGGCGTCCTTCATCCCCGCGTTCTTCCCCGAGGGCACCGAGGTCGGGCTTGATGCCGACTTCTTCTACTTCCCGGCCTACGAGGCCGAGGACCTGGGCACCCCGGTCCTGGGCGCGGGCACCATGTGGGCCATCACCAACGAGAACGAGGCGGCCCATGACCTGATGGCGTACCTTCAGACGCCTGAGGCCCACGAGATCTGGATGGGTCTGGGCGGTTTTCTGACACCGCACACCGGCGTCGACACCTCGACCTTCGCGGACCCCACCCTCGCCAAGATGAACGACATCCTGCTCGACGCGACGACCTTCCGCTTCGACGCCTCCGACCTGATGCCGGGCGGTGTCGGCGCCGGGTCCTTCTGGACCGGCATGGTCGATTATGCCGGCGGCGCGGATGCCGAGGATGTTGCCTCTGACATCCAGGACAGCTGGGACTCGCTCAAGTAAGCGGGTCCGCCCGGACCGAAAGTTCGGACGGTCCGGCCCCGCGCCGGGCCGTCCCCAGCAAGACCGGAACGCCGCGACGGCCGCGTCAGGGAGGGGCTCATGTCACCAGCGCTACAGGGACTTATCACGATCCTGATCGGGGTCGGTGGATGTCTGGGATATTTCTATTTTTCCAACCAGTTGCTCGACAAGGTCATCTTTCCGGCCAAGGGGCCGAAGGCGGGCCAGAACATCAATCGCGCCAACCAGGTGCGCCCCTGGCTGTTCCTGTTGCCCGCAATGCTGTTCCTCAGCCTCTACCTGCTTTATCCGGTGGTCGAGACCCTGCGCCTGTCCTTGACCGACCGCGACCAGGACGGGGGCTTCGTCGGGCTGGCGAACTACCAGCAGATGTTCGGCGAAACCAAGTTCTGGGAAGCCATGCGCAACAACATGCTGTGGCTCTTCGTGGTGCCCGCGGCCTCGACCGCCTTCGGCCTTCTGGCCGCGCAACTGACCGACCGCATCAAGTGGGGGGCCGCGGCAAAGTCCATCATCTTCATGCCCATGGCGATTTCTTTCGTCGGCGCCTCGGTGATCTTCCGCCTGATCTATGTCGCCCGCCCCGCGGACCAGGCCCAGATCGGTGTGCTCAACGCCATCTGGCTGCAGTTCGAGGGCGGTGCGGGCAGTTTCCTCGTGCTCAAGGTGCTGCCGGCCATCGTGCTGCTGAGCTTTGCCGCCATGGTGGCCTACGTGGGCTACATCCTCCTCAAGCCCTTCCTCGGGCGGGGCTCTTCCTACAGCAGCTTCGGGTCGGTCCTGCGGATCGCCGGGGTGGCGGGGGCCGCCTATCTCGTGGTCACCTCACTGTGGCAGGTGATCGAGATCTTCACCATGCAGTTGCCCTATGGCGAGGCGCAGCAATGGCTGACGATCCCCTTCTACAACAATTTCTTCCTGATGATCGTGCTGATCTGGATCCAGACCGGCTTTGCCATGGTGATCCTCTCGGCCGCCCTGCGCGGCATTCCCGAGGAAACCATCGAGGCCGCCATCGTGGACGGTGCCAATCCCTTCGAGGTCTTCTTCCAGATCATGGTGCCGCAGATCATGGGCACCATCGTCGTGGTCTGGACCACGATCACGCTGGTCGTGCTTAAGATCTTCGACATCGTGTTCGCCATGACCAACGGCCAGTGGGAAACCCAGGTTCTGGCCAATTACATGTTCGACAAGCTGTTCCGGGCGAATGACTGGGGCGTTGGCTCGGCCAGTGCCATTGTCATCATGCTTCTGGTCTCTCCGATCCTGGTCTGGAACGTCTACAACGCCCGCAAGGAGATGCGCTGATGGACAATGTTGCCGGAACCAAGTCCAGCCTGACCTGGGCGGTGCATATCGCCACGCTGGCGCTGGTGCTGCTCTGGGTCTTTCCCACGCTGGGCCTGTTCATCTCGTCCTTCCGCACGGTGGACCAGATCAACACCTCGGGCTGGTGGGCCTCGCTGTCTGCCTCGGAACAAAGCGAGGTCCTGCGCACGGCCAGCCCCGAGGAAAATCGCGTTCCTGACGGCGACATGTTCGTGGTCACCGGCAACCTTTTTGAAGAGGGCTCGGAGAAGATAATCAGCACCTGGGGGACATCCTCGCTCAACATCTCGGCCTACCAGGCGGGCGAGACCGCCGACATGGACGATGACGGCACGCTGACGGTCGAGGAGGACGGTTCTTACGTCTGGCGCGGCACGGACGAGCATATCTCGGGCCGCGGCGAGCGGGTCTTTGCCACCGCCAAGGCCCCGCCGGAGTTCACCCTGGACAATTACGAACAGGTCCTGCTGTCGGGCGACAGCACCGACAGCATGTCGAAGGCCTTTTTCAACACCCTGACCGTGACAATTCCGGCCACGATCATCCCCATCGTGGTGGCGGCCTTCGCGGCCTATGCGCTGGCCTGGATGGATTTCCCGGGACGTGCGCTGCTGATCGCCATGGTGGTGGGGCTGCTGGTCGTGCCTCTGCAACTGGCGCTGATCCCCTTGCTCCGCTTGCACCTGGGCATCGGTATCGGCAAGGGCTACCTGGGCGTCTGGCTGGCCCACACCGCCTTTGGCCTGCCATTGGCGATCTACCTCTTGCGAAATTACATGGTCGGCTTGCCGCGCGACATCATCGAGAATGCCCGCGTGGACGGCGCGACCGAGTTCCAGATCTTCACCAAGATCATCCTGCCGCTGTCCTTCCCCGCACTGGCCAGCTTCGCGATCTTCCAGTTCCTCTGGACCTGGAACGACCTGCTGGTGGCCAAGGTATTCCTGATCGACGCCAGCGGCGAAACCACGGTGATGACCAACAAGATCGTTGAGCTTCTGGGCACCCGCGGCGGCAACTGGGAAATCCTCGCGACGGCGGCCTTCGTATCGATCGCGGTGCCGTTGGTGGTGTTCTTCGCGATGCAGAAATACTTGGTGCGCGGCATGCTTGCCGGCTCCGTGAAATAGGAAAGACAAGACTATCATGACGAAACTGGAGGCGCTGGTGCCAGGCAGCGTGCTGGAAAAGGAACAGGATTGGTGGCGTGGTGCGGTGATCTATCAGATCTATCCGCGCAGCTTCCAGGACAGCAATGGCGATGGCATCGGCGACCTGGCCGGGATCGTGCAGCGGTTGCCCTACGTCGCCTCGCTGGGGGTCGATGCGATCTGGATGTCGCCCTTCTTCTCTTCGCCGATGAAGGACTTCGGCTATGACGTCAGCGACTATTGCGACGTCGATCCGATGTTCGGCACCCTGGCGGACTTCGACGCGGTGGTCGAGACCGCGCACGGGCTTGGGCTGAAGGTCATGATCGACCTCGTCCTCAGCCATACCAGCGACCGGCACCCCTGGTTCTCCGAGAGCCGTGCCAGCCGCGACAACGACAGGGCCGACTGGTATGTCTGGGCCGATCCCAAGGACGATGGCACGCCGCCCAACAACTGGCTGTCGATCTTCGGCGGCTCGGCCTGGCAGTGGAACCCGCGGCGCGAACAGTATTACCTGCACAACTTCCTGGCCTCGCAGCCCGATCTGAATTTCCATGAACCGCAGGTACAAGAGGCCCTGCTGGACGTGGCGCGGTTCTGGCTGCACCGTGGGGTCGACGGCTTCCGGCTGGACACGATAAACTTCTATGTCCACGACGCCCAGCTGCGCGACAACCCGCCCCTGCCGGCGGAACAGCGCAACGCCAACATCGCGCCCAGCGTGAACCCCTACAATCACCAGGAACACCTTTATTCCAAGAACCAGCCCGAGAACCTTGAGTTCCTGCGCAAGCTGCGCCGGGTCATGGCCCCCTTCAACGCCGCCGCCGTGGGCGAGGTGGGCGATGCCCAGCGCGGGCTCGAGATCATGGGCGAATACACCGCCGGCGACGATCTGATGCAGATGTGCTATGCCTTCGAATTCCTGGCCAAGGACCAGCCGACGCCCGACCGCATCGCCAGCGTCATGGCCCGGGTTGACGAGGTCGCCGCCGACGGTTGGGCCTGCTGGGCCTTTTCCAATCACGACGTGATGCGCCACGCCACCCGCTGGGGCCTGACACCGGCGGCGCAGCGGGCCTTTGCCTCGCTTATCATGTGCCTGCGCGGGTCGGTCTGCATCTACCAGGGCGAAGAGCTGGGCCTGCCCGAGGCCGATGTCGCCTTCGAGGACCTGCAGGACCCTTACGGCGTCGAGTTCTGGCCCGAGTTCAAGGGCCGCGACGGTTGCCGCACACCGATGGTCTGGGAGGACTCGAATCTGCACGGTGGCTTTTCCACCGCCCCCAAGACCTGGCTGCCGGTCAGCCATGACCATGTGCATCGCGCCGTCGCCGTCCAGGAGGAAGACCCTGGCGCCCTGATCCATCACTACCGTCGGGCCATCGCCTTCCGCCATGCCCACCCGGCGTTGGAAAAGGGCGACCACGATGGGGTCCACGCCGAGGGGGACGTGGTCCATTTCACGCGCCGACAGGGCGACGAGGAAATCTTCTGCGCCTTCAACCTGTCCGACACGCCCTCGGAACTGTCCCTGCCTGCGGGGAGCTGGGCGCCGGTCGGCGCGGAACTTGGCGGGGCCCATGTGTCGGCGGACAACAAATTGCATCTCGGACCGTGGCAGCCCTGTTTCGCTGTCCGCGGAACCGGGTAGGAAGATCAAAGGGAGGGACCAGATGGCGGACCTGAGGCTGGAGAACGTCGAAAAGACCTATGGCGGCACCGTCGAGGTGCTCAAGGACATCAATCTCGACATCAAGAAGGGCGAGTTGATTGTCTTTGTCGGCCCCTCGGGCTGTGGCAAGTCCACCCTGTTGCGCATGATTGCTGGGCTGGAAAAGATCACCGGCGGCACGCTGGAAATCGACGGCCAGCGCGTCAATGACGTGCCGCCCGCGCAGCGCGGCATCGCCATGGTGTTCCAGTCCTACGCGCTCTATCCGCACATGACGGTGCGTGACAACATGGCCTTCGCCCTCAAGCTGTCCAAGAAAACCCCCGCGGAGATCGACGCCGCAATCGAGAAGGCCGCAAAGATCCTGCAGCTGGAACCCTACCTCGACCGCCTGCCCAAGGCCCTGTCGGGTGGCCAGCGTCAGCGGGTAGCCATCGGCCGGTCCATCGTGCGCGACCCCAAGGTCTATCTTTTCGACGAACCGCTTTCCAACCTCGACGCCGCACTGCGGGTCGCCACGCGGATCGAGATCGCGCAGCTCAAGGAATCCATGCCGGAGTCCACGATGATCTACGTCACCCACGACCAGGTCGAGGCCATGACCCTCGCCAGCCGCATCGTGGTTCTGGCGAACAAGGGGATCGCGCAGGTCGGCTCGCCGCTCGAGCTTTACGAACGCCCCGAGAACGAGTTCGTCGCCCAATTCATCGGCTCGCCGGCCATGAACCTGATGTCGGGCGAAATCAGTGCCACAGGGGAACAGACCACCGTCAAGCTCGACGGGGGCGGAACCGCGGTGGCCGACGTGCCCACGCAAGACTCCGACAAGGGCCTGAAGGTCAATGTCGGTGTGCGCCCCGAGGATTTCACCGAGACAGAGGGCGATTTCATCTACCAGGGCAAGGTGGCCATCACCGAGGCGCTGGGCGAGGTGACGCTGCTCTACTTCGATCCTGACGGGCGCGAGGAACCCATCATCGCCAAGCTGCCCGGTATCCATGCCGATGTGCGCGGCAAGACCGTGGGCCTGACCGCCGAGCCGTCGCGCGTGCAGGTCTTCCACAACGGCAAATCGCTGCACTACCGCTAGGCCGCCCTCGCAAGACAGACCCGGCCCGTTGCCATAGCGGCCGGGTACTGGGTGACGTCATCCGCTCTGCCCGGTTTGCTTGCCAAGTGGGCAACCTGCTGCTGCGGCTGGCGGTCGGAAGGGCAGGTGGCGATTGTCCGCCGACACGTCGGGGCCGGGGCCTTGTCTTACGCGCGGTCATGCCGCTGACGGCTGAATTTTGTGGCGCTCAACCCTTGCGTTCACGCCCGACTCCCAGAAGACTCGGCAAATTCCCCGGACCAACACGGGGGTCCACGAAAACGGCGCGCGCCGGGCAAACTCCGCCGCGCCGCACAACGGGAGAGATTTTATGACATTCCAAAGCAAGCTTCTGGCCACCACGGCGGCCGCGATGCTGGCCACGTCCGGCGTGGCCTTCGCCGAGAGCCACGCCATGACCGGCCCCAACGGCGAAGCCCTGGCCGAAACCCAGGAATTCACCTACCGCGTGCTGGACGAACATTCCTCGCTCGATCCGGGCATCGTCGAGGACGTGACAGGCTCCGAGGTCGTGCGCGACCTCTTCGAAGGTCTCTACAACGACAGCAAGTCCGGCGAGACGCTCGAACCCGGCGTGGCCCTGTCGCACGAGGTGTCCGAAGATGGGCAGACCTATACCTTCACCCTGCGCCAGGACGCGATGTGGTCCAACGGCGATCCCGTCACCGCCGGTGACTTCGTCTATGCCTGGCGCCGCGCGGCCAGCCCAGAACTGGCGTCGCCCTATGCCTGGTACATGAGCCTGCTGTCCCTGGAAAACGTCGACGAGGTCATCGCCGGGGACGCGCCGCTCGAAGACCTGGGCGTGACCGCGATCGACGATCATACGCTCGAGGTGCGGCTTAAGGAACCGCTGCCCTACTTCCCGCAGATGCTGACCCATGCGACCACCTTCCCGGTGCCGCAGTCGGTGATCGAGGAACATGGCGACCAGTGGACCCTGCCCGAGAACATCGTGTCCAACGGTGCCTATGTGCTGGAAGAGCATGTGCCGCAGGAACGGTCCGTTCGTGTCAAGAACGACATGTATTGGGACGCCGAGAACACCATCATCGAAGAGGTCACCGCCCTGGTCATCAACGACGAGAACCAGGCTCTGACCCGCTTCCTCGCGGGCGAGCTTGACCGGACCGAGGTGCCTGCCGGACAGTACCCGCGCCTGAAGGAAGAGCACCCCGAAGAGGCGATCAGCTTCCCGCGGCTGTGCAACTACTACTACACCTTCAACCTGCGCGACGACGGCCCCGAGGCCTTCAAGGACCAGCGCGTCCGCAAGGCCCTGGCCCTTGCCGTGGATCGCAACGTGATCGTCGAGAACGTCCTCGCCGGCGGCCAGAGCCCGGCCTATACCTTTACCCCCGCCGCCACCGCGAACTTCGAGGTGCCGGACGTGGAAATGGCCGCGATGACCCAGCAAGAGCGCAACGCAATGGCGCGGGACCTGATGGCCGAGGCCGGCTATGGCGAGGACAACCCCCTGTCCTTCGAGATGGTCTACAACACCTCGGATGCGCACCGTTCCGTGGCCGTCGCCATGAGCCAGATGTGGGACCAGACCCTCGGTGTGGACGCCACCCTGGCCAACATGGAATGGCAGACCTTCCTTGAGGCGCGCAACACCGGTGACTTCGAACTGGCCCGCGGTGCCTGGTGTGGCGACTACAACGAGGCGTCGACCTTCCTTGACCTGCTGCAGACCAGCTCGGGCTATAACGACGCCAAGTATTCTGATGCCGAGGTCGATCAGCTGCTGGCCGATGCCAAGACGGCCGAGGACCCCAACGCCAACTACACGCAGGTGGAACAGATCATCGCCGAGGACATGCCGGTGATCCCGATCTACCACTATGCCGGCGTTTACATGATGGAAGACAACCTGATCCCGTCCTGGCCTGTGGAGAACGTTCAGCAGAACTGGTATTCCAAGGACCTCTATTTCGTCGCTGACGACTAGGCCAGCCGTCGGACCCTGCACAGGCCCGCGCCCTTCTTATCCGGGGGCGCGGGCCGCCATCTTTCGGGACACCCGCCATGTTCTCATTCATCGTCCGGCGCCTCGCGGTCGCCATTCCCACGACTCTCATCCTTGTCGTGATCAGCTTTGTGCTGATGTACGCGGCCCCCGGCGGCCCGTTCAACTCTGAACGCCCCGTGCCGGAGCAGGTCATGGCCAACCTCGAGGCCAAGTACGGCCTGGATCAGCCGATGTGGCGGCAGATGGTGACCTATGTCTGGGGCGTGGTGACCCAGTTCGATTTCGGCCCCTCCTTCCAATACACTGACCGGAGCGTGAACGACGTGATCGCCCAGGGATTCCCGGTGACGCTGACCTACGGGATGTGGTCGGCGGTGGTCGCCATGGTGGTGGGCGTCTCGCTGGGTGTCGCCGCGGCCGTAAGGCAGAACTCGGTGCTCGACTACCTGGCCGTGGGCATCACCATCGGCGCGCAGGCCCTGCCCAATTTCGTCATGGCGCCGATCCTCGTGCTGATCTTCACGCTCTGGCTGGGCTGGCTGCCGGGCGGCGGCTGGAACGGTGGGCAGTGGGAATATGTCATCATGCCGGTGATCGCGCTGTCGACCTCCTACATGGCCTCGATCGCGCGGATCACACGGTCGTCCATGCTGGAGGTGCTCAATTCCAATTTCATCCGCACCGCCCAGGCCAAGGGCCTGCCCATGCGGCGCGTGATCTTCCGCCATGCCCTCAAACCGGCGCTGCTGCCGGTGTTGTCCTACCTCGGGCCGGCCATGGTGGGGATGATCACCGGCTCGGTGGTGATCGACATCATCTTCTCGACCGGGGGCATCGGACAATTCTTCGTCAACTCGGCCTTCAACCGCGACTATGCCGTGATCATGGGGATCACGCTTCTGGTGGGGGTCCTGACCATCTCTTTCAACCTGATCGTCGATGTCCTCTACGCCTGGATCGACCCGAAGATCCGCTACTGAAGGGGGCAGGGCCATGAAACTTGCACAACCCGACGCGAAGATGCTGGAAGAGGTCGGCCACCTGGCCGAGGTGCAGGGCCGGTCGCTCTGGGCGGACGCCCGGGCGCGGTTCCTGCGCAACAAGGCGGCCCTGGCCGGTCTGGTGGTGCTGGTCCTGATCTGCCTCTTCGCCGCCTTCGGCGGGCTGATCGCCCAGTATGAACGCGATTTCGTGGATTTCTCGCTGATGGGCGCAAATGCCTATCAAGGCAGCCCCTCGATCGCGACGGGGCACTATTTCGGCGTCGATGTCGATGGCCGCGACCTGTACGCCCGCACGGTGCAGGGCACAGGCATCTCGCTGCTGGTCGGCATTGTCGGCGCCCTGGTGGCGGTCGTCGTGGGCACGCTCTACGGCGCCACCGCCGGGTACATCGGCGGCCGGGTGGACAGCATCATGATGCGCACCGTGGACGTGCTGATGTCCATTCCCTTCATGTTCGTGCTCATCCTGATGCTGGTGATCTTCGGTCGCTCGATCCTGATGCTCTTCATCGGGATCGGGCTGATCTCATGGCTGGACATGGCGCGGATTGCGCGTGGCCAGACCCTGACCATCAAGAACAAGGAATTCGTCGAGGCGGCCGTGGCCACCGGGGTGAAACCGCTGACGATCATCCTGCGCCACGTGGTGCCCAACCTGCTGGGCATCGTTATCGTTTATGCCACGCTACTGGTGCCGCAGATGATCATCTTCGAAAGCTTCATCTCCTACCTCGGGCTCGGGGTGCAGGAACCCAACACCTCGCTCGGGGCGCTCATGAGCCTTGGCACCAAGCAGATGAACAACGGCACGCTCTGGATGCTCTTCTATCCGCTGTTCTTCTTTCTCATCACGCTATTCGCGTTCTTCTTCGTGGGCGACGGCCTGCGCGACGCGCTCGACCCCAAGGACCGCTGAACACATGGCGCTTCTCGATGTTTCCGACCTGACCGTCACCTTCCAGACCAATGACGGCCCGGTGAATGCCGTTAACGGCCTCGATTTCACCGTGGCCCGCAAGGAGACCCTCGCCATCGTCGGCGAAAGCGGTTCGGGCAAGTCCCAGACGGCTTTTGCCATCATGGGCCTGCTGGCGAGGAACGGCGGCGCCACGGGCCGGGTCGCCTTCGAGGGCAATGATCTGCTGTCGCTGTCCCGGCGGCAACTCAACAAGGTGCGCTCGAACCAGATCGGCATGATCTTCCAGGACCCGATGACCTCGCTCAACCCCTACATCCGGGTCAGCGACCAGATGGCCGAGGTGCTGCAACTGCACAAGGGCCTGTCCAAGCGGGACGCCATCGCACAGGCGGTGCAGATGCTGGACGCGGTGCGCATCCCCGATGCCAAGTCGCGGATCTCCATGTATCCGCACGAGTTTTCCGGCGGGATGCGCCAGCGGATCATGATCGCCATGGCACTGCTGTGCCGCCCGCGCCTGCTGATCGCGGATGAGCCCACCACGGCACTGGACGTCACCGTTCAGGCGCAGATCATGAAGCTGCTGGGCGAAATCCGTGAAGAGTTCAACACCGCCGTGATCCTCATCACCCATGACCTCGGCATCGTCGCGGATTTCTGCGACCGGACGCTGGTGCTCTATGGCGGGCAGATCATGGAGGAGGGGCCGACGGCGCCGATCTTCGCCGACCCGTCGCACCCCTATACGGCGGGGCTGCTGGGCGCGGTGCCGCGGCTGGACCGCGAGATGGAGGTGCTTCAGACCATCTCGGGCGAACCGCCGGACATGTCCAACCTGCCCGCGGGATGTCCCTTCTCGCCGCGCTGCGAGATCGTGCGCGAACATTGCCCGACGGTGAAGCCTGGGCTCGAGGCGCTGGGCGACAGCCGCCGCCGGGCCTGCCATGCCAGCCCCGCAGAGATGAAACAGGAGATGCGCGATGTCTGAGCCGATCCTGTCGATCCGCGATGTCTCGGTCACCTTCGACGTGCGCCCGCAGGGGACCTGGCCCTGGACGCCCTCGCTGAAATTGCACGCGGTCAGCCAGCTGTCGTTGGACCTGATGCCGGGCGAGACGCTGGGCCTTGTGGGCGAAAGCGGCTCGGGCAAATCCACCCTGGCCCGCGCGGTAATCGGGACAATCCCCAGCTCGGGTGGGCAAATCGTCTACGAGGGGCAGGACCTGGCCGAGATGACACCGCCGGAGCGTCGCCGCCACCGCCGCGACGTGCAGATGGTCTTTCAGGACCCGTTGGCGGCGCTGAACCCGCGCATGACCGTGGGCGACATCATCGCCGAGCCCCTGACGACCCACGAACCCGCCACCCCCCGCCGGCAGGTCAAGGCGCGCGTGGCCGAGATCATGGAAAAGGTCGGGCTGCTGCCCAACCTGATCAACCGCTACCCGCACGAGTTTTCCGGCGGCCAGTGCCAGCGGATCGGCATCGCCCGTGCCCTGATCCTCAAGCCGAAACTGCTGGTCTGCGACGAACCCGTCTCGGCGCTGGACGTGTCGGTGCAGGCGCAGGTGGTGAACCTGCTCAAGAACCTGCAGGCCGAGATGGGCCTGTCGATGATCTTCATCGCCCATGACCTGAGCGTGGTGAAGCACATCTCGGACCGGATCATGGTCATGTACCTGGGCTGTCCCATGGAGGTCGGCCCGGCCCGGGCCATCACCGCGACGCCGCGCCACCCCTACACGCAGGCGCTGATATCTTCGGTGCCGATCCCCGACCCGGTTCTGGAGGCCGCACGCGAACGCCCGGTGCTGGAGGGCGACCTGCCAAGCCCGCTGGCCCCGCCCTCGGGCTGTGTCTTCCGGACCCGCTGCCCAAAGGCGCAGCCCAGCTGCGCGCATGCCCGCCCGGCGATGGAGGCAGCCGAAGCCGATCGGCGTGTCGCCTGCCCCTTCCAGGAGGTCGAGAAGGTGCTCGCCGAGACATGAGCGTCGGCTCTGTGGGCGGGGGAGGGTGAGCGTAGCGCATTCAGTCTCATTGATGCGCCCCACTCTGAACTTTTGAAAGCGCAGGACAGGGAAGCGAAAAATGGTTCCCGCGTTTTCGCCACGTGCGCTAGTAATCCCGCTCGTAGAAGATACCAAGGCTGGACTCGCCCTCCGATCCGAAGCTGCCGCGCGCGGTAACGTCGTCGGTGACGTCGAGGTTCAGATTGACCCCCGAAGTGCCATCGGCGCCGACGGTGATGTCGGTATAGACGTTTTCCGAGATATATTTGCCCGCGCGCACTGCGGCGTTGCCGTCCTCGTCGGTGGTGATGTCGAAATCGTCGAGGTCCAGCCCTTCGCGTAGCCCTTCCAGCGCGCCGCCGCCGCCACGCCCCGAAAGGGTGGCCACGGCCGAGGCCAGCTGCACCGCCTGCAGCGGGCTGATCGCGGACAGGTCGCGCCCGAAGAGCAATTGCGCCAGGACCTCGTCCTGGGGCAGTTCCGGGCTGCTCTCGAAACGGACTTCAGGGTTATCCGCGGGGCCCTCGATGATGATCGACACGTCGGTGCCCGAGCGCGCTTCGGTTCGGGCGACAAGGCGCAGGTAGGGGGTGAAATCGCCCTGCAACTCAGCATAGCCCTCGGTCAGGTCGAACCGTTGGCCGAGGATATCCAGCCGCCCGCGCAGCAGCTCGAAGCGCCCGATGGGGCGGACGGCGGCGGTGGTTCCGGTCAGGCGCAACGCGCCGCCCAGTTCCGCGTCAAGGCCCCGGCCGCGCACGAAGATGCGCGCGGGGGCGTCGATCTGCAGGTCCAGCGGATAGGGGCGCCCGCCCGCCCCGTTGCCGCCCCGCGTGCCCGGATCGGTGCCGAGGCCGGCGCGGCCCAGCGTGCGCCGCACCGCCCGGCCAGGGGCCTTGTGGGTCACACGCGGCAGGTCGCCCAGGGTGGACACGGGGCTGGAGGGCACGCGGATCTCGGTGCGGCCCAGCGCGACCCCGCCGCTGAGGCGCGCGCCCCCGCGCAGTGGCCCGGTCACGCGGATGGTGCCGGTTGCCCGCGTTTCGTAAAGGGCGGGATCGCGCAGGCGGGCGCGCTGCAACTCCAGACGCAGGTCGGCGGTGTTGGGGGTCGACAACCCGATGCTGCCCCCGGCCACGATCTGCCCGCCCGCGGCCAGGTCGCCCGTCAGGTCCAGTTGCGCCAGCCCACTGTTAACGCGGACGCGGCCGGATAGCGCCTCGATCGCCTGGCCCAGGTTCGGAGCGGTCAGGCGCCCATCGGAGAGCGTCACCGCGCCCGACAGCGACGCCGGGCGCGGAGGACCGTTCACCGACAGGTCGTAGCGGGCCAGCCCGCTGATCTGGCGCGGCGCGATGAAGGCATTGGCCAGCCCCAGCGGGGCCTGCCCGACCAGGTTCAGCGCCAGTTGACCATCGTTGCCGATCCGGCCATCGGCCTGCCCGGTGGTGCCCGCCGGGCCGCTGCCGCTGCCCGAGACCTGCCAGCCGCGCGCGTCCTGCGCGGCCTCGATCCGGGCTGTGGCGGGTCCGGCGAAATCCGGGGCCAGCAGCCCGACATCGGCCAGCCGCAGGTCCAGGTCGGCGCGGGCGAGCCCGTCGTCGGCGATGTCCACGTCGCCATCCGCACTGATATTGGGAAAGCGCGCGCGCAACCCGCTCAGGGCGATGCGCCCGGTCGGGCCCTGGTCGAACTCGGCCCGCAACTCGCCCGCGCCGCGCAGCAGCGGATCGAGCCCCGCCGGCCCGGCGCGCAGGTTCTGCGTGGTGACTGTCAGACCAGCCTGCGCCGCGCCGGTCTCGGTGGCGTAGTCTCCGCGCGCCTCGAGCGTCATGGCCCCGCCCAGCCGCAACCCCGTGAGGCCCGCGACCCGCGACAGGTCGCCGGCCTCGAGCACGGCAAGGCCCGTCACGGCATAGCCCGCGCCCTCGGGGGTGGCGGTGACATCGGCATCAAGCCGGGTATCGGGGGCGATCAGCACGGCCTCGGTCGTGACGACGCCGGCCGCGTCGGTGCGCAGGTCCGCGTCGAAGGTGCCCGGCCCCTGCAGGGCGGAGTCGATCCGGCCCATGTCGGTGATCCGGGCGGCAACGGTCCCGCTGGCCGCATCGCCCGTGATCTCGGCGCTGGCATCGGCGCTCAGGTGTTCGCCGCGCAGGTCCAGGTCGTCCAGGCGGGTGCCGCTCTCGTTGCGGGCGGCGCGCAGCGACAGGCGCGTCTCACCGGTCAGCAGCGGGTCGACCTGCGCGATGCCAAGCCCGAGGTCACCTGTCCGGGCGCTCAGGTCGATGTCGAAAATCCCGTCGAAGGGCTGCAGCCTGCCCGAAAGTGCGATCTGCCCGTCGCCCTGCAGCGGCCGACCGACCAGCCCCGAGAAGCGGCCGAAATCCTCGGCCGTGATCCGTGCCGCAGTGCGGGTGCGAAAGCGCACGTCAGGCCCGCGGACCGTGGCATTGGCCTGTGCCGACAGCCCCGCGCCCCGAAGGGTCAGGGCCTCGACCTCGAAAGGCTCGCCCTCCTGCCGGGCAAAGCGCAGGCTGCCGCGGATGTCCGAGCCCAGCGCCCGGGCCTGGGCGGGGTCGGTCAGCGTGAGTCCCGTGGCGGCATAGTCCAGATCGGCGCTGAACCGCCCAAGGTCCGCGCCTGCGCCCTCGGCAATCGTGCCCTGCCCGCGAAGGGTCAGCCGATCGACCGACAGCTCGGGATGATCCAGATCCCGCGCCGTGAAGCGCCCCCGCCAGCGCTCGCCCGCTGCGGTCTCGTATCGCAGGTCGATGTCGGCAGAGGCGATCTCGGTCCGGGGCCCCGAGACGGGCAGGCGCACCGGCTCGCCATCCGCCGCCGCCATGCGGCCGGTCAAATCGAAGGCCTCGGGCCAGCCCCCCGCCCCGATCCGGGCCGAGCCGCCAAGCGTCAGTTGCTCGGCCTCGATCGAAAGCGAGGTCAGGTCCAGCGCCCCGTCGCCATCGCGCAGCCCAAAGGCCAGCAGGCTGGACGAGGGCCCGAAGAAAGGGTGGTAGTCCTCCTGCAACAAGGGCCGCAAATCACCGGTCAGGGCCAGGTTGAACCAGGTCTCGTCCGGGGCTGTCTCGGCCGGGACGGTTTCCGCCGCGCCGCCCTCATGGCCCAGCTGAAACCGGCCCATCACACGTTCGGCCCCGTCGGTGGACAGGGCAAGCTCGGCGTCGAAGGCGCTGATCGGGGCGTCGCCCGTGATCTCAAGGCGCAGGGCGGGCCGGTCAGGCAGGCCAAGCATCCGGGCGGCGATGCCGCCCTTTCCCTCTTCGGCCAGAAGCGACAGCGCCAGTTGCCCCGCGGACTCATCATAACGGGTATCGAGGACGAAGCGCCCGATCTTGTCGTCCACCCGCGCCAGCGTCAATTCGGCATCGGCCAGCCCGTCGACCAGCGACAGGGCCCCTTGCAGCCGCGCCGCGAGGGGTTCGCCGAGAAAGACCTCGGCGATCTCGATCCGTTCGGCGCGGACCTCGCCGATCTCGACCGAGACCGGCAGGTCGGGCAGGAAAAAGGGCGTGGCCTGCGCGCTGGGCACCGCCGCGCCGCCCGCCGGTTCCGGCACCCGGCTCAGGATGATCCGCTCGGCGGCCAGTTCCTCGATCTGGATCTGGCCTGACAGCAGGGCCGAGCGAGTCCACTGCAGGCCGACCTCTTCTAGCCGCAGCCAGACGCCGGTCTCGTCGGCGATCGTGATCGCCTGAACCGTCGCGCGCGAGGACAGCGCCCCTTCGAAGCCCATGAGCCGCACCTCGCGGCCCAGGTCCGAGACCGCGTCCTCGATCAGCCCGGTCAGGAACCCGCGGTCGTCCTCGGCCTGTTGGGCCAGGGCTGACGTGCCCAGCAAAAGACAGAAGGTCAGAAGGAGATACCGCATCAGAAGGCCTGCCCGATCCCGATGTAGATTTCCACGCGTTCAGCCGCCTCCGGGCCGCTCGCAGGGGTGGCGAGATCCAACCGGATCGGCCCGATGCCGGTGTCGTAGCGCAGCCCCAAACCGGCGCCCGATTGCCAGTCGCCGCTGCCGAAATCAAATGCGTCGGCCCCGATGAATCCGGTGTCGTAGAAGCCCACGAGGCCGATGCTCTCGGTGATGCCAACGCGGGCCTCGGCCTGGGCGCCCACGAAGGCGCGCCCGCCGATCTCGTTGCCGCCGCCCAGATCCACCGCGAGCGACTGGAACGGCTGGCCGCGCACCGTGCCGCCGCCGCCCGAGAAGAACAAGAAGCTGGCGGGCACGTCCACAGCATCCGCACCCCAGACCCCACCGGCCTGGCCACGCAGGGCGAAGGTGACGCGGTCTTCGGCCCCGAAACTGCGATAGACGCGCCCGTCGCCGTAGACCCGCACCCCGTTGCCGCTGCCTGTCAGACCGAGGAAGGGCATGATCTCGAGGTTGGCGAAGTAGCCCGATGTGGCGTCGAATTCGTCGTTGCGGCGGTCACGGGTGCCCTTGATGGGCAAGGTCAGGACCTGGTAGCGGCGCGTCCCTTGCGAATCCTCGACCTCGCCCGCGCTGTAGCCCAGGCCAAGCTCGATCACGGCCTCCTCGCGGATGCGGCGGATAAAGCCCGCCTCGGCATTGATCCTGCGTTCGAAGAACTGCGGCTCGTCGCGCTGCTCGATCCCGAGATTCGCATAGAAATCGACGTCCGAGCGGAAGGTCGCCGGGCGCAGATAACTGGTCGACAGGCCGTAGTCGATGCCCCCGGTGGCCCCCTCAAGGCCCGCGACCTCGGCCTCGACACGCAGGCGTTCGGCGCCGCCAAGCAGGTTGCGATGCAGCCAGAACCCCGAGAGCGTCAGCCCCGAAACGGTTGAATACTCGGCCCCGAAGCCGAGCCGCCGCAGCGGTTGTTCGACAATGCGCAGTGCCATGGGCAGGGTGTCGTCGGCGCCGGCCTCCTCGCCCTCGATCACCGTGGCCGAGGCGAAGGCCCCGGTGCGGCGCAGGTTGGCCTCGGCCCGGGCGATGGCCTCGGGATCGAAGCGGTCACCGGGGCGCAGACCGGCGATGGCGCGGACGCGGTCGGGGCGGCTGCGCTCGGTCCCGGTCACGTCGATCTCGCCGTAGCGCAGCACCGGGCCGGGGGCGATCCGGACGACGACGTCCAGTTCCAGTTCCGGGTGGTTGGCCCTGATGTCCTGGTCGCTGGGCGCGGCCAGGGCGTGCCCCTCGGCGCGCCAGCCCGCCACGGCGGTGCGGGTGGCATCGCGGATCACGTCGCTGCGCGCGGGTAGCCCGGTAGCGAGAGCCTCCGGCAGGGTCGTGTCGGATGTGATGGGGGCCACCTGGGTGCGGCCAAAGCGGAAGCGCGGACCGGTTTTGATACGCAGGTCAACCCGCTCGACCGAGGCGCGCGGTAGCAGCGGGTCCAGCGTCACCGCCTCTTGCCCGTCCACTTGGATCGAGATCGTGCCGCCATAGTGCCCAGCCCGGTACAGTCCGGTCAGAAGACGCTCGTAGTCGGCCCGGGCAGCTGCCAGGTAATCCTGCGGAGCCTCGGCGCCGTCACGCTCCAGCGCGACCAGAAGCGACGCGTTCCGCAGTTGTGACTCCAGCGCTCGATCGCCACCTTGCAGGGTCAGGCGCACCTCCTGTGCGGCAGCCCAGAGCGGCCAGAGCCAGATCGTGACGGCGATGAAACCGGTCAGAAGACGCACGCAAACCCCCAACAAGTGCAGCCTGTTGCGATGAATGTAACGTGGACAGCGCAGTGGGGAAACGCGAAACCGTACAATCAGGCGGGGCCTTGCCGCCCTCAGGGTGCGAAAGGGTCCTGCGGATAGCCGACCCCGGCTAGGTAGAGCCCGTCGGGCGGGCAGACCGGGCCGCAGGCGTCGCGGCTGCGGGCCTCGAGCGCCGTCTTCACCCGGCCGGGCTCCCAGGCCCCGGCGCCGACCCGTTCGAGCGTGCCCACGAAGCTGCGCACCTGGTTGTGCAGGAAGGACCGCGCGCGGACATGGAACAGGACCTCCATGCCGCCCTCGGGGCGGGGGTGATGCTCGATCTCCAGCGCGTCCAGCGTCTTGACCGGGCTGTCGGCTTGGCAGATCGAGGACCGGAAGGTGGTGAAATCGTGCCGTCCCACGAGGTGCGCTGCGCCTGCGCGCATCGCCTCCGGGTCGAGCCTCTGCGGCACCCGCCAGGCGCGGCCCTTCTCGAAGGTCAGCGGCGCGCGGCGCGCCACCAGTCGAAAGAGATAGCGCCGTTCGAGGGCCGAGAACCGCGCGTGCCAGTCGCCGTCCACCCGCGCGCAGGCGGTGATCGCGACCGGGGCGGGCCGCAGGTGGTAGTTGAGGGCCTCGGACAGGCGGAACGGGTCCCAGTCCTTGTCCAGGTCGCAATGCGCCACCTGGCCCAGGGCATGAACCCCGGCATCTGTCCGGCCCGCCCCCGCGATGGCATGGGGGCCGGGCGAAAGCCGGGCCAGGGCCGTCTCGATGGTGCCCTGCACCGTGGCCAGGTCGGTCTGGCGCTGCCAGCCGGAAAACGGCTGGCCGTTGTACTCGATCTTGAGCGCATAGCGAGGCATGGCCGGGGCCTTAGGCGCAGGCGGGGGCGAAATCAATCCCTACACATTGCCCGGCCGCCCCCTTATCTTCGCACCGAACGGCCAGGAAAGGGGCGGCGGTGGGTCTTTCGACGCTCGCAGAGGGAATTTCGCGGGGCGTGGAGGGGGTGACCGGCACCCTCGCCGCACCCTTCACCGACCAGGTGATCCGGCTTGGCGTCACGGGCCTGAGCCGCGCGGGCAAGACCGTTTTCATCACCTCACTGGTGGCCAATCTGTTGGACCGGGGGCGGATGCCACAGTTCCAGCCGGCGGCCAGCGGGGCGATCCGGGCGGCCTATCTGCAACCGCAGCCCGACGACACGGTGCCGCGTTTCGACTACGAGGCGCACCTAGCCGACCTGACCGCGCGCGCGCCCCTATGGCCCGAAAGCACGCGCCGCATCTCCGAGCTGCGCCTGTCGTTGAAGGTGCAGCCGGGCGGGCTGATCGGATCGGTCCAGGGGCCGCGGACGGTGCATCTGGACATCGTGGATTACCCCGGCGAATGGCTGCTGGACCTGTCGCTTCTGGACAAGGACTTCGCCAGCTGGTCGGCCGAGGTGCTGGCCCGGATCGAGGATCGGCCCGGCGGCGCCGACTACCTGGGGCAGCTGAGCGCCACCGATCCCGCGGGGGTGCTCGAAGAACCCGTGGCGCAGGGGCTGGCCCGGACCTATACCGCGCATCTGAACGCCGCGCGCGAGGCGGGTTATTCAGACTGCACGCCGGGGCGCTTCATGCTGCCGGGTGATCTGGAAGGCTCGCCCGTGCTGACCTTCGCGCCGCTGCCGCCGGTCGACAGGCCGGGCCGCCGCAGCCTATGGCGGGAATTCGAACGCCGCTTCGACAGCTACAAGCGCAATGTCGTGAGGCCCTTCTTCCGGGATCATTTCGCCCGGATCGACCGGCAGATCGTGCTGGTCGATGTGCTGGGGGCGATTCATGCGGGCCCGCGCGCGGTCGAGGACCTGCGCCGCGCTATGGCCGACATCCTTACGGCCTTCCGGCCCGGGCGGAACGATGTGCTCAGCCGCCTGCTCATGGGGCGCCGCATCGACCGGATTTTGTTCGCCGCGACCAAGGCCGATCATCTGCACCACGAACAGCACCCGCGGTTGACCGCGATCACCGAGAGCCTGCTGCGTGGCGCCCGCGACCGGGCGGCCTTTGCCGGGGCCGAGGTACGCGCCATGTCCATCGCTGCCCTGCGCGCCACGGACGAGGACCGCGTGCCCCATGACGGGGCCGAGCTTGCAGTGGTCCGGGGCCGGCTTCTGGGCACGGACAAGCGCGCGGCCTTTCACCCCGGCGCCCTGCCCGAAGACCCCGCCCACCTGCTGGCCCCCGCGCGCAAGGGCGCCGCGGCCTGGCTGGACGCGGACTATGAGGTGATGCGCTTTGCGCCGCTGCCCTTGACGCTGAAGCCGGGCGAGGGGCCGCCGCACATCCGGCTGGACCGGGCGGCACAATTCCTGCTGGGGGACAGGCTATGAGCAAGAGGCCGGTGCTGATCGACCTGGACGAGAGCGAGACCATCGCGCCGGATGCCGCACCGCCTGTGCCCGAGGACGGCGGCGAGGCCGCCGCCATGCAGAGCGCTGCACATCTGGCGGCAGGGCGGGGATCGCGGCTGGCGCGCTGGTTCTGGGGCAGCCTTGCCGCGCTGGTGGGATTTGCCGCCTCGGTCACCGCCTACGACGTCATCACCGGGCTGCTGGCGCGGTCGCCGCTGCTGGGCACGCTGGCGCTGGGGCTGACCGGCATATTCTGCCTTGTCCTTTTGCTGATCGCGGTGCGGGAACTGGCCGCATTGGTGCGGCTGCGCCGGGTGGACCGGCTGCAATCGCGGGCCGCCCAGGCTTTGACCGATGGATCACTGAGCGCGGCGCAGGAGGTGACGGAGGACCTGCTGGCGCTTTACAAGGATCGCGAGGATACCGCCTGGGGCCGCGCGGCCTTCACCGACCGGCGGGGCGAGGTGCTGGACGCCGACGCGCTGTTGGGTCTGGCCGAAACCGCGCTGCTGGATCCGCTCGACAAGCGCGCGAGGCAAGAGGTCGAGGCGGCCGCACGCCGGGTGGCCACGGTCACGGCCGTGGTGCCCCTCGCCTTTGCGGACATCTTCACCGCGCTTGCGGCCAACATCGGCATGATCCGCCGCATCGCCGAGATCTACGGCGGCAAGTCCGGCGCGCTGGGCAGTTGGCGGCTGACCCGGTCGGTGCTGGCGCACCTCGTGGCCACGGGGGCGGTGGCCGTGGGCGATGACCTGATCGGTTCGGTCGCGGGTGGCGGGATGCTGTCCAAGGTCTCGCGCCGCTTCGGCGAGGGCGTGGTGAATGGCGCCCTGACCGCGCGTGTGGGTGTCGCCGCCATGGAGGTCTGCCGCCCGCTGCCTTTCGGCAGCCTCAGGCGCCCTTCGGTCAGCGGCATGGTTAAGCGCGCGCTGACGGGCCTGTTCGCGCGAGCCTGACTCGGGGTGTCCTATCGCAGGATCGGCACCTCGCCGGGTTTCTGACGGTCCACCACCGCGGCGCGCATGCTGGCCCCGATCCGGTGCGCCAGCGCCGACCAGGACCGCGCCTGCGCCTCGGGCAGTTCCTGCTTCAGCACAGCATCGAAGAGCGCAAGCCAGGTCTCGAACATACCGGGCCGGACGTTTCCGGCGGCCACATGCACTTGCACCGGGTTGCCGTCATACACCCGCTCGTGCCGGATCGCGTTGCACCAGAAGCGGATGATCTTCTCTTCGTGGGCCGGCCAGTCGTCGACATGAACGGCAAAGACCGGGCCCAGCCCGGGATGAGCGCGGACAGCCTCGTAGAAGCGGGCGACGACGCGGGCAATCTCGTCTTCCGAGACATCGAATTTCGGCGGCAGCGGCATGGCGGCTGGATAGGTCATCCCCGGCGCCGGGCCAAGGGGTTGATTCAGGACAAGGCAGCGCCTCGGCCTGATGTGTATATTGCCCCCATGGACGAACACGGACACAGCCAATCCGAGGTGGAGGCCCGCATCAACGCACCCGCCGGGCGCGGCCACCTGCGCGACATGATCTACGGGGCCATCGACGGGTCGGTCACGACCCTTGCCATCGTCGCGGGGGTGGCGGGTGCCGGGCTGTCACCCTTCATTATCGTTGCACTGGGACTGGCCAATGTCCTGGCCGACGGATTTTCCATGGCGGCGGGCAATTACTCGGGCACCAAGTCCGAACTGGACGAGATCAAGCGCCTGCGCGCGGTCGAGGCCCGCCATATCCGCGACAACCCCGAGGGCGAGCGGCGCGAGGTACGCGAGATCCTGCGTGCCAAGGGGCTGGACGGTTCCGTGCTGGAGGACGCCGTGGCGGCCATCGCTGGCGACCGGAAAGCCTGGATCGACCTGATGATGGAAGGCGAATACGGCCTTTCGATCGTCGAGCCGCAGCCGATGCGGGCCGCGCTGGCGACCTTCGCCGCCTTCCTGCTGGCCGGCATGGTGCCGCTTCTGCCGTTCCTTCTGGGGGTCGCGACACCGTTCGGCTGGTCGTTCGGCCTGACGATGGGGGTATTCTTCGCCGTTGGCGTCTGGAAAAGCCGCTGGTCGCTGGCGCCCTGGTGGCGGTCGGGCACCGAGACCTTCGTGATCGGCGGCACTGCCGCGGCAATCGCCTACGGTGTGGGGACGCTGTTCGCGGCCTGACCCCGGGCCTGCCGTGCCTCCCACTTTACCCCTGCCGCGACGGGGCCTATAAGCAGCCCAGACATGAGACATGCCCGGCCCATCATCCGAATTACGACCCCGGCGCTCTGAGCCAAGCCAGAGACGCCGGGCAAAGGTGTCCGAGGAATCCGCACCGACCTGAGCAGCCGTGAATAATTCCCGAATTTCGAAGGACGCGACACGATGTGCGCCGATACGCCCGACTACAAAGATACGCTGAACCTGCCGAAAACAGATTTCCCCATGCGCGCGGGTTTGCCCAA
Source organism: Salibaculum sp. (assembly GCA_031581025.1). Taxonomy (GTDB): domain Bacteria; phylum Pseudomonadota; class Alphaproteobacteria; order Rhodobacterales; family Rhodobacteraceae; genus Salibaculum. The sequence goes on along the minus strand of JAVLCA010000011.1, from coordinate 33,924 downwards.
GCGTGAACCCGAGTGGCTGGCCCGCTGGGATAGCATCGGCATCTACGACCGCCTGCGCGAGAAAGAGGGCCGGCCCCCGTTCGTGCTGCATGACGGCCCACCCTATGCCAACGGGCACCTGCACATCGGCCACGGCCTGAACAAGACGATCAAGGACATCATCGTGCGCAGCCACCAGATGCTGGGCCACGATGCGCGCTACGTGCCCGGCTGGGATTGCCACGGCCTGCCCATCGAGTGGAAGATCGAGGAACGCTACCGTGAAAAGGGCCAGGACAAGGACCAGGTGGATGTCATCGACTTCCGCCAGGAATGCCGCCGCTTTGCCGAGGGCTGGATCGACACCCAGCGCGACGAGTTCAAGCGGCTGGGCATCACCGGTAACTGGGCCGATCCCTACCTGACGATGGATTTCCACGCCGAACGCGTGATCGCCGAGGAATTCATGACATTCCTGATGACCGGCACGCTCTACCAGGGGTCCAAGCCAGTGATGTGGTCGCCGGTGGAAAAGACCGCCCTGGCCGAGGCCGAGGTCGAGTATCACGACAAGGAGAGCTTTACCGTTTGGGTGAAGTTTGAGGTTAAGTCTGCCAGTCGCACGGGCAAAGCCCATGACACAGCCGCGACCGCTTTGATGTCGACGATGAGTCGAAGCGACCTGCTAGGCGCGCATGTCGTCATCTGGACGACAACTCCGTGGACAATTCCATCAAACAAGGCCGTGGTCTATGGCGCGGACATCTCCTACGGCCTCTACGAGGTGCTGGACACCCCCGAGGAGTGCTGGGCCAACACGGGCGACCGCTACCTGCTGGCCGACAATCTGGCGGCCGATGTCATGGCACGCGCGCGGCTGGACGACGGCATGTGGCGACGGGTGCGCGACGTCACCGCCGAAGAACTGTCGGGCCTGAGCCTCAAGCACCCGCTGGCCGGGGCCGAGGGGTCGAATGGCGAATGGGACGACCGGCGGGACTTCCGCGCCGCCGATTTCGTCACCGATGAAGAGGGCACAGGTTTCGTGCACTGCGCGCCCAGCCATGGGATGGAGGAATACGAGCTTTACCGCGAACTGGGGATGCTCGACCAGGTCATCACCTACAACGTGAAGGACGACGGCAGTTTCCGCGCCGACCTGCCGTTCTTCGGCGGCAAGAAGATCCTGCGCGACAAGCCAAAGAAGGGCGACTGGGAGGGCGATGCCAACGCCGCCATCATCGCCAAGCTGCAAGAGGTCGGCGGCCTTCTGGCGCGCGGCAAGATCAAGCACAGCTATCCGCATTCCTGGCGGTCGAAGGCGCCGGTGATCTACCGCAACACGCCGCAGTGGTTCGCCGCCATCGACCGCCCCGTGGGCGACGGACAGGACGCCCACGGCACGACGATCCGCGACCGCGCGCTCAAGTCCATCAACGAGCTGGTGAAGTTCACACCCGCCTCGGGGCAGAACCGCCTGCGCGCGATGATGGAGACCCGGCCCGACTGGGTGCTGTCGCGCCAGCGGGCCTGGGGTGTGCCGCTGACCTGTTTCACCCGCAAGGGCGCGCTGCCCACCGACCCGGACTTTCTGCTGCGCGACGAAACCGTCAACGCCCGCATCGCCGAGGCCTTCGAGGCCGAGGGCGCCGACGCTTGGTACAAGCCCGGCGCCAAGGCGCGTTTCCTGGGCGATCACTACGACCCGGACGACTGGGAGCAGGTCTTCGACATCCTCGACGTCTGGTTCGATTCAGGCTCGACCCACGCCTTCGTGCTGCGCGACCGGGCCGATGGCACCCCCGACGGCATCGCCGATGTCTACATGGAAGGCACCGACCAGCACCGCGGCTGGTTCCATTCCTCGCTGCTGCAGGCCTGCGGCACCAAGGGGCGCGCGCCCTATCGCAACGTGGTCACCCACGGCTTCACGCTGGACGAGAAGGGCAACAAGATGTCCAAGTCATTGGGCAATGTCGTCGCGCCCGATGATGTGGTCAAGCAATACGGCGCCGATATCCTGCGGCTCTGGGTGGCGCAGACCGATTACATGGCCGACCAGCGGATCGGGCCGGAAATCCTCAAGGGCGTGGCCGACAGCTATCGCCGGTTGCGCAATACCCTGCGGTTCCTGCTGGGGGCGCTGGCGCATTTCGAGGAAAGCGACCGGGTCGATCCCGCCGAGATGCCGGAACTGGAACGCTGGGTGCTGCATCGGGTGTCCGAACTGGACGCGGTGGTGCGCGACGGCTATGCCCGGTTCGATTTCCAGGGCGTGTTCCAGGCGCTGTTCAACTTCGCCACGGTCGAACTGTCGGCCTTCTATTTCGACATCCGCAAGGACGCGCTTTACTGTGACGGCGACAGCGACCGGCGCCGCGCCGCGCTGACGGTTCTGGACATCCTGTTCCACCGGCTGACGACCTGGCTGGCCCCGGTGCTGGTGTTCACCATGGAAGAGGTCTGGCTGGAACGGTTCCCGGGCGCGGGCAGCTCGGTCCATCTGGTGGACTTCCCCGAGACGCCGGGCGACTGGCGCGACGAAGAACTGGCCGGGAAATGGGCCACCGTGCGTCGGGTCCGCCGGGCCGTGACCGCCGCGCTGGAAGTGCAGCGCCGGGACAAGGTGATCGGCGCCTCGCTGGAGGCCGCGCCGGTGGTGCATGTCGATGCCGCGGCGAAGGCGATCCTCGATACCGTGAATTTCGAGGATATCTGCATCACGTCGGCCGTTCGCGTGACCACCGATCCCTCGCCTGCCGAGGCCTTCCGCCTGCCGGAGGTCGCGGGCGTCGGCGTGGTCTTCGAGAAGGCCGAAGGCGAGAAGTGCCAGCGCTGCTGGAAGATCCTACCGGATGTGGGCCGCCATACCCATCCGGGCGTCTGCTGGCGCTGCGACACGGCCTTGGGCTGAGGCCATATCCTGCCCGGGGGCAGGCTGTTTCGCGCAGTGGCGCGGGACAGCCGCTGCCCGCCGATTGATCCAGATCAGCGCGGGCCGGTGCGGGGCTGTGTCTTGTCTTTGCTGCAAAACGAAGGAGACAGGCGAATGACACATCCCAGCAAGACCGAGTTGCGCGACCGCATGCTGGCGCTGGAATCCGAAGAGCTTCGGGCCGCCCGGGATCACTACGCGGCCTTTCTCAAGGACAGCCGCCTCGCCGAGAACGAACCCCACGAGCGCGACGAATTGGCTGCGGCCCGCGTCGCGGCGGACCTGGCCCATGGCTTTGACGATCCGATCCACGATCATGAAGCCAAGATCGACGCGCTCGAGGCGCTGGACACCGGCCCGAGCGCCGAGGTCGGCCCCGGCGCGGTGGTCACGCTGGGCGGGCGGCATTTCATCGTTGCCGTCTCGACCCGCAAGTTCGACTGCGGCGGCGTCACCTACATGGGGATTTCGCAGGAAAGCCCGATCTACAAGAAGATGGCGGGGCTTCAGGCGGGCGACAGCTTCGCGCAGAACGGCGTCGAGATGGTGATCGAAGAGGTTTTCTAGGCCCTGTCGTCCATGCCGTAGAGCGCTTGCTGAACCGGTCCGGCCAGCAGCAGGTAGAGCGAGGTCACGACCAGGGCGCCCGTCACCACGGGGCCGGGGGCGAACCCGGTCCAGGCGGCAAAGCCCGCCAGGGCAGTCCAGACCACGGCCACCGGCAGCGAGAGCACCCGCCAGCGCCGGGTCCGCACGGGATGGATGAATTTCACGGGCAGGAACATGGCGAGGGTCAGCGCCGCGACCAGGCCGAGGCAGGTCGCCCAGTGCGGTTCGGTCGCGAAGAACACCAGAACGGCCATGTTCCAGCAGCCGGGAAAGCCCTGGAAGGAATTGTCGGTGGTCTTCATGCTGGTATCGGCGAAATAGAGCGCCGAGCCATAGGTGATGGCGATCACCGCCACCCAGCCCGACCAGCCGTCCATCAGCCCACTGGCATAGAGCGCATAGGCCGGGATGAAGACATATGTCAGGTAGTCGATGATCAGGTCGAGCAGGACCCCGTCGAAGCGCGGCGCATGGCGCTTGACGTCGTAGCGCCGCGCCAGCGGGCCATCGATTCCGTCCACGGCAAAGGCCACGACCAGCCAGACGAACATGAGGGCCCAGTCCTGCTGGATCGCCTCGAGCATGGCGAGCATGGCAAAGACGGCGCCGGTGCCGGTGAGCAGGTGAACGGTGAGGGCCTTGCTGTGGTCTGTCATGCGGCTGTGATGTCGGATTTGGCCCGGCGGCGCAAGCGGGCGGGGGCTGTCAAGCGGTGTGGCTGCGCCACGCTTGATATCTCGGCGGCGGGACGCCGCCTCGGGTCGGGGGCCTTGCCCCCGTCGGTCTGCGACCGACTCCCCCACGGTATTTGAAACCCGAAGAAACGGTCATTTGCCCGACCGCGGGTGGGCGCGGTCGTAGACCTCCATCAGGCGGGCGGTGTCCACCGCGGTGTAGGTCTGGGTTGTCGAGAGCGATGCATGGCCCAGAAGATCCTGGATCGCGCGCAGGTCGCCGCCGGCGGAAAGCAGGTGCGTGGCGAAGCTGTGGCGCAGGGCGTGGGGCGTCGCCGTGGCGGGCAGGCCCAGTTGCAGTCGCGCCTGTTCGGTCACCTTCTGGATCGCGCGTGGGGAGAGTGGCCCGCCGCGCTGCCCGCGAAAGAGCGGGGCCTCGGCGTCGAGCCTGTGCGGACAGCTGTGCGTGTAGGCCGCGACCGCGTCGCGCGCGGCGGGCAGAGCCGGGACCAGCCGGTCCTTGCCGCCCTTGCCCCGGATGCGCAGGCTTTGGCCCAGTGGCGCGTCGCGGCCCGTCAGCCCCAGCGCCTCGGAGATGCGCAGGCCGCAGCCGTAGAGCAGCGTGACCACGGCCACGTCGCGGGCGGCCACCCAGGGTTTGGTGGCCTGGAGTTCGACCTGGTCGAGCATCTGACGGGCGGCCTCTGGCGCCAGGGGGCGCGGCAGCCGGCTGCGGGGCTTGGGGGCACGGGTGGCCAGCACGGCGCTGGGGTCGATGCCCTCGCGTTCGGCCAGCCAGCGGTAGAAACCTTTCACCGCCGAGAGCGCCCGTGCCAGCGACCGCGCCGCGATGCCGCGCCCGCGTTCGTGGGCCATCCAGGCGCGCATGTCCGAGACGGTCACGGCTGCAATGGGGGCAAGGCCCTGGGCCGCACCGTGATGCCGGGCCATGAAGGCGAGAAACGACAGGACGTCACGGCGATAGGCGGCGATGGTGTTCTCGGCGGCCCCGCCGAGGGCCCGCTGGTGGTCGAGCCACCGGTCCAGCGCGTCGGACAGGGCAGGGGCGATCATGGCCTAGCCCAGCCAGCGCCGCATGACCCGTTCGAGCACACCTGTGAAGAAGGCCAGCAGGTCGGTGCCCTGTTGCGGGGTGAACTGGTGGGGGTCCTCGGCGCCGAGAACCAGCACCCCCGGCAGCCGCCCACTGCCGAGGTCCAGGCGCAGGCAGGCTTCGGAGCGGATGAAATCGGCCTTCTCGCCGAAGAGCATCTCGTTGTCCGTGCGCAGCTGGCGCAGGGTCACCTGGCGCGGCGGATGGTTTCTGCCCTGCGTGATGTAGTCGGCCACGAAGCCCGGCTCGGTCACCCGCAGCACGTCCTGACCGCGGCTTACGGCCGGGTCTTCGGCGCGGCTGGCGGATTCCAGCACCAGCCGCAGGCTGTCCACGCGCAGGATGTCGGCCACGTCGCCTGCCAGATCGGTCAGGAAGTCCTCAAAGCGGGAGGACTCCATCATCCGCAGGATCGCCCGATGAATCTGGTTGGTGCCCGCCAGATTGTCGTAGGCGGCGGCGATCACGGTACGATGGGTGTCTTCCAGACGGTCCAGCCGTGCCTCAAGCCGCTCCATGGCGATGCCGCGCAGATCGATGATGTTCGACCCCATGGACTTTGCGTTTGCCGCGATCAGCGCGCGCATGACCTCCTGATCCTCGAGCACGGTCTCTGGATCTGACAGAATGCGATCGCGGACGGTGGTGCCGGGGCTGCTGCTCATGACGCCCATCCTTTTTGTTTGGCAAGAGCTTACCAGAGCGGGATCACACCGGGCCAGAACAAAATGCAGCCCCGGACGGCACTGTCAGACGATCTTGATCCCGGCCTTGGCGGCATCCTCGAGGAAGGCGGCCAGGCCCTTGTCGGTCAGGATATGCTCGGCCATCTTGTGGATCACCGCCGGGGGGGCCGTGGCCACATCGGCGCCCAGTTTGGCGCAGTCGCTCATGTGGTTGGCCGAGCGGATCGAGGCGGCCAGGATCTGGGTGTCGAAGCCGTAGGTGTCGTAGATGGTGCGGATGTCCTCGATCAGGTCCAGCCCGTCGAGGTTGAGGTCGTCCAGCCGCCCGATGAAGGGCGAGATGAAGGTCGCGCCCGCCTTGGCCGCCAGCAGCGCCTGGTTGGCCGAGAAGCAGAGCGTGACATTGACCATCTTGCCTTCGTCGCTGAGCGTCTTGCAGGCCTTCAGCCCGTCCCATGTCAGCGGCACCTTGACGGCGATGTTGTCGGCGATCCCGGCCAGCTTGCGGCCCTCGGTTATCATGGCCTCGGCCTCGGTGGCGACGACTTCGGCGCTGACCGGCCCCTCGACCATCTCGCAGATCTCTGCGGTGACCTCGTGGATGTCGCGGCCCGACTTCATGATCAGCGACGGGTTCGTGGTGACGCCGTCCACCATCCCCAGCGCGTGCAGGTCGCGGATGGCGTCGACGTCGGCGGTATCGACAAAGAACTTCATGTCAGAGCTCCGGGTGCTTGGGGTTGGCAGTTGTCATGGCAGGGTTTACCCCAGATTAGACAATACGGAAACCCCTTGATGGTTGCGCTAACATGACTTCGGCGGCACCTGACTTCTACGACGAAGGCGCCCTGGTCGGCGTGCTGACCACCCAGCCGCTGGACCGGGTGCTGGATTATGCCGCGCCCGAGGGCGGCTGCTGGCTGGGCGCCTTCGTCGAGGTCCCGCTGGGCCCGCGCAAGGTGCTGGGTGTGGTCTGGGGGCCGGGCCGGGGCAACTATGACCGGGCCAAGATCCGCTCGGTGATCCGAGTGCTGGACCTTGCGCCCATGACGCCGGACATGCGTGACTTTCTCGAACGGGCGGCGGGCTACACCCTGACGCCCATGCCGGCGATGCTGCGGCTGGCCACCCGGGCGCCGGGGTTGGGCGATGCGCCCTCCATGCGCAAGGTGTTCCGGCTCGGCGATGCCAAACCTGATCGCATGACCGCCGCGCGCGACAGGGTGCTGGGGGTGCTGCGTGACCATGGCGGGCTATCCTTTACCCTGGGCGAACTGGCCGAGATGGCGGGGGTCTCGGGATCGGTGGTCAAGGGTCTGGTCAAGCAGGGTGCGGTCCGCGAGGAGGACGCGCCGCGCGATACGCCCTATCCCCGGTTGGACCCGGATCACGGCGGCAAGACCCTGACCGAGGCGCAGGCAGGGGCGGCGCAGGCGCTGCGCGCGGCCATCAAGGCGCAGCGCTATGGCACGACGCTGCTCAAGGGCGTGACCGGTTCGGGCAAGACCGAGGTCTACCTCGAGGCGGTGGCCGAGACCCTGCGCGCGGGGCGGCAGGCGCTTGTCCTGCTGCCCGAGATCGCCCTGACCGAGCAGTTCCTGACCCGGATCGAGGCACGCTTTGGTGTGAAGCCCGGCGAGTGGCATTCCGGCGTGACCATGACCGAGCGGCGGCGCTGCTGGAAGATGGTCGGGCAGGGCGGCTGTCAGGTGGTCGTGGGCGCACGCTCGGCGCTGTTCCTGCCCTACCGCGATCTTGGCCTGATCGTCGTGGATGAGGAACACGACACCTCCTACAAGCAGGAGGACGGGGTGCTTTACAACGCGCGCGACATGGCCGTGCTGCGGGCTTCGCTGACCGGGGGGCAGGTGGTGCTGGCCTCGGCCACGCCCTCGCTGGAAAGCTGGGCCAATGCGCAGGCGGGGAAATACGCGCGGCTAGACCTGGCCGACCGCTTCGGCGAGGCGGTGATGCCCGGGATGGCGGCGATCGACATGCGGCTGGAAGAGCTGCCGGGCGGCAAGTGGGTCTCGCCCAGCTTGAAGCAAGCGGTGGACCGGCGGATCGCGCAGGGGGAACAGGCGCTGCTGTTCCTCAACCGGCGAGGCTATGCCCCGGTGACGATCTGCCGGGCCTGCGGCCACCAGATCGGCTGCGACGACTGCGACGCGACCATGGTGGAGCATCGCTTCCTGAAACGGCTGATGTGCCACCAGTGCGGCGAAACCAGGCCGATGCCGGCTGCCTGTCCAAGCTGCGGGGCCGAGGACCGGCTCGCGCCTGTCGGCCCGGGCGTCGAGCGACTGGAGGAAGAGGCCCGCGCGCTTTGGCCCGAGGCGCGCACCGCTGTCCTGTCGTCCGATCTGTATGGCTCGGCCCGGGCGCTGAAAGAGGCGATCGAGGGGATCGCCGCGGGCGAGGCGGATATCATCATCGGCACGCAGCTGGTGGCCAAGGGGCACAATTTTCCGAACCTGACGCTCGTCGGGGTCATAGATGCCGACCTCGGCTTGCAGGGCTCCGACCTGCGGGCGGCGGAGCGGACGTTCCAGCTGTTGCGCCAGGTCGCAGGCCGGGCGGGCCGGGCGTCGACGCCCGGCACGGCGCTGCTTCAGACCTTCCAGCCGGACCATCCGGTGATCCGCGCGATCCTTGGCGGCGATGAAGAGGCCTTTTGGGCCGCCGAAGCGGCGGAACGCGAGGCAGCGGGTGTGCCGCCCTATGGGCGCATGGCGGGGATCATCCTGTCGGGCACCGAAGCGCAGGCGGTCTTTGACCTGGGCACGGAAATGGCGCGCAACGATGCCCCGCTACGCCGGATCGGGGCACAGGTCTTCGGGCCCGCGCCCGCGCCCATCGCGCGCATCCGGGGCCGGCACCGGGTGCGCCTGCTGGTCAAGGCCGACAAGGGCGTGCCGTTGCAACAGGCGCTCGCACAATGGGTCGGTCAGTTCGCGCTCAGGGGCGATCTGCGCCTGGCCTTGGATATCGACCCACAGTCCTTCTACTGACGGTCGGGCCGGGCGGGTCCATCCGCACTCGCCAAGGGCGCCGAAACGGCGTAGAGCGCTGCTCATGCGCATCGTTCCCCTGGCTCAGGCCCGGTTGCTGCCGTTGGCCCGTGACGCTTCTGTTTCTCATGGCCGCCGCCATGCCGGTGGCCTTTATGACGGCGGTGGTCCTGCCGACGCTACTGGGCTATCTCTGGATGGTGTTGCCCGCGGCGGTCTTCGGGCTGGCGGCGGGCATGGCGGGGATGTCCCTGGCGCTGCTTATCCCGCGCCATCCTGGCCCGGGCAACGAAACCATCCTGACGCGGGTCCTGCCCGCCCCTTCGGAGTAACAGATGACGACCTTCACGGCCCTGACGACACTTGATGGCAAGGATGCGGCCCAGGCCCTGGGCGATGCACTGGAGGGGCTGGAGCCGGCGCCCACCGGCGTGGGCGTCTTCGAGATGGAGGACGGTTCAGGCCTGTGGGAAGTCGGCGGCTATTTCGAGCAAGGCCCCGACGAGGTCGCCCTGGCGCTGCTGGCCGCGGCGCATGGGGCCAAGCCGTTCGCCGTGTCGCAACTGCCCGACGTGGACTGGGTCGCGCATGTCAAACGCGAATTGTCCCCCGTCGAGGCGGGGCGATTCTTCGTCTACGGCAGCCATGATGTCGACAGGCTGCCCGAGGGCCGGGTGGGGCTGCTGATCGAGGCGGCCATGGCCTTTGGCACCGGGCATCACGGCACCACGTTGGGCTGCCTGCGCGCCTTCGACCGGCTGCTGGGGCAGGGCGAGGCGCCGCAGAAGGTGGCCGATATCGGCTGCGGCACCGCCGTTCTGGCCATGGCGGCGGCCAAGTGCCTGCCCGAGGCGCAGGTCATCGCCAGCGATATCGACCCGGTCGCCGTCGAGGTGGCCCAGGCCAACCTGGCCGCCAACGGCATGGCCGGGGCTGTCACCTGTTTCACCGCCGCAGGGTTCGAGGCCCCTGCATTGGCCGACCGGGCCCCCTATGACCTGGTCTTCGCCAATATCCTCAAGGGGCCTTTGATCGACCTGGCTCTTGCGGTGGCGGCGCATACCAGCCCCGGGGGGTATGTGATCCTCTCCGGCCTGCTGAACGATCAGGCCGAAGAGGTCAGTGCGGCCTATGCACGCTGCGGGTTCAAACCCGAGGCCCGCGACGAGATTGCTGACTGGACGACACTGGTCATGGCCAAGCCGAGGTGATTTTCCGCCCGTACTCGGCGAATTGACGACGTTTGCCCCTTAGCGCCGCATTCGGGCGTCAGCGTCCAAAAGCCGAAGCGTGGATCGCAGCAAGGGCGTCCTGCGGATTTCTCCGGGTTTCGAGACCCGGCTCGCCCGAATCATGCGGGTGCGCGAGAGCCTGCGCCGCCCGGATACGCACCGTCGAGTGCCCGTTTGCGCCATAGCCTGGCGGTCGGCAAGACAGAGGCCGCGCCGGGGGTCCGACGCGGCCTGTTCATGTCATTGTCCGGCGGTGTTGGAGCCCTCAGCGGCGCTTGCCCCGGGCGATGCGGTCGATGTCGCCGGGGCACAGGCCGATGTCGTCAAGCTCGCGGCGGCTGAGGCTGGACAGCGCCCGGCGCGTGGCGCGCGCGTCATTCCAGCTGGCCATCGTTCCGAGGAGATTGGCGAACGAGAATCCGAAGCCGGTGAGCGGGCGGGTCATGTCGATGGCGGCCATGGGTCTCTCCTGTGAAATGGGCGCGCGTCGGGGTGTCGTCTGCAGCGCAGCTAGGCAGGTCTGTCGCCTCGCGCCAGAGCGTTTTTTGCATGGCTCCCATGCGTTTTCAGCATACCCCGGTTTTGCACTAAACCCATGATTAGAATGGTTAAATTCTGCTTTCCGCGCGTGTCGTTTTCGACCCCGGAAGGGGCGAAAACGGACCGTAGCGCCGAGGGTGTGTCGCCGGCGGACAGGTGACGTGTCGCTTTCGGACCGCGCATTCCGTCTTGGCCAGTGTTCGCTCTTTGTGCTAGGGCTGTTGCAAAACGGCAATAATGACGGGGTGGCATGCGGGTATTGGGCATTGATCCGGGATTGCGAAAGATGGGCTGGGGCCTGATCGAGGTGACGGGTGGGCGCCTGTCGCATGTCGCCAACGGCGTTTGCGAATCAGCCGGCACCGAGATGGCGGCGCGGTTGCTGTCGCTGCACGACCAGTTGCAGGCGGTCGTGACGGGGCACGCCCCTGACGCCGCAGCGGTGGAACAGACCTTCGTCAACAAGGACGGGGCCGGCACGCTCAAGCTGGGCCAGGCCCGAGGCGTGGCCATGCTGGTCGTGGCCCGTGCCGGGCTGGCCGTGGGCGAATACGCACCCAACGCCGTCAAGAAGGCCGTGGTCGGCGTGGGCCATGCCGACAAGGGCCAGATCGCCCATATGGTGCGGCTGCAACTGCCCGGGGTCGCGCTGGCCGGGCCGGATGCGGCCGATGCGCTGGCCATCGCGATCTGCCATGCCCATCACCTGCAATCGGCGGGGCAGCTGGCGCGCGCGGTTCAGGGGGCTTCGGCATGATCGGGCGGCTCTCCGGACGGCTGGACTACCGGGCCGACGATCATGTGCTCATCGACGTGCGCGGGGTGGGCTATGTCGTCTTTGTCTCGGACCGGACCATGGCCACGCTGCCCGGCCCGGGCGAGGCGGTCTCGCTCTATACCGACCTGCTGGTGCGGGACGACCTGTTGCAGCTGTTCGGCTTTCCCTCGCTGGTGGAAAAGGAATGGCACCGCCTGCTGATGGGCGTGCAGGGCATCGGGGCCAAGGCCTCGCTGGCGATCCTCGGCACGCTCGGGGCCGACGGGGTCAGTCGGGCCATGGCGTTGGGCGACTGGTCGGCGGTCGCCTCGGCCAAGGGGGTCGGGCCCAAGACAGCGCAGAAGGTGATTCTCGATCTCAAGGACAAGGCGCCCACCGTCATGGCCATGGGGGCCGCGGCGCCGATCACAGCGGCGCCCGAAACCGCGCCCGAAACCGCGGATGACGCGGTTGTCGAGACGCCCCCCCCTGCCGCCCCGGCGGCCCCCGCGCCCGATGGCGCGGCCCAGTCCGAGGCCCTGTCGGCCTTGACGAACCTGGGCTACGGCCCCTCCGAGGCCGCGGGCGCCGTGGCCCGGGCCCTGAATGAAACGCCGGGCACCGAGACCGGCGCGCTGATCCGCGCGGCATTGAAGCTGCTGGCGCCGAAGGGGTAAGAGGGCCACATCATGGCAGAGCCCGATCCCACCCTGCGCCCCGATCGCCAGCCCGAGGATGCCGACCGTGCCCTGCGTCCGCAGTTGCTGGACGAGTTCATCGGCCAGGCCGAAGCCCGCGCCAACCTGCATGTCTTCATCGAAAGCGCCAAGCGACGCGGCGAGGCGATGGACCACACCCTGTTCCACGGCCCGCCCGGGCTGGGCAAGACGACGCTGGCGCAGATCATGGCCAAGGAACTGGGCGTTGGCTTTCGCATGACCTCCGGGCCGGTGCTGGCCAAGGCGGGCGACCTGGCCGCGATCCTGACCAACCTCGAACCCCGCGACGTTCTGTTCATCGACGAGATCCACCGCCTGAACCCGGCGGTCGAAGAGGTGCTCTACCCCGCCCTGGAGGATTTCGAGCTGGACCTGGTGATCGGGGAAGGCCCGGCGGCGCGCACTGTGCGGATCGAGCTGCAGCCCTTTACGCTCATTGGGGCGACCACGCGCATGGGCCTGCTGACGACGCCGCTGCGCGACCGTTTCGGCATTCCCACCCGGCTGCAATTCTACACTACGGAAGAGCTACACGAGATCGTCACCCGCGGCGCGCGCCTGCTGGGGGCGCCCGCGACACAGGGCGGCGCGCAAGAGATCGCCCGCCGGGCGCGCGGCACGCCGCGCATCGCCGGGCGGCTGCTGCGCCGGGTCGTGGATTTCGCCGTGGTCGAGGGCGACGGCACCGTGACCCCCGAGATCGCCGACCGCGCGCTGACCCGGCTGGGGGTCGATCACCTCGGGCTGGACGGGGCCGACCGGCGCTACCTGACGCTGATCGCGGAAAACTACGGCGGCGGCCCGGTGGGAATCGAGACGATGTCGGCGGCCCTGAGCGAGAGCCGCGACGCGCTGGAAGAGGTGATCGAGCCCTACCTGCTGCAACAGGGCCTGATCCAGCGCACCCCGCGCGGGCGGATGCTGGCCGCCAAGGCCTGGACCCACCTGGGTCTAGAGGCGCCGAAACCGCCCGGTCAGTCGGACTTATTCGGCGCCTGACCCGGGGCCGCCCTGTTGCATCCCGCCCGGTTCTGGCGCAGGACCTGCTTGGCAACCGGGGCACGAGGAGCGCGGCACATGGGCGTTTTCGAGAAATACCTGTCGGTCTGGGTCGCGGCGGCTATGGTGCTGGGGATCGCCCTGGGCAACCTGGCCGCGCCGTTGGTCGCGGCCATCGCGGCGGCGGAGGTCGCCAGCGTCAACCTGGTGGTCGCCGTGCTGATCTGGGCCATGGTCTATCCGATGATGGTGGGCGTCGACCCCGGATCGCTGGGGCAGGTGGCGCGCCAGCCGCGCGGGCTGCTGATCACGCTGGCCGTCAACTGGCTGATCAAGCCTTTCACCATGGCCGCGCTGGCGGTGTTGTTCTTCGAGGTGGTCTTTGCCCGCTGGATCGCGCCCGCGGATGCCCAGCAGTATATCGCCGGGCTGATCCTGCTGGGGGCGGCGCCCTGCACGGCCATGGTCTTTGTCTGGTCGCAACTGACGCGGGGGGACGAGAATTACACCCTCGTGCAGGTCACGGTGAACGACCTGATCATGGTGGTGGCCTTCGCGCCGATCGTGGCGCTGCTGCTGGGGGTCACGGATATCGCCGTGCCCTGGGAGACGCTGCTGCTGTCGGTGCTGCTGTTCATCGCGCTGCCGCTGGCGGCCGGGCTGCTCACCCGGCGCAGGCTGGGCACGCGCGCGGCGATCGCCGCCTTCCAGGGCCGGATCAAGCCAGTCTCGATCGTCGGCCTGATCGCCACGGTGGTGATCCTCTTCGGCCTGCAAGGGCAGGTGATCCTGGCCAGACCGTCGGTGATCGTCCTGATTGCCGTGCCGATCCTGTTGCAGAGCGTCGGTGTCTTCGCCCTGGCCTATGCGGCGGCCTTTGCCCTCAAGGTGCCGCACCGCATCGCCGCGCCCTGCGCGCTGATCGGCACGTCGAATTTCTTCGAACTGGCCGTGGCCGTGGCGATCAGCCTTTTCGGCCTGAACTCGGGTGCGGCGCTGGCGACCGTGGTGGGCGTTCTGGTCGAGGTGCCCGTCATGCTGACGCTGGTCGCCTTCGCCAATCGCACGCGCGCACGTTTCGCCGACTGACCGCAAGGAGACGAGGACGCGATGACGAGGCTTTCCGCCGACCGGATCGAGGCGCTCTTCACCCGCGCCGACGGCACCTTCCTTTGTGCGCGCTGGGGGCGGCCGATCGTGCCCATCGTCTTCGGGGTCGAGGATCAGACCCTTTCCGTGATCAAGGGCGCTTTCGAGGCCGTCTGCGCCCTGTCCGGACACACCATGGCCGAGACCGACCCCGAACTGGGCGCCAACACCATGGTGTTCTTCTGCCGCGACTGGGCCGAACTGACCCGGGTGCCCGACCTGGACCGGCTGGTGCCCGACCTCGGCCCGCTGGTGGGCCGGCTGGCGGCGCAGGATGCCAACCAGTATCGCATCTTCCGGTTCGACGCCGGCGGCGCGATCCGGGCCTGTTTCATCTTCATCCGCATGGACGCCGAGATGTCTCGCGTCCCGGCGGACACCCTGGCGCTGTCGCAGGCGGTGCAGTCGATCCTGCTTTGGTCCGACCAGGCCTTCACCGAGGCTTCGCCGCTGGCCATGGCCGAGGGTGTCGCGGTTCTGCGCCCCGAGGTTGCCGGGGTGATCCGGGCCGCCTACGATCCGATCCTGCCGGCCGTGGCGCAGGACCCGAGCCACGCCCTGCGCCTTTTCGCCCGCCTGGAGGCCCCGCAATGACCCACCGCCTGCCGATCCGCGTCTATTACGAGGATACCGACCTTGCCGGGATCGTCTACTATGCCAATTACCTGAAATTCATCGAACGCGGCCGCACCGAATGGGTGCGCGAGTTGGGCCTCGACCAGGTGCGGCTCAAGGCCGAGCAGGGCGTCGTCTTCGCCGTGCGCCGGGTCGAGGCGGACTACATCCAGCCCGCGCGCTTCGATGACGCGCTGACAGTCGAGACCTCGGTGGAAGCCCTGACCGGCGCGCGGCTGGTGGTGAAACAGGACGTCACCCGCGACGGTGTCGTCCTGTTCTCGGCCATCGTGACGCTGGTGGCGCTGGGGGACGACGGACGCCCGGTGCGCCTGCCCGACGCGTTGCGCCGAACTCTGCACTGACCAGGGCGCCGCGCCCTGCTATCCTGTCGGCTGCACTACCCTCAGATAGGGGCTGAGACGGGTAGACGTCGCGCCGAAGTCGCGCCAGACATATGTCTCGGGCCCGTCGTCGGGGATGATCTCGTCGGCGGGCCGCAGCGCCGATGGCGGTTTGACACTCCGGTTGTCCGCCCTGCGGGGCGGGCGACGCCGCACAGGCCAGCGGTAATCCGCCGAAATCGAGGCTGACGGCCCTCGGAAATGTGCGTCCCCGGCGCGGTTTTCTTGGCTTTCCGCGTCAAATCCGGGTAAACCTTTTCCCAAAGAGGCCGTAGCCGGCCCGCAAACAATGAGCAGGCAGATGGAAGCAGCATCCGACTACACGATGTGGGCCTTGTTCGCCCGCGCCACGATCACCGTGAAACTTGTCATGATCCTACTGATCCTGGCCAGTGTCTGGTGCTGGGCGGTGATCATCGACAAATGGGTCCAGTTCCGCCGCGCGCGGGCCGAAGCGCGGGTCTTCGACGAGGCGTTCTGGTCCGGCAACCCGCTGGACGAGCTTTTCGACCGCATCGGCCCCAACCCCGATGGCCGGTCCGAGCGCATCTTTGCCGCCGGCATGACCGAGTGGCGCCGCAGCCACCGGCAGGATGGCGGATTGATCGCAGGCGCGCAGGCGCGGATCGAACGATCCATGGATGTGGCCATCGCCAAGGAGGCGGAAAAACTCCAGAAGGGTCTGCCGATCCTGGCCACCGTCGGGTCGACTGCACCCTTCGTGGGGTTGTTCGGCACGGTCTGGGGCATCATGAACGCCTTTATCGAGATCGCCGAGCAACAGAACACCAACCTCGCCGTTGTCGCCCCCGGCATCGCCGAGGCGCTGCTGGCCACGGGCCTGGGCCTGCTGGCGGCGATCCCGGCGGTGATCTTCTATAACAAGCTGAGTTCGGACAGCGACGGAATCGTGAGCGGCTACGAGGCCTTCGCGGATGAATTCGCCACCATCCTTAGCCGCCAGTTGGACAGCTAGTCATGGGCGCCGGTGTCATGAAATCTGGCGATGGGGGCGGGTCACGCCGCAGGCGGCGCACGCGGCGCAGCCAGCCCATGTCCGAGATCAACGTCACGCCCTTCGTGGACGTGATGCTGGTGCTTCTGATCATATTCATGGTCGCCGCGCCCCTGATGATCGCCGGGATCGAGGTCGACACGCCGGACACCGCCGCGGGCGCCCTGCCCAGCGAGCAGGAGGAACCCCTGGCCGTCACCCTGACGGCGGATGGCCGGGTCATGCTGATGACCACGGAGGTGCCGCGCGGCGAATTGCTGGGGCGTTTGCAGGGCATCCTGGAAGAACGCGAGAGCGACCGCGTTTTCGTGCGCGCCGACGGCAGCCTGCCCTACGAAAGGGTGGCCCGGATCATGGGCGCTCTCACGGCGGCGGGGATCACCAACATCTCGCTCGTGACCGAGAGCGGCGGGCCCGGGCTGGACGAGGCGGACGGCTAGGCCGAAACAGACATGAGTGCGGGACTTTACATATCGGGCGCGGGTCATGCGGCCCTGATCGTCTGGCTGCTGGCGGGGTGGGGGCTTGAGTCCCGGCCGTTCGACATGCAGATGACCGAAGTCTCGGTAATCTCGGAAGACGATTTCGAGGACATGATGCGGGCCGGGGAACCGGACGCGCCGAACGAGGAGGTGGTCGCCCCGACTCAGCCCGAGATCGAGACGCAAGAGCCCCTCGCGCCCGACGAAGACACCGCGCCGCAGGTATCCGAGCCGCCGGCGCCGGTGGAAACACCCGACCCGGAGGCCCCCCCGCCCCCGCCCGAGATGAACACGCCTGACGCCGAGGTGACCGACACGGTGCCGGATCTGCCGCCAATCTCGGAAACGCCTGCCCCGCCGCCGTCGACCGAGCTGGGCGAGAGCGCGCGCCCGGTTCCGCGCCCCTCCGAGCGCATCGCGCCCGATCCGGTCGCGCCGCCGGACCCGGATACGCAGGTCGATGATCAGGTGGCCGAGGCAACCTCGGACACCGCCACCGAGGACGAGACGGTCGAAGAGGAGGTGGACCAGTCCACCGCCCCCGAGGAGGCCGCCCCCGAGATCGTGACCGAGGCTGAAACCCCCTCGGGGGCCCCCGAGGTCAGCCTGCGCCCGCAGGCCCGGCCCAGCCGCCCGGCGCCGCAGACGGCCGAGACCGAAGAGGCCGAGAGCGAGCCCGAAGAGAGTGAGACCGTCGACCCCGTGGCCGAAGCCCTGGCCGAGACGGCCTCGGACCCGGACCCGCAGCCCAGTGCCGGGATCGCGGGTGGCCAGTTGAGCGAGTCCACCAAGACCGGTTTTCTGCGCCAGATCGGCAAGTGCTGGAACGTGGGCAGTGCCTCGACCGCTGCGCAGCGCACCAAGGTGACCGTGGCCTTCTCGATGACCGAAAATGGTCGCGTGAATACCAGCTCCATCGAATTGCTCGGATTCGAGGGCGGCAGCCAGGCGGATGCGGACGTGGCCTATCGGATGGCCCGCTCCGCGCTGCTGCGCTGCCAGAATGAGACGGATGGCGCGGGCTATGACCTGCCTGCCGACAAGTATGAGCAGTGGCGCAACGTGGAACTGACTTTCAACCCCGAGAACATGACCTCATGGTAGATGGCAACGGCTTTTCCCCACGACAGGGCGCTTGTCATGCGGCTATTGCACTGGCAGGCGATCCTGAGAGAATGGAGACGACATGATGACCCGGTTCCTGACCTTCCTGATGGCGCTTGTCCTTGCCACGGCGGCGGCGGCGCAAAACCCGCTCCGGTTGGAGCTGACCGACGGCGTCATCGAGCCGCTGCCCTTCGCCGTGCCGGGCTTTCATGCCGAGACCGACGATGCCGGTGAGCTTGCCGCCGACATCAGCCGCGTCGTCGCACAGGACCTGACCGGAACCGGGCTGTTCCGGCAGATCCCGCGCTCGGCCTTCATCTCGACCCCCGACAGCTTTACCGACCCCATCTCCTTCGCCGACTGGCGCGCGATCAATGCGCAGGCCCTGGTGACCGGCGCGGTCGCAACCGATGGCGGGCGGCTGACGGTGAAGTTCCGCGTCTACGACGTCTTCTCGGGCGCCGAGATGGGCGGGGGATTGCAGTTCAGCGGCACGCCCGACGGCTGGCGTCGCATGGCGCACAAGGTCGCCGACGCGGTCTATTCCCGCATCACCGGCGAAGAGGGCTATTTCGACAGCCGCGTTGTCTTCGTGGCCGAATCCGGCCCCAAGGACAATCGCGGCAAGCGCCTTGCGATCATGGATTACGATGGCGCGAACGTGCAGTACCTGACGGACAGCAGCGCCATCGTCCTGGCCCCGCGCTTCAGCCCGAACGGGGACAGGGTGCTTTATACCAGTTACGACAGCGGATTTCCGCGAATCAACGTGCTTGATGTCTCGACACCGGGTGGCCGTCAGCAACTGACCACCCAGGATGGCGAAATGGCCTTCAGCCCGCGTTTCAGCCGCGACGGCGAACAGGTGATCTACAGCCTGTCGAATGGCGGCAATACCGATATCTGGCGCACCGACCTGCGCTCGGGCCAGCACAGGCGGCTGACCAATGCCCCCTCGATCGAGACCGCGCCCTCCTTCAGCCCCGATGGCGACCGCATCGTCTTCGAAAGCGACCGGTCCGGCCGGCAGCAACTCTATGTCATGGGTGCCGATGGCGGTGAGGCGGAGCGCATTTCGTTTGGCGAGGGGCGCTATGGCACGCCGGTCTGGTCGCCGCGCGGGGACCTGATCGCCTTCACCAAGCAGAACGCGGGCCGCTTCCATATCGGCGTGATGCGCACCGACGGCAGCGAGGAGCGCCTGCTGACCGCGTCGTTCCTGGACGAGGGCCCGACCTGGGCGCCCAATGGCCGGGTCATCATGTTTTCGCGTGAAACCCGCGGGGCCGGTGGCACCTCCAGCCTGTTCTCGGTCGATATCACCGGGCGGAACCTGCAACGGGTGCCAACGCCCGCTGGCGCCTCGGACCCCTCCTGGGGGCCCTTGCAGCGCTGACCACGCATTGGTGATTTCTTAGAGCCGCGGGCCATGCTATGCTGAGCGCAACGAGCGTGAACAAGAATGACAGGACACATCGAATGACACATGCACTCAAGGCGGCCCTTCTGCTTGGCGCGCTGGCGCTGAGCGCCTGCACCAACGCCGACCGTTTCAACACTCCCGACGCGGGCGACTCCGGCAGCCGGACCGGGATCGACCAATCCGAGCTGGGCTCGGCCGACGACCCCGAAAGCCCGGCCTATTTCAACCAGACGATCGGCGATCGGGTGCTTTTCGCGGTGGACCAGTCCACGCTGTCCGACGATGCGGAACCGGTGCTGGAGGGGCAGGCCCAGTGGCTGTTGACCAATTCGGATTACCGGGCCGTGATCGAAGGCCATGCCGACGAACAAGGCACCCGAGAATACAACCTAGCGCTGGGCGCGCGCCGGGCCAACGCGGTGCGCGACTTCCTGGTGTCGCAGGGTGTGGCCGCCAACCGCATTCGCACGGTCAGCTATGGCAAGGAACGTCCGCTCGCGGTCTGCTCCGATGAAAGCTGCTATTCGCAGAACCGCCGGGCCGTGACGGTGATCTCGCTCGGCGCGACAAGCTGACCGGTTGAGGGGCGGGGAGGTCACGATGCTGCGCAGGGGACTTCTTTCGGCGGGTCTGGTGCTGGCGCTGGCGTCTCCGGCGACGGCCCAGCAGGACCAGACGCTTGCCGACATCCGGACGGAACTCAGTGCCCTCTACGGCGATCTTGAACAGCTGCGGGACGAGTTGAGCGCCAGCGGATCGTCCGCGCGCGACGGTGTCGCGGGGGCCTCTCCGCTGGATCGCCTCATCGCCATCGAGACCGAACTGACCCGCCTGACCGCCAAGACCGAAGAGCTTGAATTCCGCATCGAGCGGATCGTCAGCGATGGCACCAACCGCATCGGCGACCTGGAATTCCGCCTGTGCGAGCTGAAAGAAGGTTGCGACGTCGGCAGCCTTGGCAGCACGCCGACGCTGGGCGGCGACCAGACCGTCCCCGAGGATCAGCCCGCGCAGACCTCGGAAACCGGCCCCGAACTGGCCCGGGCCGAGCGCGAGGATTTCGAGCGCGCCCAGATGGCCCTCGACGAGGGCGCCTACCGCGAGGCCGCCGACCTGCTTGCCAGCTTCGGCGAGACCTACCCCGGCTCGCCGGTCGCGGCCGAGGCCCACCTGCTGCGCGGCAAGGCCCATGACGAACTGGGCGAGACCTCCAGCGCGGCACGCGGCTTTCTCGACAGTTTTTCCGCGGCGCCGCGCGGGCCCGTCGCACCCGAGGCCCTGACCCGCCTGGGTACGTCCCTGGGGGCGCTGGGCCAGCAACAGGACGCCTGCATCACCCTGGGCGAGGTCGAGACCCGCTTTCCCGACAGCGACCAGGTGAACGTGGCGCGGCAGGCGATGCAATCCCTCGAATGCGGCTAGCGCCGGACCGGGCGGCGGCGCAGGGCCGGGATGCCGCGCTCTTGCAGATCGTCGCGCGCTGCTTTCCCGATGGCCCGCCCGGCCGCATTGGTGTGGCCGTCTCGGGGGGCGGGGACTCCGTCGCGCTTTTGCACCTTGTCTGGCGTTGGGCGCGGCAGATCGGCCAAAAGATCGAGGCGGTCACCGTCGATCACGGGTTGCGCCCCGAGGCGGCGCAGGAAGCCCGCGCCGTGGCGGATTTCTGTGGCCGGCTCGACATTCCTCAGACAACCCTGCGTTGGCAGGGTGCGGACGGCGGCAACACCATGGCCGCTGCGCGTGAGGCCCGCTATCGGCTGATCGCCGAGTGGGCGCAGGACCGTGGTATCGGGGCGGTCCTTCTGGGCCATACCGCCGATGACGTGGCCGAGACCTTTCTGATGCGGCTGGGGCGCAAGGCCGGTGTCGACGGGCTGGCTGCCATGGACACGACCTTCCGACGCCATGGCGTGACATGGGTCCGGCCCCTCTGGCGGCAGCGGCGCGACGACCTGCGCGCCTACCTGCGGCGCAATGCGGTCGGTTGGGCCGAGGACCCGACGAACCAGGACCCACACTATGACCGGACCCGCGCGCGGGCGGTGCTGGCGGCGCTGGAGCCGCTTGGTGTCGATGTCGCAGGGCTGACGGAAACGGCCCAGGCCCTGCGCATGGCGCGCTCGGCGTTGGAGCATTACACTGCGCAAGAGGCGCAGCGCCATGTGACCGAGGACCGGGGCGACCTGCTGATCCCGCGCCGCGCGCATCCCCCGCTGCACCCGGAAATCGAACGGCGGCTGCTCTCGAAGGGGCTGCAGTGGGTCGCGGGCGCGGCCTACGCCCCGCGCCAGACGACCCTGGCCAACCTCGAGGCCGCTTTGGCAAACGACGGGCCGAGGCAGACCGCTGCGGGCTGTCTGGTGATCGCGCAGGCCGGGCCGGTTCTGCGCCTTGCCCGGGAATACAATGCCGTCCGGGACAGGCGCTGTGCGACAACCCGCCTCTGGGATGGGCGCTGGCAGCTGGACGGCCCCCATGCGCCCGACCTGGAAATCCGGGCGCTGGGCGCGGCGGTCAAGGATTGCCCCGACTGGCGCGACACCGGCCTGCCGCGCGCGTCGCTCATGGCCTCGCCGGCGGTCTGGCAGGGCGATGCGCTGATCGCCGCGCCCTTGGCCGGGCACAATCCCGCCTGGACTGCGCGGATTGTCACGTCTTTCACCTCCTGCCTGCTTTCGCATTGAAGAACGGGCCAACGTGTCTATCTTGGTAAGGCACGGCGGCGCATCGCGCGCCCGTGCCCGAATCTAGAGGAGTACGCCGTGGGAAACGCGCGCAATCTGGCCTTCTGGGTCGTCCTGTTCATCGTGATCATCGCCCTGTTCCAACTTTTCGGTGGCGATCAGGGAACGAACAGCAGCAGCACCCGAAGCTATACGCAATTCGTCCAGTCGGTTGAATCCGGCGCGGTGACCGAGGTCACCATGGACGGGGAAAAGATCTATTACGAAGGCTCCGACAGCCGCAGCTACATGACGGTCGTCCCCGGCGACGCCGAGGTGACGAACCTGTTGATGAACAACGGGGTGGCGGTCGAAGCCCGCCCGCAGGAACAGTCGGGCTTCACGACCTTCCTGCTGGGGCTTTTGCCCTTCCTGCTTTTGATCGGGGTCTGGATCTACTTCATGAACCGCATGCAGGGCGGCGGCAAGGGCGGCGCCATGGGCTTTGGCAAGTCCAAGGCAAAGCTGCTGACGGAGAAGCACGGCCGCGTCACATTCGACGAGGTTGCCGGCATCGACGAGGCCAAGGATGACCTCGAAGAGATTGTCGAATTCCTGCGCAACCCGCAGAAGTTCTCGCGGCTTGGCGGCAAGATTCCCAAGGGCGCGCTGCTGGTCGGCCCCCCGGGGACGGGCAAGACGCTGCTCGCCCGCGCGGTCGCGGGCGAGGCGGGGGTGCCCTTCTTCACCATCTCGGGGTCTGACTTCGTGGAAATGTTCGTCGGCGTTGGGGCAAGCCGCGTCCGCGACATGTTCGAACAGGCCAAGAAGAACGCGCCCTGCATCGTCTTCATCGACGAGATCGACGCGGTGGGCCGGTCGCGTGGCGCGGGCTACGGCGGCGGCAACGACGAGCGGGAACAGACGCTCAACCAGTTGCTGGTGGAAATGGACGGCTTCGAGGCCAACGAGGGGATCATCATCGTGGCGGCGACGAACCGTCCCGACGTGCTGGACCCGGCTTTGCTGCGGCCGGGCCGGTTCGATCGGCAGGTGCAGGTGCCCAACCCCGATATCAAGGGCCGCGAGAAGATCCTCGGCGTCCATGCACGGCAGGTGCCGCTGGGCCCCGACGTGG
This sequence comes from Salibaculum sp., assembly GCA_031581025.1. Classification (GTDB taxonomy): domain Bacteria; phylum Pseudomonadota; class Alphaproteobacteria; order Rhodobacterales; family Rhodobacteraceae; genus Salibaculum. The sequence continues at coordinate 10,673 of JAVLCA010000011.1, read as the reverse complement.
ACCTGCGCATCATTGCGCGCGGCACACCGGGCTTCTCCGGGGCAGACCTTGCCAACCTGGTGAACGAAGGGGCGCTCATGGCGGCCCGGGTGGGGCGGCGCTTTGTCACCATGGCGGATTTCGAGAACGCCAAGGACAAGGTCATGATGGGGGCCGAGCGGCGATCCATGGTCATGACTGAGGACGAGAAGAAGCTCACCGCCTATCACGAGGCGGGCCATGCAATCGTCGGGTTGAACGTCCCCCAGCACGACCCGATCCACAAGGCTACGATCATCCCGCGCGGCCGGGCGCTTGGCCTGGTGCTGAGCTTGCCGGAACGTGACCAGCTCTCGGTGACCTATACCAAGTACAAGTCGCAGCTTGCCATGGCGATGGGCGGCCGTGTGGCCGAGGAACTGATCTTTGGCCATGACAACGTAACCTCGGGCGCGGCTTCGGATATCCAGCAGGTTACCAAGATCGCCCGGGCCATGGTGACGCGCTTCGGCTTCTCGGACGAGCTGGGGATGATCGACTACTCCAACGACGAGTCGCAGATGGTCCCGGTCAGCACCGTCTCGCCTGACACACAGGAGAAGATCGATGGCGAGGTGCGCCGCCTGGTGGACGAGGCCTATGAGCGGGCGCGGCAGATCCTTACTGACAAGGCCGATGAACACGAACGTCTGGCCCAGGGCCTGTTGGAATACGAGACCCTGACCGGCCAGGATATCACCAAGGTGATCAACGGCGAGCCGCTCAATCGCGACGACGACGCCGACGACACGCCGCCCACCAGCGGCAGTTCGGTCACCGCCATCCCCAAGACCAAGGGGCGCAAGCCCAAGGGCCCGGAGCCGGAACCCGAGCCTACCTGACGCCTTTGAAAAGCCCCGCCTGACCGGCGGGGCTTTTTGCTGTCGCAGGGGGCCTTGCGCGAGGGCGGGAAACGTCGGACCATCGGGAATTGCAACCAGACCGAGTTTTCCGCATGCCCGCGCTGACCCCCACGGACCACCACGCCACGATCACCTGGCTGGGCCGAATGGCCGAGCGGCGGGAACCGGCCGTCGATGGCATCGCGCTGGACCGGCTTGAGCTGGGGTTCGAGGGGTTGACGGATGCCCCGTATGCCGGGCGCACGCGGCCCTCCTGCGCGCGGGTCACGGCGCAGCACCCGCGGGGCACCGAAATCGCCAATACCCGGCAGGTGAGCATCGTCAGCGGCGAGGAACTGGCCCTGATCGCCGCCGCCTTGGGGCTGCAGGCGCTGGACCCGGCCTGGCTGGGCGCGACGGTGGTGGTGACGGGGCTGGCGGATCTCAGCCACCTGCCGCCCTCGTCGCGCCTTCAGGCCGAGGCGGGCACCACGCTTGTCATCGACATGCAGAACCGCCCCTGCCACCAGCCCGGCCTGACCGTCGACCGACACCAGCCGGGCCACGGCAAGGCCTTCAAGACCGCCGCCCGGGGCCGGCGCGGGGTGACCGCCTGGGTCGAGCGACCCGGCACCCTGGCGCTTGGCGACCGGCTGCGCCTGCACATCCCAGACCAGCGCGCCTGGGCGCCCTGAGCCGCACCGCCGCGAACAAAGGCCCGTGGCCGGACAGACACCGGACCAGCACCGACGATTCCGGATGTGAAAATGTCGCAATCGCGGTGCAATGGCTGCTCATGTCGTGTTTAGGGTGTGACAGCATGTGACCACGCCCCGCCGGGGCCGATCCCAGGGAAGAGACCGCACCAATGGCATTCAAGACCGACATCGAAATCGCCCGCGAGGCAAAGAAGAAGCCGATCCAGGAAATCGGCGCCAAGCTGGGAATCGACAGCGAGCACCTGCTGCCCTTCGGCCACGACAAGGCCAAGGTCAGCCAGGAGTTCATCAATTCCGCCAAGGGCAATGCCAAGGGCAAGCTGATCCTGGTCACCGCCATCAATCCGACCCCGGCGGGCGAGGGCAAGACGACCACCACCGTGGGCCTGGGCGACGGTCTCAACCGCATCGGCAAGAAGGCCGCGATCTGCATCCGCGAGGCCTCGCTCGGGCCGAACTTCGGCATGAAGGGCGGGGCCGCGGGCGGCGGCAAGGCACAGGTTGTCCCGATGGAGGACATGAACCTGCACTTCACCGGCGATTTCCACGCGATCACGGCGGCGCACAACCTGCTGTCGGCCATGATCGACAATCACATCTACTGGGGCAACGAGCTGGAGATCGACGAGCGCCGCGTCACCTGGCGCCGGGTCATGGACATGAACGACCGCGCCCTGCGCGACACCGTGACCTCGCTGGGCGGGGTGGCCAACGGTTTCCCGCGCCAGACCGGCTTTGACATCACGGTGGCCTCGGAAGTCATGGCGATCCTGTGCCTGGCCAGCGACCTGGAGGACCTCGAGCGGCGCCTGGGCGCCATGATCGTGGCCTACCGCCGCGACAAGTCGCCGATTTACTGCCGCGACATCAAGGCCGACGGCGCCATGACCGTGCTGCTCAAGGACGCGATGCAGCCCAACCTGGTGCAGACGCTGGAAAACAACCCGGCCTTCGTCCATGGCGGCCCCTTTGCCAACATCGCGCATGGCTGCAACTCGGTCACCGCGACCACCACGGCGCTGAACACCGCTGACTACGTGGTGACCGAAGCGGGGTTCGGCGCCGACCTGGGCGCCGAAAAATTCATGAACATCAAGTGCCGCAAGGCGGGGCTGGCCCCCGATGCGGTGGTGCTGGTCGCCACGGTGCGCGCGATGAAGATGAACGGCGGCGTGGCCAAGGCCGACCTGGGCGAGGAGAACGTGGAGGCCGTGCAGGAGGGCTGCGCCAACCTCGGCCGCCATATTGGCAACCTCAAGCAGTTCGGCGTGCCGGTCGTGGTGGGAATCAACCACTTCGTCACCGACACCGACGCGGAGATTCAGGCCGTGAAGGACTACGTCGAAACGCAGGGGTCCGAGGCCGTGCTGTCGCGCCACTGGGAGCTGGGCTCGGAAGGCTCCGAGGATCTGGCGTGCAAGGTGGCCGAGATCGCCGACAGCGGTGCCAGCCAGTTCGCACCGCTCTACCGCGACGACCTCGGGCTGTTCGAGAAGATCGAGCGCGTGGCCACGGCGATCTACCGCGCCGACGAGGTGCTGGCGGATGCCAAGATCCGCAACCAGCTCAAGGAATGGGAGGATGCCGGATACGGCGACCTGCCGGTCTGCATGGCCAAGACGCAGTATTCCTTCTCGACCGATCCGTCGCTGCGCGGCGCGCCGACCGGGCATTCGGTGCCCGTGCGCGAGGTGCGCCTATCGGCGGGCGCGGGGTTCATCGTGGTGATCTGCGGCGAGATCATGACCATGCCGGGCCTGCCGCGGCAGCCGGCCTCGGAGAACATCCGCCTCAACGACGAAGGCCTGATCGAAGGCCTGTTCTGATCCGGCGGAACGCCGCTGTTGCCTTCCCTGCGGGGAAGGCAATGCGCCCCGCCCGCCGTCCCGTCCGGAGCATTCCATGACTGCATCCCATCGTGCCGCCCTGATCGACGGCAAGGCCATCGCCGCGCGGAAGCGCGCCGAGGTCGCGCAGGAGGCCACGGCGCTGGCCGCTGAGGGCTGGCAGCCGCGGCTCGTGTCCATATCGGTGGGCGATGCGGAGGAGGCCGCGCTCTACGTGCGCAACCAGCAGCGCAGCGCCGAAAGCGCGGGGGTACAGTTCGAGGCGCGCAACTACGAGGCCGCGATGTCGCTGGAACAGCTTGTCGGCGTGTTGCAGGGGCTGAATGCCGATCCACGGGTCAACGGGATCATCATCCAGCGCCCCCTGCCGGAGCATATCCCGGTCAAGGCCTTGCAGAAGGCGGTGCATCCGCTCAAGGACGTGGAAGGGATGCATCCCGCATCCATCGGCAACATTGTCTACAACGATCTGGCCCTTGGCCCCTGCACCGCCGTTGCGGCGGTGGAAATCCTGAAAACCCTGCCGCTGCGACCGGAGGGACTGGACGTCACGGTGATCGGCCATTCCGAGATCGTGGGCAAGCCGATTGCCTTTCTGCTGATGGGGCTGGGGGCGACGGTGACCGTCTGCCATCACATGACCCGCTCGGTCGCCATGCACAGCCGGGCCTCGGATGCGGTCTTTGTTGCCGTCGGCAGGCCCGGGCTGGTAACCGGCGACATGGTCAAACCCGGTGCGGCGCTGATCGACATTGGCATCAACCGCATCGAGACGCACGAGGGGGGCCGTACCGTCGGCGATGCTGATTTCGACAGCTGCGCCCGGGTAGCGGGCTGGATCACGCCGGTGCCCGGCGGGGTCGGCCCGGTGACGGTGGCGGTCCTGATGCAGAACGCGGTGCTTGCGACGCGGCTCCAGAAAGAGCACTACGCAGCCCAATACGCCAATACGGAGGTATGAGATGACGGCCAGGGTGATCGACGGCAGGGCCTTCGCGGCCAGGGTCCGCGAAAAGGTGGCGGGCCACGTGGCACGCCTGAAAGAGGACCACGGGATCACCCCCGGCCTGGCGGTCGTTCTGGTGGGCAAGGACCCGGCGAGCCAGGTCTACGTCCGCTCCAAGGGCAAGCAGACCGTCGAGGTCGGCATGGAAAGCTTCGAGCACAGATTAGAGGCCGACACGCCCGAGGCGGATCTGCTGGCGCTGATCGACCGGCTGAACGGCGACGCCTCGGTGCATGGCATCCTGGTGCAGTTGCCGCTGCCCGATCACATGAACGCCGATCTTGTCATCAATGCCATCGACCCGGCCAAGGACGTGGACGGCTTTCACATCTCGAACGTCGGCCTTCTGGGAACGGGGCAGAAGAGCATGGTGCCCTGCACGCCCCTGGGCAGTCTGATGATGCTGCGCGATCATCTGGGCGATCTTTCGGGGCTGAACGCCGTGGTGATCGGGCGGTCCAACATCGTGGGCAAGCCCATGGCGCAATTGCTGCTGGGCGAGAGCTGCACCGTGACCATTGCCCATTCCCGCACGCGCGATTTGCCAGGCGTTGTGCGCGAGGCCGATATCGTCGTGGCTGCGGTGGGCCGGCCCGAGATGGTGCCCGGCGACTGGATCAAGCCCGGAGCGACGGTGATCGACGTCGGCATCAACCGCCTGCCTGCCCAAGAAGAGGGCGGCAAGGGCAAGCTGGTCGGGGACTGCCACTACGAAAGTTGTGCCGAGGTGGTCGGCGCCATCACGCCGGTGCCCGGCGGTGTCGGGCCGATGACCATCGCCTGCCTGCTGGCCAATACCGTCACCGCCTGCTGTCGCGCGGCCGGCCTGCCCGAGCCCGATGGGTTGACGGCCTGACAGGCCGGAGCGGGCCCGGCGACGCCATGCCGGCCTGCTGGCCCTGCCTTGAGCTGATCGGTGCGGTGATCCCGCCCCGTCCATCCCCGGCGCGGACAAGACAAGACGCGCGACATCTGCTGTGATCTGTTCGGGCTGGGTCGGTTTGCGCATTGGCTTTTTCCGCCTTAATCTTGCCTCGCCATTGTTTTCGTCGGTTTTGGGAGTGGTCTCCCGGTGTTCAAGGGGTGGTAAGGGGTATGTCGCAAGTCTGGCGGGCGCTGGGTCGGGAATTTTCCGGGGTTGTGCGCGAGGCCTGGCCGGGATGGGCCCCTGCTCTGGGGCTGATGGTGTTGGCCACGCTGGGCAAACCGTTTGCCGCGGTCGCCGTGCTGCCTCTGCCGCTGGAGGCGCTGACTTGGGCGGGTATCATTTCCCTGGGGGCGCTCGTCGCCCTGATAATTCGCGCGGCGCTGCGCCTTTGGCGACACGATCTTGCCCCCAGCCGCGAGACCTTCGTGGTGTCCGGCGCGTTGACGTTGGTCTATGCGCCTTGCCTGTACCTTGGGTTGTCGCGCTTCGGACCCGCGCCGAACCGGGTCTATACCCTGTCGGTGGTGCTGGCCGCGGTGCTCATTTTGTCCGCGCTGCGCGCGGCCATGGTCCCGCCGGCCCCGTCCGCGCCGCGTCGCGACCGGCTGCATCAGCGGCTGAACGTCGCCGCGCCCGCGCGCATTGACCGGCTGAGTTCGGCCGATCACCACGTCGTAGTGGTCCTGTCGGATGGCCAGACAATGCGCTTGCGCCTGCGGTTGCGCGATGCAGTGGCCGAGATGGACGTGACCGAGGGGTTTTGCGTGCATCGCTCGCACTGGGTGGCCCTGACGGCGATTCGTGCGGTCGAGACCACGGGCACCCGCGAACGGGTGGTCCTGACATCGGGTGACACCGTGCCGGTCGGGCCGAAATACCGGCACAACCTGGTCTCGGCCGGTTTTTTGAAGGATTAGAGCGCGGCCAGGGGCACGGCGACCGCGCGTCGCCCGGTCAACACCGCAATCGCGCGGGGGGCCATGTGCGCGCGCAGCACCGGCTCGGTGGCCCGCAACCCACCGGTATAGGCGCCGAAGGCGGGCAGGATCACACGGTCTTGGTCCATCAGGAAACAGGGGCGCGCTGCCGTGGTGCCCGGCACCCGCGCCTTGGGATGAAAATGCCCCGAGACCTCGGGGACATCCGGGGTGGCGATATGGCGAAAGCGCAGCCCCTCCAGGTCCAGCTCGGCGAGGTGACTGCCGCCCAGGGCCACGGGGCCGGGGTCGTGATTGCCCTCGATCCACGTCCAGTCGCGCCCGGCCTGAAGCCGTGACAAATGCAGCCGCACCGCATCGGGCAGATCGCCTGCCGCGTGCAGGTCATCGAAACTGTCGCCCAGGCAGATCACATGGCGCGGTGCCGTCTCGGAAATAGCGCTGTCCAGCCGGGCCAGCGTTTCCCGCGTCTCATAGGGCGGCAGCAGGCCGCCGCCCCGCCGCGCGATGCGCTCGGACTTGCCCAGGTGCAGGTCCGACACGCACAGCAGGCCCATGGCCGGCCAGAACAGGCTGCCATCGGCGCGGGCCTGCAGGTCATGACCGCCAAGCTTGATCGGGTGATGCGACATGGTCAGGACTTGGCCCAGCAGCGCGGGGCCTGCAAGATCAAAGCGCGGCCAGACCGGCCGCGGCCATCAGGCGCTCGGCCTCGGCCTCCAGCAGCCGCTCGCGCCCCTCGCCCGCGATGGGCACCTTGCCCGGCTCCAGCAGCAGCGGGGCCGCCAGCGGTGACACCCGGTTCAGCCGTTGGTGATCGACGCCCTTGATGCGGCCCAGCATCTCTTCGATCCGGCCGAAATCGACCAGCCCGCGCAGGGCCTCGTCGCGGGTGATGCGCATCAGCAGGTGATCGGGATCATACTTGGCCAGCGTGTCGTACAGGATGTCCGAGGAAAAGATCGCCTGCCGCCCGGACTTTTTCGGGCCGGGCGTGTTGCGCTCGATCAGCCCGGCGATGGTCGCGGCCCCGCGAAAGGTGCGTTTCATCACCGCGTTGCCTTGCAACCAGTCGTCCAGGCCCGCCCGCATGTCGCCCGGGTCCAGAAGGGCGGCGGGGTCGGCCACGGGGTCCAGCCCCCAGATCAGCAGGGCATAGTCGGTCATCACGAAGCCCAGTGGCGACAGGCCCGCCGCCTCCATCCGCTGGGTCAGGATCAACCCAAGCGTGCGATGCGCGTTCTGCCCGGCAAAGCCGTACAGGCACAGGTGCTCGCGCCCCTCGTGCGGGAAGGTCTCGACCAGCAGCCGATCGGCCGAGGGCATCCGGCTGACCTCGCGCTGCAGCGCCAGCCAGTCGGCGGTATGTCCGGGAAGGTTCGGCCAGCTGCCCTGGTTCAACAGCCGCAGGATACGCGCCGACAGCTGGGTCGAGGTGGCGAATTTCGTGCCCGAGAAGACGGCGACCTTGGGCTCGCGCCCCGGTGTGCGGCTGACCTCGACGGTCAGTTCCTTCAACCCCTCGTAGCGCACAACCTCGCCGCCGATCAGGAAACGGTCACCGGGGGTGAGTGATGCGGCAAAGGCCTCCTCGACCTCGCCCAGCGTGCGATTGCCGCGCCGCATCCGGACCTTGAGCAGATCGGCATCCTGGATCGTGCCGATATTCATGCGAATGCGTTGCGCCGCGCGGGGGTCGCGCAGGTGCCACCGGCCCTGGGTCTGTTTCAGCCGCTGCCACTTGTCATAGGCGCGAAAGGCGTAGCCGCCGGTCGCACAGAAGGACAGGCAGTCGTCGAAGGCGGCGCGGCTCAGATCGGCAAAGGCCCCGGCGGTTCTGACCTCGCCGAACAGGTCGTCGGCCTCGAAGGGCCCGGCACAGGCGCGAATCAGGATGTGCTGGCACAGCACGTCCAAAGGGCCGGGGCCGCGCGGCGCACCATCGAGATCATGGGCCTGCGCCGCCTCCAGCGCGGCGACGCATTCCACCACCTCGAAGCGGTTGGCGGGCACCAGAAGCGCCCGGGAGGGCGCGTTATAGCGGTGATTGGCCCTCCCGATCCGCTGCACGAGCCGCTTGACATTCTTGGGCGCACCGATCTGGATCACCAGATCGACATCGCCCCAGTCGATCCCCAGGTCGAGCGAGCCGGTGCAGACGATGGCCCGCAGCTGGCCCGCCACCATGGCCGCCTCGACACGCTCGCGCTGATCGCGGCTGAGGCTGCCGTGGTGGATGCCGATGGGCAGGTCGTCTTCGTTCGCCAGCCAGAGATGGTGAAAGAAGATCTCGGCTTGGGCGCGGGTGTTGTGGAAAATGAGCGTGGTGTTGTGCTTTTTGACCTGCGCCAGAACTTCTGGAATCGCATATTTTGCCCCACCGCCGGACCAGGGCGGGCGGCTGTCTGTCACCAGCATCTCGATGTCCGGGTCCGGGCCGGGATCGGCGGTCAGGATCGGGCAGGGGTCTGGGTGGCGCACAAGGGTCGCGGCGATCGCCTGTGGATCGTCCACCGTGGCCGAAAGTCCGACGCGGCGCAGCCCCGGTGCCAGGCTTTCCAGCCGCGACAGGGCCAGCATAAGCTGATCGCCGCGCTTGCTGTCGGCCAGGGCGTGGATTTCATCCACGATCACCCTTTGCAGCCCGGCAAAGATACGCGGCGCGTCCTCGTAGCTGGTCAGCAGCGCCAGCGACTCCGGTGTGGTCAGCAGGATATGCGGCGGATCGGCCCGCTGACGGCGCTTGGTGGCATAGGTCGTGTCACCGGTGCGGTCCTCGATGCGGATGGGCAGCCGCATTTCCGCGACCGGGGTGGTCAGGTTGCGCCGGATATCCGTGGCCAGCGCCTTGAGCGGCGAGACATAGAGCGTGTGCAGCCCGGCATGCGCCCCGTCCGCCAATTCCACGAGGCTGGGCAGGAACCCGGCCAGTGTCTTGCCGCCCCCGGTGGGGGCGATCAGCAGGGTTGCCGGGTCGGCGGCCCGGTCCAGCATCTGCTGCTGGTGGGGGTGGATGGCCCAGCCCCGTGCAGCGAACCAGTCCGTGAAGATCGGGGGCAGGGCGGTCATGGCGCAAACCTAGGTCGCCGCCGGCCTCTTCGCCAGCACGCCCGGCTTCTTTGGGTCGGAAATACCGCGGGGGAGTCGCGCGCCCGGCGCGCGACTGGGGGGCAGCGCCCCCCGCCCGGTTGGACGGGAACGGCTCGTCCGAACCGATTGTCAGCGCGTGATGGCCTCGTCGCGCACGACCATGTTGGCCCAGGCGCGGTCGATCAGGTCGGGGCGCATCTGGTAGGGGATGCCCTCGAAGTCGCAGATTGCGGTGATCTGGTCGATCAGAAAAACCGGCTGGTAGCGGGCATAGACGTTGCCGATGCTCGGGTATTTTTCCTGAAACAGATGGACAAGCGTGTCTTCGTCCAACGGCATGCCCTTCTGGCGGGCGGCCAGGGCGAATATCTTGAGGAAATCCTCCTGGGTTGGCCCGTCGATCCTGATCTTGAAGAAGATCCGGCGCAGCGAAGCCTCGTCGAAGATTTGGTTGGGGTGGAAATTGGTCGAGAAGATCACCAACGTGTCGAAGGGCACCTCGAACTTCTCGCCCGATTGTAGCGCCAGGATGTCGCGGCGTTCCTCCAGCGGGACGATCCATTGGTTGATCAGTTGCTGCGGCGGTTCGGCCTGCCGTCCCAGGTCGTCGACGAGGAAGACGCCGCCCGAGGATTTCAGCTGCAGCGGTGCCTGATAGGTCCGCGCGGTGGGGTTGTAGACGAGATCGAGCATGGACAGTGACAGCTCGCCGCCGGTGACGACCGTGGGGCGCGCGCAGCGCACGTAGCGGATGTCGTATCGGGTTGTGCGGCGCAGTCTATGGGTGTCTTCGACCTGTTCCTCGGCGGCCGAATGCACGATGGGATCATAGACGGTGATGACTTGTCCCGCGTATTCGATGGCGCGGGGGACGTATATCCGGTCACCGAGCGCATTGCCGATGCCATCGGAAATGGCGGATTTGCCGTTGCCCGGCGGGCCGTACATCAGGATGGATCGCCCCGAGGAGACCGCCGGGCCGAGCTGATCCAGCAGGTCGGACGGCAGGACGAGGTGGCCCATGGCCGCCATGAGCATGTCGCGCGTGATCCGGATGTTGCGGATGGATTGGCGCTTGACCTGCTCGGTGTAGATATCCAGCGGGACGGGCATGGCACCGTAGTATTCCGACTGGGCCAGCGCATCCAGCGCCCGGGCCTTGCCTGTCTCCGTCAGCTTGTAGCCCATTTCGTCGCCCGAGTTGGCGTTGAGCGTGCCGGTGGCTTCGAGCAACTGCTGCCCTCGCGCCATGTCGAGCAGTTCCTGGGCGACCGGAACCGGCAGG
>JAVLCA010000048.1:0-17490 GCA_031581025.1 Salibaculum sp. | reverse complement strand
ACGCGCCAGCCCACGATTTTGCGCGCGAAGACATCGATGACGAAGGCGACGTAGACCATCCCCGCCCATGTCGACACATAGGTGAAATCCCATACCCAGAGCTGGTCGGGCATGGTCGCCACGAACTGCCGGTTGACCTTGTCATCGGGGGCAAGGCTGCGCTGGATCGGGGATGGTTGTCTTCTTCTGGCCGCGCACAACCCCTTGTAATCCTTGAAGGTGCATGAGCTGCTCCACGGTGCAACGCGCGATGTCGTGCCCGTCACGCTGAAGCTGATGGTGAGCCATCGCGTCGCCCCGCGCCGGACACGCCCCCCAACCAACCCACCAACCCGAAGGGCTCCGGACACACGTCCGGAGCCCCCGCGACAGGGCCGCAGGCCCTGCGCGCGCACGATTTGAAAAAACCAGTGACCACACACCCAACCCCCGCCGCGCCCAACGGCGGCGGGACAACCATGATCATTGTATACCGAAAACGCAGACCCCGTGGACACGTCCGGCCCGACACGCCCGCTGACTCGATCCCCGCGATACGCTAGGCTCCGACCACGCGGTACAGCTCAAGCGCCAAAATGTACCGCGTTTCGTACCTTGACGATCCAGCTCAACAGAAAGTCGACCGATATGAGGAGTTTGCACGAAAGATGTGGCGGAGAGACAGGGATTCGAACCCTGGGACCCCGTGAAGGGTCAACGGTTTTCGAGACCGCCCCGTTCGACCACTCCGGCACCTCTCCGCGGGGGTCTGGTCCGGCGGAATAATCCGGTGGTGCGGGCTGTGCAACCCCTTTCCTGACAATCGCGTCATGTCGATGGTGTTTGACGTGCCTTGCCTTGGAATGCGCGGGGCTGTGCCCTATCAACGCGCTGTATCGAAAATGGAGTTCGCCATGCCGCGCTGCCGTCGTCCTGCCGCCCTGCCTGCCATTGTGTTTGCGCTTCTGGCCGTCGTTGCGACGCCAATGGCGGCACAGGAGCGGGACGCAGCGGCGCTTTTCGAGCGGATGAAGCTGCCGCAGATGATCGCCGTGATGCAGCAAGAGGGGCTGGACTACGGCGAGACCCTCGCCCGGGACATGCTGGGCGGCAGTCCAAGCCGCGACTGGACCTCCACCGTGGCCGGCATCTACGAGACCGACCGCATGGTCGAGAACATCCGGGAGGATTTCGTGGCCGGGCTGGAGGGGGCCGATCTTGAGGCGCTGCACGCCTTCTACCGCTCCGATCTGGGCCGCGAGGTGATTGCCCTCGAACTGAGCGCGCGCGAGGCCCTGCTGGACGAGGATGTCGAGGAGGCCGCGCGCGAACGGGCCGCCCTCGCCATGGCCGACGAGACCCCGCGCTATCGCCTGGCCGCGCGTTTCGTGCAGGCCAACGACCTGATCGAGCGCAACGTCATGGGCGCGATGAACGCGAATTATGCCTTCCTCCTGGGCCTGTCCGAGGGCGGCGCCCTGGGCGGCGACATGAGCGAGGACCGCATCCTTTCGGATGTCTGGGCGCAGGAGCCCGAGATCCGCACCAGCACGACCGAATGGGTCTATGGCTTCACGCTGCTGGCCTACCAGCCGCTGGACGAGGCCGACCTGAGGGCCTATGCCGACTTCGCCGAAACCGGGCCGGGCCAGCGGATCAACCGGGTGCTGTTCGACGCCTTTGACGGTGAATTCGAGGACATCAGCCGGGCCCTGGGGCGCGCGGTGGCGCGGACGATGGCTGCGCGTGATCTGTAGAGCCGGGCCGGGGTGCGTGATGCACGCTGACCGTCCGGTCGGTGCAGCAGCGGCGGCCGAGAGGCGCGAGGGCTTGGCAGGCTCTTGACTGCGGCGTGTCGCTGGTGCATAGCCGCGCGACCGGTGCAGGGCGCACCGGTTTCGCATTTGAACAGAGACCCCGCACGGGGCGCTGTCCGAGGTGGGCGCAAGGCCCGCAACACCCGCACGGGCGGGGACCACAGGACGCGGAAGCAAAAGGAAGAGACGCATGTTCGCGGTTATGAAGACCGGCGGCAAGCAGTATCGGGTCACCTCGGGTGACGTTCTGCGTGTCGAGAAGATCGCCGCCGAAGCCGGCGAGACGGTTCAGTTCAACGATGTCCTGATGGTTGACGGCACCGTCGGCACCCCGACGGTCGCGGGCGCCGGGGTCCAGGCCGAGGTGATCGACCAGATCAAGGGCCCCAAGACGATCAAGTTCGTCAAGCGCCGCCGCAAGCACGGCTCGCAGCGCACGCGCGGGCATCGTCAGCAGCTGACGCTGGTGCGCATCACGGATATCCTAGAAAAGGGTGCCGAGACCTCGGGCGTCAAGGCCGCTCTGGGTGGTGCGGGCGTCGTGGCCAATGCCGCGTCCAAGGCTGCCAAGCCCGCCAAGAAAGCCGCGCCGAAGAAGACGGCCGAGACAGCCCCTGCGTCAGCCCCCGAGGGTGACACCGCGGCAAGCGACGACCTCAAGAAGCTGTCCGGCGTGGGCCCCGCCCTGGAGAAGAAGTTGAACGCCGCCGGCGTGACAACCTTCGCCCAGATCGCGGCGTGGACCGAGGCCGACATTGCTGATATGGATGAGAAGCTGAGCTTCAAGGGCCGGATCGAGCGTGAAGGCTGGGTGAATCAGGCCAAGGACATGGTCAAGTAAGAGACCGAGAGGAGAGACACGGATGGCACACAAGAAAGCAGGCGGTTCATCCCGCAACGGTCGCGACTCTGCCGGTCGCCGCCTTGGCATCAAGAAATATGGCGGCGAGACCGTCATTCCCGGCAACATCATCGCGCGCCAGCGGGGCAACAAGTGGTGGCCCGGTCAGGGCGTCGGCCAAGGCAAGGATCACACGATCTTCGCCACGGTCGAGGGCAATGTGACCTTTCACAAGGGTCTGAAGGGGCGCACCTTCATTTCCGTACAGCCCGCGGCGGAGGCCGCCGAATAAGCCGGACCCGACAGGTTTCAAAACATTTGAAAGGGATCGGCGAAACCGCCGATCCCTTTTTCGTTCACGCGGCTTGCGCTCCGGTCCGGTCGCCGCCATTTCTTGAAATTGCCCCCCGGGCTTTCGGAGGAGGAAAGCCGATGATAATCGACAAGCACTTGCCCCAGGGGCCCGACAGGGCCGCCGAGATCGCCAGTGAGCGGTTTTTACTGCGCCCCATGCGGCGCTCGGATACCGGCCTGATCGAGCTTTATGCCGGGGATGAACGGGTGGCACGCATGACCCGCGACATTCCCCATCCGCTGCCCCCCGGCACCGTCGAGTCGCTGCTGCGTACCGCCGCCGATCCCGAGCATTCGGTGGATGTCTGGGTGATTGACGGCGCCCGGCTGGGCCATGCCGAGGTCATGGGTATCCTCAAGCTGGAACGCATGGACCGGCAACAATCCGAAATCCGCTTCTGGGTCGCGCCTGCCTTCTGGAACGCTGGCATCGCCACGGCAGCGGTCGAGGCGCTGCTGGCGGCCAATCCCCACGGGGCCACGCAGGTCTTTGCCGAGGTCTTCCAGGACAATCCCGGCTCGGCCCGGGTTCTGACCAACGCGGGCTTCGACTACCTGGGTGATGCCGAGGCCTTTTGCGTGGCGCGCGGCGCGATCGTGCGCACCTGGACCTACAGCCGGCGGATGGGGGCGTGACGCCTGCGGCTGGTCCCGGCGCGCGGGCGATCGGTCGACCCAACGCCGCGCCGCCCGGGCCGTTGACACGGCCTACCCCTTGAGCGGCCCGGGGCAATGCCGTATTCCGCGCACCTGAATGCCCGAAAGGCCCCTGCTTCATGAAATTTCTCGATCTCGCCAAGGTCAACATCCGCTCCGGCAGCGGGGGCAACGGCTGCATCAGCTTCCGGCGCGAGAAGTATATCGAATACGGCGGCCCCGATGGCGGCGATGGCGGCAAGGGCGGCTCGGTCGTGGCCGAGGCCGTCGAGGGGCTCAACACCCTGATCGACTTCCGCTACCAACAGCATTTCTTTGCCCGCAACGGCCAGGGCGGCATGGGGCGCCAGCGCACCGGCGCCGATGGCGAGGACATCGTGTTGCGCCTACCCGTGGGCGCCGAGATCCTGGACGAGGACCAGGAGACGGTGCTGGCGGACCTTACCGAAGTGGGCCAGCGGGTGGTTCTGGCCAAGGGCGGCAACGGCGGCTGGGGCAACCTGCGCTTCACCACCTCGACCAACCGGGCCCCACGGCGTGCGAATCCGGGCCAGGACGGGGTCGAGCGGGTCATCTGGCTGCGTCTGAAACTGATCGCGGACGTCGGCCTTCTGGGCCTGCCCAATGCGGGCAAATCGACCTTCCTTGCCGCCACCTCGAACGCGCGGCCCAAGGTGGCCGATTATCCGTTCACCACGCTGGTGCCGAACCTTGGGGTCGTTGGCGTGGACGGGGTGGAATTCGTGGTGGCCGATATCCCCGGCCTGATCGCGGGCGCACACAAGGGGCGCGGGCTGGGCGACCGCTTTCTTGGCCATGTGGAGCGTTGCGCGGTGCTGCTGCACCTGATCGACGGCACCTCGGGCGACCCGGTGGGCGATTACCGCACCATCATCGACGAGCTCGAGGCCTATGCCGGCGCGCTGGGGGACAAGCCGCGGGTGACCGTGCTCAACAAGATCGACACGCTGGACCCCGAGGAACGCGCCTTCCTTGCCGAGGAGATTGCGGCAGGCACCGGGGCACAGGTGCTGCAGATGTCCGGCGCGACGGGCGAGGGGGTCACGGACGTCCTGCGCGCCCTGCGCGCGCAGATCGACTCGGACCGTCTGCGGCGCAAGCAAGACGAGCAAGAGGACGAGGACAGGTGGCACCCCTGAGCGAGGCCAAGCGCGTTGTCGTCAAGATCGGCTCGGCCCTGCTGGTGGACCGGGCCAGCGGCACGCTGCGCGCAGGCTGGCTCGAGGCGCTGGCGCAGGACGTGGCCTGGCTCAAGGGGCTGGGCGCGGATGTCGTGATGGTCTCCTCGGGCTCCATCGCGCTGGGGCGCGGGGTGCTGGGGCTCGGCCCAGGGGCGCTCACGCTGGAACAGTCGCAGGCGGCCGCCGCGGTGGGCCAGATCCGCCTGGCCCGCGCCTATGAAGAGGCGCTGGCCCCGCACGGCATCACCACCGCGCAGGTTCTGGTCACGCTCGACGACACCCAGAACCGCCGGCGCTTTCTCAACTCGCGCGCGACGCTGGAAACCCTGCTGGGCATGGGGGCCGTGCCCATCGTCAACGAGAACGACACCGTGGCCACCGACGAGATCCGCTACGGCGACAACGACCGGCTGGCCGCCCGCGTGGCGATGACGGTGCTGGCCGATCAGCTGATCCTGCTGTCGGATGTCGACGGGCTCTATTCCGGCAACCCGCAGACGGACCCCGGCGCGCGGCGGTTCGACCTGATCGAGGAGATCACACCCGAGATCGAGGCCATGGCGGGCGACGCCGGGTCGGGCCTGTCCAAGGGCGGCATGAAGACCAAGCTTTCGGCGGCCAAGACGGCCATGGCCTCGGGCTGTGCCATGGCGATCACCGAAGGATCGAAACTGCGGCCCCTGCGGGCGCTGGCCGAGGGGGCCCCGGCCACCTGGTTCCCCCCGCAGCAGGACCGGCATGTCGCCCGCAAGGGCTGGATCGCGGCGATGAAGCCGCGCGGCACGCTTACCGTGGACGCGGGCGCGGCGCGGGCGCTGGCGGGCGGCAACAGCCTGCTGCCGGCCGGCGTGGCCGGGGTCTCGGGCCATTTCCAGCGCGGCGACCCGGTGACTGTCGCGGACATGGGCGGCAAGGTGCTGGCCACCGGCCTGAGCCGCTACAGCGCTGCCGAGACACGCGCCATCGCCGGGCACCGCAGCGACGAGATCGAGGATATCCTGGGCTACCCGGGCCGCGCGGTTCTGATCCACCGCGACGACCTTGTGACATGAAAGGAAGAAGGGCGACATGAGCGAGATCGACACCATGATGGCAGAACTTGGACGGAACGCGAAGGCCGCCGCCGCCGAACTGGCCTTCGCGCCCGCCGCGGCCAAGCGACAGGCGCTGGAAGCCGCTGCCGAGGCGGTCTGGACGGCCCGCGCCGAGATCGTCGAGGCCAACGCCGCCGACATGGCCTTTGGCCGTGACAAGGGGCTGTCCCCGGCGATGCTGGACCGGCTGATGCTGGACGAGACCCGCATCCAGGGCATCTGCGACGGACTGCGCGCGGTGGCCGCGCAGGAGGATCCCGTGGGCCAGGTGATCGAGGCCTGGGACCGGCCCAGCGGGCTGCACATCCGCCGCGTGCGCACACCGCTGGGCGTCGTGGGCGTGATCTATGAAAGCCGCCCCAATGTGACCGCCGATGCCGGGGCGCTTTGTCTCAAGTCGGGCAATGCCGTGATCCTGCGCGGGGGCTCGGAGGGGTTCAATTCCTCGCGCGCGATCCATGCCTGCATGGTCGAGGGGCTGATGGCGGCGGACCTGCCGGAGCACGCGATCCAGCTGGTGCCGACCCGCGACCGCGCGGCGGTGCAGCAGATGCTGACCATGGTCGAGACCATCGACGTGATCGTCCCGCGCGGCGGCAAGGGGCTGGTCGGTCTGGTCCAGCGCGAGGCGCGGGTGCCGGTCTTTGCCCATCTCGAAGGCATCGTGCACATCTATATCGACAAGGCCGCCGACCCCGAAAAGGCCCGGCGGGTGGTCCTGAACGCCAAGACCCGGCGCACGGGCATCTGCGGCGCCGCCGAATGCCTGCTGGTGCACCGCGAGGCCGCAGGTCTTGGGCAGGAGATCGTCAATGATCTCAGGGCCGCAGGCGTCGAAGTTCATGTAGAGGGTCTGGACTGTTCTTGTCCTGCGACCGAGGCGGACTGGGGCATGGAATACCTTGACATGAAGATCGCCGCGAAAGTCGTCGAGAACATTGACGAAGCCCTGGCTCATATCCGCCGCTACGGCTCCAGTCACACCGACGCGATCCTGACCGAGGACGACGCGGCGGCGGCGCATTTCTTCACGCGGCTCGACAGCGCCATCCTGATGCGCAACGCCTCGACGCAGTTCGCCGATGGTGGGGAATTCGGCATGGGCGCCGAGATCGGCATCGCCACCGGGAAGATGCACGCCCGCGGCCCCGTGGGGGCGGCACAACTGACGAGCTTCAAGTACCTGGTCGAGGGCGACGGGACGGTGCGCGGCTAGAAGGCAATGGCCAGCTGCTCGGGCGCGCGGATGATCCGGGCGTCGCGGCCCAGATCGGCCAGCGCCTGCGGCAACAGGGCGAAGTGCACCGTGCTGGCCGTCGGGGCCTGCGCCGGCGCCGCGCCCTCCAGTGCGGCCCAGCTCTCCGGGTCGGGCTTCAGCGCGCCCGTCGCCGCCACAGTCCAGCGGGTGCCGCTGCGGGTCAGGCGGATCGTGCCGCCGCGGGGCAGGGCGCTGTCCAGACACAGGGTGGCAAGCAGGGCCGCCTTGGCTTCGGGGCGGGGTAGGGGATTGGCCTGCGGCACCTCGCAGGTGGTCTTGCTTTCGGCAAAATAGGCGCCCAGCAGGGTGGCGATCTCGGCGGCGGCCACGCTCTGGTCCGGATCGGCGGTGCCGAAGGCCAGCCGGAAAAGCTGGACCTTGGCGTTGGCATTGGCCACGCTGCGATTGATCAGCTCTATTTCCTCGGGCGCTGCGGCCTGCGAGAGCGCGAGAAGCTCGACACCGTTGCCGATTGCCCCAAGTGGGCTGATGATGTCATGACAAATGCGAGAGCCGATCAGGGCGGAAAGGTCAGGGACGGACATGGAGGATAACAACAGCTTTCTGGAACCGGGGATGCTGGTACGCCACCCGGACCGGCCGGACTGGGGCGTGGGACAGGTGCAATCGAACATCGGCGGTCGGGTTACGGTAACATTCCCTGACGAGGGCAAGGTTGTTCTGGATGGCAGACGCGTCATGCTGATCCTCGTCGGGTCGGGGTGACGCGACGTTAAGGGCTTGTGCGGATACCCGCAAGAGTTGCGTTTCGCAGTGGCAGCGCGCGGCCCGTTGCCAAGGCCGGGCCCGCGTCCTAGAAGGCGCGCGTGTTCCCCAGACCGTGATCCCAGAATGACCCGGCCCGCCCCCCGATTCGAAACCGCGCTGGCGCGCACGTCGCAAGACCGGCGTGCGGCCCAGGCCCTGCGTTATCGCGTCTTCGTGGCCGAGATGGGGGCCGGCGGCGACGGCGTCGATCATACGGCCGGACTCGAACAGGACGATTTCGACGCCTATGCCAGCCACCTGTTGCTGCGCGACCGCGCCCGGCCCGAGGGCGACCAGGTCGTCGGGGTCTATCGCCTGATGGATGCACAGGCGGCGCGCGCGGCGGGGCAATTCTATTCCGAGGCCGAATACGACCTCGCGCCGCTGCGCAGTTCGGGGCGGACGCTGCTGGAAATGGGCCGGTCCTGCGTGCATCCCGACTACCGCGACGGTCACGCGCTGTTCCATCTTTGGCAGGGGTTGGCCGCCCATGTGCGCGACAGTGGCGCCGAGATCCTGTTCGGCGTGGCCAGTTTCCACGGCACCGACCCCGGGGCGCTGGCCAAGCCGCTGTCGCTTTTGCATTACCGGCACTTGGCGCCTGCGCCGTTGCGGGTACGCGCGCGGGTGTTCGAGCCGATGGACAGGATACCCGAGGACCGCCTGGATCGCCCGGCGGCGTTGCGGCAGATGCCGCCGCTGATCAAGGCCTACCTGCGGTTGGGCGGTGGCGTGGGCGCGGGGGCCTATGTCGACCATGCCTTCAACACCACCGATGTCTGCCTGGTGGTGGACACCGCCGAGATGAGCGCGCGCGGCCGGGCGCTCTATGCCGGGGCGCGGGTGTGAGCACCTGGCACTCGGACGACCTGCCCGCGCGGGATCGCATCGGCGCGGCAGGCTGGGCCCTGGCCGCCCTGCGCGGCATTCCTCTGGTCGGGCTTGTATTTGGCGGGCTGGCGGTCGCGCTGCTGCTGCGCCTTGTGGAACGGCCGGTCTTCGGGGCGGGCCGCCCCTGGACACCCTTCGTCACGCAGGTGGTCTGCCGCAACGCCTTTCGCA
This sequence comes from Salibaculum sp., assembly GCA_031581025.1. GTDB lineage: Bacteria > Pseudomonadota > Alphaproteobacteria > Rhodobacterales > Rhodobacteraceae > Salibaculum. The sequence continues at coordinate 8,458 of JAVLCA010000048.1, read as the reverse complement.
TCCTCGGCATGACGTACGGCAGGGTAGGCCGGCCGATGACCGGCCCCGGCGCGGTGGTGGCAAACCATTCAAGCTGGCTTGATATCTTCGCGCTCAATGCCGCCCAACGGATCTATTTTGTCGCCAAGTCCGAGGTCGCGGGCTGGCCCGGCATCGGCTGGCTGGCGCGCGCCACGGGCACGGTCTTCATCGCCCGCGCGCGCGGCGCGGCGCGGGGGCAGGTCGAAACCTTCCGGGCCCGGCTGGCGCTTGGGCACAAGCTTCTGTTCTTTCCCGAAGGCACCTCGACCGACGGGCGGCGGGTGCTGCCCTTCAAGCCGACTCTGTTCGAGGCCTTCTTCGCCCCGGCCTTCCGCGAGACGCTGCGCGTTCAGCCCGTTTCGGTGATCTACACAGCGCCCGAGGGCACCGACCCGCGGCTCTATGGCTGGTGGGGCGACATGGACTTCGCCCCGCATCTGTTGGCGACGCTGGCGCAGCGCCCGCAGGGCACGGTGACCGTGGTCTACCATGCGCCGCTGGCCGTTGCCGATTTCGACACCCGCAAGGCGCTGGCCGCGGCGCTGGAGCAGACGGTGCGCGGCGGACTGCAACAGGCGGGTGTGCTGGCGGGGTAAGGGCCGCGCGGTGCAAACGATACCACGGTTACCCGAGCGGCGCGTTGCCGCGCCGTGCCCGACAGGACGTCGCGGTCCTAGGCCCCCATGGCCCCGCGCAAGCCCTGCAGCGCCGCGAGCGGGTCCTCGGTGCCCCAGATTTCCTCGCCGATGCCGAAGAAATCCGTCACCGGGGCCAGGTTGCGGACCGTGTCCGCGTCCAGCGCGCCCTCGGCCACCACGGGCACCTCGATCATTTTCGACCACCAGGCGAACAGCGCGGGGTCCGCCTGCCGCCCGTCACCCAGCGGTGTTGCCCCGCAGGGACCGAAGCTGACATAATCGGCCCCCAGTTCGCCCGCGGTCATACCATCGTGGCGCGAGTTGTGGCAGAAGGCGCCGACGATGGCCTCGGCGCCCAGGTCCTTGCGCGCCTGGCGCACCGACCGCGCCCCGTCTGTCAGGTGCACGCCATCGAGCCCGAGACGCTCGACCAGCAGCATGTGACTGTCCATCACCAGGGCCACGTCTCGGGCATGGGTGACCTCGCGCAGGGCGTCGGCGGCCCGGGCGATGCGGTCTTCCTCGCGGGTGCCCAGGGCGAGACGCACGCAGGCCACCTCGACGTTGTCCAGCAATCGCGCCAGGGTCTCGGGATAGGCCGACAGCTCGAACTCTGCCGGAGTGATGAGGTAGATCTGGGGCTGCTCTGTGTCGTCGGCCATTGCGGTATCCACCGGTCTTGTAAGGGTTTCGCCGCTATAGCGCCGAAATCCCGGCTTGGCCACCGCTTGCCGTGGCGCCCCGGCTTGCGTATCAGCACCCCCTGACATCACAAGCCGAGACCGCCATGCCCAGCGATACCCCGCAGCCTGCCTTCGTCCTGATCCGCCCCCAGATGGGCGAGAACATCGGCGCCGCCGCCCGGGCGATGTGGAACTTCGGGCTGGACCGGATGCGCGTGGTGGCCCCGCGCGACGGCTGGCCCAACCCGGCGGCGGTGGCCATGGCCAGCGGGGCGGGGCGGCTGCTGGACGAGGCGCTTTGGGCCCCTGACCTGGCCGAAGGAATCGCGGATCGCACCTATGTCTACGCCACCACCGCGCGGCCGCGCGAGCTGACCAAGCCGGTCTTCACCCCCGAGGCCGCCATGCGCGACGCCACCGAGCGGATCGGGCGGGGCGAGAAGGTGGCCGTGCTTTTCGGGCCGGAACGGGCGGGGATGGAAAACGCCGATATCGCCCGGGCCAACGCCATCATCACCGTGCCGGTCAACCCGGAGTTTGCCTCGCTCAACCTGGCGCAATGCGTGCTGCTGATGGGCTATGAATGGCGCCGCGCGGTCGCACAGGCCGAGGACATGATCCTGCGCGGCCAGCGCACGGACCTGGCCGAGGGGGACGAGATCGAGGCCCTCGCGCGCCACTACGAAGAGCGCCTCGATCAGGCCGGGTTCTTCTTTCCCGAAACCAAGGCCGATTCAATGCGGCTGAACCTGCGCAACCTGTGGTCGCGGATGCCGCTGACCCGGGCCGATGTGCAGATGCTGCACGGCGTGCTGCGCCAGCTGGTGCGCCGTCGCGACGACCCCTGAGACAGGTGGCCGCGTTCGCTTGCCCTGCAGGGGGCGGCGGCATAGCTTACGCGCAAGGATAACAAGAAGGACGACGCCGGATGGCCGACAAGAACCGCAGCATCTTTCAGGACGTCGAGACAGCCGAGAAACCCGCCGCCGCGCCGGGTGGCATCGCGCGCGGCGGCCGGTCTGGCGCGCGCGGCGCGATCCGGGTCTGGCTGATGGGGCTTTTCGCGCTCGTGGTCCTGATGATCGCCGTGGGTGGGCTGACGCGGCTGACAGATTCGGGCCTGTCGATCACCGAATGGGCCCCCCTGAGCGGCGCGGTCCCGCCCCTGTCGCAGGCGGCCTGGGACGCCGAGTTCGAGGCCTACAAGCAGATCCCCGAGTACCAGTTGCAGAACGCCGGCATGTCCATGGCCGAGTTCAAGGTGATCTACTGGTGGGAATGGGGTCACCGGCAGCTGGGCCGGGTGATCGGGCTGGTCTGGGCGCTGGGGTTCGCCGGCTTCCTGCTGGCGCGCAAGATCCCCGCGGGCTGGACCGGCCGCTTGCTGCTGCTGGGCGCGCTTGGCGGCACCCAGGGCGCCATCGGCTGGTGGATGGTGCATTCGGGCCTGCAGGAGGGGATGCTCGACGTGGCCTCCTACCGGCTGGCCACGCACCTCGGGCTGGCCTTTGTCATTCTGGGCCTGATCGCCTGGTATGTCTTGCAACTGGGCCGCACCGAGGGCGAGCTGATGCAGGCCCGGCGGCTGGCCGATCCGAAACTCTTTTCGCTCTCGACCGGGTTGATGCATTTCACCTTCCTGCAGATCCTGCTGGGCGCGCTTGTGGCGGGGATCGACGCGGGTCGGGATTTCCCGAACTGGCCGTTGATGACGACGGGAACCGGAGCGAGCTTTTTTCCGCCTGATCCGTTCCAGCTGACGCCGGTCTGGCGCAACTTCTTCGAGGATGCCGGGCTGGTGCAGTTCATCCACCGCATGTCGGGCTACCTGCTGTTCGTCTTTGCCATCGTCGTCTGGCGGTGCGGGCAGCGCGCGGGCAATGACACCACGCGCTTTGCCTTCAACGCGGCCTTTGCAGCGATCACCCTGCAGATGGTGATCGGCATCGCCACGGTCCTGTACCAGGCGCCCTGGCAGATCGCGATCGTGCACCAGTTTGTCGCCGTGCTGGTCTTCGTGCTGATCCTTCGGGCGCGGCACCTGGCGCGGTATCCGCTGCCTCAATCGCTCAGAGGGGCCTGAGATGTCCGCCTACGACGCGCTGGTGGAATTTGCCCGCACCACGCAGGCGCTGGCGCAGGTCGCCGGGCGGCTGGGCTGGGACCAGGAAACCATGATGCCCCGCGGCGCCGCCCCGCAGCGCGCCGAGGAAATGGCGGCGATGGAGGCTGTGCTTCATGCCCGCCGCACCGATCCCCGCGTGGGCGAGTGGCTGGCGGCCGTGGCCGAGGACGACGACCCGGTGCGCGCGGCCAACCTGCGCCTGATCCGGCGCGCGTACGAGCGCGCTAGCAAGGTACCCGCGCGGCTGGCCGCCGAGATCGCGCGCGTCACTTCGACGGCACAGGGGGTCTGGGCAAAGGCGCGAGCGGACGACGATTTCGCCGCCTTCGCGCCCACGCTCAAAGAGGTCGTGGCGCTGAAACGCGAAGAGGGCGCGGCGCTCGCCGAGGGGGCCGATGTCTACGACGCGATGCTTCAGGATTTCGAGCCGGGCGCCACGGCGGCCGAGCTTGAGGCGATGTTCGCGCGGATGCGCCCGCGCCTGGTGGCCCTGCGCGAGGCCGTCCTGGACAAGCCCGCGCCCGCGCCGCTGTCGGGCGGCTTCGACGAGGGCGCGCAGATGCGGCTGGCGCGCCTTGTCGCCAAGACCTTCGGCTACGACATGGCCCGCGGCCGGGTGGACAAGGCGGTGCATCCGTTCTCGTCGGGTTCGGGCCTGGACGTGCGGATCACCACGCGGACCAATCCGGACGATCCCTTCAACAGCCTCTATTCGACGATCCATGAGGTCGGCCACGGGGCCTACGAGCAGAACATCCATGCCGACCACCTGCTGACGCCGGTGGGACAGGGGGTCTCGATGGGGGTGCATGAAAGCCAGTCGCGCATCTACGAGAATCAGCTGGGCCGATCGCAGGCCTTTGCCTGCTGGCTGTTCCCGCAGATGCAGCAGGCCTTCGGCGATCTGTCCCTGTCGGACCCGCAGGCGCTTTATGCCGCGATCAACCGGGTCGAGTCAGGCTACATCCGCACCGAGGCGGACGAGGTGCATTACAACCTGCACATCCTGATGCGCTTCGACCTGGAACGCGACCTGATCGCGCGGCGGCTGGAGGTCGCGGACCTGGACGCGGCCTGGAACGACCGTTTCGCTGCGGATTTCGGCATTGCCGTGGACCGGCCCGCCAATGGCGTGCTGCAGGATGTGCACTGGTCGGTCGGGCTGTTCGGGTATTTTCCGACCTATACCCTGGGCAATGTCTATGCGGGTTGCCTGCACGCGGCCATGCTGCGCGACGTGCCCGACCTGGAGGTCGGCCTGGCGAGCGGCGATCTGACCCCCGCCACCGACTGGCTGCGCGAGAGGGTCCAGATCCACGGCGGGCTGCAGACGCCGCGCGAGACGATCCGCCGGGCCTGCGGCGCGGAGCTCGGCGAAGAGCCGCTGCTGGGCTACCTCGAAGAGAAGTTCGGCGCGCTTTACGGGCTGTGACCAGGCGGGGTGGCTGCGCCACGCCCGATGTCTGGGCGGCGCCTGCGCGCCGCCTGCGGGTCAGGGGCGCTGCCCCTCTGCCTGGCGGCATTCACCCCGGGATATTTCCGGCCAGAAGAAGACGCGGGGTGGCTCACCCGGCCCAGTCGGGTTTGCGCTTTTCCAGGAAGGCGGCGATGCCCTCGTCGGTGTCGCGGTCGAGCATGTTGCGCACCATGACGTCGCCGGTATGGGCATAGGCGGCCTCGGTCGGCAATTGCGCCTGTTCGTAGAAGGCGGCCTTGCCCACGCGCACGGCGCTGGCCAGTTTCCCGGCCACGGTCTCGGCCAGGTCGGTGGTGGCCGCCGCGAGGTCGTCTGCGGGGGTGGCGCGGTTGATCAGGCCGATCTCCACCGCCTCGTTGGTCTCGATCAGGCGGCCGGTGGTGAGCATCTCGAAGGCGCGCTTGCGCGGGACGTTGCGCGTCAGCGCCACCATCGGGGTCGAGCAGAACAGCCCGATGTTGACGCCGTTGACCCCGAAGCGTGTTCCTTCGGCGGCCAGGGCCATGTCGCAGGTCGCCACGAGCTGGCAGCCCGCGGCGGCGGCGACGCCGTGCACCTGGGCGATCACCGGCTGGGGGATCGCCTGGATCGTCTGCATCAGCTTGGTGCAGCGGGTGAAGAGATCGGCGAAATAGGCCGCGCCGGCGTCCTCGGCCTGGCGGGCGACCTGCATTTCCTTGAGGTCATGGCCCGCGCAGAAGGCCTTGCCCGTGCCCGCCAGGGTCACGGCGCGGATCGTCTCGTCCTCGCCGATCTCGTCGAGGGATTCCTGCAGCGCGGCCAGCATGGCATCTGAGAGCGCGTTGAGGTTCTCGGGTGAGGTCATCACCAGCTGGGCGACGCCATTGCGGTCGGCGCGGTCGAGCAGGGCCATGGCTTGTTCCTTTCGCGATTTCGGGGCAAGTCTAGTCATCTGACAGCGAAGGTAAAAGGGGGTGCGGGCGATGGCAGTGCAGATGAGCGTGGCGGAGATGTCGGCCTTTCTCGACGAGGTTTTTCCGCAGGTGCGTGGGGAATTCGCGATCGAGCGGATGGACGCGGAGCTGCTGGTGATGCGCCTGAAGGTTGCCGAGCGGCATCTGCGGCCCGGCGGCACGGTCTCGGGCCCGGCCATGTTCGGCCTGGCAGATGTGGCGGCCTACGTGGCGACCATGGCGCGGATCGGCCGCCAGGCGCTGGCGGTGACGACGAACTGCTCGATCGACTTCATGCGCAAGCCGCAGGCGGGGTGCGACATCCTGGCGCAGGCGGAGGTGCTCAAGCTGGGCCGGTCGCTGAGCGTGACCGAGGTGCGGCTGTTTTCGGAAGGCAGCCCGGCGCTGGTCGCCCGGGCCGGTCTGACCTATTCGATCCCGCCGGAGCGGTCGGGGTGACCAGGCCCCGTTGATTCTAATCAGGGAAATGGCATATTTTCCGTGCCAGACAGGACGGGCTTTTAGCCCCGAGGAGTTTTCGATGACCAACACGCGCCTTGACGCGGCCCCGGCGGACCGGCTGGCGCATTTCCCGGTGACCTTCTTTGCCGTGGTGATGGGGCTCTTGGGCCTGACGCTGGCCCTGCATGCCGCGGCGCCGGTCTGGGTGCCGGCCGGGGCGCTGTCGTCGGGGACGCTGGGGCTGTCGCTGCTGGCGCTGGCGGTGATCTCGGCGCTCTACGTCCTCAAGGTGCTGCGCCATCCTGGCGCGGTCGCCGCGGAATGGCAGCACCCGGTGAAACTGGCCTTCTTTCCCACGATCACCATCTCGCTGTTGTTGCTGGCCACGGCGCTCTGGCCGGTCTGGCCCGGGCTGGCGCGGAGCGTCTGGCTTGTGGGCGTGATCGGGCAGGGGGCGCTGACCGTGGCGGTCATCAGCGGCTGGATCAGCCATCGCAGTTTCCAGGTGGGGCATCTGACGCCGGCGTGGTTCATCCCCGCGGTGGGCAATGTCATCGTGCCCGTGGCCGGGGTGCCGATGGGGTACGTGGAAACCTCCTGGCTGTTCTTCTCGGGCGGACTGATGTTCTGGGTTGTGCTGCTGACACTGGTGATGAACCGCCTAATCTTTCACGACCCGATCCCGGCGCGGCTGTTTCCCACCATGGTGATCCTGATCGCCCCGCCCTCGGTGGCCTTCGTGGCCCATGTGGCGCTGGCGGGCGGGCTCGACGGGCTGGCGCGCGGGCTGATCTATACCGCCTACATTTTTGCCGCGCTGGTGATGGTCCAGGTGCCCAAACTGGGGCGGTTGCCCTTTGCCCTGTCCTGGTGGGCGCTGAGCTTTCCGCTGGCCGCGCTGGCCATCGCCTCGTTCCGGTTTGCCGCGCTCGCGGGGACGCTGGCGCACCTGCTGATCGGGGCGGTCGCGCTCGGCCTTTTGATATTGGTGGTGCTGGGGCTGGCGGTGCGGACGGGCATCGCCGTCGCCCGTGGCGGGATCTGTCGCCCCGAGTGATGGGGTATCTGGTTACCTATTTGTCAAACCTCAGAAATTGAACGGAAAATCATCGGCAAAGTCGCTTGACTGCGCTGGGCAAACCCTTACAACGCGCCCATCCGAAACCCAATCAGGGCCGAAACACATGAAAACCTATTCTGCGACTCCGGCAGATATCGAGAAGAAGTGGGTCGTGATCGACGCCGAGGGCGTCGTTCTGGGCCGTCTCGCCTCGATCGTGGCCACGCGTCTGCGCGGCAAGCACAAGCCGTCCTTCACCCCGCACATGGACATGGGCGACAATGTCATCGTCATAAACGCCGACAAGGTGCAGATGACGGGCAAGAAGCGCACCGACAAGACCTACTACTGGCACACCGGCCACCCGGGCGGGATCAAGAACCGCACCGCCGAGCAGATCCTCGACGGCGCCCACCCCGAGCGTGTCGTGACCCAGGCGGTCAAGCGGATGCTGCCGGGCAACAAGCTGGCCCGCAAGCAGATGACCCACCTGCGCGTCTTCGCCGGCACCGACCACGGCATGGATGCCCAGAAGCCCGAAGTTCTGGACGTCAAGTCCATGAACTCCAAGAACACCCGGAGCGCATACTGATGGCCGATCAAGTCAATTCCCTCGAAGAACTGGGCCAGGTGGCCGAAGGCGCCGAAACCCCGGTTGTGGAAGAAATCCCGCGCGAGCCTGTCCGCGACGACCTGGGCCGGTCCTATGCCACGGGCAAGCGCAAGGACGCGGTCGCCCGTGTCTGGATCAAGCCCGGCTCGGGCAAGGTCTCGGTGAACGGCAAGGAACTGAAAACCTATTTCGCCCGTCCCGTGTTGCAGATGCTGCTGCGCCAGCCCTTCGACGTGGCCGGCGTGGCCGACCAGTTCGACGTCATGGCCACCGTCAAGGGCGGCGGGCTGTCGGGGCAGGCCGGCGCAGTGCGCCACGGCATCTCGAAGGCGCTGCAACTCTATGATCCCAGCCTGCGCGCCTCGCTCAAGGCCGCCGGGTTCCTGACCCGCGATAGCCGCGTGGTGGAGCGCAAAAAGTACGGCCGCCGCAAGGCCCGCCGCAGCTTCCAGTTCTCCAAGCGCT
>JAVLCA010000047.1:0-17593 GCA_031581025.1 Salibaculum sp. | reverse complement strand
GATCCAGATAGGCGCGTAGCCCGTCGGTATCGCCGGGCATCCGGCGGCCCCGCTCGACCCCGGCATAGCCGATGGCTGCCGCATCCTCCATCGCGCCCTCGGTGGTGTAATCCGCCGTCAGCTCTGGCAGATCGTCGTTCTGCCACGCGATCAGCGATATCCCCAGTTTCACAGCCATCAATCCGCCCTTTGCGTCGCTTTGTGCGCCGCGTGGCGGGCATGGGCCTCGACCACCTCGGCCCGATCCGAGACCTCGGGCGTGCCCACCTCCCACCAGGTGCCGCCGTGTTCGGTGCTCGGATAGGGGTCGGTGTCAATGACCACCACATAGGGGCCCTTGACGTCATGGCGTGCGGCCAGCGCCTCTTCCAGCTCGGCGATGCTGGCCACCTTTCGGGCGGTCGCGCCCATCGCGGCCGCATGGGCGGCGAAGTCGATATTCGAATTCTCACCGCCCAGTGCGTGGTCCAGCAGGCAATTGAACTCGGCCCCGCCGGTGCCCATCTGCAACCGGTTGATACAGCCGAAGCCGCGATTGTCGGTGACGACGACGGTGAAACCGATGCTCATCATCGCCGCCGTGGCCATCTCGGAATTGGCCATCATATAGGTGCCGTCGCCGGTAAAGCAGATCACGTCCGCCTCGGGCTGGGCCATCTTGATCCCCATGGCCCCCGGGATCTCGTAGCCCATGCAGGAAAAGCCGTATTCCATGTGATAGCTGCCGGGCTTGCCCGCCTTCCACAGCTTGTGCAGCTCGCCCGGCATGGTGCCCGCGGCGCACATGGCGACGGTGTTTTCACGCGCCTGCCGCTGCACCGCGCCCACGACCTGCATGTCGGTCGGCAGCTGGTTGCTGTCGGTGGGCGCATCGGTCACGGGATCGACCTTGGCGAACCAGTCGGACTTGAACCCCTCGACACTGCCCGGCGCGATGTGATCGCCCAGCACCGCGCCCAGCTCCTCCAGCCCGACCCGGGCATCGGCCACAAGCGGGGCGGCAGTGTGCTTGGCCGCGTCATAGGCAGCAACGTTCAGGCAGGCGATCCGGCGGGCGGGATTGGCGAAAAGCGCCCAGCTGCCGGTGGTGAAATCCTGGAACCGCGTGCCGATGCCCAGCACCAGGTCCGCCTCGGCGCAGACGGTGTTGGCCGGCTCGCCCCCGGTCACGCCAAGCGGGCCGAGGTTGAGCGGATGATCCCAGGGCAGCGCCGACTTGCCCGCCTGGGTTTCCGTCACGGGAATGTTGTGGGCCTCGGCAAAGGCCCGCAGCGCCTCGGTCGCGCCGGAATAATGCACCCCGCCCCCGGCAACGATCACCGGGCGCGCGGCGGATTTCACAAGCGCGGCCATCCGCCCCAGCTCTGCCACGTCGGGGCGGATGCGGCGGGGCCGCCGGACTTGCGGCTCAAAAAAGCTGACGGGATAGTCATAGGCCTCGGCCTGAACGTCCTGGCACAACGACAGGGTCACCGGGCCGCACTCGGCCGGGTCGGTCATGGTGCGAAAGGCGCGCGGCAGCGCGGTCATCAGATGCTCGGGCCGGCTGATCCGGTCGAAATAGCGGCTGACCGTCCTGAAGATGTCGTTGACGCTGGCCGTGCCATCGCCGAAATTCTCGATCTGCTGCAGCACCGGATCGGGGCCGCGGGTCGCGAAGACATCGCCGGGCAGCAGCAGCACCGGCAAACGGTTCACATGCGCCAGCGCGGCCGCCGTCACCATGTTCGTCGCACCCGGCCCGATGGAACTGGTCACCGCCATGGCCCGCTGGCGCCGCAACTGCTTGGCATAGGCAATGGCGCAATGGGCCATGGTCTGCTCATTGTGGCCCCGGTAGGTCGGCAGCACGTCCTGCGCGGGATAGAGCGCCTCGCCCAGCCCCGTGACATTGCCATGCCCGAAGATCGCCCAGCACCCGGCGATGAAGGTCTCGCCGTCCTCGTTTTTCTGCGCGGCGATGTATTTCACCAGTGCCTGCGCAGCGGTTAGTCGAATTGTCGTCATCTCATCCTCCTGATGCCAGCCTGTCTTCTTCTGGCCCAAAATATCCCGGGGGGCGCCGGCTGGCGCGGGGGCAGAGCCCCCTCCCCCAAATGTCACCCACGCGCCCGGTCCCAGATCGCGCACAGACGCCCGAAGCGGTCGGCCATCTGCGCTACGGCATCGGCGTCGCTCATCCCGCCGTCGAACCAGGCGCGCGCAGCCTCACCGAAGATCGTCCGGCCCACGGCAAAACCCTTGACAAGCGGTTGCCGCGCGGCCAGCGCGAAACTCTCCGCAAGGTCAGCCTCGGGCGCGTCCAGCCCCAGCACCACGATGCCCCGCGTGTGCGGATCGTTGCGGGTGATGGCCTCCACGGCATTGCTCCAGGCGGCCTCGGTCGTGAAGGGCTCCAGCTTCCACCAGTCGGGGTAGACCCCGGCGTCATAGACCATCTCGATCAGGCGCGCGGAGGTGTCATCTTCCACAGGCCCGACCTTCGAGGGGATCACCTCCAGCAGAAACTCAAGCCCGTTGCGCCGAGCCGCGGTGAACAGCCGCCTGATCCGCGCCAGTTGCATCTTGCGCGTCTTGTCGTCGTCCTGCGGATGGCAGAAGACCAGCAGCTTGACCACGGTCTCGCGCGCCCATTCGCGCAGGCCGCCCAGGTCCGCGCCTAGCTCGGGCTCGAAATCGACGGGCCGCGCGCCGGGCCGTTCCGCCGGCCGCCCGATCCAGAGCCCCGAGCCGCTGGCGCGGTGCAGGGCGCTGCGCCCGATCCGGTTGTCGCAGAGGATGCCGTAGCCGCCCTGCCCGTCTTGCACCCGCAGCGCGGCATCGAGGCAGAGCTCCTTGAAGGCGGCACCCTTCTCGGGGGTGTATCCTGCCATCTCCTCGAGCTGCGCGCGGTGGTCGAAGGCGAAGGTGCGCAATGTGGACCAGTCGCCCCCGTTTCGCGTGTGGCGGTTGGTTGCCCAGTGGACCTGTTCCAACGCCGCGTCGTTGCGCAGGTCGGGCCGCGTGATGCCCCGGTCGAGGAAGAACTCCAGTTCCTCCAGCGACGGGTAGGCGGGCGTGCAGCCATGGCGGCTGACCGCGAAGGCGCCGCAGGCATTGGCGTATTTCAGTGCCCTGGGCCAGTCCGTCCGGTCCTCGGGCCCGTCCAGCCAACCCTTGAGCAGCCCCGAGAAGAAGCCGTCGCCCGCGCCCAGCACGTTGAAGACCTCGATGGGAAAGCCCGGCCCAGCCTGCCCGTCATCCAGGCTGTCGGGGATCGCCCCGTCAAGGGCCACGGCCCCGGCCGCGCCGCGCTTGCAGACCAGCACCGCGTCACTGACGCCGCGCACCGCGCGCAGGGCCGCAACGGTGTCCGTCGTGCCACCGGCGATGTGGAATTCTTCTTCAGTGCCGACGATCAGGTCGAAAAGGGGCAGGCTCGCCTGCAATTTGGCGGTGACCGCGTCGCTTTCAACGAAGCGGCTGTCCCCCGCGCCGTGCCCGGCCAGACCCCAGAGGTTCGGGCGGTAGTCGATATCCAGCGCGGTGCGCCGGCCGTGCTTGCGCGCCAGCTTGAGCGCCTTGAGGACGGCGGCCTCGGTGCGCGGGTGGCTCAGATGCGTGCCGGTAGGCACCACGGCGCGGGCGCTGGCGATGTAATCCTCGTCGATATCCGCTTCGCTCAGCGCCATGTCCGCGCAATTCTCGCGGTAGAAGATCAGCGGAAACTGTTCCGCATCGCGGATGCCCAGGATCACCAGCGCCGTCAGCCGGTCCGGGTCGGTGGTGACGCCGCGAACATCCACGCCTTCGCGCAACAGCTGCTCGCGGATGAAGCGGCCCATGTGCTCGTCGCCCACACGGGTGATCAGGCCCGATTTCAGGCCCAGCCGCGCGGTGCCGCAGGCGATGTTGGTGGGCGAGCCGCCGATATACTTGTCGAAGGCGCCCATGTCCTCGAGCCGACCGCCGACCTGGCTGCCGTAAAGGTCCACCCCGGCGCGGCCGATCGTTATGACGTCAAGCTTGGTCATGGTTCAGTCCAGCACCTCGGCAAGGGGCACGACACGGCCCTCTTCGGCCGATTTCACCGCCGCATCGGCCAGTGCCAGCGCCATCATCCCGTCATGGCCGGTGGTGGGCGTCTCGGCGCCCTCGGCCACCGCGGCGACGAAGGCCGCGATTTCATTGGCATAGGCCGCGGTATAGCGCGTCATGAAGAAGTTCAGCAGTGGCGGGCGGGTGAACCCCTCGGCCCCGGCGATCTCGATATTGGCCTCGTGCCGGTTGCGCGCGGCGACCATGCCCTGCGCGCCCAGCACCTCTATGCGCTGGTCATAGCCATAGGCGGCGCGGCGCGAATTGGTGATGATCGCCTGCTTGCCGCTGGCGGTCTGCAGGATCAGGTTGACACTGTCGTAATCGCCCAGCGCGCCGATGCCTGGGTCGGTCAGCACCGACCCGGTGGCGACGACGCTGTCCACCTCTTCGCCCAGCAGCCAGCGGGCCACGTCGAAGTCATGGATCGTCATGTCGCGGAAGATGCCGCCCGAGCGCTTGATGTAATCGGCCGGCGGCGCGCCGGGGTCGCGGCTGATTATTGTGACCATTTCCACCTCGCCCAGGCGGCCGGCGTCGATGGCGGATTTCAGCGCCATGAAATCGGGGTCGAAGCGGCGGTTGAACCCGACCATCAGAGTGGCCTGTTCCGCTGCGACCGTTTGCAGGCACGCGCGCACTCGGTCCAGCGACAGGTCGATGGGCTTTTCACAGAAGACCGCCTTGCCGGCCTGCGAGAACTGCTCGATCAGGTCCGCGTGGGTGTCAGTGGGCGTGCAGATCACGACCGCGTCGACATCGTCGCTGGCGGCGATCTCGTCGATGGTCCTGTGCGCGCCGCCATGGGCCTCGCGCACGGCGCGCGCGGCCTCGGCGACGGGGTCGGCGACGGCCGTCAGCGCGGCCCCCGGCACGCTGGCGATGGCGGCGGCATGGACCTGGCCGATACGGCCCGCGCCCAGAACGGCAAATCTCACTGTCATGTGTTGTCTTTCCCTTGGCCGGGGCATGACCGCCCCACGTATGGCATGGCAATTGGCCCCCGGGACGATCTCCGGGGCGGGCGGCAACGGGGCGGGCGCCCCGCCTCAGGTCATTTCGGCGGTCTCGTATTCCGGCTGGGTCTTGGCGCCGGTGATATAGGCGACCACGTCCTGATGGTCGGTTTCGTCCTTGCTCAGGTTGGCGACGATCCGGCCGCGACGGAACACGACGATCCGATCCACGAGGTCCATGACCTGGCGCATGTTGTGGCTGATCAGGACCAGCGGCTCGCCCTGATCCTTGAGGGTGCGGATGATGTTCTCGACCTGCTCGGTCTCCTGCACCCCAAGCGCGGCGGTCGGCTCGTCCATGATGGTCAGCTTGGAGTGGAAACTCGCGGTGCGCGCGATGGCCACGCACTGGCGCTGGCCGCCCGACATGTTCTCGATCGTGTTGCGGATGTTGGGGATCTTCACGCCGGTCTTTTCCAGCGCGTCGATGGTGTCCTGCCGCATCCCCTTGTAATCGAGAAACCGGAACGGTCCCAGCCAGTTCATGAAGGTCTTTTCCCGGCCCAGGAACAGGTTGTCGGGCACGTCCAGTTGATCGGCCAGGGCCAGGTTCTGGAACACCGCCTCGATGCCGGCGCGGCGCGCGTCCAGCGGCCCGTCGAACTGCACCGGGTGGCCGTCGAAGATGATCTCGCCCCGGGTGCGTTGTTCGACCCCGGTGATCTGGCGCACGAAGGTGGACTTGCCCGCCCCGTTGTCGCCCATGATCGCCACGTGTTCGCCGTTGCGCAGGATGAAATCGGCCCCCTCGAGCGCGCGGACACCGCCGTAGTGCTTGGTCAGGTCCCGCGTTTCGAGGATGATGTCGCCCATGTCGTGAAGCTCGATACCGCTCATTGCTCTCTCTCCTCCCGCGTCACGTTCGCGCCGCGGCGCGTTGCTGGCGCCATTGGTCAAGCACGACAGCACTGATGATGATCGCGCCCATGGCCATGATCTGGTAATAGGCGTCCAGCTTGACGTAGGTGAAGCCCGACTGGATCACGCCGAAGACCATGGCCCCCAGCACGGTGCCGATGATCGAGCCGCGCCCGCCGGTCAGGCTGACGCCGCCGATCACGGCCATGGCGATGGCGAAAAGCTCGTAGAACAGCCCCATGCCGGACTGCGCGGTCAGGTTCTTGGAACTCAGCACGATGGCCGCGAAGGCCGCCAGCATCGAGGCGATCATGTAAACTAGGATCTTGTGGCGCTTGACGTTGATGCCCGACATGCGCGCCGCCGCCTCGTTCGAGCCGATTGCGTAGGTGTGCTTGCCATAGACGGTATAGCGCAGCAGCACGTGGCACAGCACCGCCAGCAGCAGGAACCAGACCACCGGCATCATGCCCGACCCCAGCCAGGCGTAGCTTTCGGTGGGAAATGACACCGGCTGGCCGCGCGTCCACCACTGGGCGATGCCGCGGCAGATCAGGAACATGCCCAGCGTTGCGATGAAGGGCGGGATGCGCGTGAAGGCGATCAGCGTGCCGTTGATCGAGCCGATGAAGGCCCCGAAGGCCAGCCCGACCAGCACCGGCACGATCACCGGCAGGTCCATGGCCCAGTCGCCGAAGACCGCCTTGGGGTTGGGGTTGCCGTTGACCAGTTCGGTCTGGGCGAAACTCATCACGATCATCGCCGTGGCCGCCACCAGCGGCCCCGAGGACAGGTCGATCCCGCCCGAGATGATGACCTGCGTAACCCCCAGCGAGATGATCCCGATGATGGCGACCTGCAGGATGATGATGCGCAGGCGCGCCTCGTTGAAGATCGAATCGAACCGGTCCCGCGTATCGAACAGCAGGCTCTGGCCCTCCATGTAGGGCAGGATCTGCCCCAGCGCCTCGAATATCGCGACGATGATGATCAGCGCGATCAGGATATTGATTTCATTCGGCCAGCTGCGCTTGGACTTATCGAACTTCAAGCCGCCCGTGCCGTCGGATAGCTGCGCCATGCCTGGCTCTCCTCCTGGGTCTCGTCATGCACGTCTTGTCCCGCGGCGGGACAGGGACAGGGCACCGCGGCGCCCTGTCCCCGCGGTCCGCGATCAGTTCTCGTCGAGGAACTCGCCGACGTTCTCGGGCGTGACCAGCTGGAAGGGGATGTAGACCTTCTGGTTCACGTCCTCGCCGTTGGCCAGCGAAATGGCCGCATCGACCGAGCCTTCGCCCTGCCCGAAGGCGTCCTGAAAGACGGTGGCGTCGAGGTCCCCGGCCTGCATGGCGACAAGCGCGTCCTGGGTGGCGTCGACGCCGGTGACGATGACGTCGTCCATGTCGATGCCGCCCGCCTTCATCGCCTGGATCGCGCCGATAGCCATCTCGTCGTTGTTGGCGAAGACGATGTCGAAGGGCTCGCCCGAGGACATCCAGTTGGTCATCTGGTTCTGCGCCTCGTCGCGCGACCAGTTGGCGGTCTGACGGTCGATGATCTCGATGAAGTTGCACATGTCCATGCCGATGACGTCATCGACATCCTTGGTGCGCTGCACCGCGGCCTGGTTGGACAGCCGGCCCATCAGAATGTAGGCGCTCGCGCCGTTCGACAGCCCCTCGGCCCGGGCCATCTTGCAGGCCTCGAAGGCGGCCAGGGTGCCGCTCTCGATCTCGTTCGAGCCGACGAAGGCCTGGTCGTCGGGCAGGTCGTTGACGTTGATAGGCTGGCGGTTGACGTAGACCAGCGGCACCCCGGCGTTGGCCGCGGCCTGGGTCATGGACTGGGTGGCCGAGGTATCGACCGGGTTGACGATGATCGCGTCAACGCCGCTGGCGATGAAGTTGTTGATCTGGTCCAGCTGCTTGGCCACGTCGGACTGCGCGTCCTCGACCTGCAGTTCGACCCCATCCAGTCCGTCGGCATATTCGACCATGCCGTTGCGCATGACCGTCAGGAAGTTGTCGTCGAAGCGCGCGATGGACGCCCCGACGTTCTGGGCGAATGCGGCCGAGCCCATGACGGTCATCATGGCGGTTGCAGCGATAAGTGTGGTCTTCATTGGTTCCTCCCAATCGTGGTGTCCGGCACACCGGTTTTTTGCCGCCGGAAGCCCCGCGTGGCGGGGCGGTTCTCCCTCGCGTCAGGCGGCCCTTTCCGCCACTTGCGAAGACATGAAATCGAAAGCGCGCCGGATCGCCGATTCGGGATCGGCCAGCGCATGGACCGCGGGCGCGAAACACTCCATCGAGACGGGGCCGTCGTAGCCCTGCGCGATCAGCGCGGCGAGTTGGTCGACATTGCCCAGCCGGTCGTCCGCATCGACCAGCCCGCGCTGAGCGTCCTCCATCCGCGTCAACGCGATCTCGGGGGTGGAAACCCCCGAGACATGCACGATCCCCGTCATCGGGGCGAAAAGCGGCCCGCCGCCGGCCAGACTGTGATGAAAGGTGTCATGCACCAGCTTGAATTGCGCGCCCGCGTCGAGCGCCTCGATGGTCTCGACCAGTTCCTGCTTGGACCGCAGCGACGACCGGGTGAAGCCCAGCGGCTCGACCAGAGCGACAAGGCCGGCGTCCTCGAGCATCGGGCGGATCGCCTTGAGCGCGATGCGCAGGTTGGCGTGGCGTTCCCCGTTGCCGGTGCCGGTGCCATCGTTGCGCGGGATCAGGCTGATGGTTTCGGCCCCCGCCGCCCCTGCAGTGGCAATCAGCGCGGCAACCTCCCGGTCGCGCTCGGCGCTCCAGTCGTTGAAAGGCTGCACCTGGCTGAGCCCCAGTAGGCGCAGGCCCCGATCCCGGGCCATCTGCCCGGCCGCCTCGGCGGGTTCGCCCTCGAACAGCGGCCGGGAAATGTCGTTGCGCACCTCTACACCGACGCAGCCCAGCCGCGCCGCAAGGTCCAGAAAGGCCGGGTACTCCAGCCCTGGCACGGTCATGTGGTTGAGTGCAGTCCGAAGCTGCATGCCTGCGATCCTCCCCCGGCACACCCTACCCGGTGCGCCATCTGGTCGCTCAGTCAGACCCCGACGCGCTGATTCCCGCAACCCGCATGCCGGTGGTTTGCATCATACATGACGTTTTTCCGCGCATGCAAAATGACGAATTTTCGTCATTCCGTACGACGGTCAGGCGATCTCGGGCAGCACGATGCGGGGGTCCAGGAAGTGCTGCCCGATGGTGCCGTCGTCGCCCGACCGGGTCTGAACCATGAGCGCCACCACATCGTCGCAAAGCTCGGCCAGTGGCGTCGATATGATCATCCGCAGGTAGCCGTCGAGCAGCGCGGCGCGGCTTTCCTGTGTCACCTCGTTGACCACCAGCGCCACTTCGCCGGGCGCGCGGGCCTCGCGCAGCGCGGCGATGGCCCCCTCCATGCCGCCGCCGGCCACGTAGATGCCGCGCAGGTCGCCATGGCGGGCCAGCAGGTCCAGCGTCGCCTCGTAGGTCAGTTGCCGGGTTTCCAGGTTCACCAGGGTATCAAGCACGGCGAAGGCCGGGGCGCGTTCGCGCGCGAAGGCCCGGAAACCGACCTCGCGCAGGTCGTGGCCGTGCCAGCGGTTGCCGCCCACGAAAATCGCCAGCTTGCCGGGCACCGGGCAGGTCTGGGTGATCGTCCAGGCCGCCTGCCGGCCCACCTTCATGTTGTTCAAACCTATGTAATTGCGCCGAATTCCCTGCGCGAAATCATTGAGCAACGAAAACGTCGGCACCCCGTCGCGCTTGAGCGTCTCGACCACCTGATCCAGCCGCCGGTCGTTCACCGCGATGGCCGCCACGGCGTCGCAGCGGCGCCCCAAAGCGTGCAGGATCTCGGCAAACTCCTCGGGCGACTGGGACTGCGCAAAACGGATTTCGGCACGGCCACGAATGTCCGTGCGCGCGGTAACCGCGCGCTCGATCTCGGCGCGGAAATTCCGGTAGAATTCCTGCTTTTCCTTCAGCAGCACGAAGCCCAGGCGCATCTCGGGCACGGCTTCGACCAGCCGGTGATCGAAAAGCCCCCGCGCATGGTAGCCGACGCGATGCGCGGCGGTGGCGATCTTCTGCAGCGTCTCCTCGCGCACGGACACGCGCCCGTTGAGCGCCCGGTCCACCGTCGACACGCTGACCTGCGCCTCGCGCGCCACATCCTTGATCGTCGGGCGCCGTGCCATGTCACGTCCTTTCATCCTGCCTGCGGTCGCGGCATTCTGGAGGACATTACTCCCCTTTGACATGCCGTGAAAGACAGCAAGATGGCATCCGATGCGTGAAACCGGTTGCAACATTGCGCGCCAAGCGCTTTTCTGGTCCCGAACAACTGTAGATCCGAGGTCCGATGGCCGTCACGCTTCAGGATGTCGCCGCACGCGCCGGCGTCTCGAAATCCGCGGTCTCGCGGACCTTCACCGCCGGGGCCTCGGTCTCGGCCGGCACACGCGCCAAGGTCGAGACGGCCGCGAAGGCGCTCGGCTATCATCCCAACGTGCTGGCCTCCAGCCTGACCACGGGCCGGACCAAGCTGGTGGGGCTCGTCTCCAACAATTTCTCGAACCCCTATTTCCTGGAGATCTTCGACCGCTTCACCCAAGGCCTGCAAGAGGCCGGCCTGCGCCCGCTGCTGGTCAACCTCGCGCATGAGGGCGACGCGGAACGGTCGCTCGACATGCTGCGGCACTACAGCGTGGATGGTGTCATCGTCGCCTCCTCGACCCTGCCGCCGGATTTCACCGAGCAATTTCGGCAGGCCGGGCTGCCGGTGGTGCATGCCTTCGGCTGGTCGCGCAACGCCCCCGACACCGACCTTGTCAGCATCGACAACGTGGCCGCCGGGCGACTGGCCGCCGAAACGCTGCTGGCGCGCGGCCATGCCCGCATCGGGTTCCTCGGCGGCCCGGAAGAGGCGAGCACCACACAGGACCGGCTGACCGGTTTTCGCGACCGGGCCGGGGCGGCCTTTGCCGGGGCGCGCTGCGCGGCAGGCTACGCCTTCGCGGCCGGGCGCGAGACGATGCAGGCGCTGCTGCGCGACGGCTCCGCCGCCGAGGCCTGGTTCTGCGGTGACGACGTGATCGCCATCGGCGCGCTGAGCGCAATCCGCGACGCCGGGCTGGAGGTGCCGCGCGACATCGGCATTCTGGGGCTCAACGACATGGAGATGGCCGGCTGGGAGAACATCGCCCTGACTACCATCCGCCAGCCCATCGCCGAGATCGTGGCCGAGACGATCGCGCTGATCGAGGCCAGCATCGAGGACGGCCCGCGGCCACCGGCAACCCGGATGCTGCCCTGCACCCTTGTGGAACGCACGACCTTGCGCGCGCGCGCCGATGGACCCTCGCCGGACGACAGGCGCCCGTTCGGGACCGAATAGCGCATCGGCCCGGGGCGTCGGGGGCTTACCCTTCGCGGAACATCGGCGGGCGAGCCTCGGTCCAGGCGCCCGCTGCCTTGCCGCTTTGCGCCACGGCAAAAACCGCCGCCATGGAACGCAGCCCGTCCTCGGCCCGGGGGTAGAGGTTCGCCGCCGGGTCCATCGCGCGGCCCTGCTGTTCGGCCCGGATCGCCTCGGCCAGGTCGGCATAGATATTGGCGAAGGCCAGCGGCATCCCTTCGGCATGGCCGATGGTGACGCGGCTGGTGCGGTCGGCCTCGGGGCTCAGAGCGCCCTCGCCGCGTTCGATCACCTGCACGCGCCCGCCCAGCGGCATCCAGCGCAGCTGGTTGGGCTGTTCCTGCGCCCAGGCCAGGCCGCCCGTCTCGCCAAAGACCTGCAACGTCAGCCCGTGCTGGCGGCCCAGCGCCACGGAAGAGGTCCAGAGCCGCCCCACCGCGCCGCCGTCGAAGCGCAGGTTGACCATGGCGTCGTCTTCCAACTCGCGGCTGGCGATGCAGGACACGGTGTCGGCGCTCAGCCGCGTGGCCTGCTGCCCGATGACGAAGGACGCCATGTGCAGGGCATGAATGCCGCAATCGGCGAACTGCGCCGAAACGCCCGCCTGCGCCGGGTCATAGCGCCAGCGCACGCGCGGATTGTCGGCGTCGCCCGCGTCGGCGTGGTGGCCATGGGCGAACTCGGCCTTGACCATGCGGATCCGGCCCAGATCGCCGCGCGCGACCATGGCGCGCATGTGCCGCACCAGCGAGTAACCCGAATAGCCGTAATTCACCGCGCAGATGCGTCCCGTCGCGCGGGCGATCCGGACGATCTCCTCGCCCTCTTCCACGGTCAGGGTCATGGGCTTTTCGCAGAGCACGTGGAACCCGGCCTCCAGCCAGGCCCTCGTGATCTCGAAATGCGTCGCATTGGGCGTGGCCACGGTGACGAGGTCGATGCGGTCCTCGCGCGCCCGCTCGCCCGCCAGCATCTCTTGCCAGTCGCCATAGGCGCGATCGGGCGCAAGGCCCAGCCGCTGGCCATAGGCGCGGCCCGCCTCGGGGCGATGGTCCAGCGCCCCGGCAGTGAATTCGAACAGCCCGTCCAGCCCCGCGCCCAGCTGGTGGGCCGGGCCGATCTGGCTGCCTTCGCCGCCGCCGATCATGCCCCAACGCAGTTTCGTCATGGCTTCGTCTCCTTCAGTCGTATCCGATGGCGCGCAGATAGGCGCGGTTGGCTTGCGCGTCTTCCAGCGGGGTCACGTCCAGCGTGGGGTCGATGTCCTGCTCGACCGTGCACCAGCCTTCGAACCCGGCCTCCAGCAGCACCTGCCGCACGGCAGGGAAATCCACGTCGCCCTCGCCCAGCCTGCAAAAGATGCCCTGCCCACAAGCGGTGTAGAAATCCGTGCGCCTGGCGACCACATCCGCCTTCACCGCCGGGTCTATATCCTTGAAGTGCATGTAGGAAATCCGCCCGGCATGGCGTTTCATGAAGGCCACCGGATCAAAGCCCGCATAGGAATGGTGGCCGGTGTCGAAGCAGATCTTCAGCAGGCTGTCGTCGATCTCGTCCAGCAGACGTTCCAGCTCGGGCTCGAAGTCAATGAAGCCACCGGCATGGGCGTGAATGCTCGGCGTCAGGCCATAGACCTCGGCCGCCATGCGGGTGACATAGTCGATCCGTTCGCGGAAGGCGCGCCACTCGGCGGCGTCCATCTGTTCGGCCTCGGCGGCGCGGCCCGCGGTGGGCGCGCGGCGCGGCGAGATGCTGTCGATCAGGACAAGGTGTTTCGCGCCGTGACTGGCCAGCGCCTTGCAGGTGCGTTCGGCCCCGTCGAGGACATCGCGCCACTGGTCGGGATCGTGGAAGGGCCGGAAGACGACGCCGCCGATCAGCGACAGGGCGTGCTCGGCCAGCGCCTCGCCCAGTTCCACGGGGTCCTCGGGCATGTAGCCGACAGGGCCAAGCTCGATCCCGCGATAGCCCGCCGCCGCGCAGTCGCGCAGCACGTCGCGCCAGGGCGGATTGCGCGGATCGCCCGCGAATTCCACGCCCCAGGAACAGGGCGCGTTGCCGATCTGGATTGTCATTGGCCCACCTCTGTCCATTGTCCCGTTTCGGCCGAGGTCATCGCCGCCTCGGCGACCTCGGCCACCGCCAGCCCGTCGCGGAAGGTGGGCCAGACCGGCCTGCCCCTCTCGATGGCCTGCAGGAAATCCCTCGCCTCGATGATGATCTGATCCTGATAGCCGGTGCCATGCCCCGGCCCCTGGCAGAAGGGTGCGTAATCAGGATGCGTCGGGCCGGTCAGGATCTTGCGAAAGCCGCGCGTCGCCTCGGGCCCCTCGGCCAGATAGAGCCAGAGCGCGTTCTGGTCCTCCTGGTCGAAGCGGATCGCGCCACGGGTGCCCGAAACCTCATAGGCATAGCCCATCTTGCGGCCCGTGGCGATGCGGCTGGAATAGATGTGCCCCATGGCCCCATTGGCAAAACGGCACATGATCTGCGCGTGGTCGTCATTGTCGGCCGTGCCGCCGGGGCGGTCCGAATGGACGGTTTCGAGGTCGGCCGAGACCTTGGCGATCGGCCCCATCAGGGCAAGGGCGGCATTGATCGGATGCGGGGCGAGATCGCCCATGTTGCCATTGGCCCGGCCCGTGCAGCGCCAGTTGAAAGGGGAGGCCGGGTCGGACAGGAAATCCTCGGTATGTTCACAGCGCAGCCAGGTTATATCGCCCAGCGTACCCTGTGCGATCAGCTGACGGGCGAACTGCGTGGCCGGGGTACGGCTGTAGTTGAAGCCCATCATGTTGGGCAGGCCCGCCGCCTCGGCCGCCGCGACCATGGCGCGGGCGTCGGCGAGGGTGTCGGCCAGGGGTTTTTCACACAGGACGGGCTTGCCGCGGGCAAAGGCGGCCTCGGCGATCGCGCGATGGGTCTCCTGCGGCGAGGCGATCACCACGGCATCGACCCGCGGATCATCTACCAGCGCCTGCCAGTCCGGTGCGGCGCGGTTGAACCCAAAGGCGGTGCGATAGCCTTCGGCGCTCTCAAGGCTGGAGGCGGCGATCATCTCCAGCCGCGGGCGCAGCGTCGTCTCGAAAACGGCGCCGACCGCGGCCATGGCCACGGAATGCGCCTTGCCCATGTAGCCGCCGCCAATGATGCCGATGCCGATCTCGGTCATGGTCTCCTCCCTCTGCGGTCTGTTCCCAGTGCTCTGTGTCTGACTCGCACCGCAATATGTTGCAACCGGTTGCAAAATCTGTATCGTCGGAGGTTCTGGGCCGCAAGATGAAATCGGGGGATCGGATGGCCAACCTGGACAGGCTGCGCGGAAAGGCGTTTCTCGTCATCGGACGGGCGGGGATGGACCTCTATGCCGATCCGCCCGGCACCGCGCTGGACGCGGCCGCGCAGTTCACCGCCGCGCTTGGCGGCTCTTCGGCCAATATCGCCGCGGGGCTGACGCGGCTGGGCTGCGATGCGGCGCTGGTGACGCGGGTTTCGGATGATGCGGTGGGGCGGTTCTGTCTGAACCAGCTGGACCACTACGGCATCGACCGTCGCTTCGTGCAGGTACAGGGCGGCGAGGCGCGCAATTCGCTGGCCGTGGTGGAAACCCGGCTGGAGGACACCCAGTCGGTGATCTACCGCAACGGCGCCGCCGATTTCGAGATGGTCGAGGCGGACCTGCGCGCCCTGCCCTACGCCGGCTATTCGGCACTGGTCACCACCGGCACCGTGCTTGCCGCCGAACCCTCGCGCAGCGCCTGCTTTGCCGCCTTCGAGCGCGCCCGCGCCGCCCATCTGCCGCTGGTCTTCGACGTGGACTATCGCCCCTACAGCTGGGCCTCGCCCGAAGAGGCCGCGCAGGTCTATTCCCGTGCCGCCGATCAGTGCGACGTGATCATCGGAAATGACGTCGAATTCGGCTTCATGGCTGGTGACTACGCCAAGGGGCTGGACAAGGCGCGGGCGCTGGCCGCCGAGGGCGACCGGATCGTCATCTACAAGATGGGCGAGAAAGGCGCGGTGACCCTCACCGCCCGGGGCGAGACCCGCACCGGCATCTATCGCGCGCAGGCGCTGAAACCCACCGGCGCGGGCGACAGTTTCATGGCCGGCTTGCTGTCGGCACTGGCCGATGGGCACGACCTTGCAAGCGCCGTCGCGCGCGGCTCGGCAGCGGCGGCCATCGCCGTGTCCCGGGTGGGCTGCGCCCCCGCCATGCCAACGCCCGACGAGCTTGAGCAGTTCATGGACCAGACAGAAATGACCCTGCCCGGATAGGAGGCAAACATGCATATCCCCCCCTTCGACAATGCCAACCGGCCGATCGTGGACGTGGATCACGACCGTGTCCCGCTCAACTATTTCAATATCGTCAAGCTGAAGGCGGGCGAGAGCTTCGACTACAAACTGGACGGCTATGAAACCTGCGTGGTCCCCGCCACCGGCACCGTGGATGTCGAGGTCGGCGACGAGACCTTCGCCGAGATCGGCAATCGCACGGCGGATGTCTGGGATGGCGACCCCGAGGGCGTCTATGTTCCCACGGCCACCGGCGCCCGGATCACCGCGCGGACCGATACGGAAACCTTCATTGCCGGGGCGAAATACGCCGAAACGCTCAAACCCTTTGCGGTGCGCAGCGCCGACCTGGACCTTGTGCAATACGGCTCCGACGACACCAAGACCCACCGCAAGATCAAGCACATCCTGGGCGCGGGGCACCATGACCGGGTCGGGCGTCTGCTGGTCAGCGAGCTGTTCACCGTGGGCACGGGCGGCTGGTCGGGGTTTCCGTCGCACAAGCACGACACCGACCGCTTGCCGGACGAGACCCGCCACGACGAGACCTACAACTTCCGTTTCAAGCCCGATCATGGCTCGGGGCTGCAGATGCTGCAACGGGTCGATAACGAGCCGGGCGACGCCTACCACGTGATGAACGGGTCCACGGTGCTGATCGACAAGGGCTATCACCCCTGCTGCGTGCTGCCGGGCTACGAGATGTACTATTTCACCATCCTCGGCGGTCTGTCCCAGCGCAGCCTTAAACAGTATTTCCAGCCCACCCACGCGGATCAGCTACACAGCATTCCCGGGATCATGGACATGGTGGCCAAGTTCAAATGACCCGCGCAACGCTGGCGGATGTCCTGCAGCCCGCCATGGCCCAAGGCGACGCGGTGGCCGGCCTGGTCTGCCTGGGCTGGGAAGATGCCCGCGCCTATGTTGCCGCCGCCGAGGCCGAGGGCGCGCCGGTGATCCTGCAAGCGGGGCCCGGCGCGCGGGCACACATGCCCCTGCCCGTCTGGGTGGGGATGTTTCACGCGCTGGCCGACGCCACCACGATCCCGGTGGTGTCGCATCTCGACCACGGCACCACGCCCGAAGACTGCGCACAGGCCGTCGCCCTGGGCTTCACCTCGGTCATGTTCGACGGCTCGCGCCTGCCGCTGGAGGACAACATCGCGCAAACCCGCGAGATCGCCCGGATGGCCCATGCGGCAGGCGTCTCCTGCGAGGGCGAGATCGGCTTTGTCGGCTATCACGATGGCGCCGCGTCCGCCGGCACGGACCCGGACGAGGCCGCGCGTTTCGCGGCCGAAACCGGGGTGGATGCCATGGCCATCTCCATCGGCAACCTCCATCTGCAAACCGCCCAGGCCGCAGAAATCGACCGCGACCGCCTGCGCGCCATCGAGGCGAGCACCCGGGTTCCGCTGGTGATCCACGGCGGCTCCGGCCTGTCCCATGGCTTGCGCGCGGACCTGGCCGCCAACAGCCGGATCTGCAAATTCAACATCGGCACCGAGCTGCGCATGACCTTCGGCGCGGCCCTGCGCGCGCACCTGACAGCAGAACCCGCATTGTTCGACCGGATCGGCATCCTCTCGGCTACGGAGCCGGCCCTGGAGAAAAAGGCACGACAGATCATCGCGGGACTTCGCACGCGCTGACCGGTTCGCGGCGACCATCCCTGCTGTCAGCGCGTCGCCCCACGAGGGCGCGCGCGGGTCACGAAAGGGATTGCCCCCATATGCACCCATTCCATTTTTTCACCCGTCGCTGACGAACAAAATCTGGTTCAACTCGGCAAGCTGATCGGCCGTCAAGGTCAGCGAACCGTCGCCAAGATCGGACAGCGCTGTATATGCATCCTGAAGATCGTCGACGGTGGCCCGGACAAGCGTGGCGTCTTCGTCGTCAAC
>JAVLCA010000087.1:0-2651 GCA_031581025.1 Salibaculum sp. | reverse complement strand
ACTCCGCCGTTGACACCTCGCCCGGCAGGAGCGCGATGTCTGGGTTACCTGGCCTACGCGCGTGGCGGCCCTCATGGCCGCGCAATTGTCCGCAGATATGGAGACTGCATCCGGGAAGCCCATGACGATCGAGACGGCGTTCCTGCAAAGGGTGCTGGAAGCCCATGTCCGAGAACAGCTCGACGCCCTGGCCGACCTCCGGGTCTCGCTTGAATGATTTGCTTTGACAGACATGGTGAGCCCACATATAACTGGCCAGCCAGATAGCTAGGTGAATACGCATGTGGACTCTGCAAGATGCGAAAAACAAGTTCAGCACGGTTGTTGATGCCGCGCTGGCGGGAACGCCCCAGGAGGTGACACGCCGCGGCAAGCCTGCAGTCGTGGTGCTGTCCGCCTCTGAATACCATCATCTCCTGACCGATGCGCAGAAAGCGCGGGGTTCCTTTGTCGATCATCTTTTGGCGTTTCCGGTTGAAGACGTCGAACATGCAACGGTTGTGCCGCGCCAAGTCACCTTCTGATGTATGTGCTCGATACGAATGTGCTCTCGGCCCTGAGACGGCCGGACCGCGCACCAAAGGTGGCGAATTGGTTACGGGAGCAGCCGGAACGTCAGTTGTTTTTGAGTGTCATCACTCTGGGTGAGATCGAGCGGGGAATTGCTCAGCAAGAGCAACGCAACCCCGAGTTTGCGGCGGATCTGCGGGCATGGATCGATCGGACTTTGCTACTCTTTGGCGACCGGTTGCTGCCCTTTGGACCCGAGGAGGCCAGACTATGGGGGCGTTTGTCCGCTCGCCTCGGACACAGCGGTGCCGATCTGTTGATTGCGGCGACTGCTTTGAGCCATGGCGCGATCGTGGTGACCGGCAATGTCACCGACTTTGAACCCACGGGCGTGGAGATCGTAGACCCGTTCTGAAGTCCTGTTCTTTCGATGGGCCCGGATGGCGCCCGTAGAGACGTCGGAAGCGGGGTATGGACAACGGTGATCTGACGACTGACCTGCATCTCGGGTTCGACGGGGCCGGGGACATCCTGCGCGCCTGGCGGCGTGGCGTGCGGCCCGATCCGGATCTCACAGTCTCGGTCTGGGCGGATCAAAATCGGTGGCTGTCCTCGCGTGCCTCGGCCGAGCCCGGGCGCTACCGGACCGCGCGCACGCCGTATCTGCGCGCCATCATGGATGCACTCTCGCCCGGCCACCCCGCACAGCGCGTCAGCTTCATGAAGGCCGCGCAGGTCGGCGCGACGGAAGCGGGTAACAACTGGATTGGGTTCGTGATCCACCACGCACCGGGGCCGATGCTGGCGGTGCTGCCCACGGTCGAGATGGCCAAGCGCAGCTCGCGCGGGCGGATCGACCCGCTGATCGCGGACAGCGCGGCCTTGCGCGAGCGGGTACACCCGCGAACGCGCGCTGGGCCTCGACTTCCGCCGGCCGGGATCGCCGGCGCAGGGCGCATCGGAAGTCGGGGTGGGCGAGACCGAGGAGAGTGACGCGACCACACGCGATGCCGCAGATGATGACCACGTGCGTGATGCTAGTGGAGAACGGTGAGGCTCAGGCCGATAACAGACGCACACCCGGAAGGCGCGCCGCCTTGCGATCAAACGTGACCAGTTCCGTTGCATCAGCACGCCGGGCCGCGGCCGCAATCATCAGATCGGCAAAGCCGAAGCCATCGTTGCGATAGCGATCGACAGCCACGCCCACCTCATCAGCCGCCTCGATCTCCAGTTCAATTGCCGTCAACAGGCCATCCAGCGCAGCGGCAATGTCGGCGCGCTGGTAGCCATAGGCACGCTCGAGCACCCAGACGAGTTCGACAAGAACCTCCCGGCCAACAAATCCGGGAGCCGCATCGGTCAGCTGGTCCATCACGGTATTGGCGATGCGCGCCTGTTCGGGATCGTCCTGCACGAGGAAGCGCACCAGAACATTGGTATCGAGCGCAATCATGCGCCAGACGTTCCGCTCTCTGCAGCACCGCCAGCGATCGCTTCATCCATCGCGTCCAGCGAAACAGGCTTTTGCCCCGACCGCGCCAGGGCGCCCCGCAAGTCCTTGACCGACCGCGCCTTCACGATACGGACCTCGCCGTCGAGGATCACATAGCGCACGCGGTCACCGCTCGTGAGACCAAGGGCTGCCCGGACGTCCCGGGGCAGTGTGGTCTGGCCCTTCACCGTCATTGTCGATTCCCACATCGGCAAAGCTCCTTACATATCCGTATATCCCCTTACCATGTCGGAACCTGGAATGCAAAAACAAGCAAGGGACCAGCCCTGATGCTCCATGCCCGCATTGCCGCGCGCGCCTTCAACACGCCGCTGCTGGTCGAGCCCTCCAAGGCCATGGCATTCCTGTCGGGGCTCGGTCCGCGGGTTCTCAGGCGGCGGATCGAGCTGGCGGACGACGCAGCGCAAACCGACCGTGTTTCCCATCCCCTGCCCGCGCGCGCCAGTATTCTCGCCGGTGGGCTTGCCGACAGCCTGCGCCAGCACGGCGAGGCGCCCTTTCCGGTGGTTAACGGTATCGCCGTGATCGAGATCTCCGGCGTTCTGATCCATCGCGGCGGCTGGATCGGGCAGTCCTCGGGGCAAACCAGCTATGAGGGGATCGCCGCGCAGATAGAGGCGGCGGC
>JAVLCA010000010.1:0-73055 GCA_031581025.1 Salibaculum sp. | reverse complement strand
CGCAAAAAGTACGGCCGCCGCAAGGCCCGCCGCAGCTTCCAGTTCTCCAAGCGCTGATCGGACCGATCTCGTTTTGCAGGGGCCGCCCATCGAGGTGGCCCCTTTGCGTTCGGGCCGGTGTCAGGCCGTGGTCTCGCCGAAGCACTCCGTGACCAGCGCGTCGGCCAGCCGCACGATCGGGTCCAGCTTGCGACTTCGGTGAAAGCTGATCCAGACCTCCAGCAATTCTGCAGGCCCGTCCGGGCTGAGCCGTTTCAATTCGGGTCGGTGGTCGGCGAAACATTCGGGGAAGGTTGCCACGAGGTCCGACCCGGCCAGCATGCGCTGGGAGATGGTCAATCCCTCCAGGCGCAACCGGGTGGGCAGGTCGGCCTCGCCCCTCTGGAAGGCCTCCACCTGGCGCGCGGCATCATCGTAGTCGATGGTCAGCCAGCCCGACGGGGGACCATCGAGTTGGGCGCAGACATAGGGACGCAGGCGCAGCCCGCCCAGCTTGCGGCAGGTCAGCAGTCCCTGCGTGGGCCGGGTATAGGTCACGGCCACGTCCGCCTCGGCATAGGCGATGGACCGGTCGCGGAAGGTAAGATCGAGGACCAGGTCGGGGTGCTGCCGCAGAAAGGCCTGTCCGCAGGCGCTGAGCGCGCTTTGCAGGATGGTCAGCGTAACGGCGGCGCGCACCAGCGCGCCGGGCGGCGGGGCGATATCCTGCTGCACGGCGAAGGCGTCGAGGTCCTGTTCCACGGTCTCGGCCAGGGCAATCAGGCGGCGCCCGGCCTCGGTCGGCTCCCACATGCTGGCATGCTTGATGAACAGCGCCTGGCCCAGCTCCTCGGTCAGTTTCTCGATGCGGCGCGACACCGTCGCCACGTTTGCCGACAGGCTGTTGCCGGCCTTCGTCATGGTCTTTTGGCGGTTCAGCGCGAGGCAGAAACGCAAATCGTCCCAGTTGTGCAGAGCCACTACGTCGTCTTTCCTGTCATCGCGGTACCCTGTCCGCACCGCTGGCAAACAGGACCCGTCGCAGGATTTTAAGGAAAACCGCGCCTTGACTGACTATAAAGATAGGCCGAATCGCGCGAGACTTAAAGGTATTTGATCTTTTTCGCGTTTCTCGGTCCCTTGGGGCTTGGCGCGTTCGAGGGGAATCGGGGCACCCATGGCCAAGGTGGGACTGACAGCACGCGGCAAGCGGGGGCTGATCCTTGTCAGCCCGCCGTTTCTCTATGCCCTGCTGCTGCTGGCGGTGCCGTTGGCAACGATCGTGCTGTTCAGCTTCTGGACCCAGGATTACCTGGACATCAGCACCAGTTTCACGCTGGCCAATTACGCCGAGGCCTTCGGTGATCCGCTCTACATGCAATTGCTGCGCCGCTCGCTGCTGATCGCCGGGGCGGTGACCGTCGCGACCGTGGTGCTGGCCTTTCCCATCGCCTATTTCGTCAGCTTCCACGTGGCGCCGGAACGCAAGTCGCTCTGGCTGTTCCTGATCACCATACCCTTCTGGACCAGCTATCTGATCCGCGTCTTCCTGTGGAAGGTGATCCTGGGCTATAACGGCGTGCTTAATTCCGGGTTGCAGGGCCTCGGGCTGATCGACGCGCCGCTGTCGGTCATCCTCTACAACGCCAACGCGGTGGTCATCACCCTGGCCCATGCCTTTGCGCCCTTCGCGATCCTGCCGATTTTCGTGGCGCTCGAAAAGATCGACCGGTCGCTGCTCGAGGCCTCGATGGACCTGGGCGAGACCCGCACGACGACCTTCCTGCGGGTGACGCTGCCCTTGGCCATGCCCGGCGTGGTCGCCGCGGTGCTGATCGTCTTCATCCCAACCATCGGCGACTATGTCACGCCGCGGCTGGTGGGCGGGCCCGACGGGCTGATGATTGCCAACATGATCCAGACGCAGTTCCTCAGGCTCAACAACGCGCCCATGGGGGCGACGCTCGCGGTGCTGGCCATGCTTTCGGTCACGGCTGTCTCGCTGATCTTCATCTGGCTCAACCGGCGCTGGCTGCGGGGGCCGAAATGAAGGGTCTGCGTGTCTATGCCATCGCCTATCTGGTGTTTCTCTATGCGCCCATCGCGCTGCTGCCCCTCTTTGCCTTCAACGACGCGGATATCATCGCCTTCCCGCTGTCGGGGGCCACGACCCGCTGGTTCGCAGAACTCACGCAAAGCGCGAGCCTGCTCGACGCGGCGCGCAATTCGCTGATCATCGCGGCCACGACGGCGGTGCTGTCGACCGTGCTGGGCGTCTGCGCCGCCCGCGCGGCCAGCATGGCCGACTGGCCGCTGAAACGCCCCATGTTGGGGCTGATCATGCTGCCGCTGGTCCTGCCCGAGATCATCGTGGCGGTCTCG
This sequence comes from Salibaculum sp., assembly GCA_031581025.1. GTDB lineage: Bacteria > Pseudomonadota > Alphaproteobacteria > Rhodobacterales > Rhodobacteraceae > Salibaculum. The sequence continues at coordinate 70,694 of JAVLCA010000010.1, read as the reverse complement.
CTGCTGGTGCTGGCGGTGCAGACCTTCGGGCTGGGCCTGTCCAACACCACCATCATCGCGGCGCATACCCTGATCTGCATGCCCTTTTCCATCGCCGTGCTCAACGGTGCCTTCCAGAACCTGGACCCGGCCCTGGAAGAGGCCGCGCTCGACCTGGGCGAGACGCGGCCGAGCGCCTTTCGCCTGGTGATCCTGCCGCTGGTGATGCCGGGGATCATCTCGTCGCTGCTGATCTCCTTCACGATATCGCTGGACGAATTCATCATCGCCTTCTTCTTGTCGGGGGCGAATCCGACCATGCCGGTCTATATCTGGGGCTTGCTGCGCTTTCCGGGCCAGTTGCCGGTGGTCATGGCGCTGGGGACGATCCTGGTGGCGCTGTCCATCGTTCTGCTGAGCCTGGCCGAGATCATGCGGCGGCGCGGCCTCAGGCGGGCCGGGCTCAAGGACAGGGGGGGCTTTCTGTGACGCTGATCAGCCTGACGGGCGTGAACAAGCATTTCGCCGACTATCACGCCCTGCGCGACATCGAACTGGACATCCGCGAGGGCGAGTTCTTCTCGTTGCTGGGGCCCTCGGGCTGCGGCAAGACCACGCTGTTGCGGGTCATTGCCGGTTTCGAGGACCCCGACACCGGCAGCCTGCGGATCGATGGCAGCGGCATGGCCGGCGTCGGCCCGAACCTGCGGCCCACCAACATGGTGTTCCAGTCCTATGCCATCTTCCCGCATCTGACCGTGGCCGAGAACGTGGGGTTCGGGCTGCGCCGGTCCGAGATGAGCCGCGCCGACAAGGCCCGCGCCGTGGAGGCGGCGCTCGAGATGGTGGGCCTGAGCGGCTACGGCGCGCGGGCGGCCAATGCGCTCTCGGGCGGGCAGCGCCAGCGCGTGGCGCTGGCCCGCGCACTGATCCTCAAACCCAAGGTGCTGCTGCTGGACGAACCCCTGTCCGCGCTGGACAAGAAGATCCGCGAACAGATGCAGGTCGAGCTGATGAAGCTCCAGCGCGAGGTCGGGATCACCTTCATCCTCGTGACCCACGACCAGGAAGAGGCGCTGGTCATGTCCGACCGCATCGCCGTGATGTTCGAGGGCGGCATCGGCCAGTTGGACGACCCCGAAACACTCTATCGTCGGCCGCGCTCGAAACGGGTGGCCGGGTTCATCGGTATGATGAATTTCCTGCGCGGGCAGGTCAGCGCCACCGGCGCCGAGATCGATGTCGCGGTCGAGGGGCTGGGTCGCTGCAGGGTGCCCGCCGAACAGGCCCCCGGCGGGGTGGCGGCGGGGCCGGTCACCATCGGCATCCGCCCCGAGACGCTCTCGCTGCTCTTCGAGGGCGAGCGCACCGACCGGATGGAGGTCGCGGGCCGCGTCGACGAGGTCGTCTACTACGGCGACATGACCTATTACGACGTGGCCGTGGAGGGGATCGAGAAACCCCTGACCCTTTCGATGAAGAACCTGATCGGCCGCCCAGTGCTGGATGTCGGCATGCCCACCCGCGTGGCCTGGGATGAACGCTCGCTGGTTCTGCTGGGCCGGTGAGAGCCGCGCGCCGTTTCTTATGGCCGGAAATATCCCGGGGTGAATTGGCCGCAGGCCAAGAGGGGCAGCGCCCCTCCCGCACGGCTCAGTCGAGCGCCACCTGGTAGCGGATCGAGAGCGTTTCCAGCCCGGGATTGAGCGCCTGCGTCTCCGCGTTCGAGCGGTGGTCGTAGATCACGCTTAGCGAGGCCCCGTTGCCGAACTCATAGCCCATCCCCAAGGCCGAGCGGATCTGCAGCGCGCCGCCCAGGTCGGGCCCGTCGCCCGCGCTGTGATAGCCCGGCATGATGGACCCCTCCGCGAAAAGCCCCGCCTGGCCGATCTCGAAGCGGGATTTCACCCCAAGCCCGGCCCAGCCCGCGCCCTGGTCGGTCATCGACAGCGCCACCGTGGACTGGAAGGGGCCATAGACGTGGTCCAGGTCGTAGCCCAGGTAAAGCTCCTGGCCGATGCTGTCCTCCTGAAAGATCACATCGGCGGCCTGCACCGACAGCCGCGCGGGGGCGGCGTCACGGGCCAGGCATCCCTGTGGGCAATGGTTGAGGCTCATGTCGAACAGGCTTGCGGTCAGGTAGATCGCGGCAAGGGTGCCGTCCATCGGTGCATCTCCGGTGTCTGTCACCTCGATGGATACCGGTCCCGCGCGGGCCGGGCCAGCAATTTTTCAGCCCGCGCCGCTGCCCGGTTCGCTCTCGGTGTCGGGCCGGATCAACCCCAGCCCGCGCAGGTAGATGCCGATTCCGGTCTCCAGCAGGTCTTCGGGCGGGAAGGGCGCGCGGCTGCCGGGACTGCCGCGCGCGAACAGCTCGACCACGCCATGGGACATGGCCCAGACATGGGCCGAGAACATCTGCGGCGGCGGGCGCCTGTCCTCGGGGATATGCTGCGAAAGCTCGGCGGCGGCCTTTTCCAGCACCCCCATGGCCCGACTGGCGGCCACGGCCAGCTCGGGCGTGCGCTGCACCGAGATGCCGCTTTCGAACATCGCCACGTAGTGCCCCGGAAACCGGCGCGCGAAGGCCAGGTAGGCGCGTCCCGTGGCCTCGAAGGAGACCAGCGCCGAGGGCTGGCCCTTGTCATAGGCATGTTCCATCAGGTCGGCGAAGATGACATAGCCCTGCCGGGCGGCCTCGGCGATCAGGTCGTCGCGCCCGTCGAAATGGCGATAGACGGCGGCCGGGGTCACGCCGGCCTCGCGCGCGGCCTCGGACAGGGTAAAGCCCGTCGGGCCCTTCTCCTCGATCAGGCGCAGGGCCCCGTCGACCAGCGCCCGCTTGAGGTCGCCGTGATGATAGCCGCGCTTAGCCATGCCAGAGGTCCGGCGCTGCATGGATCATGGGCTCCACCGGCCCAACCCGCGAGAGGTCATCGCGATGACGGGCCTTTTTTGCGAACTCCCGGCGGATGGCCCCGTCGAAGGGCAGGTCCTGCATCTTGGTCTCCTCGCTTGTGCCACTATGGGGGGCGGGCGCGGTCAGCGCAATCCGGCGCGCGTGGCGGCGCGGTCGATGGCCGCGCGGGTGGCCTCGGGCGCGGTGTGATGGGGCAGGTGGCCCACCCCCTCCAGCCGGGTCAGGTTGGCCTGCGGCACCTCGCGGATGAATTTCTCGGCATGGATGGACAGGCCGACGGTGGTGTCGGCGGTGCCGTGGATCAGCTCGATCGGCAGGTCGAGGCTGTCATAGCGCGGTTGCATCCGGGTGATCTGGTCAAGCAGCCCCAACCGCTGTCTGGCGTTGGCGCGCAGGCTGACGCGGCGCGCGGCCAGTTCGGCGCCGACATAGCTGTCATAGCCCTCGGGCATCGGCTCGGGGTCGAAGACCGCGCGCACCTGGTCGCGGATGTAGGACTGCGGCACCAGCGCGGTGATCGGTGGGACCGCCAGCGCCGCGCCCAGGCGCGAGCCGTTGATGCGATAGAGCGCGGGCACATGGCCGTCCCAGGGGTGCGTGGGCGAGGACACGAGCGCCAGCCCCGCCAGGGCCTGCGGCTGCGTCACTGCCCAGGACAGGGCGACGGCGCCGCCATAGCTCTGGCCCAGCACCAACGGCCGCTCTGCGCCCAGCTGCGCCGCTGCCTTTTGCAGCAGCGCCGCCTGTTCCGCGATTGTCGCGCCCCGCGCGTGCAGCCGCTCGGTATAGCCCAGGCCCGGCCGGTCGAAGGCGATCACGCGGTAATCCTCAGCTAGCCGGTCCACCAGGGCAAAGCTGAAATCCCGCAGGTTCCCCGAAGAGCCATGGATCAGCACCAGATCGGGGCCGTCGCCCTTGACCAGCGCGTGAACCCGGGTGCCCTCGACCTCGATGACCTGGCCCAGCGGCGGGAACCTCGCCTCCCAGCGGCTTTCGCGGGCGCCCGCGCGCAAGTGGACCGCCGCGGCCAGGACCAGCAGAACCAGAAGGAACACAAGAAATTTCATGACAGTCGCCCCGCGCAACAACAATGGATGGAACGTAGCCCCGGCCTGTGCGGGGGCCAGCAGCGCCGCGGCGTCAGCGCCGCAGGTCCGAGACCTCCTGCCCGATGCGGCCCATGTCGAAGGGCGTGGTCAGGTATATTTCGGAAATCCAGTTGCCATAGAGCAGATGCGCATGGCTGCGCCAGCGGTTCTGCGGCGCGCGGGCGGGATCGTCGAAGGGGAAATAGTTCACCGGCATCAGCACATCGGCCCCCGCCACCTGCGAGGCGGCCAGATCGCGGCGGTATTCCTCGTCCAGCGTGCCGCTGTCGTATTCCAGGTGGTTGAAGACATAGAGCGCCCGATGTGCCGGGTCCTCGACCAGCGCCGGGCCGACCTCGTCCGAGTGCAGCAGGATCGGCAGGCCCGCCGCCTCGATCTCGGGCCGGCGCATCTCGGTCCAGCGGCTGACAGGCATGACGAAATCATCGGAAAATCCGCGCAGATAGGGGCTTTCCGGGGCAAAGTTCATGTGCCGGTAGCAGCCGAAGAGCTTTTGCTCCAAAAGGTGTTTCTTCACCCCGTGGAAGTAGTGGATCATCGCCATGCCGCCCCAGCAGACGCCGAAGGTGGAATGCACGTGGCTCTGGGTCCATTCGAAAACCTCGCAAAGCTCGTCCCAATAGGTGACCTCCTCGAAGGGCAGGTGCTCGATCGGGGCGCCGGTGATGATCAGCCCGTCGAATTTCTCGTCGCGGACCTCCGCAAATGGGCGATAGAAGGCATCCATGTGGTCGGCCGAGGTGTTGCGCGCCTCGTGCCCGGTCATGCGGATCAGGCTGAACTCGATCTGCAGGGGCGTTGACCCGATCAGCCGCGAGAACTGGATCTCGGTCTGGATCTTGCGGGGCATGAGGTTCAAGAGCGCGATGCGCAGGGGCCGGATATCCTGCTGGCTGGCCGCATTCTCGCCCATGACCATGACGCCCTCGGTCGAGAGCACGTCATAGGCGGGCAGGGAGCGGGGCAGCTTGATGGGCATGTCGGTCTCTTTCGCGGTATTGCGGGCTCAGCGGGGCGCGTCGAGCGCGGCGGCGATCACCGCTTCGATATCGGCGGCGTCGCGGGTGTGGGCCATGTCCTCGGCCTGGACGGTGACGCCCCAGTTGCGGGCCATGGCGGCATAGCGGGGCTGGCGATGGGCCAGGGCCCGTGCATAGGCCCAGCGGATGAAGGCATCCGGGTCGACATCGCGCTCTTGCAGGGTGTTTTCACGCAGGTATTCGGCCCAGGCCCGGGCCAGGAACTCAGGCTGATAGGACATCGGCTTGGGCGCCCGGTCGAAGCGGCGCACCAGTTCGTCTGTATGGGCGTCACTGCCCTTGATCCAGACCATCAGGCACTGCGCCGACAGGGCGCGCAGGATCGGGTCGTCGGGGTCTTCGGGATCGACCCATTCGCAGATCGACCCGCCGGTGTCGCAGACGAAATGCGGATAGCCATAGACCTCTTCCGCGCGGGTGATGAAGGCGCCCGTGTCAAGCAGGGTGCGTTCCTCGGCGGCGCGGAACTCGGCCTGGCGGCGGGTGTATTCGGCCATGGGCAGACCGCCGCGGGCCGGGTCGCCGGGCTTGCCCAGGTAGGCCGAAACGGCCGTAAGATCATCGTCGTGGATGTTGGCGGCGATATGGATGGCATCGGCGCGCAGCATTTCGGCCAGGAAGGGCACCTGCATGGCCTGTTTCTTGAGGTTGTCGGCGATGGGTTCGGCCATGTAGCGGGTGCCGATGCGGTAATCCACGCTGTAGTGGAACCAGTCGCCGGTGCCCGCCAGCATCTTGGACAGATGCGTCTTGCCCAGCCCGGACATGGCGAAAAAGACCACGCGCTTGTGGGCGGCTCGGGTCCAGTCGGCGGCGCTTTCGTAAATCATGGCCCGTGCCTAGCGCGGGCGCGCCCGGCGTCCAAGCCCGAATTGCAGCGCCACGAAAAAGCCCCGCCGGGTGGGGCGGGGCTTTCGGTGTGGTCTTGGACCGCTCAGTAGGAGTAGGCGATCTTCGCGCCGAGGCCGACGGCCGAATTGTTGCTGAAGTCCGACCCGATGGTGGTGGTCGCATCGCCGATGTCGATGTAGCGGATACCCCCCGACAGTTCGACCCCGTCGGCGATCATGTAGGCCGCGCCCAGTTGGTAGCTGACGTAGCCATCGGTCGGGCCGAGGTTGCCGGTCGGCTCGTCGGTGGCCGCTTCATAGCCCACCGCGAAAGAGGCGGAAAGCTTGTCGGTGAACTGCCGACCGACCCCGATGTTGAACGTATAGACGTCATCGTCGTATTCGAGGATGTTACCCACAGCCGGCGTGCTGTCGGTCAGGGCAAAACCGTCCCAGGCCACATAGCGCATCGAACCAAAAAGAAGCGTGTCCTGGGCGATGCCGGTCTGGAAGTCGAGGTTGACGCTTTCGGGCATGGTGGTGTTCAGATCGCCCGCCGATCCATCAAGCGCCAGGTCGACCGGGCTGCTGTAGGTCAGCGCGACGCGCAGGGCGATCTCAGGGCGTTCGTAGGACCCGCCCAGGACATAGCCCATGCCGGTGTCGCTGGAATAGGTCGAGGCGTAGGCGGGCGATGCGGGCGCGGGCCCCCCCGGACCATCCGGGTCTACCGCCGGCACGTCGTAGACACCGCTCGCCGTCACCGTCCGGACCCCGCCGTGCAGGCTGAAATTCTCGTCGATCCGGAACCGCAGCAGCACCGAAAGGCCGGTGGTGTCGACCTCCGCATTCGCGCCGGCCAGGGCATAGGCGGTCGTGTCGTCGTAGTCGACGTCGGCACCGTAGGGTTGATCCAGGATGATGGCGAGCGCGGTGCCCTCGAACAGGTCGGTCTTGTAGGCCGCCCCGAACTGCGCGTAGCTGGGCGCCATGTCGCCGGAGGGCGCCCCGCCGAGGGCGGCATTCATGTTGCCGCTGACCGACGGGTTGACCCGCCCGAAGCTCAGCTCGGCATAACTGCCCTCCTCGAAAATCGCGCCGACCGGCTGGCCCGACCGATCGAGCCCGCCGGCACTGGCAAGTCCGGTCGTCAACAGTAGCGCGGCCCCCGCGCCGAGTATCTTTTCCATGTCCCTCATCCCTGAAGTGGTGTTTCTCCTCAGGTGAACCCTAGAAAGGGCCGGGGCGCGGGGTCAATTATTGACGCCACGTCAGATTGATAGGGCGTCGCAGCGTCACTTCGGCACGGCTGCCCCGCGCACGACCGGCCGGGCCTGGCCGCGCGTGATGTTCAGGTAATTGCCCGCAAAGATGAAGATCGCGCCAAGAAACACGAAGGGATCGAGCGCCTCGGCGTAGACCAGCGCCCCGACCAGGGCGATCACCGGCAGGCGGACGAAGTCGATGGGCATGACCACCGCCGCCGGCGCGATGGACAGTGCCGTGGTCAGGCAGAAATGCGCGACCAGGCCCGCACAGCCGATCAGCACCAGCCAGGGCAGGCTGGCGGGCGAGGGCCGGGCGATGTCACCGTCCAGCCCGGCACAGACCAGGCCCAGCACCAGCTGCATCGCTGTCAACCAGAACAGGATGCCGGTGATCGTCGTCCCCCGCGTCAGCCGCCGGGTGAACAGCGCCGACAGGGCAAAGCCCACGGCGGCCCCCGCGGCGGCCAGATGGCCCAGGTCCAGCGCCGAGATCCCGGGCCGGGTCACGATCAGCACCCCGGCAAAGCCGATGGCGGCGGCCAGCGCCCCGGTGCGCGTGATCCGTTCGCCCAGCACCAGCGGGGCCAGCAGGATCACCCAGATGGGCGAGGTGAACTCCAGCGCGAAGACCTGCGCCAGCGGGATCGCAGAAATCGCGAAAAACCACAGGTTCTGACCCGCGAAATGCGCCACGTTGCGCAGCCCGTGCAGGCCCAGCCGCTCGGTGCTGATCTGCCCCCGCGTGCCCGCCGCGCTGGCCACCAGCAGCACCAGCACCATGCCCACGACCGAGCGGTAGAGCATGATCTCGAAGGTATCGAGTTCGAAGCTGACCGCGCGCCCGGCCACGGCCATCGAGGTGAAGGACGCGATGGCGCCCGTCATCCAGAACGCCGCACGGACGGCATCGGGCAAAGGGGGCGACGTGGGGGTCATTCCCACTCGATGGTGCCCGGGGGCTTGGAGGTCACGTCATAGGTGACGCGGTTGATGCCCTTGACCTCATTGATGATGCGGGTCGCGGTCTCGCCCAGAAAGTCATGGCTGAAGGGGTAGTAATCGGCGGTCATGCCGTCCACCGATGTCACCGCGCGCAGGGCGCAGGCATAATCGTAGGTGCGCCCGTCGCCCATGACGCCCACGGTGCGCACGGGCAGGATCGCGACATAGGCCTGCCAGATCTCGTCATAAAGCCCGTGCTTGCGGATCTGGTCGATATAGACGGCATCGGCCTTGCGCAGGATCTCCAGCTTGTCGCGGGTGATCTCGCCGGGGCAGCGGATGGCCAGGCCCGGCCCGGGAAAGGGGTGGCGGCCGATGAACGAGGCCGGCAGGCCCAGCTCCTGACCAAGCGCGCGGACCTCGTCCTTGAACAGCTCGCGCAGCGGCTCGACCAGTTTCAGGCCCATCTTGTCGGGCAGCCCGCCCACGTTGTGATGCGACTTGATCGTCACGCTCGGCCCGCCGGAAAAGCTGACCGATTCGATGACATCGGGATAGAGCGTGCCCTGGGCGAGGAAATCCGCGCCCGCGATGTCGCCGGCGTATTTCTGGAAAACATCAATGAACAGACGCCCGATGATCTTGCGCTTTATTTCCGGATCGGAAACACCGTCAAGCTCGCCCAGGAACAGCTCGGCCTCGTCGGCATGGATCAGCGGGATGTTGTAGTGATCGCGGAACATGGTGACGACCTCGTCGGCCTCGCCCTGGCGCAGCAGCCCGTGATCCACGAAGACGCAGGTGAGCTGGTCGCCGATGGCCTCGTGCAGCAACACGGCGGCGACGGAACTGTCCACACCGCCCGACAGCCCGCAGATCACCTTGCTGTCGCCCACCTGGGCGCGGATCTTGGCCACGGCCTCTTCGCGGTAGGCGTCCATGGTCCAGTCGCCCTTGAAGCCCGCGTCGCGGATGAAGTTCTCGTAGAGGGTCTTGCCGTTGGGGGTGTGATGCACCTCGGGGTGGAACTGCACCGCGTAGAACCGGCGGGTCAGGTCGGCGGTGATGGCGAAGGGCGCGCCGGGCGAGGTGCCCAGCACCTCGAAGCCCGGGGCCAGTTTCGAGACATGGTCGCCATGGCTCATCCAGACCTGTTCGCGCCCCGAGCCGTCCATGAACCAGCCGTTGAGGAAATCGGGCCGCGCGCCTTCGGCGGGGGTGACCCAGGCGCGGCCGAACTCGGCGGTGGCATCCTCGCCGGCCTCGACGGTGCCGCCTAGGTCCTGCATCATCACCTGCTGGCCATAGCAGATCCCCAGGATCGGCACGCCCAGGTCGTAGACCTTGCGCGGCGGCCGTGGGCTGCCCGCGCGCATGACCGAATCCGGCCCGCCCGAGAAGATCACGGCCCGCGGCGCGAAGGCGTCAAGGAAGGCCTCGGTGACGGCCTGAAAGGGGTGAATCTCGCAATAGACATTCAACTCCCGCAGCCGCCGCGCGATCAACTGCGTGACCTGGCTGCCGAAATCGATGATGAGAAGGCGGTCGTGGTTGTGGCTTTGCATGGCGCCAGTTAAGCCGGAAGCCTGACCCATGCAAGCGCGCGCATGTCGCTTTCGCACCCAAAAGGGCGCAAATCCGATCCATCGCCGCCGCGTGTGGGGCTATCACCTGGGCAAGGCATCGAGACGAGGGAGTCGCGGCATGAGCGAAGCAAGCACGGCACAGGCAGGGCGCAGGGGCCGCGGCGGCGGCGGGGCCGCGCGGCGGGCGCAACGCTCGGCGGTCAGTTTCGAGACGGCGAAGTACATCGAGCGCAACGTGCCCAACTTCGAGGTTCTCACGGAAGAGGCCATCGCGGTGATCGAGGCCAATGCCGAGCAGATCCTCGAGGAGATCGGCGTCGCCTTCGTCGACAACCCGCAGGCGCTGGAGCGCTGGAAGGCCGTCGGCGCCGAGGTCACCGGCGAGCGGGTGCGCATTCCCCGGGGGCTGGCGCGCGAGTTGATCAAGACCGCGCCCTCGGAATTCACCCAGCACGCCCGCAACCCCGAGCGCAACGTGGTGATCGGCGGGCGCAACCTGGTGCTGGCGCCGGTCTATGGCCCGCCCTTCGTGCGCGACGTCGACGGTGGCCGCCGCTATGCCACGATGGAGGATTTCCAGAAATTCGTGAAGCTGGCCTATATGTCCAAGTGGCTGCACCACTCGGGCGGGACGGTCTGCGAACCCACCGACGTGGCGGTGAACAAGCGCCACCTCGACATGCTGCTGGCGCATATGACCCTGTCGGACAAGCCTTTCATGGGCTCCGTCACCGATCCCGACCGGGCGCGCGACAGCATCGAGATGGCCGAGATCCTGTTTGGCCGGGATTTCGTCGACCAGAACACGGTTCTGACCTCGCTGATCAACATCAACTCGCCGCTGACTTTTGATGCGACGATGATGGGCGCGCTGGAAGCCTATGCCGCCAAGAACCAGGCCGCGATCATCAGCCCCTTCATCGTCGGTGGGGCCATGGCACCGGTCACGGTGGCCGGCACGCTGACCCAGGTTCTGGCCGAGGTCCTGGCCGGCGTCGCCTACAGCCAGATGATCCGGCCCGGCGCCCCGGCGATCTTCGGCACCTTCGTGACCTCGATCGACATGAACTCGGGCGCGCCCACCTTCGGCACCCCCGAGGCCGCCAAGATCACCTACGGGGCGGGGCAACTGGCGCGGCGGCTGGGGCTGCCCTACCGCTCGGCGGGGTCGTTCAACGGCTCCAAGCTGCCTGATGCACAGGCCGGCTATGAAACCGCCAACAGCCTGAATGTGGGGCTTCTGGCCGGGGTCAACTTCATGCTGCACTCCTGCGGCTGGCTGGAGGGCGGTCTGGTCGCCGATTTCGAGAAATTCGTGATGGATGCCGACCAGTTAGGGGCGCTGCACGGCATCGCCAGCGGCGTCCAGATCGACGAGAACGCCCAGGCCATGGACGCGCTGCGGGAAGTGGGTCCGGGCGGTCATTACCTTGGCTGCGCCCATACACAGGCGAATTTCAAAAGTGCCTTCTGGCGCTCTGATCTGCTGGACTACAAACCCTTCGAGACTTGGGACGAGGAAGGCGGGCGCGACACCCGCCAACTGGCCAAGCTGCGGGTCGAGAAGCTGCTGGCCGACTACCAGCAGCCCGCCCTCGACCCGGCCATCAACGAGGCCCTCAACACCTATGTGGCCGAGAAGAAGGCCAGCATGCCCGACGCCTTCGGCTGATCTCTCAGCCCATGGGCGCCAGCCTGCGGCGCGATTTGCGGATCGCCCGCAGGGTGGCTGCCTCGGACATCAGCGCGATCAGCACCCCCACGTGCCGGGCTATGGAATAGGCCGCGCGGTCCTGCTGGCGCTGGCTGTCCAGAGCCGCCTCCATGTCCAGTAGCCGGATCACCGCATCGCTTGCTTGCGGTGGCGTGTCGGTCTTCAGCAACCGCCGCAGATGGCGGTCGCGGCAATACTCCGTTAACCCAAGGCGCGCGGTCTGCACCAGAATTTGCGGCCTTTCGAGACGTGAAACGCGTGTCAGGACATCTTCCATGACGGACTCCCGGTTTGTTTCATGCCACTTGTACCACAACCCGAGCGTGTGTTGCGTGTGATAAAAATCGGCGAACGGCCCCTTAACCAACGTTTACCAATTGGAAACTATGGTTTCTTCTGTGGACAATGTTTCCGACAGAGAAGCGGTGTCCTGGGTGGGGAATGGGCCGGATTGGCCGCGCTGACAGCGCGGCGAGGATGGGAACGGACAATGTCATTTGAACACAAGTCGTCGGTCTCGATGCCGACCTGGGTGCCGGACCACGTACGGCACTACCTGCTGCACACCGTTTATGGCCAGTCCATCCGCGCGCTGGCACGTCGCGCGGACTGCCACGCCTCGACCATCATGCGCCAGGTGCGCCGGGTCGAACAGCGCCGCGAGGACCCGCTCATCGATGAGGCGCTGCGGGTGCTGGCCTCGGAAGGGGCCGGGGGCGCGGCGGCGGTCTCGAACCTGGAACAGCTGCAGGCCCTGCGCCGCTTGGCCGAGCCGGGGGCGCTATTGGCCGTGGCCCCGGACATGGGGCGTGGGGTCATCGTGCGCGATGCGGCGGGCGACAGTCCCGAACACAGCGCGCCACTGGATCTGCGGGTGGCCCGGGCGCTGGTGCTGCGCGATTTTGTCGATGCCGGGGCGCTGGGGGGGGGGCGTGTTGTGCGCTACCGGATGTCCCACACCGGGCGGGCGGCACTGCGCGACCTGATCGCGCGCTCGGAAAACCGCGCCCGCGAGATGGCCGAGGCCCAGACCCCCTTTGCCCATGCCCCCGGCGGCGCCACGGGGCCCGAGGAAGAAACCCGCCTGCGAAGCACCCGGCTGGCCGCCGCCGACAGCCCGGTGCGGGCCCTGGCCCGGCGCAAGGACAAGTTCGGCGAACCCTTCCTGACGCCCGAGATGGTGCGCGCCGCCGAGCGCCTGCGCGAGGATTTCGAGGTCGCCCATGTCGGGCAGTCGGTCAGCCAGGACTGGCAAGCCATGATGACCGGCCCGCACACGGGGCAGGGCGGCGGCGCGGGGCCGCGGCTCGACGTGCAGGGGCGTGTCGCCGCCGCCTTCGGGGCGCTGGGTCCGGGGCTGGCCGAGGTGGTCTACCGCACCTGCTGCCTGCTCGACGGGCTGGAAACCACAGAACAGCGCATGGGATGGTCGGCCCGGTCGGGCAAGATCGTGTTGCGCATCGCCCTCGATCGCCTGGTCGAGCACTACCGCCAGACCGGGCAGTTGAACACGCGCTACGGCTGATGGGCCCGGACCCGAGGCTTGCACGCCGCGCAACACGGGGTTTCATTGCTTTTTCCGGCGGTTCGGCCTAGCTAGGGGCTTATAGACGCTGGAGGAGGCCCACGTGCGCGACCTGAACATTCCCGAATCCCGGCACCCGGAAAAGGCGCATCGCGCCGACAACGCCCAGCCGAAGAAACCGGACTGGATCCGGGTCAAGGCGCCGACCTCCAAGGGCTACCAGGACACCCACAGGATCATGCGCGAGAATGGCCTTGTGACTGTCTGCGAGGAAGCGGGCTGTCCCAACGCGGGCGAATGCTGGTCCCAGGGCCATGCCACCATGATGATCATGGGCGAGATCTGCACCCGCGGCTGCACCTTCTGCAACGTGGCCACCGGCCGCCCAGACGATCTGGACGTCTTCGAGCCGGGCCGCGTGGCCGACGGGGTGCAGAAACTGGGCCTCAACCACGTGGTCATTACCAGCGTGGACCGCGATGACCTCGACGATGGCGGGGCGGAGCATTTCGCGATGACCATCCGCGCGATCCGCAAGCGCAGCCCTGGCACCACCATCGAGATCCTGACGCCAGACTTCCTGAAGTGCCCGCCATCGGCCCTGGAAACCGTGGTCGAGTCGAAACCGGATGTGTTCAACCACAACCTGGAAACCGTGCCGGGACTTTACCAGGAGGTCCGCCCGGGCGCGCGCTATTTCCATTCGCTGCGCCTGTTGCAGCGCGTCAAGGAACTGGACCCCACGATGTTCACCAAGTCGGGGATTATGGTGGGCCTCGGCGAAGAGCGTCCGCAGGTTCTGCAGGTCATGGACGACATGCGCAGCGCCGACGTGGATTTCCTGACCATCGGGCAGTATCTGCAGCCAAGCCCCAAGCACCACGCCGTCGCGCGTTTCGTCCACCCCGACGAATTCGCGGCCTACGAGAAGGCCGCCTATGGCAAGGGTTTCCTCATGGTATCAGCCACGCCGCTGACCCGGTCAAGCTATCATGCCGGCGACGATTTCGCCCGTCTGCGCGAGAATCGCCTCAAGAAGCTGGGCGGGGCGGCAGTCTAGGGCAAGGCCACCAGATAGGCGGCGATCGCCTCGCGATCCTCGGCCGGCAAGCGGCTGGTGTTCTCGATCACTGCCACCATGGAGCCGCCGGCGGTGTCGAACGCGGGCGTGAAGCCGCTTTCGAGGTAGGCCGCAATATCCGGCGCGGACCAGCCCAGCCCCTCGGGCGTGATGTCGGGGATGCGTCCGTCGCCATCGGGGTTGTCCGCCCCGGCCAGCCAGTTCGCCCGGTCCAGCCCGCCCAGCGCATTGCGCGGCGTGTGGCATTCGGCGCAATGGCCCAGCGCCTCGACGAGGTAGCGCCCGCGCGACACCCGGCTGTCCAGATCGCCCGTCACCACCCAGTCGTCCTTGGCAAAGAGCCTCTTCCAGCCGCCAAGGCTGCGGCGGATATTGACGGGAAAGCCGACCTTGTGGTCCGGGCTGGGGGTCGCATCGGCGGGCAGGGTGCGCATGTAGGCGATCAGGTCCGCGATGTCCTCCGTCTCGGCCCGGGCATAGGCGGCATAGGGAAAGGCGGGGTAGTAATGCGCCCCCTCGGGCGAAATGCCGCGCTGGATCGCGTTGGCCAGTTCCCGGTCGGACCAGCCGCCGATGCCGTGGTCGGGATCGGTCGAGATATTGGGCGCCACGAAGGTGCCGAACCCGGTCTCGAAGCGCTGCCCGCCGGCCAGCACGGGCGGGCCGTCGTCGTCCTCGGCCCCGGGCGCGGTGTGGCACGAGGCGCAGCCGGCGGCGATAAAGACCGCCTCGCCCGCCGCCGCATCGCCGGTCACGCCGTCAAGGTGATCCGCGGGCAGGGGCGCGGGCGCGGTCAGCCACCAACCGACCGCGCCCCCGGCAACGGCCAGTGCCGCCGCCCAGCTCGCTAAACGGGCGACCAAGGGTCAGTCGTCGCTTTCGCGGTAGTCCTCGTGGCAGGCGCCGCAGGCCTCGCCGAGCCCGCCCATGGCGCCCTTGAGCGCCCCGAGCCCCTGACCGGCGGCCTCTTCCATCGCGGCCGCGGCCATGACCAGATCCTCGGACTTGGACATCACGTCGTCGAGGTTGTCCCAAAGGGCGGGCAGGGCCTTGGAGCCGTCTACCGAATTGTCCGACCCTTCGGGCCAGTATCTGGACTGGTCCAGCTGCGATAGCGCGGCGATGTTCGAGGCTGCTGCGCTGGCCGCCTCGGCGTCATAGTCGATCTGATCGCGGGCCATGTTGCCAAGAAGGCCGATGTTGTGCGCATAAAGCTGCATATGGGCCTGGCGGGCCTTCATGGCCCCAGCAATGGCCGGGTCGACGTGGGAGTCGGCGATGGCAGTTGTGCCAAGGCCGGTGAGGGTCAGAACGGAAAAGGCGGTGACAAGGCGTTTCACGGGGTAACTCCTGATTGAATCAGTTTCGGTAGGCCTCACGATACCTGTGAACGATCTCGAATCGAGTCTCAAACTTTGCACAGGCGCTCACGTT
The DNA here is from genome assembly GCA_031581025.1 of Salibaculum sp. Lineage (GTDB taxonomy): Bacteria > Pseudomonadota > Alphaproteobacteria > Rhodobacterales > Rhodobacteraceae > Salibaculum. The sequence continues at coordinate 55,266 of JAVLCA010000010.1, read as the reverse complement.
TCAGTCACGCCAGCGCCGGGGGCGAGCGGCGCAACGCCCGCGGCAAGGCCCCTGCGCGCTGCCCGATGCGGCACTACAGCATCCGCACCTTGCCGATATAGGGCAGGTTGCGGTTGCGCTGCGCGTAGTCGATGCCATACCCCACCACGAACTCGTCCGGGATCTCGAAGCCGGTCCAGTCGGCCTTGACCTCGACCTCGCGCCGGGTCGGCTTGTCCAGCAGCGCGATGGAGCGCAGCTTGCGCGGCCCGCGCGCGCCCAGCAGACCCAGCACGTGCTTCATGGTATAGCCGGTGTCCACGATATCCTCGACCACCAGCACATCGCATCCTTCGATCCCGCCGCGCAGGTCCTTGAGGATTCGCACCTCGCGGCTGCTCTGCATGGAATTGCCGTAAGAGGAGGCTTCGAGGAAGTCGACCTCGACGTTCATGTCCAGCTCGCGCACGAGATCGGCGATGAAGACGAAAGAGCCCCGCAGTAGCCCAACCACGACCAGCCGCTCGCTGCCGTCGAATTCCGCGCGGATCTCGCGCGCCAGGCCCTCGATCCGGGCGGCGATGGTCTTTGCCGAGATCATCTCGTCGATGGCATAGTCCTGTTGCGTCATCTGGCCCGCTGTCCTTCGTTGTGCTTGATTTCCGCCGCGCACTCTACGACATCACGCGCAAGAGTCACGCAGACAAAGGACCACGGATGCCCGCCCATTCCGAGACCCGGCACCTGCCTTACAGTGCGCAACAGATGTATGACCTCGTCGCCGACGTGGAACGCTATCCCGAGTTCCTGCCCTGGACGGCCGCCGCCCGGGTGCGCCGGGTGGACGATCACGGCGATCACAAGGTGATGCTGGCCGACCTCGTGGTCTCGTTCAAGGTGTTCCGCGAACGCTTTGGCAGCCGCGTGACGCTCTGGCCCAGGGCGCGCCAGATCGACACCGAATACATCGACGGCCCCTTCCGCTATCTCGAGAGCACCTGGGAATTCCGCGAGGCCGAGGGCGGCTGCGAGGTGGCCTTTCGCGTGGATTTCGAATTCCGAAACAGGATGTTGCAGGGCGCGGCGGGGATGTTCTTCAACGAGGCGATGCAGCGCATCGTGCGCGCCTTCGAGGCCCGGGCCAAGGCGCTTTACGGCTGAGCGGCACGCATCAGCAGCGCCAGCGCATGGTCCACCGAGGCCGCGCGCACCTGCGCCCGCCCGATGGCTCCGAAGTCCAGGGTTTCCGTCCGGGTGCCTGCGGGGCCGGCCAGCCCGAAACAGACCCGCCCCTCGGGCTTGTGATCGGACCCGCCGGGGCCCGCGACCCCGGTGATCGACACCGCCAGTGTCGCGGTTGCGCGGTCCAGCGCGCCCTGGGCCATCTGCGCCGCAACTTCCTCGGAGACAGCGCCGTGGGCGGCGATGGTCGCCGGATCGACGCCCAGCATCTCGGCCTTAGCCGCGTTGGAATAGGTGACAAAGCCCCGGTCGAAGACATCCGACGACCCCGGTACCGCCGTGATCTCGGCCCCCAGCAGACCGCCGGTGCAGCTTTCGGCGCAGGCGATCGTGTGGCCATTGGCGCGGGCGGTCTCGATCAGGGCGGCGGCCCTCATGGGGCGATCACCACGTGCGACAGCCCCGCCAGCCCGAGGGTGATGACTGCAGCGAAGAGGCCGGCCCAGACATCGTCCAGCATCACGCCCATGGCGTCGCCGCGCCGGTCGGCCCGGCCCGCCATGATCGGCTTCCAGATGTCGAACAGCCGGAACAGCAGGAAGGCCGCGATCCAGCCGGGGTAAAGCGCCAGGACCGGTTGCCCGGCGGCCTGCGCGCCCACCATGACCGGGGCCAGGGCGATCCACTGGCCGACGACCTCGTCGATGACCACTTCCGAGGGGTCGTGATCCGGGCCCCGCGCCGTGTAGACCCGCGTGGCCCAGAGCCCGGCGGCAAAGGCCGCCGGAATCATCAGCACAAACAGCCACATGCCCCCCAGCTGCCAGAGCCCCCAGGCCAGCGGCAGCGCGGCCAGCGACCCCCAGGTGCCCGGCGCGGGGCGCAGATGACCCACGTAAAGGACCGTCGCGATCAGATGTGCCGTGCGGGTCATGGCATCACCAGCGTGGCCGTCGCCATGGCGGCGATGCCCTCGCCGCGCCCGGTGAACCCAAGCCGTTCCGATGTGGTTGCCTTGATGCTCACGCGGGTCTCCTCCAGCCCCATGATCTGGGCCATTTCGGTGCGCATCGCGCCTGCGTGGGGGCCGACCTTGGGCGCCTCGCAGATCAGGGTGCAATCCACATGGGTGATCTCGTAGCCGCGCCGCCGGGCCAGCGCGCAGGCCTGTGTCAGGAAGGTCTCGCTCGCCGCACCCTTCCAGCGGGGATCGCTGGGCGGGAAATGCGTGCCAATGTCGCCCTCGGCCAGCGCGCCATAGATGGCGTCGGTCACCGTGTGCATCCCCACATCCGCATCTGAATGGCCCTGAAGGCCCCGGTCGAAGGGCACTTGCACCCCGCAGAGCATGACGTGATCGCCCGGCCCGAAGCGGTGCACGTCGAAGCCGTTGCCGGTGCGGATGTCCATGGCGCCCCCCAGGTGCTCGGCCGCCCGGGCGAAATCGCCGGGCTGCGTGATCTTGATGTTGCGCTCGTCGCCCGCGACGATTGCCACGTCAAGCCCGGCGGCGCGGGCGACGGCGACGTCATCTGTGGCCGTGCCGTCCGCGCCCGCATGGGCCGCGCGGATCGCCTCGAGGTGAAAGCCCTGCGGCGTCTGCGCGCGAAACAGGCCGTCGCGGTCGGTGACACCGCTGACCAGGCCCCCGGTGCCGGTCCAGAGCGCATCGGTGACGGGCAGGGCGGGCGCGGCGCCGGGGGTCTCGGTCAGGGCGTCGAGCACCCGGTCAATGACCTCAGGCGGTGTGCAGCAACGGGCGGCGTCGTGGATCAGCACCGCCGCCCCCCGGGCATGGCCCAGCCCCGCCAGCACCGAAAGAGACCGGGTCGCCCCGCCGATGGCGATCACCGCGCGCGCTGACAGGCGCAGGGCCTCGACGCGCTGCAGATCCTCGCCGGCGACCACCAGGACGATCTGTCCGACGCGCGGATGGGCCTCGAAGATGGCCAGCGTATGCTCAAGCACCGTCCGGCCCGCGAGACGGCGCCATTGCTTGGGTGTCTCGCCGCCCGCCCGCAGCCCGCGTCCGGCGGCAACGATGATGGCACTGGTCTGCATGGGCCCTCGCGGTTGCTCTGGGGCTGCTTAGCCGCTGGGGCGGGGGCCGAAAAGGGGGCTTTCGCCCGGACGTGCCGGACTGGATGCATAAGTTTTAATCACATGACGGCCGCCGCACATTTTTTGACCGCGATTCAATTGTCGGCCCCGGGGGGCTCTGCTATCTGCAAAGCATGTCCTTGCCCGCCGCCCCCTTTCCTGTCGCCCTGGCCCCGCTTGCGGGGATCACCGACCTGCCGTTCCGGCGGTTGGTGGCGGGCTTCGGGGCGGGCTGGGTTGTCTCGGAAATGGTCGCCAGCCAGGAAATGGTCCAGGCGAAACCGGGCGTGCGCGAAAAGGCCGAACTGGGCCTGACCGAGGCCGCAACGGCGGTGCAACTGGCCGGGCGCGAGGCGCACTGGATGGCCGAGGCCGCGCGGCAGGTCACAGACCGGGGCGCGGCGATGATCGACATCAACATGGGCTGCCCGGCCAAGAAGGTGACACAGGGCTATTCCGGTTCGGCGCTGATGAAGGATCTTGACCACGCGCTGGGGCTGATCGAGGCCGTGGTGGCCGCTACCGACCTTCCGGTCACGCTCAAGACCCGGCTGGGCTGGGACGATGCCCTGATGAACGCGCCCGAACTGGCCCGCCGGGCCGAGGGCGCGGGCATCCGGCGCATCGTGATTCATGGCCGCACGCGCTGCCAGTTCTACAAGGGCCGCGCCGACTGGGCCGCGATCCGCGCGGTGAAAGAGGCGGTCACGATACCCGTCATCGCCAATGGCGACATCCTTGACGCGGCCAGCGCCCGCGCCGCGCTGACCCATTCCGGGAGTGATGGCGTGATGATCGGGCGGGGCGCGCAGGGGCGGCCCTGGCTGTTGGCTCAGGTTGCCGCCGATCTCTGGGGGCGCCCGGCGCCGCGCATCCCGACCGGGGGCGCCCTTATCGACATGGTTTCAAATCATTACGAGGCGATGCTCATGTTCTACGGCACAACGCTCGGCGCCCGGGTCGCCCGCAAGCACCTGGGCTGGTACATGGACACCGCTGCAACCCACCCGGAGCTGCGCCGCGCAGTGCTGATCGCCACGGAGCCGACTCGTGTGCTGACCTTGCTGCCGGACGCCCTGGCGGAAAGGCAAGCCGCATGATCATGGATGCAGAGCTGTGGAATTCGCTGCCGGTGCCCGCGTTGCTGCTGCAGCCTGACGAGACCATCGCCGACAGCAACCTGGCGGCCGAGAATTTCCTGAACCTCTCGACCAGGGCCCTGTCCGGTGCGCAGGTCTGGGACAAGGTCATGATCGACGCGCCCCTGGAAGAGGCCTTTGCCCGGGCGCGCGACAACCGCACGCCGCTTTTCGTCAATGATGTGGACGTGGGCAGCGGCGAGCGCCCGCCGTTGCAGTGCAATGTGCAGTTTGCCCCGTTGTCGGGGGCCGACGACCAGATGCTCATGCTGATCTCGCCGCGCGAGATTTCCACCCGCATCGCGCAGAACGCCCAGAGCTACCGCGCCGCGCGCTCGGCCATCGGCATGGCCGAGATGCTGGCCCATGAAATCAAGAACCCGTTGGCGGGCATCGCCGGATCGGCGCAGCTGTTGTCCATGGGCTTGGCGGGCGAGGACCTGGAGCTGACCCATCTGATCGTCGAAGAGACCCGGCGCATCGTCAAGCTGCTCGACCAGGTCGAACAGTTCGGCAACATCCAGGCGCCAAAACTGCGGCCCGTCAATATCCATGACGTGCTGGACCGCGCGCGCCAATCGGCCTCGGTGGGCTTTGGCGCGCATATGCTGATGATAGAGGATTACGATCCCTCGCTGCCGAACACCCACGCCGACCCCGACCAGTTGCAGCAGGTCTTTCTGAATCTTCTCAAGAACGCCGCGCAGGCTGGCGGGCCGGGCGGCTCGATCACCCTGCGCACCTTCTACGACCCCGCGTTGCGTCTGCGCCACCGCGACGGCAGCCAGGGGCGGCTGCCGCTGCAGGTCGAGATCATCGACGATGGCCCGGGCCTGCCGCCCGAGATCGTCGGCGAGGTCTTCGAGCCCTTCGTCTCGGGCCGCGAGAACGGCACCGGGCTGGGCCTGGCCCTGGTCAGCAAGCTGATCGCCGACATGGGCGGCTTGATTTCCGTGGACAGCGTGCCGGGCCGCACCGTCTTTCGCGTGGCCCTGCCCACCGTGCCCCCCCGAGACCGCCGCGAGTGAAAAGGACAAAGACTAATGGACGGAACCGTACTCGTCGCCGATGACGACCGCACGATCCGCACCGTTCTGACCCAGGCCCTGACCCGGGCGGGCTGCAAGGTGCATGCGACCTCGTCGATCGTGACGCTGATGCGCTGGGTGGACGAGGGCAAGGGCGACCTGGTGATCTCGGACGTCGTCATGCCCGACGGCAACGGCCTGGAGCAGCTGCCGAAGATCGGCGAGGCGCGCCCGGGGCTGCCGGTCATCGTGATTTCGGCGCAGAACACCATCATGACGGCGATCCAGGCCGCCGAGGCCGAGGCCTACGACTATCTGCCCAAACCCTTCGATCTGCCCGACCTGATGAAGCGCGCCGCCCGCGCGCTCGAGGTCAAGCGCCGCGCGCCGATCCGGCGTGACGCGCCGGCCGAGGGGGCCGACACCGACCTGCCGCTGATCGGGCGCACGCCTGCGATGCAGTCGATCTACCGCTTGGTGGCGCGGGTCATGAACACGCCGCTGTTGGTGCTGATCACCGGCGAAAGCGGCACCGGCAAGAGCCTGATCGCGCGCACCATCCACGACTTTTCCGACCGGCGCACGCTGCCCTTCGTGGTGGCCTCGGCAAATGATCTGGAAGGCATGGACGGCCCCTCGGCGCTGCTCTCCCGGGCCAGGGGCGGCACGCTGGTCTTCGACGAGGTCGGCGACCTGCCCATCGGGACCCAGGCCCGCGTGGTGCGGATGCTGGATGCCCTGGGCGATGGCGCGCCACAGATCATGGCGACCACCCGCGGCGGGCTGCTGGACCAGATGGAGGACGGCAATTTTCGCGAGGATCTCTATTACCGGCTGGCCGGCGTCACCATGACCGTGCCCGCCCTGCGCGACCGGGTCGATGACATCCCGCTGCTGGTGGAACATTTCCTCGCCCGGGCCGAGCGCGACGGGTCGCCGCCGCGGCAACTGGCCGATGCGGCGCTGGACCTGTGCCGCGCCTACAGCTGGCCCGGCAACGTCCGCCAGCTGGAAAATGTCGTGATGCGGCTCGTGGCCACCGCGCCCGAGGACGAGATCCACCGCGGCGAGGTCGAGATCGTTCTGGGCAACCAGCCCGCGATGGAGCCGCTCAAAGGCGGCGACAGTGACAAGCTCTCGGCCTCGGTGGCCAAGCACCTGCGCCGCTACTTCGACCTGCACGGCGGAGAGTTGCCACCGCCGGGCCTCTATCAACGCATCCTGCGCGAGGTCGAGGCGCCGCTGATCGAGATCGCGCTGGATGCCACCGCCGGCAACCAGGCCCGCTGCGCCGACCTGCTTGGCATCAACCGAAATACGCTGCGAAAAAAGATCACCGACCTTGATATCCACGTGACACGCCGCCGCAAATTGATGTAAAACCGCAACAGAACCGTGGCCGCTTTGCCGCAATCGCGCGGGCCGAGCCACGGAGCAACAGGCGGTAGGGACCGACTCGGTCCGGCAATGAACGAGGCACCTGGCGTGCGGCGCGCTCCTCTGGGCATCAACCTTTCAACGTTTAGCCGCTGGCGGCGCAAGCGCCGGGTCCAGAATGTCATGACGCTGGTGCTGGTGCTGCTGGCCCCGCTGCTTGTGCTGCTGACCATCACGGCGCTGCGCCCGCTGGACCAGACCGGACGCACCGAGGTGTTGCGCCTGATCCTGCTGGTGGACCTGGTCTATATCCTTGGCGTCACCGCACTGGTGCTGGCCCGGATCAGCACCATGATCGCCGCGCGCCGCCGGCGATCGGCCGGCTCGCGGCTGCACCTGCGGCTGACCGGGGTTTTCGGGCTGTTGGCGCTTATTCCCACGGTGGCCGTTGCGGTCTTTTCCGTTCTGACCATCAATATCGGCCTCGAGGGGTGGTTTTCCGAACGGGTGCGCGACGTGGTCGGCAATTCGCTGGAAGCCGCTCAGGCCTATGAGGAAGAGCACCGCCAGGAGGTCGCCCGCGACGGCCGCGTCCTGGCCGCCTTTCTTGAGACCCAGCGGATGCAGACCTTCTTCATGGAGCGCGGCGAGATCCGCCAGGCCCTGTCGCGCGTGGCCCCGCAGATTGATCGGGGCCTGTCCGAGGTCTTCGTGCTGGACGGGACGGGCGAGATCGAGGTGCGCGGTGAACGCTCCTACGAGTTCTATTTCGAGAAGCCGACCGAGGCGCATCTGGCCGAGGCGCGCGACGAGGGCATCGCCATCATCGAGGACTGGGCAAACAACGAGTTCCGCGCCCTGATCCCGCTGGACAACTTCACCGACAATTACCTTTACGTCACCCGGGAGGTGGACGGTGAGATCCTGTCGCTGCTGGACGAGACCCAGGAAACGGTCGAGCTTTACGGCCAGCTGGAAAACGAGCGCGGCCGGGTGCTGTTCGAATTCGGGCTGATCTACCTCGGCTTCGCGGTGATCCTGATCCTGGCGGCGATCTGGGTGGGTCTGTGGTTCGCCGAACGCCTGTCGCGGCCCGTGGGCCGGCTGGTCGGCGCCTCTCAGCGTGTCGGCGCCGGCGACCTGTCGGTGCGGGTGCGCGAGGACCCCGGCGACGACGAAATCGCGCAGCTGGGGCGCTATTTCAACCAGATGACAGAGCAACTGGCCGGCCAGCGCGAAGAGCTGCTGCACAACACGCGCCAGATCGAAGACCGCCGCCGCCTGTTCGACAGCGTGCTCAGTTCCGTACCCTCGGGCGTTGTCGGGCTGGACCAGGAGGGCTGCGTGACCTTCGTCAACCGCTCGGCCACGCGGCTGCTGGAGGTGGGCAAGGGCGCCGAACGCACCCCGCTGACGGTCGCCGTGCCGGAATTCGAGCCGCTGTTCTCACAGTTGACGGAGAAGGGCCGCCGCATCGTGCAGGGGCAGGTGGAACTGGTGCGCGGGGGCGAACAGGAAACGCTGCTGGTGCGCATGTCGCCACGCCGGGGCGAGGGCGGCGCCCTTGAGGGCTATGTGATCGCCTTCGAGGATGTCACCGACCTGGTCAGCGCCCAGCGCATGGCCGCCTGGGGCGATGTGGCGCGCCGCATCGCCCACGAGATCAAGAACCCGCTGACGCCGATCCAGCTGTCGGCGGAACGCATCAAGCGCAAGTTCCGCCGCGAGGTGCCGCCCGACTCCGTCGAGGCGCTGGAACAGATGACCGAGGTCATCGTGCGCCAGACCAACGACCTGCGCCGCATCGTCGACGAATTCTCGCGCTTTGCCCGGATGCCCGAACCCGACCGCGCCGCCCATGACGTTGTCGGCCTGGTGCGCGACGCCGCCGCGTTGCAGGAGGCGGGCCAGCCCGAGGTGCGCTTTGCCGTCGATCTGCCCGCGCCGCCCGTGCTGGCCAGCCTGGACAGCACCATGTTGTCCCAGGCCCTCACCAACCTGATGAAGAACGGCGGCGAAGCCATTGAAAGCCTGATGGAAAAGGGTGCTCCGGACGGTTTCGTGCCGGAGATTCGCGTGGCGCTTGAGGTCGGCGAGACCAGCGCCCGGATCACCATCGCCGACAACGGCATCGGCCTGCCCGAGAACCGCGCCAAACTTTTCGAACCCTATGTGACCACGCGCGAGAAGGGCACGGGGCTGGGCCTGCCCATCGTGCGCAAGATCATCGAGGAACATGGCGGCAGCCTGACCCTGACCGATGCACCCGTCTTCGACGGCGCCGCGCACCGTGGGGCCATGGCCACCATAGACCTGCCGATACTGACCGGAACCGAGACAGGGGCCGAAACAACGGCCTCGAAAACAGCGTGAGGGGATGATGAGCGATATTCTGATCGTGGACGACGAACGGGACATCCGGGAACTGATCTCGGATATCCTGCGGGACGAGGGGTTTACCACCCGCCTGGCCGGCGGGTCGGAAGAGTGCATGGCCGAGATCGGCAAGGGCCTGCCCGCGCTGGTCGTTCTGGACATCTGGCTCAAGGACAGCGCCATGGACGGTATTGACATCCTGTCGCATGTCAAGCGCGAGCACCCGGAGGTGCCCGTCGTCATCATCTCAGGGCACGGCAACATCGAAATCGCGGTCGCCGCGATCAAGCAGGGCGCCTATGACTTCATCGAGAAGCCCTTCAACATCGACCAGCTCATGGTGGTGATCCGGCGCGCCATGGAGACCAGCCGGTTGCGCCGCGAGAACCAGGAGCTCAAACGCGGCGAGGCCGGCGAGGTCGAGATGGTGGGCGAGTGCGCCGCCTTCCGCGCGCTGCGCGGCCAGCTCGACAAGGTGACGCGGTCCAATGGCCGGGTCATGCTGACCGGCCAGCCCGGCAGCGGCAAGGAGACCGCGGCGCGCTACATCCATGCCCAGTCCGACCGCGCCGGGGCGCCCTTCGTCAGCGTCAACTGCGCCTCGGTGGCGCCCGAGCAGATGGAAGAGATGCTTTTCGGCCGCGAAACCGAGGGCCGCGGTGTGGAGCCGGGCCTGCTGGAAGAGGCTGACGGCGGCGTGATCTATTTCGACGAGATCGCCGATCTGCCCGAGGGAACGCAATCCAAGATCCTGCGGGTGCTGGTGGACCAGACGTTTCAGCGCGTGGGCGGGGTGGACAAGGTGCAGGTCGACCTGCGGGTCATTTCCTCGACCGGGCGCGACCTGAGCGCCGAGATCGAGGCGGGCCGCTTCCGGCACGAACTTTACCACCGGCTCAACGTGGTGCCGATCCACGTGCCCTCGCTTGAGGACCGGCGCGAGGACATCCCGCGGCTGGCCAGCTATTTCATCGACCGGCTGCACGCGGACCAGGGCCTGCCGTTGCGCGCCCTGTCCGAGGAGGCGGGCGCGCTGTTGCAGACCATGCCCTGGCCCGGCAACGTGCGCCAGCTCAAGAACGTGGTCGAACGCATCCTGATCCTGGGCGACAGCCAGGACCCCATCGGCCCCCGCGAGATTCCCGCCGGCGGCGAGGCGGGCCCGGCCGACGAGGAACGGGTGATCCTTTCCGGGTCTCTGGCTACGCTGCCCCTGCGCGAGGCGCGCGAGCTGTTCGAACGCGAATACCTGCTGACCCAGATCAACCGGTTCGGCGGCAACATCAGCCGCACCGCGAATTTCGTCGGGATGGAACGCTCGGCGCTGCACCGCAAGCTCAAGTCGCTGGGTGTCGTGACCTCGAACAAGGCGGGCGCGCGCATCGCCCATGTGGACGAGATCGAGGGCTGAGCGCCTCTGCCGTCGCGACCGGAGCCGACTTGACCGGACGGGGGGGCTCTGTCACCACGTGGTGACGCATCAGCGAGGGACCAGGCATGAAGGTCATCATCTGTGGCGCGGGGCAGGTGGGCTGGCAGATCGCCCGGCACCTGGCCTCGGAAAACAATGACGTGACGGTTGTCGACAACAATGCCGAGTTGATCCGCCGTGCCACGGACACGCTGGATGTGCAGGGCGTCGCGGGATTTGCCTCTTACCCCGACGTTCTCGACAACGCGGGCGCGCGGGACGCGGACATGATCATCGCCGCGACCCATTCCGACGAGGTCAACATGGTCACCTGCCAGGTGGCGCATTCGGTCTTTGCCGTCCAGCGCAAGATCGCGCGGCTGCGCGCGCAAAGCTACCTGGACGCGATCTACGCCGATCTCTACCGGCGCGACCACCTGCCAATCGACGTGGTGATCAGCCCCGAACGCGAGGTGGCCGAAGCCGCGCTGCAACGCCTCGCCGCCCCGGCGGCCTTTGACACCGAGAGCTTCCTTGAGGGCAACGCCCAGTTGCTGGGCATCCAGATCGACGCCGATTGCCCCGTCATCAACACGCCGCTGCGGCAGCTGTCGGACCTGTTCACCACGCTCAAGGCCGTGGTCGTGGGCATTCGGCGCAAGGGCAAGGGCAAGTTGTTCGCCCCCAGCGCGGGCGACCAGATCTTTCCCGGCGACGATTGCTATGTTTTTACCGAGACCCCCGACATGGCCCGCACGTTGGAGATTTTCGGCAAGACCCAGGCCAAGCAGGAACGTGTGGTCATCATCGGCGGCGGCAACGTCGGGCTGTCGGTGGCCCAGGCGCTGGAACAGCGCGAAAAGCGCATCCGCGTCCGGGTGATCGAACGCGACCGCGCCCGTGCCGAACGCACGGCCGATGCGCTGGAACGGACCATCGTGCTCAATGGCGACGGGCTGGACACGGCGCTTCTGGAAGAGGCAAACATCGGCTCGGCCGACGCCGTTCTGGCCGTGACAGACGATGACAAGACCAACCTGCTGGCCGCCGTGCGGGCCAAGGCCCTGGGATGCCCCATGGCGATCAGCCTGACCAACGATCCCACGCTTGTGCCGCTCATGGGGCCGCTGGACATCGACGCCTATATAAACCCGCGCGCCACCACCGTCAGTTCGATCCTGAGCCACATCCGGCACGGGAGGGTGCGCTCGGTCTATTCCATCGGCGATGCCGAGGCCGAGGTGATCGAGGCGCAGGTGCTGACCACCTCGCCCATCGCCGGCAAGCCCCTGCGCGAGGTGGACTTCCCCGAGGGCGTGCTGCTGGGCGGTATCCTCAAGGGCGGCCGCATGGAGAAACCGCGCGGCGGCCTGCGCATCGAGGAGGGCGACGTCGTCGCCATCTTCGCCACGTCGCGGCAGGTGGCCGAGGTCGAGCGCATGCTCCAGGTCTCGATCGACTACTTCTGATGGCCGGGTTCCTGTCGCGCCGTCCGCTCTTCGTGCTGCTCATGGGGCTGGGCGCCGTGGCGATGATCGTGCCCGCGATCCACGCCAGGGTGGTCGAGGATTACGACAGCATGCGGATCTTCTTCTACGGCTTTTTGCTGTTTTCGGTCATGACGCTCTTCGTGGCGCTGGCCACCGTGGGCCACCAACCGCGCTACGGGTTGCGCGGCCTCCTTGTGTCGTTGCTGGCCGGTTTCGTGTTCCTACCGATCATGCTGGCCATCCCCTTCGTCGAGGCGGTGCCGCATGCGCGGCTGTTCGACGGCTGGTTCGAGATGGTCTCGGGCTTTACCACCACCGGGGCCACGCTCTGGGACGATCCGCGCAATCTGCCGCGCTCGGTGCATCTGTGGCGCGCTCTGGTGGGCTGGATGGGCGGGCTGCTGATGTGGATCGCGGCCATGGCGGTGCTGTTGCCGCTGAACCTCGGGGGCTTCGAGGTTTATCAGCAGGGCACGGCACGGGCCGGGCAGGCCCGCCAGGCCCAGATCGACCGCAGCATCGCGCCGCCCGAACGGCTGGCGCGCTACATCCTGCGCTTCGTGCCGATCTACACCGGGCTGACGCTGCTGCTCTGGCTGGGGCTGACCATGGCCGGCGAGGTGCCCTTTGTCGCGCTGTGCCATGCCATGGCGACGCTGTCGACCTCGGGCATCTCGCCGGTGGGTGGTCTCTACTATTCCGCATCAGGGGTCGCGGGTGAGGTCATGATCGCGCTGTTTCTTGTCTTCGCATTGTCGCATCTGACCTTCAGCCGCGCCCCGGGCGAGGATCCCCGCACGGTGCTGACCCGCGACCCTGAACTGCGCTTCGGGTTGTCGCTGGTGGGTCTTCTGTCCGCTGCCCTTTTCGCGCGCCATATCGTCGAACTCGGCGGCGAGGGCGTGGACAACAGCCTGTCCACCGCGCTGGCCGCGGCCTGGGGCGGGCTGTTCACCATCCTGTCCTTCATGACCACCGCTGGGTTCGAATCCACCGGCTGGGAGGTCGCGCAGGACTGGTCGGGCCTGTCCAGCCCTGGGCTGATGCTGGTGGGGCTGACGGTGGTCGGCGGCGGCGTGGCCACCACCGCCGGGGGTATAAAGCTGCTGCGGGTCTACGCGCTCTACAAGCATTCCCAGCGCGAGCTGGACCGGCTCGTCCATCCCTCATCGGTGGGGGGCGCGGGGGCGCAGGCCCGGCGCATCCGCACGCAGGGGGCACAGATCGCCTGGGTCTTCTTCATGATCTTCGCACTCTCGATTGCGGGGGTGATGGTGCTTTTGTCGCTGACCGGGGTGCAGTTCGAAACGGCGCTGGTGCTCGCGGTCTCGGCGCTGTCCACCACCGGGCCGCTGGCTGTGGTGGGCGCCGAAGACCCGATCTCCTATGCCGGTCTGACGGACCTGTCGCGGGTCGTTCTGGCCTTCGCGATGATCCTCGGCCGGCTGGAGGCCCTGGCCATCATCGCGCTGCTCAACCCGGAATTCTGGCGCCGCTGATCCGGGCACAACCCGGTCGGCGGGGCCAGGGGCAAGGCGCGGAATTTGGGCTGGAAACCCGTGCGCAGGCACGACATACTGCCCGACAAATCCGGTGCCGGTGCGCGGCAGCAAGAACAAGGGACAAGAACCGATGGCCAACGACAAGCAGAACCTGCAGGACGCCTTTCTCAATCACGTGCGCAAGTCCAAGATTTCGGTCACGATCTTTCTGGTCAATGGCGTCAAGCTGCAGGGGATCATCACCTGGTTCGACAGCTTCTGCGTGCTGCTGCGCCGCGATGGCCAGTCGCAGCTGGTCTACAAGGGCGCCATCAGCACCATCATGCCGGCCTCGCCGATCAATCTTTACGACGGTGAGGAATAATTGGAGGACGACCGGCCCGTAACCCGTGGCTATGTTGTCCACCCCGACATCCGCACCGACCCCGACCGTCACGCCCCCGGCCCCGCGCTGGACGAGGCCGTGTCACTGGCCGTGGCGCTGCCGGATCTCGAGGTTGCCGGTTCGGAGATCGTGCCGCTGAACAAGGTGCATCCGGGCACCCTGTTCGGATCGGGCAAGATCGAGGAACTCAAGGCGCGGATCAAGGCCGCCGACGCCGGGCTGGTCATGGTCGACGGGCCTGTCACCCCGGTGCAGCAACGCAACCTGGAACGGGCGCTGGAAACCAAGCTGCTGGACCGCACCGGCCTGATCCTGGAAATCTTCTCGGACCGCGCGCGCACGCGCGAAGGCGTGCTTCAGGTCGAAATGGCGCATCTGTCCTATCAGCGCACGCGTCTGGTGCGGGCCTGGACCCACCTGGAACGCCAGCGCGGCGGGCTGGGCTTCGTGGGCGGGCCGGGCGAGACCCAGATCGAGGCCGACCGCCGCGCCATCGACGACCAGCTCAACCGGCTGCGCAAGCAGCTCGACAAGGTGGTCAAGACGCGCAAGCTGCACCGCGCGGCCCGCGCCAAGGTGCCGTTCCCCATCGTTGCCCTGGTCGGCTACACCAACGCGGGCAAGTCCACCCTGTTCAACCGGCTGACCGGGGCGCAGGTCATGGCCGAGGACATGCTTTTTGCCACGCTGGACCCGACCATGCGCAAGGTCACGCTGGACACCGGCGACGAGGTGATCCTGTCCGATACCGTGGGTTTCATCTCCGATCTGCCCACGCAGCTGGTCGCGGCGTTCCGAGCCACGCTGGAAGAGGTGCTCGAGGCCGATGTGATCCTGCACGTGCGCGACATCAGCCACCCCGAGACCGAGAGCCAGCGCGCCGAGGTCATGGCGATCCTGGCGGACATGGGCGTGACCGAGGCAACACCGCTGATCGAGGTCTGGAACAAGGGCGATCTGCTTGACCCCGAAGAGGCCACGGCGCTCGAGGCCCGGGCGCAGCGTGACGCGGATATCTTCGTCACATCGGCGGTGACGGGGCAGGGGCTGCGGCCCATGCTCGAACGTGTGTCCGAGCGGCTGAGCGCGCCGCGCAGCGCCGCAAACCTGGTGCTGCCCTACAGCGCGGCCCGCAAGCGTGCCTGGCTGCACGAGGAGGGCATCGTCGAGGCCGAGACCACCGACGATGCGGGCTATCACCTGCGGGTCAACTGGACCGAGCGGCAGAAGGCCCGGTTCGAGCGGTTGTAGGCGGGCTGTCGTTCAGGCCACGCGGCGCAAAGGCGCGCATCACTCCACCGGCTCCAGCACCGTGACCCCGACCGCACCGGCGCGTGCCAGCGCCGGGTCCAGGGACATGGGGATATACTCGCCGCGGCGCCAAAGCTCGCCCAGGTGGTCGTAAAACCGTGACAGCGGATGGCCCGACTGCCCGGTCGAGGTGATGAAGACCGAACTGTCGGGATCGGCGAAATCATAGACCCCGCGATAAACGGCGGCATGAACGTTGAGGAAGGGGCGCGGCCCGTCCCCGGCGGTGCGTCCGCGCATCAGCGTGTTGTCGCCGCCGCTAGTGGACTGGCGGATGTTCACGAACCAGTTGAGCACAGGCGCCTCGCCCAGGACCGGGTGGTCGTGGGTGGCCTCGTGGGCATCGCCCCAGCGCAGCGAATCCAGGTTGTCGCCGTACCGCTCGATGATCCAGACCAGCGCGTCGTCCAGCGCCAGCCGGGCAATGTCGGTGCAGCTTTCCTCGGGCGCCGACCGGCTGATGTCGCACCACGCCGCCGCGCCGTCGATATCGCGGAAAACCCGTTCGATGAACAAGGGTTCGACATGGGGGAATTCGCGCGCGAGCGTGCCCAGGTCGTCACGGATCAGGCGCTCTTGCAGGGCGCGCAGCCAGGACGCGTAGATCAGCGGCTCGGGCAGGTGTTCGTTCATCTCGCCGTTCCATTCCGACAGCAGCTCCAGCGCCTCCTGGCGCAGCCGCTGCGGCGTGCCCTCGGCCGCCGCCTCGCCGGTGAACCACAGGTCCGCGCCGATCAGCGGCAGCAGCGAGCGCGCGGTGAACGAGACGGTATCCAGCTGCGCCTCGATGAAGCTCTCGCGGGTATGCACCCGGCGGTCCTGCATCAGCCGCCGCCAGCGGTTGATGCGCTGACTGTCGCCCCAACTGTGGCTGACATGGGCGGGAAAGGGGGCCTCGGTGATCTTGTTGTTGGTATTGCCGACGATGCCCCCCGTGGGCGCCACCCATTCAGGATTGTCGGCATAGGGCCGGCGGCCGCGCCAGCGGTTCTCGGCCAGGTAGCCGAAATGCGGCATCCGCCCCTCGGTTACGTGGTCTGGGTCGCGCTCGGGCATGTGGCCGATCAGTTTCATGCCCACCGTGTTGCGGTCGGCCAGCGTCAGCATCTGGGCGGGGGCCACGAACCCCTCGCCCGCGGCGATTCCGTCCTCGACCGTCTGCGCGCGCATCAGCGCCAGCCCGGCCTCGATGGTGGTGTCGGCATGCGACAGCGCGGTCCAGCCCAGGGCCACGACATGGCCCCGGGGGCGGATCTCGCGCAGGTTGAACTGGTCGGGCGAGAGGACCGGGCCGTTTTCCGTCCATTGCAGCTGGATCGTGATGGGGTCCCGGTCCTTGATGCGGATGACGCTGTCGCGGGTCTCGAAATCCGTCCAGCCCCCGGGCGTGCGGTATTGCGCGGCATTCGCGGGGTTCACCTCTTCGATGAAAAGGTCCTGGTCGTCGAGGTAGGACGAGGTGATCCCCCAGCCCAGCCGGGCGTTGCGCCCGGTCAGGACCAGCGGCACGCCGGGGATGGTCCCGCCGATGACGCCGCCGGACTCAAGTTCCAGCCGGGCCAGGTAGAACAGTCCCGGCGCCGACAGCCCCAGGTGCGGGTCATTGGCGAGCAGGGTCGCCCCGGTGGCCGATCTGTCGATCCCCGCCGCCCAGGCGTTCGAAGCCCCGGCGCGGCCCCGCGGCGGAATCGGCCAGAAGGGATCATCGGCGATGCGCGCGGCCATGCGCGGGCCGGCGGGCTCCTTGGGCAGGTCGGGCACCAGGCTGGCATAGTCGGGCAGGGCCGCCAGCCCCTCGCCCGGATGGTCGGGCAGGATGTCGGCCAGCCGCGCCGGATCGTCCAGCGCCAGCGAGGCACGCGCGCGCAGCACCTCTTCCTCGAGATGGCCCGAGAGCTGCACCGCCATGAGCTTGACGATGGCCACACTGTCGGCGGGCTGCCAGGGCGCCAGCGCGTGGTTGAAGAGCCACATCTCGGGGGCGCCGCGGCCAAGGGCCCCGGCGTTGACCTCGGCAATCCAGGCGTTGACCCCCTCGGCATAGGCCTCCAGTGCCGCCCGGGTCTCGGCATCCATGGCATCGACGGAGGTGCGCGCCGCGGTGTAGATGTCGAAGCGCCGCAGCAGCTTGTCTGTCTCCAGCGTGCGCGGGCCGAAAAGCTCGGACAGCTTGCCCTGCGCGGTGCGCCGCAGCATCATCATCTGCCAGAGCCGGTCCTGCGCATGGGCCAGGCCGAGGGCGCGGAACACGTCGCCGTCCGTCTCGCCGAGGACATGGGGCACATTGGCATTGTCGCGCACGATCTCCACCGGCGCCTCCAGCCCCGCGACCTGCAGCGTGGCGTCATAGTCGGGCAGCGAGCGGGCGGCGAAATACCAGACCAGCGCCACCACGGCCAGGGCCAGCAGGACCAGCGCCGTGGCGAGGCGGATCAGCCAGCGAAAAAGGACGGCCATGTCTCCTCCGGATCGGGGCTGGTACGAGGGCGTCAGGTTGGATACCTATCCATCAGGCAAGGACATGATGCAAGCGGAGGAACGGCATGGCGACGACAGCATTCCTGGGACTGGGGGTCATGGGCTACCCCATGGCGGGGCACCTCGCGAAGGCGGGCTTTGATGTCCGCGTCTACAACCGCACCACGGCCAAGGCCGAGGCCTGGGTGGCCGCGCATGGCGGGACCATGGCCGCGACGCCGGCCGAAGCCGCCGCGGGCGCCGATTTCGTCATGACCTGTGTCGGCAACGACGACGACCTGCGCGCCGTCTGCACGGGCGCGGCGGGCGCCTTTGCCGGGATGGCCCCGGGCGCGGTGCTGGTCGATCACACGACCGTGTCGGCGCAGGTCACCGCTGAGATGTCCGCGGCCGCCGCGGCGGCGGGCCTGGCCTTCGTGGATGCGCCCGTCTCGGGCGGGCAGGCCGGGGCCGAAAACGGCCAGCTTGTGGTGATGTGCGGCGGCGACGCGGCGGCCTATGCCCGCGCCGAACCGGTGATCGGCAGCTATGCCAAGCTCTGCCGCCGGCTGGGCGACAGCGGTGCGGGGCAGATGACCAAGATGGTCAACCAGATCTGCATCGCCGGGCTGTTGCAGGGCCTGTCAGAGGGGCTGCATTTCGCCGAGAAGGCCGGGCTGGACGGGCGCGCGGTGGTCGAGGTGATCGGCGGCGGGGCCGCCGGGAGCTGGCAGATGGAAAATCGCCACGCCACCATGCTCGACGATGCCTTCGAGCACGGATTTGCGGTGGACTGGATGCGCAAGGACCTTGGCATCTGCCTGAAGACGGCCGACGAGACCGGCGCCGCCCTGCCGGTGACCGCGCTGGTGGACCAGTTCTACAAGGAGGTCCAGAAGATGGGCGGCGCGCGCTGGGACACCTCGTCCCTGATCCGGCGCCTGCGGGCGCTGGACGGGTAGCAGTTTCGAATTGGCTGCGCCAATCCGACGGGGGCGAGGGGGCGCTGCCCCCTCGCGCTCCCCCGGGATATTTCGGGCCAGAAGAAACACCGGCCATCGCGGCTCCGCGTGCCTGGATCAGCGTTCGGGCAGAAGCCCGCGGGGGGCGAAACGCAGCATCAGCAGCATGACCACGCCCATGGTGAAGAGCCGCATGTGGGCGACCGCCTCCATGATGCGCATACGAAAGGTGTTTTCCTCGGCCATGCCGCCGGTGGCAAGCTCGGCCAGCCAGGCGCCCAGGGGTTCCACCTGCACCCAGAGCCACCAGACCAGGAAGCCCCCCAGCACCGCGCCGTAGTTGTTGCCCGAGCCGCCGACGATCATCATCACCCAGACCAGGAAGGTGAAGCGCAGCGGCTGGTAGGTGCCTGGCGTCAACTGGCCGTCGAGCGTCGTCATCATCGCCCCGGCGACGCCGCAGACCGCCGAGCCGAGGATGAAGATCTGCAGGTGGCGCGCCTTGACGTCCTTGCCCATGGCCTCGGCCGCGGTCTCGTTGTCGCGGATGGCGCGCATCATGCGGCCCCAGGGGCTGGCCAGGGCCTTTTGCGCCAGCCAGAGGATCACGATGAGCACCAGGGTGAAGAGCACCGCATAGCCGAATTTCACGTAGAGCGTCGAGGCCATGGTCGGCTCGAGCCCCAGGCCCGCGGCGCGTTCGACGAAGGCGGGGTCGTTCTGCAGGTTGACCTCGTAGGGGACGGGGCGGGGCAGGCCGATCACGTTCTTGACGCCGCGGCTGAGCCAGTCCTCGTTCTTGAGCACGGCGATCACGATCTCGGCGATGCCCAGCGTGGCGATGGCCAGGTAATCCGAGCGCAGTCCGAGGGCGGTCTTGCCGATGACCCAGGCCGCCCCGGCGGCCAGCAGCCCGCCCACGGGCCAGGCGATGATGGTCATCCAGCCGCAGGCGCGGTAGTCGCCGCAGGGGTTCAGCCCGCCGAGATTGCCGGTGACGGCGGGGGTGATGTCCTCGACCGCCGCGACGCCGGCGTCGAAGACCCAGCGGTAAAGGAAAAAGCCCCCGATCAGGATCACCAGCATGACCCCCGTCCGGGTGCGGCCCCGCGGCAGGCGCGTCCAGGCCAGGATCGCGCCCAGGATGGTCGCCGCGCCCAGCACCAGGCCCAGCACGATCCGGTAGCCCCCGGCGGCCCAGGCCCCAGGCGAGGGCGGCATGGCGACGAGCACCGTGGCCAGCCCGCCCAGCGCGACAAAGCCCATGACGCCCACGTTGAACAGCCCCGCAAAGCCCCATTGCAGGTTCACCCCCAGCGCCATGACCGCCGAGACCAGCGCCATGTTGAGGATGCCCAGCGCCGTGTTCCAGGACCCCGAGAAGATCCAGACATCGGCCGTTGCCTCGAGCAGGAAGAGCGCGGCGACGAAGGCGAAAAGCAGCGGGGCACGCATCGACTGGGTCATACGGATTTTCCCTTGAACAGGCCGGTGGGCTTGAACAGCAGCACCACCACCAGGATGGAGAAGCTGACCGCGAACTTGTAATCGGTGGACAGCAGCTGTGCGAGTCCGTCGGGCGCGAGGCTTTCGGGCAGGATGTAATTGGCCACCTTTTTCCAGGCATAAGTGATCATGACCTCGGAATAGGCGATGATGAAGCCGCCGGCGATGGCGCCCACGGGGCTGCCCAGCCCGCCGACAATGGCACTGGCGAAGATCGGCAGCAGCAGCTGGAAATAGGTGAAGGGCTTGAAGCTCTTGTCCAGGCCGTAGAGCGTGCCCGCGATGGTCGCCAGCGCCGCGACGATCAGCCAGGTGACCATGACCACGCGCTCGGGATTGATGCCCGAAAGCAGGGCAAGGTCCTCGTTGTCGGAAAAGGCGCGCATGGACTTGCCGGTGCGGGTGCGGTTGAGGAACCAGAACAGCAGCACCACGGCCAGGGCGGCCACGACAAGGGTGATCGCCTGGGTGGATTTCAGCGCCAGCCCCTCGTCGAGGCCCGTCGCGGCCTTGAAGTCGCGCGCCGAGATGAGGAAGCGTTCCCCATCGGCAAAACGCTGGGTGTCGACCCCGATGATGAAGCGCACCAGCCCGTTGTAGACGAACATCACGCCCATGGAGACGATCACCAGGATCACCGCCACCGCCTTTTGTGCCCGGTAGAACCGGAAGACCACGCGGTCGGTCCCCAGCAGCAGCAGCGCGCAGCCCATGATGCCGAAGGGCAGGGCCAGCAGCGCCGTGGGCAGCGGGCCGAAGGTGATCCCCATGGACTGGAACAGCCAGGTGAAGAGGATTGTGATCGTGGTCCCGAAGGCCATGGTGTCGCCATGGGCAAAGTTGGAAAACCGCAGGATGCCGTAGATCAGCGTCACCCCCAGCGCCCCAAGCGCCAGCTGCGCGCCGTAGGCCGTGGTGGGGATCAGGACGAAGTTGGCAAGCGCCACGATGGCGTTGAGCAGGTCCATGGTTCAGCCCCCCAGGAAACTCTGGCGCACCTCGGCATCGGCCAGCAAGTCCTTGCCGGTTCCGGTGTGCGCGTTGCGGCCCTGCACCAGGACATAGCCGTGGTCGGCGATCTCCAGCGCCTGGCGGGCGTTCTGTTCGACCATCATGACCGGCAGGCCGGTACGGGCCACCTCGATGATGCGGTCGAAAAGTTCGTCCATTACGATGGGGCTGACCCCGGCGGTGGGCTCGTCCAGCATCAGCACCTTGGGCCGGGTCATCAGGGCGCGGCCCACCGCGACCTGCTGGCGCTGGCCGCCCGACAGCTCGCCCGCCGCCTGGCCGCGCTTGTCGCGCAGGATCGGGAACAGATCGAAGACCTGTTCCATGGTGGCGGTGATGTCGTCCTCGCGGATGAAGGCGCCCATTTCGAGGTTTTCCTCGACGGTCATCGATGGAAAGATGTTGCGGTTCTGCGGCACGAAGCCCATGCCCCGGCGCACCCGGTTCTGGGGTGACAGCGCGGTGATATCATCGCCATCGAGCGTGACGCGGCCCCCGCGCAGGTCGAGCATGCCGAAGATCGCCTTCATGGCGGTGGACTTGCCCGCCCCGTTGGGGCCGACAATCACAGCAATCTCGCCCCGGTCCACGGCGATTGTGCAGTCGTGCAGGATGTCGGGGCCCTTGCCATAGCCACCGGTCATGCCCTCGCCCGACAGGAAGGGGCCGGCGCCATCGGCGGCCCTGGCCGGGCCATCGGCCATGCCGGACAGCTCGGAGCGGGGGCCGGGCCGGGCGATCGAGGCGTCCTTGTTGCCGCGGCCGGAATAGGGATCGCTCATTGCGGCACCTCCCCGCTTGCGGCCGGGGTATGCGGCCGCAACCGGGTCCGCGCGACGATCAAATCCAGCGTCAAAGCCCTCATGCGCCCAGCTTCTCCTTGTTCTTGAGGCCGGTGCCCAGGTAGGCCTCGACCACCTGCTCGTTGGCCTTGATCTCGGCCAGCGTGCCATCGGCCAGCACCTTGCCGGCGGCCATGCAGATGACCGGGTCGCACAGCCGTTCGATGAAATCCATGTCGTGCTCGATGACGACGAAGGTATAGCCGCGCTCCTCGTTGAGGCGCTTGATGGTGTCGGAAATGGTGTAAAGCAGGGTGCGGTTCACCCCCGCGCCGACCTCGTCGAGAAAGACGATGCGCGCGTCCACCATCATGGTCCGGCCCAGTTCCAGCAGTTTCTTCTGCCCGCCCGAGACGGCCCCGGCGGGGTGGTCGGCCAGGTGTTCGATGGTCAGGAACTCCAGCACCTCGTCGGCCTTGGCGCGCAGGGCGCGCTCCTCCTCGGCGATCCGGCGGCGCCCGAACCAGGTGTTCCAGAGCGTCTCGCCCGATTGGCCCGAGGGGACCATCATCAGGTTCTCGCGGCAGGTCATGGAATGGAACTCATGCGCGATCTGAAAGGTGCGCAGCAGCCCCTTGTGAAACAGGTCATGCGGCGGCAGGCCGGTGATGTCCTCGCCCAGCATGGTCACGCGGCCCGAGGTCGGGGGCAGAACGCCGGCGATGACGTTGAAAAGCGTGGTCTTTCCGGCGCCGTTGGGGCCGATCAGGCCGGTGATCGTGCCCTGCGCGATCTCCAGCGTGGCGCCGTCCACGGCATGGAACCCGCCGAAGGTCTTGACGACGTTCTCGACCCTGATCATTGCCGCTGTCCCCCGGTGTCCCTGTTGTGCGGGCCGTTGCGCCCGTCTTGCTTTTGGCGAACGGCGCGGGGGTCGCCCCCGCGCCGCCGCTGTCCCTCGCGTGCCGATCTCAGCGGAACTGCACGGTTTCGTAGTCGCCATCGGTGATGGTGTACTCGCGGTAGGTGCCCGCAGCCTCGCCGGGGCCGATCAGCTCGACGTTGGTGGCACCGACATAATCGACCTCGCCGCCCTCGGCCAAGATTTCCAGCGCGCGGCCCAGTTCCCCGGGCAGGATCTCCTCGCCGGGCGCATTGGCCACCGACATCACGTTCTCGGCGATGGTGGCGCTGTCGGCCGACTCGCCGGCCTGCATGGCCAGGGCCAGCAGCGCCGCGGCGTCATAGCTTTCGCGGGTGAAGGAGCTGTCGCCGTTGATGCCGGCGGCCTCGGTGATCTCGGTGAAGGCCTCGGCGCCTGCGCCCTCGGACCAGGGCACCGCCCCGAAGGAGCCTTCCATGTCGTTGCCGAGGGACTCGACCAGGCTGTCGGCGAACATGCCGTCGCCCATCATGAAGGTGTCGAAGGCACCGCTGTCGAGCGCGCTGCGGATCACGCCCGGGCCGCCTTGGTCGGCATAGCCCAGCACCATCAGAACCTCGCCACCGGCCGAGGCCAACGAGGCGACCTCGGACGAATAGTCGGCCTTGCCGTCCTCGTGGGCGGCCGTGATCGTAACGGTGCCGCCGTCTTCCTCGAAGCTGGAGACGAAGCTGTTGGACAGCCCCTTTCCGTAGTCATTGTTGGTGAAGGTCACGGCGACCTCGTCAATGCCCTTGTCGGCCAGGATGTTGGCCAGCACTTCGCCCTGGCGCGCGTCCGAGGGCGCGGTGCGGAAGAACAGCCCGTTGTCCTCGGCCGTCGACAGACCCGGCGAGGTGGCCGAGGGCGAGATCATTGGCACGCCGTTGGGCACCGCCACGTTGGCCAGAACCGCGCCGGTCACGCCGGAACAGTCCGCGCCCACGATCGCCGTCACGCCGTCACCGGTGACAAGACGTTCGGCGGCAGCGGTGGCCGCGCCGTTGTCGATGCAGGTGCTGTCGGCGCGCACCGGCTCCAGCATCATGCCGTCCAGTACGCCGCCGGCGTCATTGATCTCGGACATCGCGAGTTCGGCAGCGCTGGCCATTTGCGGGGTCAGGGATTCGATCGGCCCGGTAAAGCCGAAGATAATCCCCAGCTTGACGGTGTCGCCATGCCCCTCGGCATGGGCGCCGCCGGCGACGAGGGCACTGGCCGAGACGGCCATAAGCAGCTTTTTCATGTTCTTTCTCCCAGTTGGAACAGTGGTTGTCCGCGCCCGAGATTAGGCACCGATTCGCGAAAAGAAAAGCCGATCCGAGGGCAGGGGGGCGGCCAGCCTCAGATCGACAGCCGGCCGGCATGCGCCCCGCGTTCGCGGTAGGGCGTGGTGTTGTAGTGCGACCGGTAGCACTTGGAAAAATGCGACGGCGAGGCGAAGCCGCAGGCCAGCGCCACGTTGATCACGCTCATGTCCGTCTGCATCAGCAGGTTGCGCGCCTTTTGCAGGCGCAACTCCATGTAATAGCGTTTTGGGCTGCGGTTGAGGTAGCGCCGGAACAGCCGCTCCAGCTGCCGGGTGGACATGCCCACCTCCTTGGCCAGCAGGGCCGGGCTGATCGGTTCCTCGATGTTCTGTTCCATCATCTGGATCACGCGGCTCAGCTTGGGGTGGCGCACGCCGATCCGGGTGGGGATCGACAGCCGCTGCGTGTCCTGGTCGGTGCGGATCGCGGAATAGATCTGTTGATCCGCCACTGAACTGGCCAGATCCTCGCCATATTGGTCGGCGATGACCTGCAGCATCAGGTCGATGGACGAGGTCCCCCCGGCGGTAGTCCAGCGGTTGCCGTCCTTGACGAAGACCGACTTGGTCAGGTTCACGTCGGGAAAATCCTCGGCAAAGCCGTCCTGGTTTTCCCAGTGGATGGTGGCGCGCTTGTCGTCCAGCAGCCCGGCCCGCGCCAGGGTATGCGCGGCGGTGCACAGCCCGCCGATGACGATCCCGCGCCGGGCCTCGCGGCGCAGCCAGCTGACGACGCGCTTGGTGGTGGCCGACTGCACGTCGCGCCCGCCGCAGACCAGCAGGTGGTCATCGCGGCGCAGGTCTTCGAGGTCCATGTCCAGGTTGAAGCTGACCCCGCCGGCCGAGTTCACCGTCTCGCTGCCGTCGCCGGCCAGCGCCCAGGTGTAAAGTTCGCGGCCGGCCATCAGATTGGCGATGCGCAGGCAATCCACGGCGGCCGCGAAGGACAGAAGGGTAAAGTTTTCCAGAAGTAGGAAAACGAAGCGCCTGGGGGCCTCACCTTCGGTTTTCACGTTGATCGTCTGCTTGCGGTCCATCAGCCTGCCCTTGCCAATTTGACGCACGACATGACCACCTTTGCGCCCCCCGATCAAGAGGCAAGCCTGACGGTGCCGCGCCGATCGTCACGAAAATGCGGGGAAAATGCCATTGGCCCCGTGCGCCGGGACCGCTATAAGCCCCCGACATCGTCAAACGCCCCCGACCGCCCGCGCGGGCGGGGGCCCGATCCGGAGCGAAAACAATGGCGGAATGGACCAAATCCGACTGGCGCAACAAGCCGCGGGTGCAGATGCCGGACTATACTGACGACGCGGCCCTGGCCGAGGTCGAGGGCCGGCTGTCCTCCTATCCGCCGCTGGTCTTCGCCGGCGAGGCGCGGCGTCTGAAATCGGAACTGGCCGCGGTCTCGCGCGGCGAGGCCTTCCTGCTGCAGGGCGGCGACTGCGCCGAGAGCTTTGCCGACTTCGACGCCGACCACATCCGCGACACCTTCAAGGTGATGCTGCAGATGGCCATGGTGCTGACCTATGGCGCCAAGGTGCCCACGGTAAAGATGGGGCGCATGGCCGGGCAGTTCGCCAAGCCGCGCTCGGCGCCCACGGAAACCATCGACGGGCAGGACTTGCCCAGCTACCGCGGCGATATCATCAACGAGCTGGACTTCACCGAGGCCGCCCGCATCCCCGACCCGGGCAAGATGCTGCGCGCCTATACCCAGGCGGCGGGCACGCTGAACCTGCTACGCGCCTTCTCGACGGGCGGCTTTGCAGATGTTCACCGTGTCCACCAATGGACGCTGGGGTTCACCGATGGCGCAGAGGCGCAGAAATACCGGGAACTGGCGTCTCGCATCGGTGACGCGCTGGACTTCATGAATGCCGCCGGTCTTAACGGTGACAACAACCACGAACTGGCGACGGTGGATTTCTACACCAGCCACGAGGCGCTGCTTCTGGAATACGAAGAGGCGCTGACGCGGCTCGACAGCACCTCGGGCCAGTGGCTGGCCGGATCGGGGCATTTCCTCTGGATCGGCGACCGCACGCGCCAGCCCGACGGCGCCCATGTCGAATTCCTGCGCGGGGTCCAGAACCCCATCGGCCTGAAATGCGGGCCGAGCATGACCGTGGGCCACCTCAAGGCGCTCATGGCCAAGCTGAACCCGACCAACGAGGCAGGCCGCCTGACGCTGATCACCCGCTTCGGCGCGGGCGCGGTGGGCGAACACCTGCCGCGGCTGGTCCGCGCGGTGCAGGAAGAGGGGGCCAACGTGGTCTGGACCTGCGACCCGATGCACGGCAACACCATCAAGTCCTCGACCGGCTACAAGACCCGGCCCTTCGAAAGTGTCCTGCGCGAGGTGCGCGAATTTTTCGCCGTCCACAATGCCGAGGGCTCGATCCCCGGCGGCGTGCATTTCGAGATGACCGGCGACGATGTGACCGAATGCACCGGCGGCGTCCGCGCCGTCACCGAGGAAGACCTCTCGGATCGCTATCACACCGCCTGCGACCCGCGGCTCAATGCCTCGCAATCGCTGGAACTGGCCTTCCTCGTGGCCGAAGAGCTGTCGGCGCGGCGCCAGTCGGTGGGCAGTGTCGCCACCGGCTGAGGCCGTTTTTCATGCGTTATCGACCACCAGCCGCAGCGCCGGGCCACCTGCGGCCCGGCGCGGGCGCGGCGGATCTATCGGGGCCCGGTCTAACGGTTCGTGGCGGATGCTCTGATCGGCGCAGAGGGTAAACTAGCGCGGGCTGCGCGCCGGGCGGCCATCGGCCACCAGCGCGCAGAGGCAGCGGGTGACGGCGCCGAAATCGTCGCTCAGCGGCAGCAACAGCAACCGCCCCGAAAGGGCCGGACGGCCCGGTGCCCGCAGCGCCAGTTCCACCACCGAGGGCATCCGGAAGGCCACCTCGGTCTGGGTGGCCAGGCGGCCGCGGTCCGCGGGTACGAAAAGCGCTGAGAGCGGCCTCCCGCGTGGCTCGGATCCGATCAGCGCCATGATGCGCCGGCCTGCCACGCGGATACGGGCCACCCCCGGCACGACCGGTTCGAGAATCAGCGCATCCTCGATCACATCCCCCATGCAGGCGGGATCGAGATCGGCGCGGCGGGGCACGCCGCCGGCGGGGGCCAGACCGCGCCAATAGGACTCCAGGTCGATCAGGGCGGTCAGGTTTGTCACCGCGATAGCACTGTTCGGACGGGCCGTCGTTTTGCCGCCCCCCTGTTTCCGCGCCATGGCATCGCCCTGTCCTCCTGCCTGTGTCGGCGACATTTATAGGGGCTTTTCACCCAATTTTCCTGATCCAAAATCCAGCAGGGTTAACGCGGCAAGCACGCGGCCCCGTGACCGGACTTGCCCTTGACCCGTCTTTGCCGTTAGGTGCGCAGGCAACCGCCAGCGCCGGGGCCGGCGGCGCGAGACCACCCCGAACGAGGCGCAGCCATGCCCAGACGCGGCCTTCTGATCATCCTGTCCTCGCCCTCGGGCGCGGGAAAATCGACGCTGTCGAACCGGCTGCGCGCCTGGGACGACACCATCCGCTTTTCCGTCTCGGCCACGACGCGGGAACCGCGCCCGTCCGAGGTGGACGGCCGCGAATACCATTTCCGGTCCGAGGCCGAATTCAAGCGCATGGTCGCCGAGGGCGAGATGCTCGAACATGCCCATGTCTTCGGCAACCACTACGGCTCGCCCTTGCCGCCGGTGCGCGAGGCCATCGAGCAGGGCTGCGACGTCCTTTTCGATATCGACTGGCAGGGCGCACAACAGATCCGCAATTCGCCGCTCAAGGACAACGTCCTGTCGATCTTCCTTCTGCCGCCCTCGATTGCCGAACTGGCCAAGCGCCTGCGCAGCCGTGGCCAGGACGACGCCGAGACCATCGCCAAGCGCATGCAGAAAAGCTGGGACGAGATTTCCCACTGGGACGCCTACGACTACGTTCTGATCAACGACGATCTGGACCGCACCGAGACGCGGCTCAAGACCATCGTCAGCGCCGAGCGCCTGCGCCGCGAACAGCAGCCCGACCTTGTCGGCCATGTCCGTGACCTGCACCGCGAATTCGAGGACATGTCATGAGTCTCTATGCACTGGACGGAAAAACCCCCGAAATGGACGAGACCGCCTGGGTCGCGCCGGGTTGTCATCTCATCGGGCAGGTCGTGCTGGGCGCGCGCGCCTCGGTCTGGTTCGGCACCACCATCCGGGGCGACAATGAACCCATCGTGGTGGGCGCGGGCAGCAACCTGCAGGAAAACTGCGTGTTGCATACCGACATGGGCTATCCGCTGACCATCGGGACGAATTGCACCATCGGGCACAAGGCCATGCTGCATGGCTGTACCATCGGGAACAATTCGCTGGTGGGCATGGGGGCGACCGTGCTCAACGGCGCCGTGATCGGCCACAACTGCCTGATCGGCGCCGGGGCACTGGTGACGGAAGGCAAGGAGATCCCAGACGGCGCGCTTGTCATGGGCGCGCCGGCCAAGGTGGTCCGGACCCTCGATGCGGCCGCCATCGAGGCGCTGACCGCCTCGGCCCTGCATTATCAGGACAAGGCCGCGCGGTTCCGCGCCGGTCTGACGGAGGTCTGAGCATGTCCGACTCCATCGTGCGCCGCACGCCCTGGCCCGAAAGCACCTCGCGGCCCGTCGTCACGCCGTTGCAGCCGTCGGTTGTCTATGCCTCGCCAGACCCGGACGCGCTGGATCGCCAGTACGCGCGGGGCTCGGGCTATACCTACGCCCGCGAAGGGCACCCCAACGCCACCGTGCTGGCGCAGAAGATCGACCGGCTGGAGGGGGCCAGTGGCGGTATCGTCTCGGGTTCGGGCATGGGGGCGATCGGCAATGTCTTCCTCGGGCTGCTGCAGGCCGGGGACCATGTGGTCGGCGGCGATCAGCTCTATGGCCGGTCGCTGCGCCTGATGACCGAAGACCTGCCGCGGCTGGGCATCGCGACCACGCTGGCCGACCCAACCGACGCCGCCCGGATCGAGGCGGCCCTGCGCCCCGAAACGAAAATGATCCTGGTCGAGGTGGTCTCGAACCCCACGATCCGCATTGCCGACATGGCAGGGATCGCGAAACTGGCGCAGGACCGCGGCGTTCTGCTGGTGGTGGACAATACCTTTACCACGCCGCGCGGCTATCGGCCCTTCGATCACGGCGCGGATATCGTCGTGCATTCCGTCACCAAGTTGCTGGCGGGTCATTCCGACGCGACGCTGGGCTATGCCGTGGCCCGCGACCCGGCGCTGAACGACAAGCTCTATACCGCCAATGTCACCTGGGGGTTCACGCCAAGCCCGTTCGATTGCTGGTTGGCCGAACGCGGGATGCAGTCCTTCGAGTTGCGCTATGACCGGGCCGAGGCGACGGCGACGCACCTGGCCGAGGCGCTGGCCGGGATGCCGGGCGTCACCCGCGTGCTGTACCCCGGCCGCCCGGACCATCCGGACCACAACCGCGCGCAGGCGGTGCTGGGCGACCGGCCCGGCAACATGCTGTCCTTCGAGGTGGCCGGCGGGCGCGCGGCGGCCAATGCGCTGACCCGGGCCGCCCCGGACATCGCCTTCGCCCCGACCCTGGGCGACGTGGGCACCACGCTCAGCCATCCGGCCTCGTCCTCGCACCGGGCACTGACGTCCGAGGGCCGTGCGGCGCTGGGGATTTCCGAAGGGTTCTTCCGTGTCTCGGTGGGGCTGGAAGAGCCGGACCTGCTGATCTCCGAATTCTCCGAGGCGATCAGCCGCGCGCAGACCGCATGAGCCGGGCCATATCCTGCGGCAGCAGCAGGTCGAAAATCACATCGGGCGCGACCCGCGCCACCTCGCGCTTGACCATGTCCGGGTCGGGCAGGGGCCGCGTGGTGGCATAATAGACACCGCGATAGCCGGCGGCTTGCAGCGTCTGCGCGATGGTCACGGCATCAAAGCCCGGGCCCGCCAACGGCGAGAGCACCAGCGTCGGCGAAACGCCCTCGGCCAGCAGGCCAGCCAGCCCCGCGGACTCGGTGAATTGCACCCCGGAAAGGCCACCGTCATAGGACTGTCGCAGAGCCGTCATGCCGACGACAACCAGAACGATCATACCATCGCAATCCACGGTTTCGGTGCGCGAGGTGTGATCAGGTGTCAAACGAAGTCCCCCGGTTCCTGTTTCAGGTTCAACCTCAAGTTAAATACGCCCGGACACAACAACCGGATGACATGGCCACGCCGGCACCGGGGCATCTTGATCTTGCCGGGCAGATGGGCCAGCAGGTCGTCATGGCTGATGACAGCGAACTTGCCCTGCTCGATGCTCTGCCGGTGCCCGCCATGGTCATCGGTGCCGACGAGCGTGTGCGCCGGATCAACGGGCACGCCCAGACCCTCATCGGGATGGACTGCTCCGGCTGGCACTACATCACGGCGCTGCGCCAGCCGGGCCTTCTGGACACCATCGAGGCTTGCCTCCGCGACGGTGGCCATCGCAAGGCGCGCTTTCTGGGCAGCGACGGCGCCCGCGACACCACCTGGGACGTGACCCTGACCGGGGCGGTTCTTCCCACGGGTCGGGCCGTGGTCCTGACCTATCAGGATGTCACCGCGGTCGAGGAGGCCGGCCAGATGCGGCGCGACTTCATCGCCAATGTCAGCCACGAGTTGCGCACGCCGCTGACGGCGCTGCTGGGGTTCATCGAAACCCTGCGCGGCCCCGCGCGCGAGGATACCGCGGCCCGGGACCGGTTTCTCGACATCATGGAAAAAGAGGCCGGTCGGATGCACCGTCTGGTCGAGGACTTGCTGTCACTCAGCCGCGTCGAGGACCAGGAGCGCAACCGTCCCCGCGCCGCCGTCGACCTGGCCGGTGTGGTGGAAGGGGCGCTCGAGTCGCTGACCCCGCTCGCCACCGACCGCGGAATGCGCATCGAGTGGCAGCCGCCCGAACATCGGGTGCGCGTTCCGGGTGATGCCGCACAGCTGGCGCAGGTGGTCAACAATCTGGTCGAGAACGCGATCAAGTACGGCTGCACCGAGGGCACGATCACCCTTGCGCTGTCCGAACCCGCCCACGAGACGAGCCTGCGCCAGACTGGTCTGCGCCTGTCGGTTGCAGACGAGGGCGAGGGCATCCCGGTGCATCACATCGCGCGGCTGACCGAACGTTTCTACCGGGTGGACAGCCACCGCTCGCGCGAGGTGGGCGGAACCGGGCTGGGGCTCGCCATCGTCAAGCATATCGTCAACCGCCACCGGGGGCGGCTGCGCGTGACAAGTGAACTGGGGCAGGGGTCGACCTTCACGGTGATCCTGCCCGCCATGGCGGCCGAGGGCGCGGGCTGACCCCGGCACGCCGTTTTTCGGCTGGAAATCGCGGCGTTATGGGGCGAGGCTGGACCGGAACCAGCAGGAGTCCGAAATGCCGAGCAGCCGCACAAGCCCGTCCTTTCCCGACAATGAATACTATGACCGCATCGAGAAGACCCGCGCCGCGATGGAGGCGGCCGGTTTCGACCTGCTGATCCTGTCGGACCCGTCGAACATGGCCTGGATCTCGGGTTATGACGGATGGTCGTTCTATGTCCACCAGGCGGTGCTGCTGCCCATGGACCAGGACCCGGTCTGGTGGGGCCGGGCGATCGACGCCACCGGGGCCATGCGGACCGTCTTCATGGAGGAGGACGACATCCACGGCTACGACGACAGCTATGTGATGAACCCCGACAAGCATCCGATGGTGGACCTGGCCCGCCTGATCGACGCCTATGGCTGGGGCGATCTGCACATCGGTGTCGAGATGGACAATTATTATTTCAGTGCAAAAGCTTACAGCGAACTTCTAAGGTGTTGCCCGAAGGCGCAATTCGGTGATGCCACCGGCATCGTGAACTGGCAGCGCGCCGTGAAGTCCGAGACCGAGATCGTCTACATGCGCCGCGCCGCTGACATCGTCACGGCGATGCACGATCGCATCGTCGAACTGGCCGAACCGGGCATGCCCAAGAACCACCTGGTGGCCGAGATCTATCACACGGGGATCACCGGGGTAGGCGGCCACTTCGGGGATTACCCGGCCATCGTGCCCATGGCGCCCTCGGGACTGGATGCCACGGCGGCGCATCTGACCTGGGACGATACTCCGCTGCGGACCGGCGAATCCACCTTTTTCGAGATTGCGGGCTGCCACCGGCGCTATCACTGTCCGCAGTCGCGCACGCTGTTCCTGGGCAGGCCGCCGCAGAAATACCTGGACGCACAGGCCGCGATCGAGGAGGCCACGGCGGCCGCGCTGGAACAGGCGAGACCCGGCAACCGCTGCGAGGACGTGGCGAATGTCTTCAACGTCACGCTGGGCAAGCACGGGTTTATCAAGGATAGTCGCTGCGGCTATCCTATCGGCTTGTCCTATCCGCCGGACTGGGGCGAGCGCACGATGTCCTTCCGCGCGGGCGACCGGACCATCCTCGAACCGGGGATGACCTTTCATTTCATGCCCGCGATCTGGCTCGACGATGGCGGGCTGGAAACCACGGAGCCGATCCTGATCAATGGGACAGGGCACGAGAACCTGTCGGGCACGCCATCGGGGCTGGTGGTGAAGGACTGAGTGGTCGTGATTATAAATCGCATAACAAGTATTATGTAAAAATTATGGAGTATGCGCATGGCCACGCCGAAACGCCTGCACAATACTGCGCGAATTTATTGGGATCACAAGTTAATAAGGTTACCGACCGGGTCATGAAGTCTCTAGTCAATCATCTCGACGCACTCACGAACGCACCGACCATCGAAACGCTCTGGAGTCTGCACACGACGCGCATGGCAGAAATGGGTTTCGATCGGGTGCTCTACGGCTTCACGCGCTACCGCAGCGGAGTTTCTCTGGGTGATCCGCAGGACTGGGTGGTGCTGACCAATCACTGTAACGCCTACACTGACCGCTTCCTCGGTGACGGCTACATCCACGATTCCCCGATGGCCCGCTGGGCGCTGGCCAACGACGGGGCCTGCAGCTGGTCCTGGATCGCCGATCCGGCGAACATGACGCCCGCCGAACAGCGTGTGACAGACTTCAACCGCGCCATGGGCGTGACCGCCGGCTACACGATCAGTTTCCGCGCGGTCAGTCGGCGCACCAAGGGCGCGGCAGCGCTCACGGCGCGACCGGGTCTGGGCCAGGACGATGTCGATGCCATCTGGGCTGAGCACGGCGCAAGCCTCCAGGTCATGAGCAATGTGGTCTACCTCAAGATGCTGACCCTGCCTCATGCCACGCGCAGCCTGACCAAGCGCCAGCGCGAGGTTCTCGAATGGGTTGGCGACGGCAAGACAACCCAGGACATCGCCACGATCCTGGGCCTGACCGCCGCCACGGTCGAGAAACACTTGCGCCTGGCACGCGAGGCGCTGGGTGTGGAAACGACAGCACAGGCCGTACTCAAGGCGTCGTTTCACAACCAGATGTTCGTGCTGGAGCCCGACAGCCTGCCGGCCTGACACCGCTGCTGGTAAGGATTCCCTCACTCGGATTAACGTCAGGTTAGTGGCAGATTGTCAGAGTTCCGTGAGTGGTGGCCTTGGGCCAGGGAACAGCGGGTCGGACCCCTTGCGATTTCAAGGCAAGCCGTCCGCAGACCGGGTTCCCGGTTTTCTGGTCGGCCCGGGCTAGGCCCGGGTCGATCGGCGCATAGGCCCGCCGCGATGCCCCAGCATTGCAGTTCCGTCGCGGCGGGTCACAGCGGCCCCGCGTGTTCCCGACGCGGGGCCGCGACCTTGTTAAGAGTTAAGAGCGATCCACAACCCTTGTTCCATCAAAAAAACGGCCACCCCGGGGGATGGCCGCTTCCGACGTTCGAATCTTGCCGGGTCTCAGCCCTGGGCGGCCTTGGCCACCTCGGCGGCGAAGTCCTCTTCCTCTTTCTCGATCCCCTCGCCCACTTCCAGGCGCACGAAGCCGATAACCTCGGCGCCGGCGTCCTGCGCGGCAGCCGCGACCGTGAGGTCCGGGTTCACGACGAAGGCCTGACCCAGCAGGGTGTTCTCGGCCATGAATTTCTTCATGCGGCCCTCGATCATCTTTTCGATCACCTGCTCGGGCTTGCCGCTTTCGCGGGCGATGTCGATCTGGATCTTGCGCTCCTTCTCGACGATCTCGGCGTCGAGCGAAGCCTCGTCCAGCGCCGACGGGTTGGCGGCGGCGATGTGCATGGCAACCTGTTTGGCAAAGGCCTCGTCACCGCCATTGGTGGCGACAAGCACGCCGATCTTTCCCATGCCCTCGGTCACGGCATTGTGGATGTAGGACACCACCGTGTCGCCCTCGACCGCGGCCATGCGGCGCACGGACATGTTTTCGCCGATGGTGGCGATCTTGTCGGTCACGGTCTCGGACACGGACTTGCCACCCATGTCGGCCTCGAGCAGCGCCTCGACGTTGTCGACACCCATCGCGGCCTTGGTGATGCCGGCGACCATGTCCTGGAATTCGGCGTTCTTGGCGACGAAATCGGTTTCGGCGTTCACCTCCACGGCCACGCCCTTGCCGCCCGCGACAGTTACGGCCACCAGGCCCTCGGCGGCCGTGCGGCCGGATTTCTTGGCGGCCTTGGCCAGACCCTTGGTGCGCAGCCAGTCCACGGCGGCGTCCATGTCGCCGTCGGTTTCGGTCAGCGCCTTTTTTGCGTCCATCATGCCCGCGCCGGTGGAGTCGCGGAGTTCCTTCACGAGAGCAGCGGTAATCGCCATGGCTCTTTCTCCTGTAAGATTTGATCACGTCCGGGGCGCGATATGCCCGCGCCCGGTATCAGTTTTGCGACGCCGGCCGGCCCTAGCTGGCCGCGGTGCTCTCGGCCGGGGCCTCGGCGGCGGCGTCCTCGGGTGTCGGCTCCATCTCGCCCAGGTCCATCCCGGCTGCGCCCAGCTGGGCCGACAGCCCGTCCATGGCGGCGCGGGCGGCCAGATCGCAGTAGAGCGTGATCGCACGCGAAGCGTCGTCATTACCGGGGATCACGTAGTCCACGCCCAGCGGCGAACAGTTGGTGTCGACGACGGCGACGACCGGAATGCCCAGCTTGCGCGCCTCGGCGATGGCGAGGTCTTCCTTGTTGACGTCGATCACGAAGAGAAGGTCCGGCAGGCCGCCCATCTCGCGGATGCCGCCCAGCGTGGCCTCGAGCTTTTCCTGCTCGCGCTCCATGTGCAGGCGTTCCTTCTTGGTCAGCCCGGCAAAGCCGCCCTCGGCGGTCTCGTCGATGGCGCGCAGACGGCCGATGGATTTGGACACGGTCTGCCAGTTGGTCAGCGTGCCGCCCAGCCAGCGGTGGTTCATGTAGAACTGCGCCGACTTGTCGGCAGCGTCCTTGATCGGGGCCTGGGCCTGGCGCTTGGTGCCGACGAAGAGGATGCGGCCACCCTTGGCGACGGTTTCGCGCACCACCTGAAGGGCCTGGTCCATCATCGGCACCGTCTGGGTCAGGTCCATGATGTGGATGCCGTTGCGGGCGCCATAGATGTACTGTGACATCTTCGGATCCCAGCGCTGGGTCTGGTGTCCGAAGTGAACGCCGGCTTCAAGCAGCTGGCGCATGGAAAACTCTGGAAGAGCCATGTGTGATTCCTTTCCGGTTTCATGCCTCGACGGGGGATCAGCATTGCGCCAACCGGTGGATGGATCGGGATGTCTCTCCGAACCACCCGCCCCCGCCTGCGGGATCGAGTTCCGCGCGTATAGTCGTGGTGGCATGGCTTGGCAAGGGGGATGTCGGTGTGGCCCCGCCCCCGAATGCCGCGCCTGCCCCGTCACAACTGGCGGAAAACCTGCGTCTGCCGCAGCCGGGTCAACTCGTATTGCGAGAGTTCCGTGACAAAGCGCAGCGCCAGGCCCCGCCTGTCCCACCGCACCACCCGCGCCCGCAGCCGCAACGAGGTCGCGAGCGATCGACCCGGTCCCCCGTGGCCGGCCCCTGCGACCCGGTCCGCAAGGCCCCGCGGTCTGGCTGCCGTTGACGATGCGCGCAGGATGGCGCGCATCGTCCCTGACGCGCGTCACACCCGGATCGCTGGGCAGTCGTGGCGGGAGGTATTTCATGGCGGCCCCTTTGCAGATCGGCGCATTGTCCCTGACCGCTGGATAGCCCGCCACGGGTAACCGGCAGATCAAGGCCGCGCAATCACAGGAACACCCGCTCCACCACCCAGTAGGCCCCGATCAGGGCAATTCCGATGCTGGCGGGCATGGCGACCATGTGGCGGTAGGTCTCGTAACGCTCCACCGCGCAGGAGGCCGCTGAGAGACCGGCGATGGCGGCCACCATGAACATAAGCGGCAGATAGGCCTCGACCGCCGTAGCACCCATGGCACTGACCGGGATCACCAGGAGCGGGATCACCACCACCGCGACCAGCAGGTAGACAGCCGCGGCCACCGGGTTGCGCTTGCCGTCCTCGGACAGCCGGATCGCGGCAAAGACCAGGCCGAAGGCCAGCGCGATGACCAGAAGCTGGCCCAGCTCGACCCCGATATTGAAGCCCAGCAGCGCCGGGATGAAGCTGGTCTCGGGGATGCCGTAGTCCCCCAGCACGCTGGCGAATCCCAGCCCGTGCAGCAACCCGAAGCCGAAGATCACGACGGGCCGCCAGGGGTTCAAGCCCCGGCTGAAGACGTTTTCCACCGCGACATAGACGATCGAGGCGGCGATGATCGGCTCGACCACGGCGGGGGAGACCGTCACATACCCCAGCGCGGCCAGCGCCAGCGTGATCGTATGCGCCGCAGTAAAGGCAGTGACCTGCCAGATCAGCGGGCGCAGCCGCGTGGACAGGAAGAACAGCCCCAGCACGAAAAGGATATGGTCCAGCCCAAGCGGCACGATATGTTCGACCCCGACGGGGATGTAACGCGCAAAGGCCTGCCATCCCGACATTTCCTGCCCGCCCTCCAGCGCCACCTGCTCGGACAGCCCGCCGGACAGGTAGCCGTCCCAGCCCTCGTCCACGCCCATCTGGCGCAGCACCAGCACGCCATAGTGGGCGGGCCAGTCGATCTGTACCGCCTGCGCCCCCTCGGGCAGCGCGGCCGAAAACGCCAGGGTCGCGTCGCGGGGCAGGTCCTGGTTGCCGACCTCAGGCACCGACACGTCGTCCAGGCGCAACGCCACCGCGGCCCCGTCCACCAGGACGCGCATCTCTTCGGTAAAGCTGGGCCAGAAGGCGCGCATGCGCTCGGCCAACTGATCGGGCGGCAGGGCCCGCAGGCTGTCGTAGCCGCCCGAGGTCTCGGCGGCGTCGGTGTCCTCCAGCCCCTCCAGGTCGATCCCGGCGATGAAGCTTTCCAGGTTGCCCTCAAGCGTGAAGGCCAGGCGGTCGTCGATCACCTCCATGTCACCGATGGTCGGCCGCACCTCGTGGGCGGGCGACGGCCCCGCGGCGATCACCAGCATGGTTGACACCAGCGCCAGCAGCGTCAGTTTTACAGCATCCCAACCGGAGACAATCATGCGCATCCTTACCCTTTTCCTGGCTCTCGTGGCGGGCCCGACCCTCGCCCACGAACTCTGGCTGGATCCTGCCGATTTCACGATACCGCGCGACGTTATGCTCCGGGCCGACATTGTCAATGGCGAAGACTTCGAGGGGTCGCGACTCAGCTACCTGCCCCGCCGCTTCAGCCGCTTCGACATGATCCGCGGCGAGCAGGTCCAGCCGGTCGAGAACCGCCTTGGCGCCCGCCCCGCGCTGGAGGCCGCCCCCCTCGGCGCGGGGCTGCACATCCTCGCCTACGAGGCCAATACCGCCCGGGTCGGCTACGAGACACTCGAAAAATTCGCAAGCTTCGCCGATCACAAGGATTTCGTCGATGCGGTGGCCCGGCACCGCGCACGCGGCCTGCCCGAGACGGACTTCGGCGAGGCCTATTCGCGCCACGTCAAGGCGCTGGTGGCGGTGGGGGATGGCACCGGGCAAGACCGGCCTCTGGGTCTGGAGACCGAGATCGTCGCCTTGGAAAACCCTTATACCTTCGACGCGTCCACCCTGCCCGTGCAGGTCTTCTACGACCAGGCCCCGCGCGCCGCTGCGCAGGTGGAGGTGTTCGAGAAGGCCCCCGACGGCAGCGTCGCGGTCACCTACCATCGCACCGATGAGAGGGGCATCGCCAACCTGCCCGTCAAGCCCGGCCATGCCTATCTGGCCGATGCCGTGGTGCTGCGCCGCCCCGACGCGGAGCTGGCCGAGGCGCGCGATGTGGTCTGGGAAACCCTCTGGGCCGCGCTGACCTTCGCCATTCCGGAATAGGCTTCTTCTGGCCGAAAATATCCTCGGGGGTGAATTGGCCGCAGGCCAAGAGGGGGCAGAAAGCCCCCTGCCCCGGTCATCCGGCGTGCGCAGCACACCGCGTCACAGCGGTTGACCCCCGGCGCGGCGCGCGCAATAGCTGCGCGCCATGATGCCGCCCGACATCCTATGCATCGGTTCAGTCCTGTGGGACATCATCGGCCGCGCGCCTGTCGCGATGCGGGCCGGGTCGGATGTGCCCGGGCGGATCATCCGCCTGCCCGGCGGCGTGGCCATGAACATCGCCATGACCCTGGCGCGCTTCGGGCTGCGCCCGGCGCTGCTCTCCGCCGTGGGCCGCGATCCCGAGGGCGAGGACCTGGTGCGCGAGGCGGCGCGGCTGGGCCTCGAGACCGCCACGCTCTACCGCTCCGAGGATCTGCCAACCGACAGCTACATGGCCATCGAGGGCGCGGGCGGGCTGATCGCCGCGATTGCCGACGCCCATTCGCTCGAACAAGTGGGCGACAAGATCCTGCGACCGCTGGCGGACGGGCGCCTGGCCAGCGAAGCCGCGCCCTGGACCGGGCCGGTCGCCCTGGATGGCAACCTGACCCATGAGCTGCTGATGCGAATCGCCGCCTCGCCGCTGTTTCGCGCCGCCGATTTGCGCGTGGCCCCGGCCAGCCCCGGCAAGGCCACGCGGCTGCTGGCGCTGCTGGGCCATCCCTCGGCCACCTTCTATGTCAATCGCGAAGAGGCAGCCCTGATCTGCCGAACATCATTCAACGATGCCGCCCGTGCCGCCCGCGGCCTGGTCGCGCAGGGGGTCCATCGCGCCCTCGTCACCGATGGCGGCGCCATGGCCGCCGAGGCCTGCGGCGACCGCCTGCGCAGCGCCCGCCCGCCCGAGGTTCTGGTGACCCGCATCACCGGCGCGGGCGACACCTTCATGGCCGCCCATATCGCCTCCGAGGTGCAGGGCATGGACCCCGACACCGCCCTGACCCGCGCGCTCGATGCCGCGGCCGCCCATGTTTCCGGAGAAAGCCCACAATGACAGACCTTCACTTTTCCCCCGAGGTCGCCGAGGCCCGCGCCGCCGGCCGGGCGATCGTGGCGCTGGAAAGCACCATCATCACCCATGGCATGCCCGCCCCGCAGAATGTCGAGACCGCCCGCGCGGTCGAACAGGACATCCGCGACAGCGGTGCCGTACCCGCCACCATCGCCGTGCTGTCGGGCCGTCTGCACATCGGCCTGACCCCGGCCGAGCTGGACCGGCTCGCCGCCTGCGAGGATGTCGCCAAGCTCAGCCGCGCCGATCTCGCCGCCTGCATGGCCGCGGGCGGCACCGGGGCCACCACCGTCGCCGCCACCATGATCGCCGCGCGTCTCGCGGGCATCGCGATCTTCGCCACCGGCGGCATCGGCGGCGTCCACCCCGGCGCGGAGGCGACATTCGACGTTTCCGCCGACCTGCAGGAACTGGCGCGCACGCCGGTGACGGTCGTTGCCGCCGGGCCCAAGGCCATTCTCGACATCCCCAAGACGCTGGAGGTGCTCGAAACCCTCGGCGTGCCGGTCATCGCCTACGGCCAGGACAGCCTGCCGGCCTTCTGGTCGGCCCGCTCGGCGCTGGCCGCCCCCCTGCGGGTGGACAGCCCCGCACGGATCGCCGCCGCCCATGCCATGCGCGCCGCATTGGGCCTGACGGGCGGACAACTGGTCGCCAACCCGATTCCACAGGCCGACGAGATCCCGGCGCAGACCCTCGCGCCGCTGATCGCGCAGGCCCAGGCCGAGGCCGAGGCGCAGGGAATCGCGGCGAAATCCGTCACGCCCTTCCTGCTTGACCGGATCTACGCCTTGACCGAGGGGGCTTCGCTTACCGCGAACATCGCCCTGGTGCGCAATAATGCGCGCCTTGCCGCCGAGATTGCCAAAAGCCTGTGCAATTCCGCCGATTGACGAGCCTGCCCGGGGCCGTGCTGCATTGTCCGACCGCGCGAGATCGCCTACATAAGCGATGACGCGTAAGGTGAGCGACAGCCAAAGTGACCAGACAGCCCAAAGACCCCCCCCGGCCGCGCGGCAGCCTGATCACGGGCCTGCGCAACAATTTCATTGCCGGGATCATCGTGATCGCGCCCATCGGGCTGACGGTCTGGCTGATCTGGACGCTGATCGGCTGGGTGGATGGGTTCGTCTGGCCCTTCGTGCCCCAGGCCTACCACCCCGAGGACCTGGTCAACCGCCTGCTGGGCCACGTCAACGACTTCGGCCGCGCCGATCCGACCCACCCCAATTACATCGAGGTCAACGTCCGTGGCGTCGGCGTCGTCATCTTCCTGATCTTCACCTTCATCGTCGGCTGGATCGCCAAGGGGCTGATCGGCCGGTCCTTCCTGGGCTGGGGCGAGGCGCTGGTCGCGCGGATGCCGGTGGTGCGCTCGGTCTACAACGGCGCAAAGCAGATCGCCGAGACCGTCTTTGCACAGACCGAGACGAGTTTCGACCGCGCCTGCCTAATCGAATATCCCCGCCGGGGCATATGGGCGGTGGGCTTCATCTCGACGCAGACCAAGGGCGAACTGGTCGAAAAGGCGGGCGTCGGTCCCATGACCTCGGTGTTCGTGCCGACCACGCCGAACCCGACCTCAGGGTATCTGCTGTTTTTTCCCCGCGAGGATGTGATCGAACTGGACATGACCGTCGAGGATGCTGCGAAGCTGGTGATCTCGGCAGGGCTGGTCTACCCCGGCGAAAAACACGACGAAATGCCCGAGGCGCTGGACCAGCTGGCCGATCGGATCGGACATGGCCGGCACGAGGACTGACCGCAGGCAGCGTCAGGGCTGGTATCATTGGACCCGTGCTCGGTCTTGAGCCTATCGCATTGAGTTGGCCCACGCCCCGACCTGTCTTGGCCGTTCCGCTGACCCTCAAAGAAAAAAACGCCGGCACAAGGCCGGCGTTCAGTTATTGAGGCAGGTTTCATACAGGCAAGAAACCTATCGAGCAGTGCCTTCCTTATATGCAATCCGCCGCCGCGATCCAAGCTAAAAGTTTGAAAAGACTAACAGCGATCTCTAGGCTTTTGAATGAGGCACACAAGGCGCAGAGGGATTGTCCACGAAATGAGACCAGAGTTTTTCCCCCGACGTGGCCGGATCGCCGCCATTGTCGCCACCGCGCTCATGGTGGCCGGTGCGGCCCAGGCCGAGCCCAAGCATGGCATAGCTATGTATGGCGACCCCGACCTGCCCCCAGATTTTGCGCATCTGCCCTATGCCAACCCCGACGCGCCGCGCGGTGGCGAGATGGTCACGGCCAATATCGGCAACTTCGACAGTCTCAATCCTTTCGTGCGCAAGGGCGCCGTGCCCTGGCAGCTGCGCTTTCTCATGGGCGAGAGCCTGATGGCCCGGTCGCTCGACGAACCCTTCTCGCTGTACGGGCTTCTGGCCGAATCGGTCGAGACCGGGCCGAATCGCGAATGGGTCGAATTCACCCTGCGCCCCGAGGCCGAATTCTCGGATGGCAGCCCCGTTACGATCGAGGATGTCATGTGGTCCTACGAGACTTTGGGCACCAAGGGGCACGGCCGCTACGCCGGGTTCTGGTCCAAGGTCGCCGCCATGGAACAGACCGGGCCACGCTCGGTCCGCTTCACCTTCGACACCGAGGATCGCGAACTGGCCCTGCTGGCAGGGATGCGCCCGATCCTGCAAAAGGCGCAATACGAGGGCGTCGATTTCGCCGAGACCGACGGGTTTGAGCATATCCCCGTGACCTCGTCGCCCTACCTTGTCGGCGATCACGAGCAGGGCCGCTATGTGGAATTCACTCGCAATCCAGACTACTGGGGCGACGGGGTGGTCCCCTTCCGCAACGGCACCCACAACCTCGACACCCTGCGGATCGAGTATTTCGGCGATGCCACCGCGGCCTTCGAGGCCTTCAAGGTGGGCACGGTGAACTTCAACCGCGAATTCAACGTGGCCAAGTGGGACAGCCAGTATGACTTCACCGCCGTCAAGACTGGCGACGTGGTGCGCAACGTGCTGCCGCACGAACGCCCCTCGGGGATGACAGGCTTCGTGATGAACACGCGCAGCCCGCAATTCGCCGATCTTCGCGTGCGCGACGCCATGCTGCACGCCTTCAACTTCGAATTCATCAACGAGGCGCTGACCGGCGGTGCGCAGCCACGCATCACCTCGTATTTCGCGAATTCGCCGCTGGCGATGCGGCCCGGCCCGGCCGAGGGGCGCGTGCGCGACTTCCTCGAACCCTACGCCGACCAGATACCCGAGGACGCGCTAACGGGCTATGCCCTGCCCGCCTCGGACGGCACCGAGCGTAACCGCGCCGGCATCACCGCCGCGCTGGACCTGATGGAACAGGCCGGCTGGACGGTGCAGGACGGTGTCATGGCTGACGCGCAGGGCCGGCCCTTCACCTTCGAGATCGTGCTGCAATCGGGCAGCGACGAGACCCAGACGATCATCGACATCTACGTGCAGGCGATCGACCGGCTGGGCATCGCGCCGACCGTCACGGTGATCGACAGCGCGCAATACCGCGAGCGCCTGGATGCCTATGACTTCGACATGACCTATTTCCGGCGCGGCCTGTCGCTGAGCCCCGGCAACGAGCAGTCGCTTTACTGGGGCTCCGACAGGGTGGACGAACCCGGCGGGCGCAACCTCATGGGGGTGGAGTCCGCGGCCGTCGACGCCATGATCGACCGGCTGCTCACCTCCGAAAGCCAGCAGGACTTTCTCGCCGCGACCCGGGCGCTGGACCGGCTGCTTACGACCGGGCGCTACGCCATCCCGATCTACCAGTGGAACGTGACCCGCATCGCCCACGACAAGAGTCTGCACTATCCCGAGACCATGCCCATCTTCGGCGACTGGCCCGGCTGGCAGCCCGATGTCTGGTGGTGGGACGCGGAGGAATAGCGCACCGCGCGCGCAGGTCGTCTGGGGCCTGCGCACTTGCACGCGCACCGCCGCGGGGATAGCGCAGCACCATGCCCCTGTGCCCCTGTCAACATGGCCGCCCGAGGCCAAGCTTGCCGCTTTTGCGTCTCGCAGCCCGGCCCGCTACAAGGGCCCGAGGCTTTTCATTCATCGCGCCGCCCTGCCCATGGCGCCAACAACAAGCTCTTGCGCCGCGCCCTGCGGCCAGAGTGGGAGACCGACCATGGTCAAGCTTGATATCTTCTCGGACCCTGTCTGCCCCTGGTGCTACATCGGAAAGACCAACCTGGACACGGCGCTCGCACAGGTGGGCGACCACCCCTTCGAGATCGAATACCACCCGTTTCAACTCAACCCCGACATGCCGCCCGAGGGCATGGACCGGCGCGCCTATCTCGACGCCAAGTTCGGCGGCCGCGAGGGCGCGGTGAAGGCCTATCTGCCGGTGCAGGACCATGCTGAGAAGGCCGGGCTGACGATCGACTTCGAGGCCATCGCGCGCACGCCCAACACGCTGGACGCGCACCGCCTGATCCACTGGGCCGGGATCGAGCACCGCCAGGCCCCCGTGGTGCAGGCCCTCTTCGAGGCCTATTTCACCGAAGGCCGCGACATCGGCGATCGTGACACGCTGTGCGACATCGCCGACAGCGCCGGGATGGACGCGGGCGTGGTGTCGCGCCTGCTGGCCGCCGGGGCCGATGCCGAGGAGATCCGCAACCGCGACACCGAGGCCCGCAAGATGGGCGTGCAATCGGTGCCCACCTTCATCGTCGCGGGCCAGCACGCGGTGCCCGGCGCACAGCCGCCCGACCTCTGGGTCCAGGTAACGGGCGAGATCATGGCGAAACTCGGGGATGCGGGCGATGCGCAATGACGGTCTCTGGATCCTGGTCGGCACGCTCGCAGGCCTGATCGGGGGCGGCACGGTCTTCTATCACATCGTCGAAGACTGGTCTTGGGTCGACAGCTTCTTTTTCACGGTGGTGACACTTTCGACCGTGGGCTATGGCAGCCTTGTGCCGCAAACCGTGATCGGCAAGCTGGCGACGACCGTGTTCATATTCGCCGGGCTGGGTGTCTTTGCCGCCGTGATCCGCCAGGTCAGCAACATGACCGTGGAGCGGCGGATGCGCGCCCGGGCCGAGCTGCGCCAGGCGCGAC
The DNA here is from genome assembly GCA_031581025.1 of Salibaculum sp. GTDB lineage: Bacteria > Pseudomonadota > Alphaproteobacteria > Rhodobacterales > Rhodobacteraceae > Salibaculum. The sequence goes on along the minus strand of JAVLCA010000010.1, from coordinate 10,609 downwards.
GCAAGACAGCCGAAGCCGAGAAACGCCTCGAGTCGCTCGAGGGAAAAGGACCCGACGCATGACAGATACCACGGCGGCGCCCGCTGCACCGTCCCCGCCCCGGCGCCTGCCGACGCCGGAGTTCATCGCGCTCACCGCGATGCTCATGGCCTCGATCGCCTTTTCGATCGACGCCATGCTGCCCGCGCTGCCCCAGATCGGCGCCGAGCTTTCGCCCGAGGCCCCCAACCTGGCGCAACTGATCGTGACCAGTTTCGTGCTGGGCATGGGGCTGGGCACGATCTTCACCGGGCCGCTCTCCGACCGCTTCGGGCGCAAGCCGGTGGTGATCGGGGGCGCGCTGATCTATTGCGCCGCGGCGCTGACCGCCTATTTCGCGCCGACGCTGGAAACCATGCTGGCCGCGCGGGTGCTGCAGGGGCTGGGCGCCTCGGCGCCGCGCGTGGTGGCGCTGGCCCTGGTGCGCGACCTATACGCCGGGCGCGGCATGGCCCGGATCATGTCCTTCGTGATGATGATCTTCTCGTTGATCCCGGCCATCGCCCCCAGCCTGGGCGCCGTAATCATGGACCTCTCGGACTGGCGCAGCATCTTTCTGGCCTTCGTAATCTTCTCGCTGATCGGCATGACCTGGCTGGGCCTGCGCCAACCCGAGACGCTGGCCCCCGCCGACCGTCGCCCGCTGCGGCTCTCGGTGCTTTGGGCGGCCATCAAGGAGATGGCGGCCCACCCCACCGTGCGGCTCTCCATCGCGGTGCAGACCCTGGCCTTCGGCATGCTCTTTGCGACAATTAGCTCGATCCAGCAGATCTTTGATCTGACCTATGGCCGCGCCGAGAACTTTCCGCTGTGGTTCGGCGGGATTGCCCTGGTGGCCGCCTCGGCCACGCTTCTCAATTCGCAGATCGTGATGCATTTGGGCATGCGGGCCATCGTCAAGGCCATGTTCACCGTGCAGATCGGCCTGTCGGCGCTGGCGGCCTGCGCGATCTGGACCGGGGTCTTCGGCGCGCTGGAGTTCTACCTCTACGTCTTCTGGACGACCTCGCTGTTCTTCCAGGCCGGGCTGACCCTGGGCAACCTGAACGCCCTGGGGATGGAGCCCATGGGCCATATCGCCGGCATGGCCGCCTCGATCATGGCCTCGATCGGGACGGTGGGCGCGGTGCTCATCGCGGTGCCGGTGGGGCTGGCCTTCGACGGCACGCCCCTGCCGCTGGCGCTGGCTGTGTTCGTATGCGCGACACTGGCCCTCTGGCTGACCACGATGATCCGGCGCGACACGGACTGAGCGGGGCGGACGGCCGTCACCGCGCGGTGACGACACCGCGCCCTCCTGCGTCCCCGCAGGAGGGTAACGGGCCGTCGACGGCCCGTTTCACGCCGCCTGCGCTTCTTTCACCTTCTTGGCCAGGTCCTGCGCGATGGCGAAGGCGCCCTTGATCTTGTCGCTATCGCGACCCCAGTCGCGGCGCACGACGATCTTGTTGTCCTTGACCTTGGCCAGGCCGCGCTGATCCTTGATGAACTGCACCAGCCCCTCGGGCGAGGCGAACTTGTCATTGTGGAACCGGATTGTCGCGCCCTTAGGCCCGCCGTCCAGGTGGCTGATCCCGGCGCGCTTGCACATGGCCTTGATCCGCACCACCAGCATCAGCGTGTTGACCTCCTTGGGCAGCGGTCCGAACCGGTCGATCATCTCGGCGGCGAAGCCCTCCAGCTCGACCTTGGTCTGCAGCCCCGACAGGCGACGATAGAGCCCCAGCCGCACGTCAAGGTCGGGCACATAGTCCTCGGGGATCAGCACCGGCACGCCAAGGTTGATCTGCGGCGCCCACTGTCCATCCTCGACCATGGTGGTCTCGCCCGCCTTGATCTTGGCGATCTGCTCTTCCAGCATCGACTGGTAAAGCTCGTAGCCCACCTCGCGCATCTGGCCCGATTGTTCCTCGCCCAGCAGGTTGCCGGCCCCGCGAATATCCAGATCCTGGCTGGCCAGCGCAAAGCCCGCCCCCAGCGTGTCGATGGAGCCCAGCACGCGCAGGCGCTTTTCGGCCTGGGGGGTCAGGCGCTGGCGCGGCCGGTAGGTCAGATAGGCATAGGCGCGCGTCTTGGAGCGGCCCACCCGGCCCCGGATCTGGTAGAGCTGAGACAGCCCGAACATGTCGGCGCGATGCACGATCATGGTATTGGCGGTGGGAATATCCAGCCCCGATTCCACGATCGTCGTGGCCAGCAGAACGTCATACTTGCCGTCGTAGAAGGCGTTCATGCGGTCGTCCAGCTCGCCCGCCGCCATCTGGCCATGGGCGGTGACGACGCTGACCTCGGGCACCTCGTCGCGCAGGAAGGTCTGGATCTCGGGCAGGTCGGAGACACGCGGCACCACGAAGAAGCTCTGCCCGCCGCGATAGTGCTCGCGCAGCAGCGCCTCGCGCAAGGTGACGGTGTCGAACTCGCTGACATAGGTGCGGATGGACAGCCGGTCCACCGGCGGGGTGCCGATCACCGACAACTCGCGCACACCCGACAGCGACAGTTGCAAGGTGCGCGGGATGGGTGTCGCCGTCAGGGTCAGCACGTGGATATCCGTGCGCAGCTGCTTGAGCCGTTCCTTGTGCTGGACGCCGAAGTGCTGTTCCTCGTCGATGATCAATAGCCCGAGGTTCTGGAACTTCACGCTCTTGGCCAGCAGCGCATGGGTGCCCACAACAATATCCGCCGTGCCCTTTGCCATGGCGTCGCGGGTCTCGGCGGCCTCCTTGGTGCCGACGAAACGCGACAGCGCCCGCACGTTGACGGGAAATCCGCGAAAGCGGTCGGCAAAGCTCTGGTAGTGCTGGCGCGCCAGCAGCGTGGTGGGCGCGATCACCGCGACCTGCACCCCGGACATGGCGGCCAGGAAGGCGGCGCGGATCGCCACCTCGGTCTTGCCGAAGCCCACGTCTCCGCAGATCAGCCGGTCCATGGGCCGGCCCGATTCCAGGTCCTCGGTGACGTCCTCGATAGCCTGCAGCTGGTCCTCGGTCTCCTGGTAGGGAAAGCGCGACAGGAACTGGTCCCACATGCCCTCGGGCGGGGTCATGGCCGGGGCGGTGCGCAACTCGCGTTCGGCGGCCACCCGGATCAGCCGCTCGGCCATCTCGCGGATGCGTTCCTTGAGCCGCGCCTTCTTCGCCTGCCAGGCGCCACCGCCCAGCTTGTCGAGCAGGCCCTCCTCGTGGCCGTATTGCGACAGCAGCTCGATGTTCTCGACCGGCAGGTAGAGCTTGGCGGCCTCGGCATATTCCAGCACCAGGCATTCATGCGCGGCCCCGGCGGCACTGACCACCTCGAGCCCCAGATAGCGCCCGATGCCGTGATCCACATGGACCACGAGGTCGCCCGGAGTCAGCGCCTGCGTCTCGGTCAGGAAGCTCTCGGCCTTGCGCCGGCGCTTGGTCTGGCGGATCAGCCGGTCGCCCAGCACGTCCTGTTCCGAGATCACCGTCAGACGGCCCGCGTCCTCGGGCGCCTCAAAGCCGTGTTCCAGCGCCCAGACCGCGAGATGCAGCCCGTGGCGACCGACCCGGGTAAAGTCCGTCACCGGGATCGCCTCGGCCAGGTTCTCGTCCTCGATCAGGCCGGTCAGCCGCTCGCGCGCGCCATCCGAGTAAGAGGCGATGACCACCGGCCCATCTTCGAGTTTCGAGCGAATATGATCGGCCAAAGCCCCGAAAAGACTGAGACTTTCCTGCTGGCGTTCGGGCAGGAAATTGCGGCCCACGCGGCCGCCCGCGTCGATCACGCCCGGCCTGGTGGCCTGCGGCAGGGCCGAGAACTGCAACCGCCGCATCCCGGTGGTGGCCGCCTCCCAGGCCTCAGGGTCGAGGTAAAGCGTTTCGGGCGGGGCGGGCTTGTAGACGGTATCGACCCGGCCCTTGGCCGCCATCGCCTCGCGCCGGGCGTCGTATTGATCGGCGATCGTGTCCCAGCGTGCCTGCCGCTGCGCTGCGCTGTGATCGTCCAGCGTGATCGTGGCGCCGGGCAGGTAGTCAAAAAGCGTTTCCAGCCGGTCATGGAAGAAGCCCAGCCAGTGTTCGATGCCCTGATGCTTGCGGCCGGCGCTGACCGCCTCGTAAAGCGGATCGTCGCTGCCCGCCGCGCCGAATTCCAGCCGGTAATTCTGCCGGAACCGGGTGATCGCGGCCTCGTCGAGGATCACCTCCGAGACCGGGGCGAGGTCGACCTTGTCCAGCTTTTCCGTGGTCCGCTGGCTGGCCGGATCGAACCGCCGCGCACCATCGAGGACATCGCCGAACAGGTCCAGCCGCACCGGCCCGGCATGGCCCGGTGGGTAGATGTCGATGATGCCGCCCCGGATCGCGTAGTCGCCCGGCTCGGTCACCGTGGGGGCCTGTGAAAAGCCCATGCGCACCAGAAAGCCGCGCAGGGCCTCCTCGTCGATGCGCTCGCTCACGCGGGCGGTGAAGGCGGCCTCTTGCAGGACCTCGCGGGCGGGGACGCGCTGGGTCGCGGCGTTGAGCGTCGTCAACAGCACGAAGCGCTGCGGCATCTCGTGAACAAGCGCGGCCAGCGTGGCCATCCGCGCGGCCGAGATATCGGCATGGGGCGACACCCGATCGAAGGGCAGGCAATCCCAACCCGGAAAATGCAGCACCGGCATGGCGGGGTCGAAGAAGGCCAGCGCGGCGCGCATGGCCGCCAGCCGCTTGTCATCGCGCGCCACATGCACGACGGGCCCGCCTTGCCGGGCCACTTCCTGAAGAACCAGGCGGGCGTCGTGCCCCTCGGGGGCACCGCCCACGGTGATATGATCGGGTGCAGTCATAAGCGCCTCACCTACCCCGCTGCCGCGTCGTGTCAATTCGCAATGATCAAAAGCCGGGGCTGACGGCCAGGTTCTGGTACATGCCGAACATGGCGGTGACGAAGATCGAGATCATTCCGATCACCTGGGTCGTGACCCGCTGCCGGATCAGGTGCCGGTGCAGGTCGTCGCCGGCGGGCTGTTCGCGCGCGATGCGGCGCGCCGCGGCCAGGCTGAGCGCGCCCACGATCGACAGCGGCAGCGCCAGCAGGAACGTCGCCTGCGCGAACTCGACGCCGTACCAGAACGCGAGGATCGCGAGCGAGGTCAGCACGAAGGCCAGGCTGCCCAGCAGCACCAGCCCCGAGACCTGCGCGATATGCAGCAGCCGGTCGACGTTGATACGCACCAGCAACTCCAGATCGTCCTGCGCCTTGCCCCCATGACGTCGGGCGCGGGTGATCATGTCATGAGGCACCCCCAACACCCAATGGCTGGCCGAGGACCAGATGACAGCCAGTCCGATCCAGAACCAGAGGTTCGAGAACGAGCGCATGTCGATGACTTCGAAAAGGGTGGTTGTCCAGTTCACGGGGTATGGCAGCCTGTTGTGTTTTGCGGCAACCTAGCGGTGCACCCCGGCAATGCCCAGCCTTGAGCCAGGCAAATATCGGGGCGATCCCGCAGGTGTGACTGAAAGGCCAAGACCATGACCCTGACCCGATTTCCCGCCGCCCGGCCGCGCCGGCTGCGTGCCACGCCCGCCCTGCGCGCCATGGTGCGCGAAAGTGCCCTCACACCGGCCGATTTCATCTGGCCCGTCTTCGTGATGGCAGGGCATGACGCCGAGGACCCGGTGCCCTCGATGCCCGGCGTGGTGCGCCGCACGGTGGACCGTGTCGCCCGGGCCGCCCGCCAGGCCGAGGCGCTGGGCATCCCGGCCATCTGCGTCTTTCCCTACACCGCGCTCGAGGACCGGACCGAGGATTGCGCCGTCGCCTGGTCGCCCGACAACATCGCCAACCAGGCGATCCGCGCCATCAAGGATGCCGCCCCGGGCCTGGCGGTGATGACCGACATCGCGCTGGACCCCTACAATATCAACGGCCAGGACGGCTATGTCCGCGACGGCGAGGTGGTCAACGACGAAACCGTCGCCGCCCTTGTGCGCATGGCCCTGGCCCAGGCCGAGGCGGGCGCCGACATCCTCGGCCCCTCCGACATGATGGATGGCCGGGTGGGCGCCATCCGCCAGGCGCTGGAGGCCGAGGGCCACCAGAAGGTCACGATCCTGTCCTATACGGCCAAATATGCCAGCGGCTTTTACGGCCCCTTCCGCGACGCGGTGGGCGCCTCGGGCGCGCTCAAGGGCGACAAGACTACCTATCAGATGGACCCGGCCAATTCCGAAGAGGCGCTGCGGCTGGTCGCCCGCGATCTGTCCGAGGGCGCCGACATGGTCATGGTGAAACCGGGGATGCCCTATCTCGACATCTGCCAGCGCGTGAAAGACCGCTTCGGCGTGCCCACCTTCGCCTACCAGGTCTCGGGCGAATACGCGATGCTGCGGGCGGCGGCACAGAACGGCTGGCTCGACGGACAGGCGATCATGATGGAAAGCCTCATCTGTTTCAAACGCGCGGGCTGCGATGGCGTGCTGACCTATTTCGCCCCCGAAGCCGCAGAGGTGCTGGGCGGCTGACTCCCGCACGGAGCCGTTCCGCGGCATCTTTGTGCTGACAGACCGGCCCCGGTTCCCTATACTGTGATGCAGAACGAGGCGGATACCGCCCGACAGGCACGAGGCGACATCATGAGTACTTTTTCCAGACGCGGCTTCGCGCTTGGCGCATTGGCCACCACAACGCTTGCCGCGTGCGGCAACGGGATCGGGTCGCGCGGGTCCGACCGGATCGACTCCCGCGTGAACACCACCCTGACCTTCATGTATGACACCTATCCCGGCACGCGCGACCTGTCCGAAAAGGCCGCCGGCATGCTGGTCATGCCGCTCGTGACCGAGGCCGGCTTCGGCCTTGGCGGCACCTACGGGCGCGGCGCGCTGCGGATCGGCGACAGCACCGTCGATTATTACGCCATCACGGGCGGCAGCGCCGGGTTGCAAGTGGGCGCGCAGCAATACTCCCATGTGCTGTTCTTCATGACCGAGGAGGCGCTGATGGATTTCCGCACCTCGCCCGGCTGGGCACTGGGGGCCGATGCCGAATACGCTGTCAAGGCCGATGGCCGCAACCTGCGGGCCGAGACGACGACCTCGCTCGCGCCGGTGATCGCCGTGATCTTCGCGCAGGCGGGTCTGCGCGTGGGCGCGACGCTGGAAGGCACCAAGTATACGCGCATAATCCCATGATTTCAGGGGCTTGGCGCGCGGTGTTCATGCGCGCAGCCGGTCGCCCTTCGGATCGAAGGGCGGTTCGGCCAGCACCACGCCGCGATGGGGCTTGCCCAGGATCATGACGTCGACCTCCTGCCCCGGTGCCACGCCGGACAGGTAGCCAAGCGCCAGAGACATGCCCACGGAATACCCGTAGGTGCCGCTTGTCACGCGGCCCACGGGCGTGCCGTCGGGCAGAAAGATCGGCTCGCCGCCACTGGCATCCGCGCGGTCCACCTGCTGCACGTGGACCAGCCGCAACTCTTCACGCGGCGCATTATCCTTGACCTGCAAGTAAGCGGCCTTGTTCAGGAAATCCTTGTCCATCTTGACCAGGCGGTCGAGGCCCACCTCCTGCGGCCAGTATTCGGGGCTGTATTCGCGGCCCCAACTGCCATAACCCTTTTCGACCCGCAGCGACATCAGCGCGCGGCTGCCGACCGGCCCGCCGCCCGCGGCCTTGGCCGCCGCCAAAAGCGCCGCGTATAGCTGTGGCTGGTCTTCGGTCGGGCAGTGCAGTTCCCAGCCGAGATCGCCGGTAAAGGACACGCGGAGCGCCAGGCAGCTTACGCCCGCCACCTCCAGCCAGGCCGAGCGCATGAACGGCATGTCCGCCGTGTTGAGAGAGGTATTCGTCAGGCTTTGCAGGGCCTTGCGCGCCAAAGGTCCGGCGATGTTGAAGCCGCACCAGGCTTCGGCCAGCACCTCGAAGGTCGTGCCCTCGGGCCGCGGCACCATGGCCCAGAACCTCTGGTGATACCGCTCGGCCATGCCAGAACCGATGACCCAGAAGTCCTCATCGCCCATGCGGGTGACGGTAAAATCCCCCGCGATGCCGCCGCGCACCCCGATCAGGGGCGTCAGGCAGGACCGGCCAACCTCGCGCGGCATCCGATTGGCAAAGACGGCATCAAGCCAACCCTCGGCCCCCGGCCCCGCGACCCTGTATTTCGCAAAGTTGGAAATATCAATCACGCCAAGGGTTTCACGGAGCATCTTCGCCTCGCGCCCGACGCTGTCGAACCAGGGCTGGCGGGTAAAGCCGGCGCTGTCGGGCGTGTCGGCGTCGAAATAGGCGGGATGTTCCCAGCCATAATTCAACCCGAAGACCGCGCCCATCGCCTTCTGCGTCTCGTAGACCGGGCGCACCCGCACCGGGCGGCCCGCCGCGCGTTCCTCGCCGGGGAAATGGATCGCGAAGCGGTGGGCATACTGGTCCACGACCCGCGCCCGGGTAAAGGCCGTTTCCGCCCATTTGCCGAACCGGGCCACGTCCCAGGCGAACATGTCATAGCGGCTTTCGCCACTGGTTATCCAGTCGGCCGCCATCAGCCCCATGCCCCCGGACTGGCTGAAGCCCGGAATGATGCCGTTGCAGCAGAAGTAGTTGCGCAGGTCCGGGTGCGGGCCGAACAGGACATTGGCATCCGGCGACCAGATCATCGGGCCGTTGATGACGCGCTTGATCCCCGCCTGGCCCACCGCCGGGACGCGGTCGATGGCGCGCATCATGTTGTCCTCGATCCGCTCCAGGTCGTCGGGGAACAGGTCATGCGCGAAGTCCAGCGGCGTGCCCTCTTCCGCCCAGAAGCGCACGTCGCGCTCATAGGCGCCGATCAGCAGGCCCTGGCCTTCCTGGCGCAGGTAGTATTCGCCGTCGCGGTCGGCGACGGAAGGCAGGCGCCGGTCCAACCCGGCGATCTCGGCCATGGTCTCGGTGACGAAATACTGGTGTTCGGTGGGTTGCAGGGGCAATTCGATCCCCGCCAGGCCGGCCACCTCGCGGCCCCAGAGGCCCGCGGCATTGATGACCCAGTCGGTCCGGATGTTGCCGTTCGGCGTCTCGACGATCCAGCCGCCGTCGGGTTGCTGCACCGTCGCCGTGACCGGGGTGAAGCGCAGGATTTCGGCCCCCGCCGCCCGCGCGCCCATGGCATAGGCGTTGGTCACGCCCGAAGGGTCCACATTGCCGCCCTCGGGTTCGTACATGATGCAGCGCACCCCGTCGAAATCCACCAGCGGGTGCAGATGTTCGGCCTCGTCGCGGCTGACCTCGTGGAAGTTCATTCCATAGTAGCGGGCCTTGGCCGCTTGCAGGCGCAACTGGTGCGCGCGGTCTTCCGTCTGCGCGAGGTAGAGCGACCCGGGCTGGAACACGCCGCAGCCCTGCCCCGTCTCGGCCTCGAGATCCTTGTAAAGCTGCATCGTGTAGTGCTGGATGCGGCTGATGTTCGTGCTGTCGTGCAGCCCGTGGATATTCGCGGCGGCGTGCCAGGTCGACCCGCTGGTCAACTCGTCGCGTTCCAGCAGGACAACATCCGTCCAGCCCGCACGCGTCAGGTGGTAGAGGATGGAGCAGCCGATGACGCCGCCCCCGATGACGACGGCCCTTGCATGGGTGCGCATGTGATCTCTCCTTCGGCCGCCAACCTGCGGGGCGGGCGGGCCGATTCCTTTCCACTTCGCGACAGTTCCTGTCGCAACCGGGCTTCCGCGCCCGCGCCCGCGCGCCTAGGCTGATGTCGCAAACATCGGAGGAAGCATGGAGACGACAGCGCAGCGCCCGGTCAAGGACATCGGGGTCACGGGGCATCATTCCTTGGTCAGCGGGGCGTCGCGACCGGCGGCGCCCTGGTGGGCGTGACACCGGCGATCCTCATCCCCGCGGCCGGGGCCGCCAGCCGGATGGGCGGGCGCGACAAGCTGCTGGAGCCGATTCATGGCGTGGCGCTGCTGCAGCGGAGCGTCGATCTGTGCCTGCCCCACGGCCCTGTGATCGTGACCCTGCCCCGTGCGCACCACCCGCGGGCGCGGGTGGTGCCCCGCGCGGCGCGGATCGTGACCGTACCCGACTGGCAGGACGGCATGTCGGCCAGCCTGCGCGCGGGCGAGGCGGCGATCCCCCGCCAGCGCGACCTGCTGATCCTGCCCGCCGACATGCCCGCGATCACCGGCGACGACATCGCCGGGGTCATCGCGGCGCGGGCGCAGGCCCCCGGGGCGCTGATCTGGCAAGCGGCAACGGCTGAAGGCCAGCCCGGCCATCCGGTCCTCTTCGCCGCGTCGTTGAGACCGGCGTTCGCGCACCTGTCCGGCGACGCGGGCGCGCGCACCATCATCGCGGCGTATGGCGAGAGACGTCACCTTGTTCCGTTGCCCGGTCAGAACGCGCGGCTGGACCTCGACACGCCCGAGGACTGGGTCCGCTGGCACCGGAGCCGGACGTAGGTTCCGCGTGCCCCGCCGCGCCCATGGTCGCGTCAGAGCGGAAACAGTAACACGACAAGACTGTGGAACCTGGCTCTAGACCGGGCGCAGCGCGGTCACCGGCCCGAAATCCGCCAAGTCATTGGTGCCGGTGGAGGGAGTCGAACCCTCACGATGTTGCCATCGGGGGATTTTGA
>JAVLCA010000046.1:0-17954 GCA_031581025.1 Salibaculum sp. | reverse complement strand
TCGCCCGGCGTCATATTGATGGGCTTCGGGAACGTGAACGGACTGTCGTCTGCGAGGGTGTACCCGTCGAGGAACGTCACCGTCTGCCCGGTGGCCTGCCGGGTTAGCTTGAGTGTTGCCGCACCAGACCCGCCCTGCGCGTCCAGAAAGAGCGTGTGGACGGATGCTTCAGCACCGGCGGGGCAGGTGAACAGAACAACGTCGGCTCCTCCTGCGGTGGCTGTTTTTACGTCGTTTTTGAATGCCATTCGTTAGCTCCCAAAGATAATGGCGAAAGCGACAGACTGCGATGGTGTCGCAAAAGACGATTGGTCTAGGTCAACGGCGAATTGCAGATCATCTGCCGACGCAATAACGTAGACCTCGGCACTGCCGCTGAGATTTATCGGTGTGCCGCCGTTAGAACTCTCATCAACCGACCGGGTGAGGGTCGTGCCAGACGCCGTGTAGGTGCCAGAGCCAATCTCCCACGCCGTGCCATCTTCGATGACGTAACGGATAGTGTTGCCGTCCGAAACGCCTGCGTCGGCAAACGACTGGTAGCCATCCTCAGCAGACCCTAGCGTGACAATCCCCGTGCCGGTCGTGGCTGTCGTCATTTTCGCGCGGTTGACGAGAGTTACCATCCGTCAAACTCCCGGTTATGCAATTCGAATAATCGCGTTTGACGCATTCGCCGTCGGGAAGATGACTGTGAAGTCCCCGTTTGTCGAAGTTTTGTCCTCACCAAAATCCAACACGACCACTGACGGATCTCCCGCCGCGCTGGCGTTGTAAATCAGCGCACCGCGGGCCGTGATCGTAGAAGATGTGAAGGTGATGTCGTCGAAATCGGTAAAGGCGGTCGTCGAGCTCGTGGTCGGCGTGACGTTGGTCAGCGCACCGCCGCCCGACGAATAGGACCCACTGGCCGCGACCTCGCCGCCGCTGGTGAAGGCCGTGGTCGTCGCGTCCAGCGTAGCGGTGTTGTCGTACAGCGCCAGATTGAACGTGCTGCCGCTGCTGTTGGTGAAGTCGTGCACGCCTTGCAGAAGTTCCTGCTTGAACGAGGTGCACATTGCGTTGCCGGAGAAGGCCATGTCAGATTCCTTTCAGTGCTTCTGCCAGTTCGGGATGCCCTGCATCTTGCAAGGCATTGTACACGGTTATGCGGTCACTTTGAACCACTTTTTTGAGGTAGGCCGCCACCAGCTGTTCGACCTGCGACTTGAAGGCTTGCGCCTGCGCTCGAACAGGCTCCGGCGCTGTGTCCGACACCGCGACGATCTTGTCGGCGCACTGCTGAGCCAGCTCCTCGGGCGTGAAGCCCCGGTTGCTGGTGGTGCGAACGTCAACCTTGAAACCCGGCGCGATGCCGATAGAACCTTCGATCATCCTTTGCTCCTGATCACTTCACCGGTGCGGTATTCGTCGGTGGTTTGTTTCGCTTCGCCCAGCATCTTCAAGCCCATCATCGCCTCTTGGGCGCGGGCCGAGTACAGCTGGGTCATGTCCGGGTCGCCCTTGATGAAGGTGTTGGCCTCCACCAAGGTGCCATACAGCAGAGCCAGCTCGGCGTTCTCACTCAGCCATGTGGTGTCGTTGTCCCCGCCGGCCGTCAAACTGGCTGGGCGGTAGAGGTATTGCAGCTGCGCGGTGTAGTCGGCGTCGGGCGTCGGGCCGACAAGGAAGTATCCGTTGTCGAACTGCGCATAGTAGCGCGGCTGACCCGTCGTCGCCGTGTTCGGCGCGTAGGTCTGCACAAAGCTCAGGTCCTTGAAGTCGACAAAGAACCCCTCACCGTCGGAACCTGTCAGCTTGAGCGCCATGGGCGCCAGAAAGTCCGGTGGCACAGGCAGGAAACGCCCGTTCGCGCTCAGGGTGGCGGTCGCGTTCTTCTGGAACAGCGAAAGCTGCACCGCTTTGAGGATGCGCTCCTCGGCCATGCGGATGAAGATCGGCAGGGTGTTGACGAAGGTGGTTTCGCTCGTCTCAATGAAGTCCTGCACCGATTGTTTCAGCTCGCCGTAGGTGAAGCTCATGACGTGGTTACCTCCACGGTTCCCACCCGGGCAACGGCACGGGGGCGTTCCAGTTTGGGGGCCATGATCGTCGGCACGCCAACGTAGACCTTGAAGGGCTCTTTACGGTCCGGGCGCGGGTTGCGCAAGGCCTGAGGATCGGGGCCAGCCTTTGGCGGCTCAAGTTGCGGGTGCTTCGGCTCGAACTCGTCCGGCCCAACAAGCGCGCCCGTCCACTCGCGGCGCATCTCCCTGAGCCGATACCGGAAGCCCGACCGATCCGAGATCCCGTAGGCGTTTTTGTCAGAAGCGAAGGCCATCAGCGCCTCCGGTCTGGGGTCAGGAACAGGCTGACGCGGTCCTCGTCCTCCTCGGCCGCCCGCTGGAACTCTTCCTCGTACACGGCCTTGAGAAGCTGGGCCCGCTCGGGCGCCTTCTTCATGGACAGGTAATAGGCCAGCCCCGCCACCATGCAGGGGTAGAACCGGAAGGGCACGGCTGTGGTGTTGGTCAGCGCGTCGGCGTCCTCGATGCGGCGGACGTAGTAGAACACCAGCTGATCCGTCGAGTTCTCGGGCGTTTGCCAGAGGTTGATGACAGGGGCGATTTGCCGATCGAAGTAGAACTGCGAGGGCCGGCCTTGACTGTCCTTGTTCGGGAAGTCGAGGTAGTCGCCCCGGCTAATCCGCTCCATCTCGAAGTCTGTGCCGTCCCGGCGGAGAGCCATCTCGAGGATGTCCGCGACTTCCGTTCCGAGGGTCTCCTGCGACTGACCTTGGGTCAGGGTCAGAACATCCTGTTCGACTGTCCACAGGTTCAGACCGCGGTTGATCCACTCGGCAAACATCAGGTTCAGAGACCGACGTGCTGTCTTGGCATCATAGCCCGTGCGAACTTCGAGGCCGCACCGTTCGTACGCCTCCTCGATGATCTCACCGACGTCGATGTTGAAGTCTCTCGAACCTGACGTAGCCATGGGTTACACCTTCTTGGTGTCTCGGATGCCTCGGCCGGCCATCACGCAGCCGCCGTTCTTGAAGCCCTTCACGCCGCGTCCCTTGAGGACGTCCGCCTGAGTGACCTTGCCGTCCTTGTTCAGGTCGGGAAAGCCCTCTTTCTTCTTGTCAGCCATCACTTCTTGACCTTGCCGCCGCGAGCCATCTTGACTTTGCCGCCGCGAGCCATCTTGACCTTGCCGCCGCGAGCCATCTTCTTTTCGGGGGTCTTCTTATCCTTCTTGCCGCGCATCATAGTGCAGCCTCCTTGTTCGTCTGTGAGCGATCAGGCGATCGTAATCGCGCTGGGTGTACGTCTGATAGTAACCTAGTTTCTCCAGCTGTGCAGCAGAATTATCAAGGTCCGTCAAACGCTGAATGAAGATGACGGCCTCATCGCTCAGGTGTGAGAGCACCCAGCAGTTGACGCCGGCTTCACTGAAAAACTCGTTCAAACCGTCGGCGACCTGCTCGAGGTCCTCATATGGTTCACGGTAGTCCGTGTCCACAACCACGATAACATCCACGCCGTTCGAGGCGAGAAACTCCGGCAGGCAGGCCAAGACGGTGGGCCACAAGCCGTCGACGCTGCGCACCTCTTGAACCCGGCCCGCGTTCCACGCTGGCTTGGCGTAGGGACAGGCCGGCAGACCGGTGTCCGGGTCGACCTCCGAGATGTTATCAATCCACTCTTCGATCAAAACACACGCACCATGCCGCCGGCCGCCTTCTTGACCTTAGCCTTCTTGGTGTTGGAAACCACTGTCTTGCCCTTGGCGCCAGCTTTCTTCTTCTTGCGGGCCGTGGCCTTGCGTTCCGACTTGCTCAGCGACTCGGCCTTGCTGCGCGGCAAACAGCGATCGGGGTTCTTCTTGTCCTTGGACGTGCCACACTCGCCAGCGATGTTGCCGCTCGAGTCGATCCGCACCCAGTTCTGGTCACGCCATTTCTTGAGCTCGCCCATCAGAACACCCGTACCATGCCGCCTTTGGCTTTGCCATTCTTCTTACCCTTCGCCTTCTTGGCGTAGTTCGGGTCTTTGCAGTACTTGCTGGCCGCCATGTTGGCATAGGCGCTGGGGTACGTGTCAAAGGTACGCTTGGCCCACGCCTTGCCCTTGGCGCAGATCTTGTTGCCCTTCTTTTTCTCGGCCATCGACCATCTCCTTACTTGATTGGGCCACCATGCAACCACGCTCGACACACACGGTCGCCAGCGCATTTGAAACCAAACAGCTGACAGTAGCCTAAATTGGCGGACTTACGAGTTGCTGTTCTGTTTGAATCAAGATGCTCCGCGCCCTGCTCCGGATAGTCATCTTCGTACCCCAAACCACCCTTAATACACTCCAGCATTTTAGGTGTCTGAATAAATGCTGCGCAGTTAGAGCACCGAGAAGTCTTTGCATCCTCTGACGAAATGCCCCACAGATCCGCAATCCCGCGCCAAAACTCCGGGTTTGGCTCCGCTGGGTTGAGGGGGCCGTAACCATGCTCTTCAATGGCATAGTTGCGGTTTTTCAGGTTCAAAGCGACGTCAGTTGTGGGGACGGGACAGGTGCCGTCGTCTTTGTAAGAAGCAACCAGTGCTTCTCCAACAGCCTTATTGCCGCGAACGGCCATCAGTCTTGACCCTTCATCGCCATCTGTTTGCGCGGGCTGCACTGCATCTGGTCGACTTTGCCGCCCTTGGCGTAGCCGCGCTTCTTGCTGCCGGTCTTGACCTTGCCGCCAGCCATGTAGCCCTTGGATTTCTTCTTCATGGGAACCTCCGTAATCTGCTTGCCCATAGTCGCTCGGTTCATGGGTTGCCACCCGAGTTAGAAGACGAATGCTTCAGGATCATCTTGATGTCCGTCCGCATCTCCGCCAACATCTTGTTGGTCTCATCCCGCGCAGTTTGGGCCTGCTCGAGATCCTCTTTGCGCTGCGTCCACATGCGCTTGATCTCTTTCTCGTTTCCCAACGCTTTAGCCTCCAGTCGCACGAGCCAGACCAGAAACGCGGTAAAAGCGCCTCCGATGGCCAGCAGTTCCTTCAGGTAATCCATTTTGTCACCCCACACTTTTCTTCCCCTTACAGCCCCACGCCTTGCGACGCACTTTGACCTTGGGGGTGCGTTTCTGAGAGACGGTCCGCGCGCAGTAGGCGTCTCCGCGTTTGGTGCCGGGCGACGAAACTCTGCGCCGGGTCTTGCCCTTGCTGTCCTTGTACGTGGTGCCGTCGGCGTATTTTTCTGACGGAGGCTTTTTGTCAGACTTCTTGGCCATCAAAGCGCCCTCTTACGCGTAGAACAGTGTGACTGCGTCGACGTTAGTGGCAGCGGACAGAAACGGGTCCTTGGTAAAAAGAATCCCTTCTGCGGGAATGTTTACCGAATGTGTGTCGCTGGCAGCGAAGTCGAGGTCCAGAACCGTTTCGCCACCATCCCCATCTGTAAGGGTGACGCGACCTGTTCCAGCTCCAACTGTAACCTGCAGCTGCCGAACACGGGCTCGGCCGACGCCAAACGCGCCCGTCGTCGTGACGCGCTTGGCCTTGAGGTCAGATCCAGCCATGTGTCAGCTCCTTACGATGCGGCGACCGCGGCGCCGGTGTCCGAACGAAGCCAGTCGGTGCCGTCGCTGAAAGCAAGGATCGGGCTGCCGGCAGCGCCGTCGCTCACGTAGATGAGGCCGCCTTCGACAACATCTGGCAGGGTGGCAACCGTAAAGGTTCCAACGGTCATCGTGCCGGTGATGGCGATGTCGTCGCCGAAGCTCGAGGTCTCGGTCACCGCGCCAGTGGTGGGGTTCTTGGTGACAACGCGAAAACCGTTTTCCGAGCGAACCGGGCCCGAGAAAGTCGTGTTAGCCATGTGAATCTCCTGTCGTGGCTAGTGTCAGCCGCACCATGCAGCTGTCAGGATGGTTGCAGGGTACACTAGACGTATTCAAAACGCCAGCCCTTGTAGGGGCCCTTGGACAACGGTTTGCCCGATCGAACAGACCGCTAAACCTCCGTTATAAAACACTGGAGAAATAAACCTTAGAACACGGCGTGTTAACCAAAAATAAAGGCCCCCGCCGAAGCGGAGGCCTTCTCGGGCCTAAGCCCTTGTTTTCGCTGACTTATGCGCCCGGCGAACCGAACACACAGCGGGGGTCGCTGGTGCCGAAGCTGTAGCGCTCACGGGCCTTGAAACGCATGTTGCCCGTATCAAAGTCACCCTCCATCCCGGTGCTCAGCGGAGTGCGCTCGAAATGCACGAATCCGCGGGGAGCGTCCGTCTTGATGAAGAACGCATCCGGGTCAGTCAGGAAGTCGTTGACCACGTAACCCTCAGGCAGCATGCCCATGGATTTGATCGCGTTCAGGTCGTTGTCGGCGGTACCGACGCGGAGGTTCGACACCATCAGGCGCTCGGCCACGAACTGAAGCTGACGCGGGATGATCAGCTTCATGCCGCGCAGGGCGATCTTGAGGCCCCGCTCGTCCACGAAGCCGGCGATGCTGATCAGAGCGTCCTCGAGAGAGGTTTCGTTCAGGTCAGCGGCCGTGCTCGGCTCGTTGGCAAAGGTTGCACCGCTGGTGAGCGGGTGGTCCGTTGCACAGAGAGCCTTGCCATCACCAATCGCAGTTGCCCCACCGGTGAACGCATTGTTCAGGATGGAAGCGGCTTTCACCTGCTTGGTGTGGGCCATGGACCGCGCCAGAGCGCGGGTGTACCGGCTGCCAAGGCGGTCGTACAGGTTGTCCTCTACAGCCTCCTCGGTCAAGGCAAATGCCATGGCCACGGTTTCGTGGTTGTAACGGGCGGTGTACGCCTCGTTTGCTTCGTCGAACGTGATCGCCGAACCTTCGCCCTTGGTGGGGGCAGCACCGAAGCCCGAGAGCATCACTTCTTCTTCAAACGCGCGGTCCGAAGATTCGGTGGTGTAGATCTCGGAGTGCTGGTTCTCGTAGCGACCATACTCCATGCCGAACAGGGCGTTGAGGCCCGGCTCCAGCTCTTTGGCGAGTTGTGCGCGCGAAATAGCCATTGCTCAGACCTCCTTTACACGCCAGTCGTCGAGACAGTGCCACCAGCAATCGCGCCATTCGGCGAGTTGAAGTGGTTGTTCAGACGAACGATGATGCCGACACCGGCTTCGCTGAAGTCCGAGTTCTCAGGGTCATCTTGGATGCCCATGATCCGGAGGTTCAGGTTGGCGGTGGTGGCGATGGTGTCGAGGTCAAGGGTCGCGGACGAAAGACCAGTGGTCGTCGAACCGGACGCGGCGGTCGCGAAGTTCGCGTTGGCGAACACAGCGGCCTGAACCTCGGCTTCGGTGTCAGCGCCTGCCACGACGTTGGACGTCGAGACTAGGAACAGCTGGGCGGGGTCGTCATACACGAACGCCTTGACGGGGAAGTTCGAGTCAGCACCCGATCCCGGCCAGTAGTTCGAAAAGACTTTTTCACCGTTGACAGACGAGACGTACTCGCAGCCCCAGAACACGCCGAGGAGACCCACAGTGCCGCCCGCCGCCGCCCCCACGATGTCGATGACACCGTCGGAGGTCGGGATGACAGGAGAGCCCTGATAGATCTCGTTCGTGTTGCTGGAAGCGATGCGATACTCGCTGGCACCGGTGCTGTTGGTGTTCTGACCCATCTTCTTGAGGGGACGAAGACCAAAGGCACCATTGATGTTGGCCATGGTATAGCTCCTTCAGTTATTCGGAGTCGCTGCTGCGACCTCCGAAAGAGACACGACTCCGCCGATCACGAGTGATCGGCATCGAAGGATGTTCATCCTTCATCAGGTCCTGATCGACAGCTTGCATCTGTTCGCGGGTCCGGTTCCCGTAATACGCGGATCTTTCCTGCACTGTTTCTTCAGGGATGCGACACAGCATCAGCCCCCCGTGAGCGATCACGCCTTGATACTGCCCTTCTTCGACAGTGGCGTACTCGCCGTCCGGGTATTCGTCGGCGCGGACGGGTTCCCACCCTTGCCGCAGCATCTGCGTGACGTGGACTCGGTCCTCTTCACCACGCATTGCATGACGAACCCACCGATGCCGGAAGCCCTGAGGGGCCTCGGGAGCATCGAGGAGGCTGGGCGGTGCCCAAGGTTTGCGACGCTGTTCTTTGTCGCGAGTTTGTGCGGTGCGTGCGGTTCTGTCAGCCATGGTTCAATCCTTCACGTATTTGGCGTATTCCTCGAGAGGAACATTGAGCTTCTTCGCAATGGCGACCTGCGACGGAGACAGCTTCACCGACTTGCGCCCCTGTTTCGTGCTGCGAGACGCTGAAGAACCAGCAGGAGCGACCTGACTCTTCTTGCTCGATTTGGGCTCAGAGAACTTGTGCGGGAACTCCCGCCGCATCCTCTGATCGATGGCATTGTAATACTCATCGCTCTGCGGGTCAAAGCCTTCTTCTTCAACCAGCTTGCGGTGAATGCCGAACGCGGCGTAGGTCATGACCTCGTCCTGACCAAACCACGGGTTGTTCTCAGCCCAGCTCTGCGCCTTGGGGTCCGTCTGCTGCTGCGGCGCGGGCTGCTGCTGCTGCGTCTGCTGGTAGGCTGGCTGCTGCGCTTGAGCCGAAGTTGCTTCGGGCGCCGCCTGTTGCGGTCGATCCTCGGCACGTTTCTTGGCGTGCTCGTAGCGGTCCTTGTCGGTGGTCGCTCGAGCCAGCGACTCCTGCGCTTGGATCATGGCGTCCGTGTCGCCAGCCTCGTAGGCCTCCTTGTAGGCCTTTCGGGCTGCGCCGATCTGAGCCTCGATCCGGGCGCCGTACTCACTCATGTAACCGGTGTCGAGTTTCTCCATCCGGCCCTTGAGCTTCTTGTTCTCCTCGAAGACCTGCTGGGCAAAGGTCGTCGCCTCTTGGCCCTGACGCTCAGCCTCGCGTAGCTTGGCGGTCAGCTTGCCAATCCGTTTCTGGACTGAGGCGCTATAGTCCTCGAGGTTGTCTTCACCCTCTTCGACGCGTGCGGCGGCATCGGCCACCTGCGCATCGGACACCGGCTCGTCGGTCTCGGTAGACGACGTGTCCTCTTCGGTCTGGTCGTCAAGGAAGACTTCCTGACCCAGATCCTCGTCTTGGTTCTCTTCAGCCATGGTGGCCTCCTTACACTGACTTGATGTCTTGCGGGTCAGAGATCGTGGCGATCACTTCGTCGTCGTTGATGACGCGAACCTCTCCACCGTCGATCTTGAATCGCGAGCCGGCATACCGGCCGATGCAGACCCAATCGCCCTGCTGGCACCACGGCTCACTGTCCGGGCCAAACTTGTCGGGGTCGTCGTAGGCCAACGGCCCAACCCGAAGCACATACGCGACCACGGTCGCCACGGCTTCGCGCTCGCGAACCTCGTCGGGGATGTAGACCCCACCCTGTGTCTGCGACGTGCCTTGGAAGGGCATGACCAGAAGACGCCAGCCCGTGGGCTGCGGCAGCCGATCGACAAGGTCTTTCTTTAGGAGGTCTGGGTCGAGTACCCGGTCAGAGGAAGGTACATACGCGCCGCCGACCGAGGGTTCGTCTTTCTGGGAGATCACGCTTGCTGCTGCTTCACCCAGATCCGTCAAATCCGTCGTCATGGTAGCTACTGTTCTCCAGCAGGGTCCGGATTTCATCTTGTGCGAAGGAAAGACCCTGTATTTCCCCCACGATGGTCTTGTAGGACTCCCAGTCCTTGGGAGTTCCCGCTACGAGGGCGGAAGACAGTTCCTGCTCCCGCTCCTGCAGCTGTTTGTACACATGTTTGGCGAAATCCACAACATCCATTAAAGATTGTCCCGGTAGGATTGTTGGGACGACGCGGTCATCGGGCCGCCTTCCGACCAGTCATCGCAGGTGTGGTCCGCTGCGCAGACGAAACGGTACATCAGGCAGTAGCCCAGATCGCCCGAGTCGTCCCCGATGCAGTCCAGCGTTTCCTCGGTCTGGTCATAGTGCCGGCAGTTGCCGCAGACGTCAGAGATGCGAAACGCCCCGCTTTCGGAAGGGTCCCGGTAGTCGGCATTCTCCACCGCCTCAGCCTTGTTCTCCTCGTTGACGTCCGAGTCACGCGTGGCCAGTGGACAACTGTTGTCATCATAGGCGTCGACAGGCATCAGGTCGGGCATGATGCTGATCTGAATCGTTGGCATCGGACTTCTCCTCAGTAGGTGCCGCTGAACTTTTGGCCGCGAGACGGCTTGACGAGCATCTGGTCGTCGGCCTCGGCCCTCGGGCTGACGTCCTCCGGGCGAAGGCGCGGGCGCATGCTCTTTTTCGGCGCGCGCTTGGTGGGGGCGCCCCGCACGAACATCTGATCCCCGGCCTCGGCCTTCGGGGACAGATCCTTTTTCTTGGTCTTATTGGCCATATCAGCCTCCTCGGTTCTGGGTTTGAGCTTCGATCCGTTCGCGGTTCACGGCATTGCGCTCGTCCGCGATCTCTTCCTGCAGCTCGATCCGGGCAGCCTCGGCCGCCGCCTTCTGGGCCATCTTCGCGCGCTCGAGTTCGAGCTTTGCCTGCTCGACCCGGGCATCGGCCTCGTTCTCCTGCTGCTTGGTGGCCAGCTCCTGCTGCCGGATTTGCACCAGCGGGTCAGCCATCGGATCGGGTTCTGGCGGACGCATCTGCGGCATGTACTTTTCAAGCAGCTGCTGTTGGATCAGAGCGACGTAGTTCTGGTACTCCGTCGGATCCTGAGCCGCGGCCTGCGCTTGCTGAAGTTGCTGGGTGGCAAGACCTTGATCCACGGCGCCAACTTGGGCGAGCGCCTGCACCTGCTGCATCGCCTGCTGAATCTGCTCTTGCGCCTGACGCTGGGCCTCGAAACTGATGTGCTGCTGGACGTGCGAGTAAAACATCGCCTGCGCCTGCGGGTTGTCTTGGATCAGCGAGGTCATCATCAAAGCCACGTGGGCCTTGATGTGGGCGTCGTGGTTCTGCTGGGGGAACGCCTGCGCCGGCTGCCCCATGAGCAGCGCGCTGTTTTCCATCGCTGGGTCCGTCGGTTGCGGTTGCGGGGGCGGCGGCAGGATTTCGTCGATGTTCTGCACCTCGAGCGCCTGATACATCCGCTTGTAGGCCGAGTGCAGGTTGTGCATCTGCGGGTTCGTCTGCGCCAGCTTGAGCTGCTCTTGAGCCAAGGCCACCCGCTGAGCCATCGAGAAAATGTTCGGGTCGCTGACAGGGACAATGTCGATACGGCCGTCGAAATCAGCGGCTTTCACCCCCGGCTGACCGCCCTCGACCATGTAGGGGTACGCCGGCAGCGTTTCTTCGGCCACGACACGGGCCAAGATGCGGAACTCCTGCTTCTGGGCGTAATGCAGCCGCTTGTGAATGGCGGACATGACCTTCATGCCACGCTCAAGCATGGCGACCGTAGTCCCGACCGGCATCTCTTGGTTCATGTTGCTGACCTGCTGGTCCGCGATCGACACGAACCGGCGGCCAGCGTCGATGAGGGCGCCCAACAGGTTGGCCAGAGTGGCCGACGGCTCCTTGTAGGGCAGAGGCATGATCGAGTCTCGAAGCACGCCGCCGGGGGCATCCATGTCCCGCCACTCGCCCGGCTGGATTGGATCATCGCTGTTGCGGACCCGCACACCTCGGGCCTTGAAACCACCCGGCAAGTTCGACAGCGTGCCGGCGTCGATGAGCTGGCGCAGGATGCTGGTCGCGGCTTTGCCGATCCCGCCGATCATGTGCAACAGGCCAAAGCCGTAGAAGCCCAACCCCGGCAGGAACTTGTAGTGGGTGAAGTAAGGCACCGGCCGGCGCAGGCTGTCGCCCTCGCGGTAGTTCCGGCGGATCGAAAGCACCGTGCTGCTGTCTTTGTCAACGGTCACGATGTAGGGCAGCTTGATGCCGCTCGGCTCGCCGTCCGGGCTCATGTCCTCGAAACCCTCGAGGTCCAGCTCGACATGCACCTCCAGCAAAGTGCGGGTTTCGTCGGTGTAGCCGCTGGACGACACACCCTGCAGCTCGTCCGTCTTTTCGGTCACGTCATCAGTGTCGTCATTGCCGCTCGGACCGAGGTCCGCGTCCACGTAGACTTCCAACGCCTGATACTTGCGAATTTCGTTGTCCGTCATCTTCAGCACGTGGGTGATCCGCGGCGCGGTCCGCAGATCGGTGGCCGTGTAAGGCACCACGATGTCTTGCGCCTGCACGAAGTTGGACACCGGACGCTGGAGCAGCGGATCGAAGTAGGTCTTCTTGAACGTCGACCCCGACAGCGGGAGGTAGAAGAGCATCTGATCCATTTCCGGATCATACTCCTCCATCTCCTCGGTGATCAGGTAGTTCATGTGGTGCTTGACGCGTTCCGACTGGTCCTCGACCTCGGGCGTCTGAGCGCCGATGATGCGGGTCTTGACCGGCCCACCCGCCGGCAGCAGCTCCTTGTACGCCTGCGCTTGGAATTGGGTAACGGACTCGGAAATCAGAGGGTGCGTGACGGCAGAGGCGCCCTCGAAGGGTTCGCTCCGCTCTTCATGCTTGACACCCAGCAGGTCGAGGCCTTTGACGTAGGCCGTTTCCCACTCGCTCCGCGACTCTAGGTCTTCCTCGTAGTTGCCCACCAGCTCGGACGCGAGGGCGCCAAGGACGTCGTCTTGCAGGTACTCGGCCAGATTGGCGTCGTGTTCGATTAGCTCTTCGCCCATGTTCGAGGCTTCCGCCTCCTCCACAAGAGCACGGAGGACAGCGCTTCCGTCGTCCCCCTCGGTGATCTCGGCGCCGCCCGAAAAGTCCATCGGTTCGTCGACGGCAACTTCTTCAAGCTGCAGTTCCGGGTCCGGTTCGTCCATGCCGGCAGGGCGATCGACCATGGGTCCCATAGAGCGCGGCGGCAGTGCCATCAGTAATACTCCCGTTGCCGAGGAATGAAGATCTCTTCGTCCTCGCTGTCATCATCTTCTATCGCAATCAAGCCGCCTTGTCGAAACCTCATCAAGGCGAGTGTCATGCTGTCCACGAAGTCGTCGTGTTCCCCGTTTGGGAACGAGGCCACCTCTTCGATGACCTCGTCGGCAAACTTCTTCTCCGTTGGCGCCCATACTACACCAGATTCAAACAAAGGTGAAACCAAGTGCATCCGGGTGGTCTTGTCGACCCCGCCGCCGCCAGCGCGTCGACCGGGGGAGAACCCGACAGCGGGAATCCCGCGCTTACGCATCTCGTCGATCAACGGGCCGCCGGTGGCCTTCTTCTCGACGATGACCATGTCCGGCTCCCAGTATTGATGCTCCTCAAATGCCACCTCTTTGAGCTCCGGAAAGCTCCAGCGGCCGCGCTGCGCGTCCATCAGGATGATCGCCTCGCGCCCGGTCTCTTCGTCGTCGAAAATGCCCCACGTCGTGATGGCAGAGAAGTCAGCCGTCTCCTTCTTAGAGAACGCCGTGTCGTAGGCCTGCAGGATGTACTTGACCGGCGGGATCTTCTCCTTTTCCCACTCCTTCCACCACTCGCGCTTGACGATGGCCGACTCTGCGTTCGTCGGCTGCTGCTGCCACTGCGCGGCCCACTTGCCTACCGGCAGCGAGGCCTTAATCGACAGCAGCGCGTCCTTGGACCAGAACTCTGGCCACAGCGGGTCGTCCGTCGGCAGGATGGCCGGAAAGTTGACCACCTCCCATTGGTCGGACAGCGGGTCAGCTTTTTGCTGGGACAACAACCTACCTGTTAGGTCTTTGTCTCCCCATCGAGTCATGACCAAGATAATGGCGGCTCCGGGCTGCAGGCGCTGACGAGGGCCGGAGGTGTACCACTCATAAGCGTGGTCAAAAGCCGTGGCGGACAAGGCGTCTTGTTCGGAGTGCACGTCATCGAGAATTAGGAGATCCGCGCCGCGACCAGTGATGGCGGCCCCGACGCCTGCGGCGAAATAAAGACCCCCTTTATCGGTGCCCCATTTGCCAGCGCCTTTGTTGTCTTCCTTCAACTTTGTTTCAGGAAAAATCTCACCGTATTTGGGGTCATCAACTAAATCCCGCACCTTGCGACCGAACCGCGTAGCAAGCTCGGTGTTGTGAGTCGCCTGAATGATTTGCAGCTTGGGGTTTCGCCCCAAGAACCACGCCGGCATAAGGTATGACGCAAATTCTGACTTCGAGTGCCGTGGCGGCATGTTTATGATCAGGCGCTTGAGCTCCCCCCGGGCCACCCGTTCCAGTTTCTCTGCGATTACCCGGTGGTGATGGCCCTCGATAAACCCGTCGTAGACATGGTGCACAAAAGGCATGAACTGGTCATGCGCCTTGTCCCGTATCTCGAGCCGGGTCTTCGCTTCCGTCAGCTCAAGGACCTCCTTCAGGACGTCCTCGGGAAGATGTTTGAGAGCCTCAGCGTCCATCACAAACCCAACTTGTAGATGCCGCCGACGTGCTTATAGCCGAGTTTCCGGAACAGCTTACCGGTCTTGTCCTTGTGGATGTCAGTCGAGACACCCATGCAAACTTCCACCGCGTTGTTCTCGTTCGCCCACTGCTGGAAGTCCTTGAGCAAGCGGACCCCGGCGCTCGTACCTCGGGCCTTGGGCAGGACGTACCAGCCGTAGTCGCAAGCTATAAGCTGCGGGCCGAAGACGAACTCCGTGATGTAGCCGAAAAGAGCCCCGACCACCTCGCCGTCTTTGACTGCCAAATGGCAGAACTGCTCGGAGGGGTGCGTCAGTGGCAAGGTGAGCTGCCCGGCCATCTTGCCGGCGTCGAAGTCGAAGTTCGAAAACGCGCTCTCGCCGTGCATTTCGCGGGCAAGGTCTACAACGGCCGGTATGTCAGCCCATTCCAAGGAGCGGATTTCCACTGAGCAGACTCCCTACGCCCATTCGCTTGAGTGCTTGTGTGCCAGATGTAGCAGACGGACGACTGCCAGACAACCTCGGTCCATAGCGCGAAAGTGACTGAAAACTTGGCATGCTTTGCTGCGGCTGTTGGGTCAGTGCAGCGAGATCCCTCAGCTCGGATACGCCCAACGAGGCCTGATCTCTGTCCTCTTCTTGAAGCTGGTCATAGGCCGACCCGCCCTCGATGCCCTCAAGAAGTTCTTCGCTCACGAACTTCTGGGCCTCGTCTTTGGTCATGTCGCCGCGCGACACAGCGCCAACGATTTCAGCCGCGTTCCCCGGATCTCGGTCCCCGAGACCATACTGCGCTCGACGCGCCTCGGGAGTCTGGTCGGGGGCTTGGCCTATGCCCTCCCGACTACCAAGGCCAATGGCGCGAGCCCCGTACCATGGCGACCAGCCGCCCTCGGCGGCTTTGTCCAACGAAAAATCGATTTGCCGAAAAACGGTTTCTGGATCACGCGGGTCTAGCCCTGTCTGGGCAGCAAACTCGTTTCCTAGACCGCCGCCCATATAGAGTTGAAAAGGCCCATAGGAGGGTTCCCGAACACCGTCTTTAACGATTGTACTCTGCCAGCCCTCGGCGGGGTCAGCGTTCAACCCCTCGGAATTGGCCACTGCAACCGCAACGTCAGGGTCGATGCCACGTGCTTCGGCTGACTGCCTGATGTAGGAAACAAGCTCTTCGCGAGTAGCCGTCATCAGCGCGTCCCCCGGAGGGGGCTTAGGCCGATAGCGTTTGAAATGCCGCCAAGGGCACCGCCAAACTCAGAACCCGACCGACCCGGGCCGCCGCCGTCAAACATGTCCCGCAGGCCCGTATAGCCGCTGCTGCCGCCGCCCCGCAAACCGTCGTCGGTCCCGATGCCGCCCCGGCTGGAAACGCTGGATGTTCGGCCGGACGATCGGCTTCCACCGCCTCCGCCGCCGCCGATAGAACGCGCAGCTTCTTCCTCTGCGCGCCGATCGAAATTCACGTTCGCCATAGCGTTGGGCGTGTAATCGCTGAGCGGGCGGGCCTCCATGACGGGTTCGTACCCCTGCAGCATTTCGGTCGCCGCCGTGCGCGGGTCAAACTGCGTCTCCAGACCCTGCACCGCTGCCAGTGCGGGACTGGGGCCCATGGGCCGAGAACCTTGCTGCGCCAGATACTGACCAATCCCGCCGTTGAACGCCGACTGCGGAGCTGGTGGCGCCGCCATCGCCTGCGGCGGCGGCGCGTTTTGCGCAGCCAAGGCAGCCATCTGCCCGTAGGTCTTGCCCGTCGACAGAAGGGATTGCGCCGCCGACTGGTAGTCGGGCTGGCCGATCAGAACATTCCCGATCCCCTCGCCGGGGCCGGGCGGTCCTTGGTACTGTGGAGTCGAAGATCCGGAACTACCGCCGCCACACATGGCATGCTCCTGCAAAGAAGGGTTGACAGACCTTACCGCAAAATTGCGCCGCGCTCAATAGAGGTAGCGCTTGATGTCTTCCAACATCATTTGCCTGTTCATGTCCCTTGCATGGAACATCTGGTTCCCTTGGGCCAATTCGGCAGAACTGCACAGGCGGATGCACCCGAGGTCCAACGCCACGAAGCAAAACACATCCGCCATGGCGCAGGCGGTTTGTCTGTGCAAATGAAATTTGTATCGCGGATTCTTCCTGCCGCCTTCCAAGGGCCGAGGTCCAAGAGACGATTTCACCTGCACCGTGACCCGCCGGCCCGATGGCGTCTCCACCCAGAGATCCACCGCCTTCACATCGACATGCGTGGTGGTGATTCCGTGGAGCTCGAAAATGCTTGCCGCTTGATACTCGCCCGCGCGGCCAATGGCGTCGTTGGATAGGACCACGATCCAAGACCCAAGTTGCTCGGTTCTTGGGTCTTGTACCATGGTTCATCGGAAATCAAAACAGAAGGTTGCGGTACCTCTCCAGCGTGCGCTGCTCTTCCATGATCTCCTCGCGATCGCGCTTGCGTTCCGCGATCAGCCGCTTGAAGGCCTTGACGTTCAGGCCTTGGTCCTTGGCCTGCTTGAGCACGGCCGACATCTCGGCAGCCGCGGCATCCCGATCTGCCATGTAGGCCTCATAATCTTGGACCGTGGCCTTGAGCAGCTTTTCCATTTGCTCCTCGGCCTGCTCTTCCATCTGCTTGAACGCAGGGTCGTCCTTGAACATGTTCATCGGTTCATCCTGTGCTATTGAACACGGATGGTTGTAGGCAGGTTGTTGGTGGGTGTCAAGGCCGTGCGAGGCTGCGCCTCTGGGTATTATCCACAATCAATTCGTGTGCTTGCTTGTCAGGGCTCCACTCCCACACACGCCTAACTCTATTGGCGGGAATTTCTGAGATTGCACGCTCCTGAATGCCAACCCCGCCTTGGCGAACTTCACTAGGTAAGTCAGTTACGTCAAATTCATATATGCGTCCTTGCCGTTTCCCGCCGTATGCGCCGCCACCAATGTATCGCTCTGGGTCATTGGCTACATAAAGTGGCTGGCCAGATAAATCTCGGAAGACGCCAATTTCCTCGCCCGCCTCCGCTTCTACGGGAGACATGGCTCGGAACACGACATTTTCATCTTGCACTACGTTTTGAGGGGCACGGTTTTCTGGCGCATATATTCGATCAATCCAGTCATCAAACGCTTCGCCCATCTGCGGCTTTACTGCAGCGCCGGTCTCTGGCACCGGCGCTGGCTGTGGGGCAGCCTCGGGCTCAGGAGTCGGCGCATCTGCACGAGCCCCCGTCAAAGTCTCCATGACGTCCGAAGACACCCGTGCCGTGCTTTGCGAAAGCGCCCGCTGGGCGGGAGTGGCCAGCCGTGCCGCAAGACTGCCCAAGCCAACTGGCAGAAGGGCGGCCCCGGTTTCAGCGGCGGCTGACAGGGCGGATCGGCGGCGATCGGCAGGAGCTAACGAGGGATCGGCAGCGGCGGCGCTTTGCGCCATCGCATCCTCGATGCCAGCGATCGGGTTAAACAGCTCGTTTACCGCCCGGATACGATCCGGAATGCCTGTCGGCCCCAAATAGTAGTCCAGCAGGTCGCCCCGCTGGTCTGGCCGCTGCAGGCTTTCGGCAGGAGTTGTGGGAAGCGGGTCCACCACCGGAATCAAGGGGCGTGTGCGTTCAACCATAGGTCCAAGTT
>JAVLCA010000086.1:0-2753 GCA_031581025.1 Salibaculum sp. | reverse complement strand
TGTCTGGGTTCGCGGCTATGTCGATCAGGTCGTGATCGGCTGCCGGGGAGACGTGTGCGTAATCCGAGGTCATCCGGCCACCGATTCCGAAAGTATCCGGCCACCCAATCCAATTTTATCCGGCCAGTGATTCCGGGGTATTCGGCCACCCCTGTGAAGTGATGCTGCGAGGCAATCTGCCACCGGCTACCGTTCGGGTCTTTTTGACCCGGAGGAAGCCCGATGAAGAGATTGCCGATGCGCAAGATACGCGACGTTTTACGTCTTTCTGCGGAGGGTCTGTCGACCCGCCAAATTTCAGCCAGCCTGTCGATTGGGCGGACGACGTTACAGGGTTACCTTGAACGCGCCCGCCTTGCCGGCGTGCGCTGGCCCTTACCGGAGACGCTCACGGATGCGGAGTTGGAGCAGCTGCTCTATCCGCGGACCGCACAGGCCGTCTCGCAGCGTGCGACGACGCCGAACTGGGCCGCGATCCATCGCGACCTCAGCCGCAAGGGCGTCACGCTGCGGCTCTTGTGGGAAGAGTATCGCGCGGATCATCCGGAGGGGTATGGCTATAGTCGGTTCTGTGATCTCTACCGGCGATGGGAAGGCAAGCTGTCGCCGGTGATGCGCCAGCGCCACCCAGCCGGGGAGCGCCTGTTCGTCGACTATGCAGGGCCGACGATTGATGTGATCGACCCGAAGACCGGGGAGGTGCGCACGGCACAGCTGTTCGTCGCCACGCTTGGCGCCTCGAACTATACCTATGCCGAGGCTACCTGGACGCAGAGCCTGCCGGATTGGATCGCGAGCCACGAGCGCGCCTTTGCGTTCTTTGGGGGCGTTACCGCCCAGGTGGTTCCGGATAACCTGAAGTCCGGCGTGATCAAGGCGTGCTTCTATGACCCCGAGGTGAACCGCACCTATGCGGACCTGGCGGCGCATTACGACACGGCGATCATTCCGGCGCGCCCCTACAAGCCCAGGGACAAAGCCAAGGCCGAGGCTGCGGTGCTGCTGGCTGAACGCTGGATCCTAGCGGTTCTGCGCAATCGGCAATTCTTCAGTCTCGATGAGCTGAACGCGGCGATCCGCCCATTGCTGGCGGCGCTGAACAGCAAGACATCCCGGCATCTCGGCGCCAGCCGCCGTGAGCTGTTCGACCAGTTGGACAAGCCCGCACTCAAGCCTTTGCCCGCAACGCCTTACGAGTATGCGGAATGGAAGCTGTGCCGCGCCGGGTTGGATTACCACGTCGCGATCAAGGGGCACTATTACTCCGTGCCCTATCAGCTGATGAAGAAGAAGCTGTGGGCGCGGATCACAGCCCGCACCGTGGAGGTGTTCCACGAGGGCGTGCGCATGGCGTCGCATATGCGCACCTCCGGCAATCACAAGCATTCTACGCAGGCCACCCATATGCCCGCGCATCACCGGTTCCGGGAGGGCTGGACGCCCGACAAGATCTGCGCACATGCCGCGCGCCTGGGGGCCAACGTCGAAGCCTTTGCCGAGGTGGTTCTGCGCAAGCGCAAGCATCCTGAGCAGGCCTATAGAACCTGCATGGGGGTGTTCCGTCTTGCCGACACGTTCGGCGCCGCGCGTCTCGACGCGGCCTGCAAACGCGCGCTGGAGATCCAGGGGCTGTCCTACTCATCCGTCCAATCGATCCTGAAGAACGGGATCGATCGCAAGCCCCGTGCCCGCGCCACGGAGGGGCCTGCCATCACCCACCCCAATATCCGTGGCGCGGATTACTTCCACTGACCCAGAAAGGACCAACCATGCTTCACCACCCAACCCTTGATCGCCTCAAGGCCCTGCGCCTTGACGGTATGGCCGAAGCCTTCGCCGAATTGCAGGCCCAAGATCGCGCCGTGGAGCTGTCCCACGCCGAGTGGCTCGGCCTGCTCGTCGACCGAGAAGAAGCCAATCGCGAGACCAAACGGTATGAAAGCCGGCTGCGGGCGGCCAGCCTACGCCATGTGGGTGCGTGCCCGGAAGACGTCGACTACCGCGCGCGCCGCGGGCTCGACAGGGGGCTATTCCAAACCCTGCTGACCGGTAAATGGATCGCGGACAAACGCAATTTGATCCTCACCGGGCCATGTGGTGTCGGCAAGACCTGGCTTGGCTGCGCGCTCGCGCACGCGGCCTGCCGCGAAGGCGTCACCGTGCTTTACAAACGCCTGCCACGCCTCTTCGAGGAGTTGGATCTGGCCCATGGCGATGGCCGCTTCCCAAAGATCTTCCGGGCCATCACCAAAACCCAGTTGCTGATCCTTGACGACTGGGGGCCAGACACGCTGACCGCCGCCCAAAGGCGCGACCTGATGGAGATCGTCGAAGAACGCTACGGCCGGGGGTCAACCATGATCACCAGCCAACTGCCGGTCTCTGCCTGGCATGAGGTCATCGGCGAGCCCACCTTCGCCGACGCTATCCTCGATCGCATCGTTCACAACGCGTACCGCATCGATCTCGATGGCGCGTCCATGCGAAAAACCATCGCTAAAAAGGATGACGAAAACCCCCCAACCTGATACCCGAAATCCACTGCCTCACGGCATCGCGTCACAGGTGGCCGAATACTTCGGAACAGGTGGCCGGATGTGATCGGAATGGGTGGCCGAATGCGTCGGAATGCGCAGAGGGGGTGCCATGAGCGGAAAAACCGACCCCAAGTCACCCCGAAAGCCCGATCAGGACCGCGACGCGCGCGAAGATGTGGTCTTCGACCCGATCCACTACCTTCCCTTGATCGAACG
>JAVLCA010000009.1:0-74149 GCA_031581025.1 Salibaculum sp. | reverse complement strand
CACGCCAAACGCACCGCTGCGCGACCAAGAAAATAGTCAAAAATCGAGGTGCCCGGCAGGCAGATCGCGCGGGCCAGGTCCGAAACGGTTTCCACGTTCTTTCGGAACATGGTCTTGAGGACGATGTCGCGCATCATGACCAGCGGCAGCTGCATGGCCTCCAGCGATTTCGGCGCGGGCGGGGCGGTAATGTCGGAGGTCTGCATGTTCATGGGGGCGGGCTCGCTTATGGCAGTTGCACGTTTGACCCGCAGGCGAGACCGGCCGGAACGGCGCAGGCGGATCGCCTCGGACGGTGCCCGGCCATTGTGGCGAAAAGAGGGACAAAGCCGTTCCGTAGCGTGGCGTGGGGGGAGCGCATCCAGGCGGTCCGGCGGCATTCCATGATCCGGGGGGTGGCGGGCTGGTCGGGCTGCCAGCTCGGCGGTCGTGCCGTTCGGGTGCGGACCATACAGCATCAACCATGCCGGCCGCAAAAACAGGAACGCCCCCGCAGGTGATTGCGGGGGCGTCCATCCAGTCCGGGCAAGGGGTGTTATCGCCGACCGGTCACTCTGCTGTCAGCAGGCGCGGCTTGTCGCCGCCCAGGCGCGGGTTCTGGGGCGGCTCGTAGGTCAGGTCCAGCTTGCCGTCCTTGACGCCGACCTTGACCAGACCGCCCTTGGACAGCTTGCCGAAGAGCAGTTCCTCGGCCAGGGGCTTCTTGATGTGCTCCTGGATGACACGGCCCAGCGGGCGCGCGCCCATCTTGTCGTCGTAGCCCTTCTCGGCCAGCCATTCGGCGGCTTCGGGCTTCAGATCGATGGACACGTTGCGGTCCATGAGCTGCGCCTCGAGCTGAAGCACGAACTTCTCGACCACCTGCAGGATCACGCCCTTGGGCAGCGCCCCGAAGGAGATGACCGAGTCCAGCCGATTGCGGAATTCCGGCGTGAAGGTCCGCTCGATCGCGGCGGTATCCTCGCCCTCGCGGCGGTCGCGGCCAAAGCCCACGGCCTCTTGCGCCTGCTCGGCGGCGCCCGCGTTGGAGGTCATGATGAGGATCACGTTGCGGAAATCCGTCGTGCGGCCGTTGTGGTCGGTCAACTGGCCATGGTCCATCACCTGCAACAGGATGTTGTAGACATCCGGGTGCGCCTTCTCGATCTCGTCGAGCAGCAGCACGCAGTGCGGGCTCTGGTCGACGCCATCGGTCAGCAATCCGCCCTGGTCGAAGCCAACATAGCCCGGCGGTGCGCCGATCAGGCGGCTGATCGCGTGCTTTTCCATGTATTCCGACATGTCGAAGCGCAGCATCTCGACACCGAGGGTATCGGCCAACTGCTTGGCGACCTCGGTCTTGCCGACGCCGGTCGGCCCCGCGAACAGGTAGTTGCCGATGGGCTTTTCCGGTTCGCGCAGGCCTGCGCGGGCCAGCTTGATCGCGCTGGACAGCGCCTCGATGGCCTTGTCCTGACCGAAGACCACGCGCTTGAGCGAGCCTTCGAGATCCTGCAGCACCTCGGCATCGGACTTCGAGACGTTCTTGGGCGGAATCCGGGCGATCTTGGCAACCACCGCTTCGATCTCCTTCGGGCCGATGGTCTTGCGCCGCTTGCTCTCGGCCACGAGGTGTTGCGCGGCCCCGGCCTCGTCGATGACGTCGATGGCCTTGTCGGGCAGCTTGCGGTCGTTGATGTAGCGCGCGGACAGTTCCACCGCGGTCTTGATCGCATCATGGGTGTAGCGGATCGTGTGGTGGCTCTCGAAATAGGGCTTGAGGCCCTGAAGGATCTTCACCGCGTCCTCGACCGTGGGTTCGGTCACGTCGATTTTCTGGAACCGGCGCGACAGGGCGCGGTCCTTCTCGAAGTGCTGGCGGAACTCCTTGTAGGTGGTCGAGCCCATGCAGCGCAGCTTGCCGCCCTGCAGCGCGGGCTTGAGCAGGTTCGAGGCATCCATGGCGCCGCCCGAGGTGGCGCCTGCACCGATCACGGTGTGGATCTCGTCGATGAACAGCACGGCATCGGGGTGCTCTTCCAGTTCCTGCACGACGGCCTTGAGGCGCTCCTCGAAATCGCCGCGATAGCGGGTGCCGGCCAGCAGCGCGCCCATGTCGAGCGAATAGATGGTGGCGCCGCGCAGCACCTCGGGCACTTCGTTGCCCACGATCTTGCGGGCCAGGCCCTCGGCGATGGCGGTCTTGCCCACGCCCGGATCGCCCACCAGAAGCGGGTTGTTCTTGCGGCGGCGGCAGAGCACCTGCACGCAGCGCTCGACCTCGTGACCGCGGCCGATCAGCGGATCGACCTCGCCCGCGTGTGACTTCGCGTTCAGATCCACACAATACTTGGCCAGCGCGGATTCGTCCTTGCTGTCCTCGGGGGCTGCGCTGCGGGTGCTGTCCTCGTCGACCTGTTCGGCCCCGGTGACGGGGCGACTTTCGCCATAGGCCGGGTCCTTGGCCACGCCATGGGCGATGAAGTTGACCGCATCGTAGCGCGTCATGTCCTGATCCTGCAGGAAATAGGCCGCGTTGGATTCGCGCTCGGCGAAGATCGCGACCAGCACGTTGGCACCGGTCACCTCGGTCCGGCCCGAGGACTGGACATGGATCGCCGCGCGCTGGATCACGCGCTGGAAGGCTGCCGTCGGCACGGCCTCGGACCCTTCGACCTCGGTCACGAGGGTGGACAGGTCATCCTCGATAAAATCCTCGAGCGTCTTGCGCAGCGCGTCGAGGTCCACCGAACAGGCCTTCATGACCCGCGCGGCGTCCGGTTCGTCGATCAGGGCCAGCAGAAGGTGCTCCAGCGTGGCCAGTTCGTGGCGTCGCGCATTGGCCAGCGCCAGTGCGCCGTGGATGGACTGCTCTAGTGTTGTCGAAAAAGATGGCACGTTGCGTGCTCCTCTGTCGGGGGTCGTCGGGGGCGGGCCCCGCATCCGACCGTGGCCTCATGGTCTTAAGTTTTGGTTCCATGGCGCAGGTTTCAAGAAAAATCTGCTCTGGACCCGGTCACTTTCTGTGCGATGTGCCGTGTTCCGGACGGTTTCGCCCGAAAACCGGGCGAAGATGACGCACCGAGGCAGCCTCATTGGAAACGGTCGCGCCGGGCGCGGACCTCGGCGAAGACGTCCACCGCGCTGGCTTCCTCCATCCCCAGCGCCGCCTTCAGGTCGGGCTGATCGGCCCGAAGGAACGGATTGGTCGCCTTTTCCTCGGCCAGGGTCGAGGGCACGGTCGGCCGCCCCTCGGCCCGGGCGGTGGCGATGGTCTTGCCGCGCGCCAGAAGGGCGGGGTTGTCCGGGTCGACGGTCAGGGCGAAGCGATAGTTCGTTTCCGTGTATTCATGACCCGAGCAGACCCGCGTGTCATCGGGCAGGGCGCGCAGCTTGAGCAGGCTCTGCCACATCTGGGCGGCGGTGCCCTCGAACAGGCGGCCGCAACCCAGCGCCATCAGGCTGTCGGCGGTAAAGACCGCTGCCGCGCCCGGCACATATACCGCGATATGGCCCCGGGTGTGCCCCGAGACGTCGAGCACGCGCGCCTCGACCCCGCAAGTGGTGAAGGTATCGCCCTCGGCGACCTCCACGTCCAGCGGGGGCAGGCGACGGGCATCGGCGGCAGCCCCGATCACTCGCGCCCCGGCACGCAGGTCGGCGACGCCCTCGACGTGGTCGCCGTGGTGATGGGTGATCAGCAGGTCCGTCACGCGCCAGCCGCGCGCATCAAGCGCGGCGCGGATCGGTGCCGTCTCGGGCGCGTCCACCAGCAGGGTTTCGCCCCGTTGGGAATCGTGCAGGAGGAAGGCATAGTTGTCCTGCCGACAGGGGACGGTGACAAGCTCCAGGGGCATGGCGTTTTCTCCTCCGCTTGATAAGGTCGTCCCGAGTGTGACCGACGCGGGCGAGCGCTGCAATGCATCTGGACGTTCACGACATCCGGGAATTCTACTACCGCAGCACCCTGGGCCGCGCGGCGCAGGGGGTGATCCGAGGCGAGTTGCAGCGGCTCTGGCCCGAGGCCAAGGGCCAGAACGTGGCCGGTTTCGGATTCGCGGTGCCCTTGCTGCGGCCGTTTCTGGGCGAGGCGCGCCGAGTCATCGGCCTGATGCCTGGACCGCAGGGCGTGATGTCCTGGCCCGCGGGCCAGCCCAATGTCAGCGTGCTGTGCGAGGAACATCTCTGGCCGCTGGCGACCGGTAGCGTCGACAAGCTGGTGCTGTTGCATGGGCTGGAAACCTCGGATCGCCCCGCCGCCGTCCTCGCCGAGTGCTACCGCGTGCTCGGTCCTGGCGGGCGGGCGGTCTTCATCGTGCCCAATCGCAGCGGGCTCTGGTCGCGTTCGGATCGAACGCCCTTCGGTTATGGCCGCCCCTATTCGCTGTCGCAGCTGGACTCGCAGTTGCGCGGTGCCGGGTTCATGCCGGAGCGCGCGTGCGCCACGCTTTATCAGCCGCCGTCACGGCGTCGCACCTGGCGCCGCGTTGGTCGGGTGCTGGAGGCGGCCGGACGCCATCTACCGGTTTTCGCGGCGGGCGGTGTGCTGATCGTCGAGGCCAGCAAGCAGGTGATCGCGCCCTCGGGGCCGGGGCTGGCCGAACGGGTGCGCCGCCCACTGCCGGTGCTCGACGGCAGCCCGCAGCCCGCCGGGGCCTCGGGGCGGTGGATCGGCCTTGGCTGATCCGGGGGAATCGTCTGCGCCCGCGCGCTCACGGCAGCATACGATCGTGTGCCGCCGACGACCGGCGCAAGGCCCCGGAGATGGTGCAAACCGTCGCACCCCGCGCAGACCTTTTGCAGAGGCCGCTTTGGCCCCGTCTGAAAAGCCGCGCAAGAAGGTTGCCCCACCAAAAACCCTCTGCTACATCCCGCCCTGATCTCGCGCCCGCTGCATCCTGCTCGGGCAAGTCTCGCCGCCTTCACACCCCCGACATTCTGACGGGTGGTCCGTGCGGGCCAGGAAATCGGAAGGGTGGACGTGTCCGAACCAGCTTCGATCTCGACCGGCATCGCGCAGCGCTATGCCACAGCCGTCTTTGACCTCAGCAAGGAGGGGGGCGCCAAGGGCCTGCAGACCCTCGAAACCGACATCGACGCGCTCTCGGCTGCATTGGGTGACAGCGCCGACCTGCGCACCCTGATCGCTTCGCCGATCCATTCGCGCGCCGTTCAGGGCAAGGCGATCGCCGCCATCGCGAAGAAGATGTCGCTGTCGGACACGATGACCAACACGCTGGCCCTGATGGCCGACAAGCGCCGCCTTTTCGTCGTGCCGCAGATGCTGTCGGCCCTGCGCGCCATGCTGGCCGAGGAAAAGGGCGAGGTGACCGCCGACGTTGCTTCGGCCAAGGCGCTGACCCAGAAACAGTCCGACGCGCTGGCCAAGATGCTGAAAGAGCGTGTCGGTGCCGACGTCCGGATAAATGCGACCGTCGATGAGAGCCTCATCGGCGGTCTTGTAGTCAAGGTGGGCTCGAAGATGATCGATACCTCGATCAAGTCCAAGCTCGCCGCACTCCAGAACACCATGAAAGAGGCCCGGTAATGGCGATCCAAGCTGCAGAGATTTCTGCGATCCTCAAGGACCAGATCAAGAATTTCGGCCAAGAGGCCGAAGTGGCCGAGGTCGGTCGCGTGCTGTCTGTCGGCGACGGGATCGCCCGCGTCTATGGCCTCGACAACATCCAGGCCGGTGAGATGGTCGAATTTCCCGGCGGCATCCGGGGCATGGCCCTGAACCTGGAAAACGACAACGTCGGCGTCGTGATCTTCGGGTCGGACCAGGCCATCAAGGAAGGCGACACGGTCAAGCGGACCAATGCCATCGTGGACGTACCCATCGGGGATGCGCTTCTGGGCCGCGTGGTCGATGGCCTGGGCAACCCGCTGGACGGCAAGGGCCCGGTCGAGGCCGACAGCCGCACCGCCGCCGACGTAAAGGCCCCCGGCATCATTCCGCGCAAGTCGGTGCACGAGCCCATGGCCACGGGACTCAAGGCCGTGGACTCGATGATTCCGATCGGCCGCGGCCAGCGCGAGCTGATCATCGGCGACCGCCAGACCGGCAAGACAGCCGTAGCGCTGGACGCGATCCTCAACCAGAAGGCCTATAACGAGGCCGCCGGCGACGACGAGAGCAAGAAGCTCTATTGCATCTACGTCGCCGTGGGCCAGAAACGGTCCACCGTCGCGCAGCTGGTCAAGAGGCTGGAGGAGAACGGCGCGCTGGAGTATTCCATCGTGGTCGCCGCGACCGCCTCGGACCCGGCGCCGATGCAGTTCCTGGCGCCCTATGCCGCCACCGCCATGGCCGAGCATTTCCGCGACAACGGTCGCCACGCTCTGATCGTTTACGACGACCTGTCCAAGCAGGCCGTCGCCTATCGCCAGATGTCGCTGCTGCTGCGCCGCCCGCCGGGGCGTGAAGCCTACCCGGGCGACGTCTTCTACCTGCACTCGCGCCTGCTGGAGCGGTCGGCCAAGCTCAATGACGACAACGGCGCAGGCTCGCTGACCGCCCTGCCGATCATCGAGACTCAGGGCGGCGACGTGTCGGCCTTCATTCCGACCAACGTGATCTCGATCACCGACGGCCAGATCTTCCTGGAAACCGAGCTGTTCTACCAGGGCATCCGCCCGGCCGTGAACACCGGCCTGTCGGTGTCGCGTGTCGGCTCTTCGGCGCAGACCAGCGCGATGAAATCCGTGGCTGGCCCTGTCAAGCTGGAGTTGGCGCAGTATCGCGAAATGGCCGCCTTCGCGCAGTTCGGCTCGGATCTCGACGCCGCCACGCAGAAGTTGCTGAACCGAGGTGCGCGCCTGACGGAGCTGATGAAGCAGCCGCAGTATTCGCCGCTGACCAATGCCGAGATCGTCTGCGTCATCTACGCGGGTACCCAGGGCTATCTGGATGATCTGGCCGTGTCGGACGTGGGCCGCTTCGAGAAGGACATGCTGCATTTCCTGCGCACCAAGCGCAAGGATGTACTGGACTTCATCACCAACGAGGACCCCAAGATCAAGGGCGAGGCCGAGGACAAGCTCAAGGGCGCGATCGACGAGTTCGCCAAGGACTTCGCCTGATCTGACTTGAACCGAACCGGAAAGGAGACAGGCTTATGCCAAGTCTCAAGGACCTGAAAAACAGGATCGAGTCGGTCAAGTCGACCCGCAAGATCACCAAGGCCATGCAGATGGTGGCCGCCGCGAAACTGCGGCGGGCACAAGATGCGGCCGAAGCGGCGCGGCCCTACGCTGACCGCTTCAACGCGGTCATGGCCGGCCTTGCGGCAAGCGTGGGTGACAGCGACAGCGCGCCGGTGCTGTTGCGCGGGACCGGCAGCGACCAGACCCACCTGCTGGTGGTCATGACCGCCGAGCGCGGCCTTTGTGGCGGCTTCAACGCCAATATCGCAAAACTGGCCCGCACCAGGGCGCGGCAGCTCAGCGACCAGGGCAAGACCGTCAAAATCCTGACCGTTGGCAAGAAGGGCCGCGACGCGCTGCGGCGTGACTGGGGCGACCATTTCGTCGGCCACGTCGACCTGACCGAGGTCAAGCACGTTGCCTACGAGAACGCCCAGGAAATCGCGCGCGATGTTCTGAGCCGTTTCGACAACGGGGATTTCGACGTGGCGACGATCTTCTATTCGGAGTTCGTGAATGTCGTCACCCAGAACCCGCAGGCGCATCAGGTGATCCCCTTCGAGGTGCCCGAGGGCACCGAGGCCGCGGGCGGCACGCTCTACGATTACGAGCCCGGCGAGGAAGAGATCCTGGCCGACCTGCTGCCGCGCGGTGTCGCCACGGCGATCTTCGCGGCCCTGCTGGAAAACGGCGCGTCGGAACAGGGCGCCCGGATGAGCGCGATGGACAACGCGACCCGCAATGCTGGCGAGATGATCGACAATCTCACTATCCAGTACAACCGCTCGCGCCAGGCCGTCATCACCAACGAGCTGATTGAAATCATTTCGGGCGCCGAGGCGCTCTAAGAGAACCGGAGAAACGACAATGGCAAACGCAAAAGGCAAGATCATCCAGGTGATTGGCGCTGTCGTGGACGTGCAGTTCGACGATCACCTCCCGGCGATCCTGAACGCGCTGACCACGGACAACCACGGAAAGAAGCTGGTTCTCGAAGTGGCCCAGCACCTCGGTGAGAGCACCGTGCGCACCATCGCGATGGACGCCACCGAGGGCCTGGTCCGCGGGCAAGAGGTCACCGACGCCGACGCGCCGATCTCGGTGCCGGTGGGCGACGCCACCCTGGGCCGCATTCTCAACGTCATAGGCGAACCCGTGGACGAGGGCGACCCGGTCGACACAACCGAGATGCGCCCGATCCACGCGCAGGCCCCGGAATTCCAGGAACAGTCCACCGAGTCCGAGATCCTGGTGACGGGCATCAAGGTCATCGACCTGCTGGCACCCTACGCCAAGGGGGGCAAGATCGGCCTGTTCGGCGGCGCAGGTGTTGGCAAGACGGTTCTCATCATGGAGCTGATCAACAACATCGCCAAGGTCCACTCGGGGTATTCGGTCTTCGCCGGCGTCGGCGAGCGGACCCGCGAGGGCAACGACCTTTATCACGAGATGATCGAATCCAACGTCATCAAGCCCGACAATCTGCCCGAAAGCCAGGTGGCCCTGGTCTACGGCCAGATGAACGAACCGCCGGGGGCCCG
Organism: Salibaculum sp.; assembly: GCA_031581025.1. Classification (GTDB taxonomy): domain Bacteria; phylum Pseudomonadota; class Alphaproteobacteria; order Rhodobacterales; family Rhodobacteraceae; genus Salibaculum. Next base: position 65,480 of record JAVLCA010000009.1, on the reverse strand, counting down.
GGCCCGCGTCGCCCTGACCGGCCTGACCCTGGCCGAGCAGTTCCGCGACCAGTCCGGCACCGACGTGCTGTTCTTCGTCGACAACATCTTCCGTTTCACACAGGCCGGGTCCGAGGTTTCGGCGCTTCTGGGCCGCATTCCCTCGGCTGTGGGCTATCAGCCGACACTAGCCACCGACATGGGCCAGATGCAGGAACGCATCACCTCGACGAAGTCTGGGTCGATCACCTCGATCCAGGCCGTCTATGTGCCCGCGGACGACCTGACCGACCCCGCGCCGGCCACGACCTTCGCCCACCTCGACGCGACCACGGTTCTCAACCGTGCGATCTCGGAAAAAGGCATCTATCCGGCGGTTGACCCGCTCGACTCCAACTCGCGCCTCATGGACCCGCAGATCGTCGGCGAAGAACACTACGAGGTCGCCCGCGAGGTGCAGGGCATCCTCCAGCGCTACAAGGCGCTGCAGGATATCATCGCGATCCTCGGCATGGACGAGCTGAGCGAGGACGACAAGCTGACCGTGGCCCGCGCCCGCAAGATCGAGCGTTTCCTCAGCCAGCCCTTCGACGTCGCCAAGGTCTTCACCGGCTCCGACGGCATCCAGGTCTCGCTCGAGGACACCATCGAGTCGTTCAAGGCGGTGGTGTCGGGTGAATACGACCACCTGCCCGAAGGCGCCTTCTACATGGTTGGCGGCATCGAGGACGTGGTCGCCAAGGCCGAGAAACTGGCCGCAGACGCGGCATAAGGAGCCCTCATGGCAAACGACGCGCTTCACTTCGACCTCGTCAGCCCCGAGCGGCGCCTTGCGCAGCTCGAGGCGACCGAGGTGCGCATCCCCGGCGCGGACGGGGACATGACGGCCATGGCCGATCATGCCCCGACCATCACCACGCTGCGGCCGGGGCTGCTGACGGTCACCCACCGCGGCGGGTCGGACGATTACGTCGTCTCGGGCGGCTTTGCCGAGATCAACTCCGACGGAATCACGGTGCTGGCCGAGAAGGCCCTGCCGCGCGGCGAGATGACCCAAGAGGTCTACGAGCGCCTCGTCGACGAGGCGCAAAGGGCCTACGACCAAGTCCGGGAAGCCTTCCAGAACGAGCCGGGGCCGGTCGATGACGCGGCCAAGCTGCTTTCCGACATGGTGGCCATCGGCGATTATATCGGGTTGAGCCCCAAACGCCCAGACCTCTAGGCCGCAATCCGGTTTAACTGGCCGACTCGCGCCGCGTCGACGCGGCGCGGACGAAAGGCCGACGTGGTTCGACGCCCGGGATCAGAGCATCGTGTACATGCCTTCGTAGATCGGCGTCAGCGTTTCGTGATCGAAAAGCGAGGACACGCTGGTCCCGTTCCAGATGTTCAGGATCGCCTGGGCGAACATCGGCGCGGTGGGCACGGTGCGGATATTGGGGCAATCCATCACTGACTTGGTGGCCTGGATGCTGTCGGTGATGACCAGCGACTTCATCACCGAATTGGTGATCCGCTCGACGGCCGGGCCCGAGAGGACGCCATGGGTGATATAGGAATGCACCTCGGTGGCACCATGTTCCGTCAGCACTTCGGCGGCCTTGCACAGGGTTCCTGCGGTATCGCAGATGTCATCCACGATGATGCATTTCTTGCCGCGCACGTCGCCGATGACGGTCATCTCGGCGATTTCGCCGGGTTTCTCGCGGCGCTTGTCGACGATGGCCAGCGGCGCATTAATCCTCTGGGCCAATTCGCGCGCGCGGGCCACGCCGCCCACGTCGGGGCTGACCACCATGACATCCTCGGCGCCCTTGAAATTGTGCTGGATGTCCAGGGCGAAGATCGGGCTGGCATAGAGGTTGTCGACAGGGATATCGAAGAAACCCTGGATCTGGGCCGCGTGCAGGTCCATGGTCAGGATGCGTTCCACCCCGGCCTCGACCAGCATGTTCGCGACCAGCTTGGCCGAAATCGGCGTGCGGGCCTTGGTGCGGCGATCCTGGCGGGCATAGCCGAAATACGGGATCACCGCCGTGATGCGGCTGGCCGAGGATCGGCGCAGGGCGTCGCAGATGATCAGCAGTTCCATCAGGTTGTCGTTGGCGGGGTTCGAGGTGGGCTGGATGACGAACATGTCCTCGCCGCGGACGTTCTCGAAGACCTCGACGAAGATCTCGCCGTCGTTGAACCGTTCGACCCGGGCATCGACCAGCCCGACGTTGATCCCGCGATGCATGGACATCCGTCGGGCGACGGACTGGGCAAGCGGCATGTTGGCATTGCCCGAGATAAGCTTGGGCTCGACGATATTCGGCATGTGGCAGGACCCCGAGGTGACAGATTCGTGACGTTGACACCGCTTAGCATGGGTCTAACCTCGGGCAAAGAAACCATGGGAAGGCGCGGGGCAAATGCCGCAGATTGATTACTATTTCACGACGATCTCGCCCTTCACCTACCTGGCGGGCACCCGGGTGGAAGAGATTGCCGCGCGGCATGGCGCGACGGTGGCCTACAAGCCGCTCGACATCATGGCGCTGTTCGCGCGCACCGGCGGCACGCCCCCGGGCGAGCGCCACCCTAACCGGCAGGATTACCGCTTGCAGGACATGCGCCGGTCGGCCGTGAAGGCCGGACTGCCGATCACCCTCAAGCCCGCGCATTTCCCGGCCAACCCGGCGCCGTCGTCCTATGCGATCATCGCCGCGCAGAGTGCCGGAGGCGGCGATCTGGGCGGACTGGTCCATGCGATCCTGCGCGCCTGCTGGGCCGAGGAAAAGGACGTGGCCGATGATGGCGTGATCCGCGCGGCGTTGGCGCAGGCGGGTTTCGATCCGGGGCTGGCTGACAGCGGGCTTCTGAGCGGGGCCGAGCCCTATGCTGCCAACCTTGAAGAGGCCGTCGCGCGGGGCGTTTTCGGTTCGCCCTTCTATGCCGTCGGGGACGAGCTGTTCTGGGGCCAGGACCGGCTGGACGACCTTGACCTGCACCTGGCGGGCAAGCTCTAGCCCCGCATGGCCGACAGGAAGGCATCCGCGCCTTCGGTGCCGATGGACCAGTCGCAGACGAGGCGCCCGGTCAGCGGTTCCTCCGGGTCGCCCGCGTCCGGGTCGCCGTCCCAGATGTAGTAATAGGCCCCGGCCTCCAGCAGCCGCTTGTGCAGGCGGCGCGGAAAGCGTGCGAATATGATGTTCGCGGCCGGTTCGTGCAGGAATTCAACGCTGTCTTGCTGTCGCATGCCTTCGGCGAGATGCGCGCAGGTCGCATTCGCGCGGCGCGCCATCTCGAGCCAGAGGTCGTCGGCGAGATAGGCCTCCATCTGGGCTGACAGGTAGCGATGCTTGGAAAAGAGATGCGCCCCGCGCTTGCGGCGCAACTCGAACTCCCAGGCGGTCTCGGGATCGAACAGGATCACCGCCTCGGCCCCCATCAGCCCGTTCTTGGTGCCGCCGAAACTGACCGCATCGACGCCCGCCTTCCAGGTCATTTCCGCCGGGGTGCAGTCCAGAGAAACCAGCGCATTGGCAAAGCGCGCCCCGTCGAGATGGGTCTGAAGCCCGAATTCGCGGGCCACACCTGTCAGCGCGGCAATCTCTGCCGGTGTGTAGACGGTGCCCTTTTCGGTTGCGTTGGTGATCGAAACCGGCCCGCGCTGGGGCCCATGGACGCCGCGGCTTTCTTCGGCGGCAATCGCCGCGTGCAGGGCGTTCGGGTCCATCTTGGCGTTCTTGTCGCCCACAAGGGTCAGCTTGGCACCGCCGGAATAGAATTCGGGCGCGTTGCACTCGTCCTCGTTGATATGGGCCATCGCGGTGCAGAACACCGTCTCCCAGGGGCGCGACATCGTGGCCAGCGCCAGCGCATTGGCCGCCGTGCCCGTGGCGACAAGATAGACGGCGGCCTGCGGCGCCTCGAAAATCTCGCGCAGGCGGTCACGCACGCGTTCCATGCCCGGTTCCACGCCATAGGCGCTGGTATGGCCGTCGTTGGCGCGCGACAGGGCCTCGATCACCGAAGGGTGGGCGGGGCCGCCGTTGTCTGAGGCAAAGAACATCTAAAGCGGCTCCTCGATGATGTGGTCTTCCCAGTCTTCGTCGGGGGTTTCGAATTCGCTGACCGTCAGATCCTGCACCGAGACGCCGGAATCGTGGACCGTCTGCGGATCGCCCGAGATCAGCGGATGCCAGTGAAACAGGTCGCGCCCCTCGTAGACCAGTCGATAGGCGCAGGTCCGGGGCAGCCAGTACATGTGCTGCTTGATGGTCTCCGGCGTGAGGCGGATGCAATCGGGGACGAACTGGTGGCGGATGTCATACTGGGTGCAGCGGCAGGTGCTGTCGTCCAGCAGGCGGCAGGCGACGCGGGTCAGGGCGACCTCGCCGGTGTCGGCGTCCTCCAGCTTGTTCAGGCAGCACTTGCCGCAGCCGTCGCAAAGCGCCTCCCATTCGGCACCGGTCATCTTGTGCATCGGCACGCGCGACCAGAATTCGCGCCGCAGCCCGTCGCGCTTGATCGGATCAGACATGGGCAAGGATGTCCCTGGCGCGGGCGCAGTCGGCGTCCATCTGGGCAATCAGGGCCTCGACCCCGTCGAAGGAGTCTTCGCCGCGCAGGAAATCCACCAGTGCGACACTCAGATGCGCGCCGTAGAGGTCGCCTGCGAAATCGAACAGGAATGTCTCGCAATTGGCCCGGTTGACGCCGAAGGTCGGCTTCACCCCGATCGAGGCGGCGCCCTGATAGCGCCCCATGTGGGGGCCATCCAGAACCTCGACCAGCACGGCGTAGACGCCGAATTTCGGCGGGTGCAGCCCGTCTATGGACATGTTGGCGGTGGGATAGCCCAGGTCGCGGCCGCGCTGGTCGCCCTGGATCACCGGGCCGTCGATGCGGTGCCAATGGCCCAGCATCTCGGCCGCCACACGCGGCTTGCCATCGCCTAGGGCGGTGCGGATCGCGGTGGAGGAGGCCGCCCCCGAGGCGGTGCGCAGCATCGGGGCGATGGTGACGCCGAATCCCATTTCGGCACCGTAGCGCTGAAGGCCCGCGGCATTCCCCGTTCGGCCCTTGCCGAAGCAGAAGTCCTCGCCCACCACCACATGGGCCACCCCGAGACTGTCGCGCAGGATCTGTTCGGCAAAGCCGCGGTCGGTCAGCTCGGAAATGGCCGCGGTGAAGGGCAGTTCGTACAGATGGTCCACCCCGATCTTTTCCAGCCGGTGTGCGCGGGTCTCGGCATTCATCAGCCGAAAGGGCGGGGTTTCGGGGCGTAGCACCTCGCGGGGGTGCGGCTCGAAGGTGAGCACGCCCAGCGGTGCGTCCTCGCGACGCGCAAGGTCGATCACCGCCTGGTGGCCCAGGTGGACCCCGTCGAAATTGCCGATCGCCACCGAGGCGCCTTTGTCCTCGGGCGGAACGAAATCTATGTCGCGGGTGATGCGCATGGGCGACGGGTAGCGCGGTGCGACGGCAGAGGCAAGGCGGCGCTTTGCCCTTGGTAACGACGTCAGTCGAACTTGGCCGACGGGGCCAGGACCTTGGCCTCGCCGGTCACGACCTTCTTGCCCGCGACAAGGCATCGGGTGTCCAGGGTGACCCGGCGCTTTCCCGGTTCGATCTCGGTCACCTCGACCTCGGCGGTCACGCGATCTCCGGGGCGGACGGGGCCGAGAAATTTCATCGTCTGGCCAAGGTAGACCGTGCCGTGCCCGGGCAGCTGTTCCCCGATCACCGCCGAGACAAGGCCAGCGGTCAGCATCCCGTGGGCGATGCGCCCCTCGAAGATCGTGTCGCGGGCATAGGCATCGTCGAGGTGTACCGGGTTGTGGTCGGTCGAGACGGCCGCGAACATCTCGATGTCCTGGTCGGTGATGGTCTTGGACAGCGACCGGACCATGCCGATCTCGATATCCTCGATGCAGATCGTTCCGCGCGGCAGGTTGTCGAGCATTTCGCGTTCCTCGGGCAACAAAACATCCCCCACTTGTCGTGGTGTGAAATTTTGTTACTTCGCAAACGCAGAAAATTCAAGGGAGAATTTTCCTTATCGCAAGAAGCCGATCGCATGGGTCGGCTGCACCATCTCCCGTTCCGCATAGGCCTTCAGGGCCTCGGGGTCCGGGGCGTCGCCGGTCTTGGTCTCTTTCGCGGCCAGCCCGCCGGTGATGAAGAGGCTGTCGATATCCTCTTGCTGGGCGCCCAGGATATCGGTGCGAATCCCGTCGCCGATGGCAATGATGCGGGGCGCGTCGATGGCCCCCGGCAGGGCCGCGTGGCGGCGCCGGGCCAGATCGTAGATGGGCGGATGCGGCTTGCCGAAGTAAAGGCTCTCGCCGCTCATCTCGGTATATAGCGCGGCCAGCGCACCGGCGCACCATTCCCGCGCACCGCCGCGGTCCACCACCATGTCGGGATTGGCGCAGAGCAGTTTCAGGCCCTTCTGCTTGGCATAGAGGAACTGCGGCCGGTTGACCGCCGGGTCCGCATGCGGATCGAACGGCCCGCAGCAGACGATCCCCTCGGCCTCGTCCAGCTCGACCACCTCGATCTCGACCGGGTCTTCGATGATCTGCAGTGGCTCGAAGAAGGACCAGTCGTGCTCTTCGCCCATGAACCAGACCTTGCGGCCCACGGCGCCGCTGAACATCGCCGCGCGGGCGCTGTCGCCACTGGTGGCGATGCTGTCCCAGGCGTCTTCGGGGATGCCCAGGCCTCTGATCTGGTGTTCGACGGGGCCACGGGCCCGCGGAGCGTTGGTCACAAGGACCACCTTGCCGCCGCGCGCGCGGAACCCCTGCATGGCGGCCACCGCCTCTGGAAAGGCCTGCACGCCATCGTGCATGCAGCCCCAGAGATCGACGAACGCCACGTCGTAATTGTCGGAGATGTCGGCGAATGTCTGGATGATCTCGGTCATGGGGTGCTTTCGGGCAGTGGATTTGCGCCGAGATAGCCCGTTTTGCCGACCGGAGGAAAGGGGCAGGGTGGACTGTGCCGATCCACTGCATATGTTCAGGCTTCCATTTCCCGCACACGAGGCCCCCATGAGTGACGCAGACCTGCCTTTCGACACAGTGAAACTGGACAAGCTGGCCGAGGTGGCCGTGCAGGTTGGTCTGGGGTTGCAGCCCGGCCAGGAGCTTGTCCTGACCGCCCCGGTCGAGGCGTTGCCGCTGGTCCGGCGCATCGCGGCGGCGGCCTACCGGGCCGGGGCGGCCAACGTGACGCCGATCCTGTCGGACGAGGAGGTGACGTTGGCGCGGTTCGAACATGGCCACGATGCCGCTTTCGACTCGGCGCCCGGCTGGCTGTACAACGGCATGGCCGAGGCCTTTGCGAACAATGCCGCGCGGCTGGCCATTTCTGCCGACAACCCGCTGCTTCTGAAGGGGCAGGACCCGGACAGGGCCGCGCGGGTGGCCAAGGCCAGTTCGGCGGCCTCGAAGCCCGCGAAAGAGAGGATCGTCAATTTCGAAATCAACTGGAACATCGTCAGCTACCCGGGCAGGGCCTGGGCGCGGCAGGTCTTTCCCGACCTCTCCGAGGACGAGGCCGTGGCGAAACTGGCCGATGCGATCTTTGCCGCCTCCCGCGTGGATCGGGACGATCCCGTGGCCGAATGGCAGGCCCATAACGCCAAGCTGCGCGCCCGCACCGAGTGGCTGAACGACCAGGCCTTCAGCGCGCTGCATTTCACTGGCGGCGGCACCGACCTGACAGTGGGCCTGGCCGAGGGGCATGAATGGAAGGGCGGCGCCTCGCAGGCCAAGAACGGCATCACCTGCAACCCCAATATCCCCACCGAAGAGGTCTTTACCACCCCGCACAAGGACCGGGTCGATGGCGTCGCCCGCGCGTCGAAACCGCTGGTCTACCAGGGCACGCCGATCGAGAATATAGAGGTGCGCTTCGAAGCGGGCCGGATCGTCGAGGCGTCGGCCAGCGAGGGCGAGGCGAGCTGGAAAAAGCTGATCGACACCGACGAAGGCGCGGCGCGGCTGGGCGAGGTGGCGCTTGTGCCGCACGGCTCGCCCATCTCGCAATCGGGGCTGCTGTTCTTCAACACGCTCTATGACGAGAACGCCGCCTGCCACATCGCGCAGGGCCAGTGCTATTCCGACTGCTTCGTGGACGAGATCGCCAGCGACCCGGCCAAGGTCACGGCGGGTGGTGGCAACAGCAGCCTGATCCACGTCGACTGGATGATCGGCGGGCCGGAGACCGATATCGACGGGATCAAGCCCGACGGCACCCGCGTGCCGGTCTTCCGCAACGGCGCATGGGCGCAGGATGTCTAGCTCAGCCCCCGCTGCGCAACCCGGACCAGGAAATCCCCGCCGCGCCTCGCCCGGCGGGGGTGTTGCAGCCGACCCGGCCCGGATTACAGCGCCAGGTTGGGGATGATCTGCTTCTTGCGCGACATGACGCCGGGCAGAACCACGGTGTCGCCCTCTACCGTGGCGCCAAAGCTCTTTTCAGCGACGGTCTTGACGGTGTCGTTGGGCACCAGCAGCGTTGCTTCTTCGCGCAGGATGTCGACGACGAAGAGCAGCACCTCGTCAACGCCATCCTCGGCGGCGACGTCCGCCATGCTGGCTATCAGGCTGTCCTTGCGCCCCAGCGGCATCTCGGGCGCGGTGGTTTCAAGGACCGAGACGCGGAACTTGGTGCCCGAGACCTCGTATTCCTTGGAGTCCATGCGGATCAGCTCGGCATCGGAAAAGGCCGAGACATCGGACTTGGCCGCGAACATCTCGGCGGCGTAGTCGGTCAGATCCAGGCCCAGGTCGGCGGCGAGGCTTTCGGCCAGCGCCTTGTCCTGATCCGTGGTGGTGGGGCTGCGGAATTCCAGCGTGTCCGACAGGATGCACGACAGCATCAGCCCCTTGACCGGGTCGGTCAGCTTGTCGGCATCGGGGCCCATCAGGGTGTGCATGATGGTGGCGGAGCAGGCCAGCGGACTGATCGTGATGTTGATCGGTCCCCTGGTTTCCAGCCCGCCGACCAGCTTGTGATGGTCGATGATCGCCTGCACGTCGGCGCCGTTGATATTGGCGGGCAGTTCGGCGGGGTTGTTGGTGTCCACGATGACGCAGGGCTGGTCGTCGGCCACGTCCGCGATGATCTCGGGGGTGTCATAGCCCCAGCGGGACAGGACGAAGGCCGCCTCGGTATTGGGCTGGCCCAGCAGGACCGCCTTGGCATCCTCGCCTTTGACCTCGGAGAGGTACCAAGCCCAGATCAGCGGCGCGCCGGTGGAGTCGGTGTCGGGGGCCTTGTGGCCGAAAACGAGTGTGGTCATTATTGATAAGCCCGTGGTTCAGGTGAATTCGCGGGCCTTATAGGGGGGATGGTTTGGACTGTCACGCGGCAGAGTGTCAGGTCTTGCATCGGGGCCACAGGGTGCGGCCGCCGCGTGCGTGAGAGCGACCTGTACCCCCCCGTCAAGGCGTATCTGCAGGCGCAGGGCTACACGGTCAAGGGCGAGGTCGGCGCCGCCGATATCGTGGCCCGGCGCGGCGACGAGGCGCCGCTGATCGTCGAGTTGAAGACCGGCTTTTCGCTGGCGCTGTTTCATCAGGCCATCGCGCGGCAGGCGGTCAGCGATCTTGTCTATGTCGCCGTGCCAAAGCCCAAGCGCAATGCGAAAGAGAACGTCCGTATGGCGCGGATGCTGGGGCTGGGGGTGATCTTCGTGCGGCCCCGGGATGGCTTGGTCGAGGTCATGGCCGATCCCGGCCCGTTTCGCCCGCGCAAGTCCAGGCAGAAGGCGGCGCGGCTGTTGCGGGATTTCGAGCGTCTGCGAGGCGACCCCAACGCAGGCGGGGCGACGCGGCATGGCCTTGTCACCGGCTACCGGCAGGATGCCCTGGCCTGCGCAAGGTTCCTGGCCGTCCATGGCCCGTCGCGCGGGGCGATCGTGGCCGACGGGGCCGAGGTGCCGCAAGCCACGCGAATCATGGCCGACAATCACTACGGCTGGTTCGAGCGGGTCACGCGCGGTGTCTACGGATTGAGTGCCGAAGGCCGGCAGGGTTTGAAAGATTGGGGCGATGCGTAAGGAGGCAGGACGCGCCAGGCCGCATATCGACTGACGCGAACTCCGCCCGCTGCGCGAGCAGTTGTCCTTGTTGCGCCGGCGTCGAAGGCATTGCGGCCTTGTCAGGCTGCGTGTCCTGCCCATCCGGTGCTCGCCAGCCCCTGTCGGGGCATCACCGTTTCGGGGCGCCGCCCATCCCGACCGGTCTGTTCATCCCCCGTTCTGGCATGGTGAAGGGTGTTGCACAGGTCTGGGCGGGGATCGGCTCGACCGCGCCGGGTGTCTTGACCAGCAGCGACTGGCCCGGCGTCGCGCGGGCCGCCGGCACGCGGGCATAGGCGATATTCGTGCCGATCCCGGGCGAGTGGAACGCAGAGGTGACATAGCCGATCTCCTCTTGCTGCTCCGGGTCCAGGACGGGCCAGAAATCGGCGTTGTACCAGTCGATCTTGCGGCCGCCGAAGGTCAGCCCGGTGAGCTTGTGGCTGACGCCGCGCGCGGCGATCTCCTCCAGCGCGGCCTTGCCGATGAAGTCGGCCTTGTCCAGGTTTACCTGCCACTCCAGCCCGACCTCGTAGGGCGTTGTCTCCAGATCCATGTCCTGGCCGTAGGACAGGATCCCGGCCTCCATGCGGCTGATGTGGTTGGGCGCGATCACCCGCAGGTGATAAGGGGCCCCCGCCGCGACCAGCCCATCCCAGAGCGCGTCGGCATCGCGGGTGGCGTTGCGCAGGTAGATCTCGAAGCCCTCTTCGCCCGAGAACCCGGTCTTGGAAATGACGACATCGCAGCCGAAAAGCGTGGTTTCCATCAGGTTGAAGAATTTCATCTCCGCCACGCCATCGACCCCGGCGTCCTGCAGCACGGCGGCACTGTCGGGGCCCTGCAACTGCACCGGGGCCACGTCCAGTTCCCGGACCGTGGCGTCGAAGCGGCCGGAAACATTTACCCCCTGCGCCCAGAGCGCGACGTCGGAATCCGAGATCGACAGCCAATATTCGTCCTCGGCGATCCGCAACAGGACCGGGTCGTTCACGATGCCGCCGTCGCGGTTGCACAGGATCACGTAGCGCGCCTTGCCCGGGGCCAGTTCCCTGTCGCCGGCCATGGCGCGGGTGACGAGGAAATCCACGAAGGCGGTGGCATCGGGGCCCTTGATCTGGATCTGGCGCTCGACGGCCACGTTCCACAGGGTCACGTGACGGGTCAGGTAGTCGTATTCGCCCAGCAGCCCGCCCTCGTCCTGCGAGAAGTAGATGCGGGGATGATACATACGATTGTAGACGGTGACGGCGCGCACGCCATGTTCCACCGATTTGTGCCAGAAGGGTGACTTGCGGACCCGGGTGCCGATCAGCATGTCGACGCGGGGCGCGCCGCTCTGGCGCAGGTTCACGGGGACGGTGCGGCGAGATGTGGGGTCCATGGTGGGCCTCCCTTTCTAGCGGTGCGTTGCCCCATGACGTGGGGTCCACGGCCAATCTTTTGAAGGCCCTGCCCCTGGCACTGGGCGGCCAGCGGCAGGGCAAGGCAGGTCAGCAGGGCGGCAATCAGCCGACGCGGCACCGGTTCTCCGGCCGCCTGTGGCACGGCGTTTGCACGATGTTACGCGCGCCTCCATCGTGCGCGATACCGGGATTCGTCACCAAACTGTCCTTTCGTCCTGCAAACTGTCCTTTCGTCCTGCGTGGCGCTGTTTTTGTCGCGGCACCCCGTTGACACTGCTCCGGCTCTTGCCTACCTCCCTGCAGTTAGCACTCGCCCTGAGTGAGTGATAACGCCCGAGAGGGACGAACGAGAACAAGTCTAGCTGAGGAGCTACTGATATGGCTTTCAAACCGCTTCATGACCGGGTGCTCGTGCGCCGCGTGGAAAGCGACGACACGACCGCCGGGGGCCTGATCATCCCCGATAGCGCCAAGGAAAAGCCCCAGGAGGGCGAAGTCGTGGCCGTTGGCGCCGGCGCCCGCGATGACGATGGCGACCGCATCAAGATGGACGTCTCCGAGGGTGACAAGATCCTCTTCGGAAAGTGGTCCGGCACCGAGATCACCGTTGATGGTGAAGAGCTGCTCATCATGAAGGAAGGCGACATCCTCGGCGTCATGGCCTGAGGCACCGCCTACCCCCCGACAACAAGCAACAAAGACGAGGAACGCGACAATGTCCGCAAAAGACGTCAAATTCGATACCGATGCCCGCACCGGCATGCTGCGCGGCGTGAACGTGCTGGCCGATGCCGTGAAGGTGACCCTTGGTCCCAAGGGCCGCAACGTGGTCCTGGAAAAGTCCTTCGGTTCGCCCCGCATCACCAAGGACGGTGTTTCCGTGGCCAAGGAAATCGAGCTGGAAGACAAGTTCGAGAACATGGGCGCGCAGATGGTCAAGGAAGTGGCCAACCGCACCAATGACGAGGCCGGCGACGGCACCACCACCGCAACGGTGCTGGCCCAGTCCATCGTCAAGGAAGGCACCAAGGCCGTGGCCGCCGGGATGAACCCGATGGACCTCAAGCGCGGCATCGACCTGGCCACCACCAAGGTCGTCGAGGCCATCAAGGCCGCCGCCCGCAAGGTCGAGAACTCCGAGGAAGTCGCCCAGGTCGGCACCGTGTCGGCGAATGGCGAGAAGGAGATCGGCCAGATGATCGCCGACGCCATGCAGAAGGTCGGCAACGACGGCGTCATCACCGTCGAGGAAAACAAGGGCACCGAGACCGAGACCGACGTGGTCGAGGGCATGCAGTTCGACCGCGGTTACCTGTCGCCCTACTTCGTGACCAACTCCGACAAGATGGTCGCCGAACTGGAAGACTGCCTGGTCCTGCTGCACGAGAAGAAGCTCTCCAGCCTGCAGCCGATGGTTCCCCTGCTCGAGCAGGTCATCCAGTCCCAGAAGCCGCTGCTGATCATTGCCGAGGATGTCGAGGGCGAAGCCCTGGCAACCCTGGTGGTCAACAAGCTGCGTGGCGGCCTGAAGATCGCCGCCGTCAAGGCACCGGGCTTCGGCGATCGCCGCAAGGCCATGCTGCAGGACATCGCGATCCTGACCGGCGGGCAGGTCATCTCCGAGGATCTCGGGATGAAGCTCGAGAATGTCACCATGGACATGCTGGGCCAGGCCAAGAAGATCGACATCTCCAAGGACGAGACCACGATCATCGAAGGCAACGGTGACTCCGCCGAGATCGAGGCCCGCGTCAGTCAGATCCGCACCCAGATCGAGGAAACCACCTCGGACTACGACCGCGAGAAGCTGCAGGAACGCGTGGCCAAGCTGGCCGGCGGTGTGGCTGTCATCCGTGTCGGCGGCATGACCGAGACCGAGGTCAAGGAGCGCAAGGACCGCGTCGACGACGCGCTCAACGCGACCCGCGCGGCCGTCCAGGAAGGCATTGTCGTCGGCGGTGGTGTGTCGCTGGTCCAGGGGGCCAAGGCGCTCGAAGGGCTGGAAGGCGAGAACATCGACCAGACCCGTGGCATCGACATCGTGCGCAAGGCACTCGAGACGCCGCTGCGCCAGATCGCCGAGAATGCCGGTGTTGACGGTTCGGTCGTCGCTGGCAAGATCCGCGAGTCCGACGACAAGTCCTTCGGCTACAACGCCCAGACCGACGAATATGGCGACATGTTCAAGTTCGGCGTGATCGACCCGGCCAAGGTGGCGCGCACCGCGCTGCAGGACGCCTCGTCCATCGCTGGTCTGCTGATCACCACCGAGGCCATGATCGCCGACAAGCCGTCCAAGGACGACGGCGGCGGCGCCGGTGGCGGCGGCATGCCCGACATGGGCGGCATGGGCGGCATGATGTAAGTCGAAGTTTCCGCAAGGAGTTTCGACGTTCGCAACGCGGACGCGGGATCTCGGCGCAGCCGACTATCCAAGCGCCCTGTTTCGAAACTGCCGATCAAGGAAGGGGCGCCTGCCGGGCGCCCCTTTTCATTGGTCTGTCAGAGATACTGACTGGCGGCGCCATCCGTCCCGCCTCGATGTCCCGCAAAATCCCCTGCGCCAGGGGCTCTACCGCAGGATCGGCTCCAGCGGATCATAGGCCGCCGCCATGCCCTCGCCCCAGGCCGCGGCGGCGAGACTTTCGGGTTTCACGCGCATCCCGGCCATCTCGGCGCGCGTGACCCAGCGGCGCAGGCTGACGATCCGCTCGGGGTCTTGCCAATCCCGGGAAATGTCGCCATCGACCAGTGTGCAGCGGAAATAGATGTCGACCTGGTGAAAATCGCCTGTCGGATCGTGAAACTCGTTCACAAGGCAGGGCGCACCGACCGAGACCGTCAGGCCGGTTTCCTCGTATATCTCGCGGGCCAGGTTCTCGGGCAGGCTCTGATGCCGCTCGACACCGCCGCCCGGAGCGCACCAGAGATCATCGCGCCCGGCATAGGCGTTGACCAGCAACAGCCGATCGTCCCGCATCAGCAGGCCGCGGACAGCAAGGCGAACAGGTCGGGTCATGCGCGCCAGATTGGTGATGCCGTCGGGTCAGGGCAAGACGCATCTGTTACACCTTGGCGGGAACCTTATATGGAAAGGTATGCGTTCCCTTTTCCTCACCCTGTTTCTGATGCTGTCGTCGCTGCCCGCGCGGGCGGCGGACTGTGTCGTGCTGCTGCACGGGCTGGCCCGGGGCGAGACGTCCTTTCTGGCCTTGCAGGGCGTGCTCGAGGACGCGGGCTATCGGGTCATCAACGAAGGGTACCCCTCGACTCGGGCGAGCATCGGCAAACTGGTGTCCGCGGCCCTCCCGCGGCAGGTCGCGCAGTGCGGCCCGGCGCGCGTGCATTTCGTGACCCATTCCATGGGCGGCATCCTGGTGCGCGCCTGGCTGGCCGAACACCGGCCCGAGACCCTGGGCCGCGTCGTGATGCTGGGGCCGCCCAACCATGGCTCGCAATTGGTGGACGTCTTCGGTGATTTCGAACCGTTCCGCTGGGTCAATGGCCCCGCCGGTCTGCAACTGGGCACCGATGGCGTGCCCGAGGCACTGCCGCTGCCGGATTTCGAACTGGGCATCATCGCGGGCAACCGGACGCTGAACCCGATCTATTCCAACGTGATCGACGGGCCGGATGACGGCAAGGTCTCGGTCGCCTCGACGCGCATCGAAGGGATGGACGACCATATCGTGCTGCCGTTGACGCATACCTTCATGATGAACAACCCGCTGGTCATGGCGCAGGTCCGGGCCTTTCTGGAGACCGGTCAGTTCGACCGCGACCTGACCCTGCGCGCGGTGCTCTTCGGGCTGGACTGATCGGCCCCAAGCCAGCGGGGACCGAAATTCTGGAATTTCCGTCAGTTCGCAGGTCCGGTGATCCTGTTGATATGGCCCATCTTGCGGCCCGGCTTGACCTCGGCCTTGCCGTAGAGGTGGATCGCCGTGCTGGTCCCGGCCAGGTCGGGCACGCGCGCCACGTCCTCACCGATCAGGTTCTCCATCATCACGTTGGCATGGCGCGACCCGTCGCCCAGTGGCCAGCCCGCTACGGCGCGGATGTGTTGCTCGAACTGGTCGATCAGGCAGCCGTTCTGCGTCCAGTGCCCGGAATTGTGCACCCGCGGGGCGATCTCGTTGACCAGCAGACCCTGCGGGGTGACGAAAAGCTCGACCCCCATGACGCCGACGTAATGCAGCGTATTGAGGATCTTCGCAGCCACCAGAACCGCGTCGCTGCGCTGGGTCGGCGACAGGGTGGCAGGGACGGTTGTCGCATGCAGGATACCGTCGCGGTGGGTGTTCTCGCCAGGATCGAAGCAGGCGACCGACCCGTCCAGCCCACGGGCCGCGATCACCGAAACCTCGCGCGTGAAATCGACCTGGCCTTCGAGGATCGCGGGGGCGGCGGCCATGGTTTCCAGCGCCGCCTCCGCCTCGTCAGGGGCCTTGATGCGGGCCTGGCCCTTGCCGTCATAGCCGAAACGCCGGGTCTTGAGGATCGCCGGCGTGCCGATTTCGGCGATCGCTTCGGCCAGGTCGACCGCGTCGTCCACGGCGGCGAAGGGCGCGGTGCCCAGGCCCTGTTCGCTTAGAAAGGCCTTTTCCGTCAGCCGGTCCTGCGAGACGGCGAGCACCCGGCGCCCGGGCCGGATCGGGGCGCGTGTCTCAAGCAGGTCCAGCGCCGAGGTGGGGATGTTCTCGAATTCGTAGGTGATGACATCCACCGCCTCGGCAAAGGCGCGCAGGGCGGTCTCGTCCTCGTAGCCGGCCTTGAAATGATATTTGCTGACATGGCTGGCCGGGCAGTCGCCCGCTGGCTCGTAGATACAGGTCTTGAAGCCGAGTCGCGCCGCGGCAACCGAGAGCATCCGCCCCAGCTGGCCGCCGCCGAGAATGCCGATGGTGGCGCCGATGGGAAGAGGATCAGTCATCGCTGGGTTCTTCCGGGATCGAGGCGGAAAGGGCGGCGCGCCAGTCGTCCAGACGCCGCGCGAGGGCCGGGTCCTGCAGTCCGAGGATGCCGGCGGCCATCAGGCCCGCGTTCGTCGCGCCCGCAGAACCGATGGCCATGGTGGCAACGGGATAGCCGCGCGGCATCTGCAGGATGGAATAAAGGCTGTCGACACCGGACAGCGCCCTGGTCTGCACCGGCACGCCGATCACCGGCACACGGGTCTTTGAGGCCATCATGCCCGGCAGATGCGCGGCCCCGCCGGCCCCCGCGATGATCACCTGCAGGCCCCTGTCCAGGGCTGTCCTGCCGTAGTCCCAGAGCCGGTCGGGCGTGCGATGGGCGGACACGATCCGGGTTTCGACCTCTACCCCCAGCTCGTCCAGGACATCCGCGGCCGCGCGCATGGTGGGCCAGTCGGACTGGCTGCCCATGATGATGCCGACGCGTGCTTGGGTCATGATACGGCCCCCTGCCTAGGAAAGCGGCACTATAGCCATGTCAGCCCGCCGTGCAACGCGGCAGGGGCCGGATCAGGCGATGATGTCGGGAAACAGCCGATCCTCGATCTGGGCGATGCGGTCCTTGAGGCCGAGTTTCTGCTTCTTGAGCCGCCGGATCGTGAACATGTCGCCCTTGCCGTCATCCTGCAGGGCGTTGATGGCCTCGTCCAGGTCGCGGTGTTCCTGGCGCAGAACCTCCAGTTCGACGCGCAACACGTCGCGTTCCTCCATGCGGGCAGAGCTGTTCATTGTCGATTCCGCCATCTCGGGTGTCAGTGTGTCCCCAAGATAGGGGCTGCCCCTCCGTTTTCAAAGCGAAACCGGTGGCCCGAGGTCTTGCATGGGCTTCCGCGCCCCCCCATATTTTCAGCAACGGGTCGCCACAAAGGGGCTCGCAATGGACGGTCGCTTAACAAAAGGGCATGTCGCATGACGAAACTGGCATTGGGGACGCATCCCTTCCTACTGGGGTTCGAACAGCTGGAGCGGCTGGTGGAACGCACCGCGAAAACCGGCAATGATGGCTACCCCCCCTACAACATCGAACAGACCTCCGAGACCTCCTACCGGATCACCCTGGCGGTGGCTGGATTCCGCGAGGATGATCTCTCGATCACGCTGGAGGACAGCCAGCTGGTGATCCGCGGCAAACAGGCCGAGGACGGCGAAGGCCGTGTCTTTCTGCATCGCGGGATCGCGGCGCGGCAATTCCAGCGGTCCTTCGTGCTGGCCGACGGGGTCGACGTGGGCGAGGCCGTGATGGAAAATGGCCTGCTGCACGTGGATCTGACCCGATCCGCGCCCGAAAGTGTCGTCCAGACCATCAACATCCGCAGGAGCTGAGCCATGAACACGAAATACGATTTCGAAGCGCTGGGCGACCGGGTCGTCTACGTCAAGCCGGTGGCCGTCGCCGACCTGCCCGACGAGGTTCGCGAGCAGTCGGACGGGATGAATCAGGTTTATGCCGTGCATGACAGCGACGGGCAGCAGCTGGCGCTTGTCGCCAACCGCGCGCTGGCCTTCGAGTTGGCGCGGCAGCACGACATGACGCCTGTTACGGTGCACTGAGGCACCGCAGCCGGGGGTCGGATCGGTGGAAATCCGATCCTAGCCCCAGATCGCGAAAAAATTGGCACAATGTGCCGCGCAGGCCCGGTTGAGGGCGGCGCGATCCCCGCGCGCCTGCAGCGGTGCGGCTTCGTTTCCCGTGGGGCGGGCCAGGACGCGCAGGGCGGGAAGGGCACGCACTGGCACGTCATTTGCGGCAAGCATGGCCGAGAGCCAGACATCGTCGACGGTACGGAACCGTTCAGGCGGTGGCGTCAGGGGCGCCAGCATGGCGGGCCTGACCAGCACCCCCGCGAAGCCCTGCACGATGGTCCCCGAAGGCCGTCCGATCCGGCGCGCCTCGAAGGGTTGTGCGGCCAGCGCGGCGGCGGGATCGGCGGCATGGGCCGCCGCGAACCCTGCCGCCCACCCCGGCCCGTAGGCCCAGTCGTCGTCGCAGATCAGGATCGGAACATCCGGTGCCAGCGTCGCGGCCAGCGGCAGCACCTTGGTGGCGGGGCCGATATCGCTGTCGGCCCAGTGCAGCGTGACCCCGTCGGGCAACGGCGGCGGCGTCACCGGCCCGGCAAAGTGCGCATAGCGGCGCGGCAGTGTCACGACCACGCGGGCCACCTCGGGCTGGGCCAGCAGACTGTCCAGCGTCGCCCCCAGCCCGGCGAAGCGCGGGGGAACGGATGTCAGCGCCACGGTCAGCATGGGCGCAAGCCTTCCAGCCGGGGGGACGGGGCGCAAGGGGTTGCCTTGCCGGTTGATTTGCCTTTTGTGGACGAACCACGGGAGAGAGGGGCGGCATGGCGAAACGCAAGGGGTTCAAGCTGAACGGGCATGTCATAGCCCCGGGGACGCGCCAGACGGTGGAGCTTCCAGTCAGCCTGCTGTCGGATCACACACCGGTCAACCTCTCGGTCCATGCCGTTCACGGGCGCCGCAAAGGGCCTACGGTCTTTGTCAGCGCCGCCGTCCATGGCGACGAGGTGATGGGCGTGGAAATCTGCCGCCGCCTTTTGCAATCGCCCCTGCTGGACAAGCTGCGCGGGACGCTCATGGTCGTGCCCATCGTCAATTCGTTCGGCTTTCAGAACCGGTCGCGTTACCTTCCGGACCGGCGCGACCTGAACCGCAGCTTTCCGGGCTACGCCCGCGGCTCGCTGGCCTCGCGACTGGCCGAGATATTCCTGGATACCGTGGTCAAACGGTGTGACCTCGGGATCGACCTGCACTCGGCCGCGGTGCACCGCACCAACCTGCCGCAGGTGCGCATCAATCGCGGCAACGAGCGCATGGTCGCCATGGCCGAGGCCTTTGGCGCGCCCGTCGTGCTGACCTCCTCGCTGCGCGACGGCTCGTTGCGCGCCGAGGCCAAGCGGGCGGGGATCGACGTGCTTCTTTACGAGGCCGGCGAAGGGCTGCGCTTTGATGAGATGGCCACCCGGGCCGGGGTGGCGGGCATCCTGCGGGTGCTGCGGGCCATGGACATGCTGCCCGCAAAGGGTATCGCCAAGGCCCGTCGCAAGCCGCTGTTTTCCTATTCCAGCACATGGGTGCGGGCCCCGGCCGGTGGGCTGCTGCGCAGCTTTCGTGCCGATGGGGATGTGGTGGAAGAGGGCGAGGTGATCGCCGCCGTCGCGGATCCCTTCGGCGAGGTCGAAACCGAGGTTCTCGCCCCCGGCGCCGGGATCATCGTGGGCCGCGCCGTGCTGCCCGTGGTCAACGAGGGGGACGCGCTGTTCCATATCGCCGAGGCCCCGCACCAACGCGCCGCAGACACGGTCGAGGAACTGTCGAGCCAGCTGGAGGCCTCGCCGCTGTTCGACGAGGACGAGATAATCTAGGCCGAAACGCGCCGCGGTGCTGCCGGTGCGCATAAGCGACTGGCGCAGCCAATTGCGGCCGCACCCGGTTGCAGGTCATCATTGCGTTCTGGCCCTGTGACAGGGCGATTGACGACGCTGCCGAAAAAGGCCCCCGCCGGTTTTCCCGCGGGGGCCTTTTCCTGCTTTCCGGCGCGCGCTCAGTTGCCCGCGATCAGCCCGAGGCTTTCCAGCTTGAGGATCACCTGGTGCGCGCAGTTGTCGACGTCGATATTCTCGGTCTCGACGCGCAGCTCGGGAGTCTCGGGCTCGTCGTAGGGGTCCGAGATCCCGGTGAATTCCTTGATCTTGCCCTCACGCGCCAGCTTGTAGAGCCCCTTGCGGTCGCGGCGTTCGCATTCCTCGAGCGAGGTTGCCACATGGATCTCCAGGAAGGCGCCGTAGGCCTCGATCTCTTCACGCACCGCGCGGCGGGTGGCCGCATAGGGCGCGATGGGTGCACAGATGGCGATGCCGCCGTTCTTGGTGATCTCGCTGGCAACATAGCCGATCCGGCGAATGTTCAGGTCGCGGTGCTCCTTGGAAAAGCCCAGCTCGGACGACAGGTTCTTGCGCACGATGTCCCCGTCGAGCAGCGTCACCGGGCGCCCTCCCATCTCCATCAGCTTTACCATCAGCGCATTGGCGATGGTCGATTTGCCCGAGCCTGACAGGCCGGTGAAAAAGACGGTGAACCCCTGCTGGGACCGCGGCGGCCGGGTGCGGCGCAGCTCTTGCACGACTTCGGGAAAGGAGAACCAGTCCGGGATTTCCAGCCCCTCGGCCAGCCGGCGGCGCAGCTCGGTGCCCGAGATGTTCAGGATGGTCACGTCGTCCTTGTCGGCGATCTCGTCGGCGGGCTCGTACTGGGCGCGCTCCTGCACGTAGACCATGTGCTTGAAGTCCACCATTTCGAGGCCGATCTCGTCCTGGTGGGTGCGGAACAGCTCTTGTGCGTCATAGGGGCCGTAGAAATCCTCGCCCTGGCTGTTCTTGCCCGGGCCGGCATGGTCGCGGCCCACGATCATGTGGGTGCAGCCGTGATTGCGCCGGATGATTCCGTGCCAGACTGCCTCGCGCGGGCCGGCCATGCGCATGGCGAGGTTGAGCAGCGACATGGTGGTCGTCGATTGCGGGTACTTGTCCAGCACGGCCTCGTAGCAGCGCACCCGCGTGAAATGGTCCACGTCGCCGGGCTTGGTCAGGCCCACGACCGGATGGATCAGCAGGTTGGCCTGGGCCTCTTTCGCGGCGCGGAAGGTCAGTTCCTGGTGCGCGCGGTGCAGCGGGTTGCGGGTCTGGAAGGCGACGACGCGGCGCCAACCTAGCTTGCGGAACAGCGCGCGCAACTCGTTGGGCGTGTCGCGCCGGCCGCGGAAATCATAATGCACCGGCTGCTGGATGCCGGTGACGGGGCCGCCCAGGTAGACCTTGCCTGCTGTGTTATGCAGGTAGTTCACCGCCGGGTGGGCGCTGTCATCGGCGCCGAAGACCTTTTCAGCCTCGCGCGCCTTGTCCGGCGTCCAGCGGTCGGTCACTGTCATGGTGCCCAGGATCACGCCCTCCTGGTCGCGCAGGGCGATGTCCTGGCCCAGGTCGAGGCTCTCGGCGAACTCCTCGGAGACGTCCAGCGTGATCGGCATGGGCCAGAGCGTGCCATCGGCCAGCCGCATGTCTTCGACCACGCTGTCGTAATCCGCCTGCGACAGGAAGCCCTTGAGCGGGCTGAACCCGCCGTTCATCAGCAAGTCAAGGTCGCAGATCTGGCGCGGGCTGAGATCCCAGCTGGTCAGATCGGCGGCGTCGGCCTTCAGCTTCTGGGCGCTGTCGTAAGACACGTAGAGTTCGGGGATCGGGGCGAGGTTGCTTTGCATCAATGTGGTCCTGGTTTTGGGCGGATAATGACCGCTGATCGTGCCGGTGAGTTCCGCGTGAAGCGCGTCGTATTCGGCGAATTTGCGGGCGAGAAAGCGATCGGTCAGGCGCGCCTGTTCCGTGGCCCCCTTGTGGGTGAGCACGTAGGAGACGCGTTTGCGCCGGTCCTCGCCGGTGTGATCGTTGGTTTTTATGAACCCGGCGCCGATCGCCGACTTGAGCTGTGCATTGAGCCGGCCCAGCGACATGCCGACGGCCTCCGCCATCGCGCGCTGCGAGGCGTCGGGCGCCAGGTCGACCTGGCGCAACAGCCGGAAGAGCGCGTCTTCCTCGTCTGTCATTGGCGGTGTTTTCGGGGTGGGCACGGCCGCGACTCAAGGTTTGTTCACGGATGAACGCATCGCATGCTTTTCACTGCCGAAAAACCCTCGGGCTGTCCTGCCGCCCCGCTGTTGCCGAAAAGTCGCGTTCGCGGCAGGCGTCGCGGGCCGTCAATGGCCCGCGACGCGCCTTGCGCCCCCTTGGGTCAGGCACTTTCGGGTTCGTTTGCCACCTCGGGGGCCGGTTCGCCCGCGTCTTCCTGTTCGGCCAGCCAGCGTTCGGCCTCCAGCGCGGCCATGCAGCCCATGCCGGCCGAGGTCACCGCCTGGCGATACTTGTGGTCGGTCAGGTCGCCGGCGGCATAGATGCCGGGAATGCTTGTCTCGGTGCTGTCGGGCTTGGTGACGACATAGCCGCCCATGTGCGTCTCCAGCGCGTCCTTGACCAGTTCGTTGGCCGGGGCATGGCCGATGGCCACGAAGACGCCGGTCACGGGCAGCTCTGTCACCGCCTCGGTTTTGACGTTCCTGACCTTGATCCCCTGAACGCCAAGCGGGCTTTCGGCGCCGTAGACCTCGTCAAGCTGATGATTCCACAAAATCTCGACCTTGGGGTGCTTGAACAGCCGGTCCTGCAGGATCTTCTCGGCGCGCAGCTCGTCGCGGCGGTGGATCAGCGTCACCTTGCTGGCGAAATTGGTCAGGAACAGCGCCTCTTCAACGGCGGTGTTGCCGCCGCCGATCACCGCGATCTCCTGCCCGCGGTAGAAGAACCCGTCGCAGGTGGCGCAGGCCGAGACGCCGAAGCCCTTGAACTTCTCCTCCGAGGGCAGGCCCAGCCATTTCGCCCGGGCGCCGGTGGCCAGGATGATGGCGTCGGCGATATATTCGGTGCCGCTGTCGGACTGGCAGCGGAAGGGGCGGGTGTCGAAATCGATTCTGGTGATGATGTCGCCGATGATCTCGCTGCCCACGGCCTTGGCGTGCGCCTCCATGTTGACCATCAGATCCGGGCCCTGGATTTCCGTTTCGCCGGGCCAGTTTTCCACGTCCGTGGTGGTGGTCAGCTGGCCGCCCGGCTCGATCCCCTGGACCAGGATCGGCTCAAGCATGGCGCGGCTGGCGTAGACGGCGGCGGTATAACCGGCCGGGCCAGACCCGATGATCAGGACCTTGGTGCGGCGTTGCTCTGCCATGACGATATTCCCTTCACGTGGTACGGCGTCGGATATAGGCGGGCCGGACGTCGGGCGAAAGGGGCGGATCGACGCAAGAGGCATATGAAAGGATATTGCGTCTACGTGAAAGATTATTGCGCCTTAGGGCCTTTATGCGTATAGTCTCGCAAATCACCCTCGACAGGACAGCCCGCACATGCCCAGCACCCGTTTGGATGAGATCGACCGCATGATCCTGGCCGAGTTGCAGGCCGATGGCCGCATGACCAATGTGGAACTGGCCAAGCGGGTGGGTATCTCGGCGCCGCCCTGCCTGCGCCGGGTGCGCACGCTCGAGGAACAGGGGTTCATCCGCGGCTATCATGCCGAGGTGGACGCGCGCGAACTGGGCTTTGAGGTTCAGGTCTTCGCCATGGTCGGGCTTGTCAGCCAGGCCGAGAAAGACCTTTCCGCCTTCGAGGAGAAATGCGCGGGCTGGCCGCTGGTGCGCGAGTGTCACATGCTCAACGGTGAGGTCGATTTCATCCTCAAGTGTGTGGCCCCCGACCTGCGGTCGTTCCAGACCTTTCTGACGGAACATCTGACGGCCGCCCCCAACGTGGCCAGCGTCAAGACCTCTCTGGTGATCCGGGGCGCCAAGGATGATCCCGGCGTGCCCTTCGAAGTGCTGGAGGCCCGCCTGGCGCAGGAGGCCTGACCGGCGTCGATCGCGGTTATCGCCTCCCTGCGACCTTTGCGCGGGGCGTACGCGCGCTTAAAGCCGGATCGCGCTGATGAGGCGGCCGTAATCGGCCGCTTTCGCATGGGTGCTGCGGCGATAGCTGAAGAACCGGTCCGGGTCGGCGTAGGTGCAGTGGCGGGTCCATTGGGCCTGCCATACTCCGGCTGCGCGCAGCCGGTGCAGCCCGAACCCCGGCAGATCGAAAAGATACCTGTCGCCTGCCCCGCTGGCGAAAAATCGGGCGTTCTCGGGGTCGTCGGCCAGGAAATCATCCAGGAAGTCCGGGCCGACCTCGTAGTTGCGCTGGCTGATGCAGGGGCCGATGACGGTTAGGGTTGCGCCCCGGTCGGCGCCCAAGGCCTCCATCGCGTCGAGCGTGGCCTCCAGCACCCCGTCCAGTGTCCCGCGCCAGCCAGCATGCGCTGCGCCGACCACCCCGGCTGCGTGATCCGCGAACAGCACCGGCTGGCAATCGGCCGCCAGCACGGACAGCGCAAGCCCGGGCCGATCGGTGACAAGCGCGTCTGCCTTGACCGGTGACGTGCCCGGTTCGGTCACTGTGATCGCCTGGGCCGAATGCACCTGGTGTACGCCCAGCAGCGCCTCGGGCGCGACGCCAAGGGCGTCGGCGGCGCGGGTACGGTTGATCGTCACCGCCTCATGCTGGTCGGAACTGCCATAGCCGCAATTCAACCCGGCGAAGACCCCCGACGACGCGCCGCCCCGGCGGGTAAAGAACCCGTGGCTGAGCGGCGCAAGGCCGGGGGCGGTTATGATATCGAGCGTCATGTCTCCAGTCCGGGCGGGGCCGGGTGGCCCTCGGGAAACAGTCCCATCACCTTGAAGAGGTGACCCATCTCGTCGGGGTGCGTCAACCTTCGGTGCGCGGCGACGTGGCTGTCCAGCGCGGCCCCGTGCAATCCGCGGGCCAGGGCGCGGGCGCGGTCGGTGATGCCCAGCCGCTCTAGAAAGACGCCCTGCGCGGTCAGCCGCGTGTGGCACGCGGGGGCTGCCGCCAGGGCCAGGGCCTCGAAATCCACATGGGCCGTCAGGTCGGCCCTGCCCGGAGCGGCAAAGGGATCGGCCTGGGCGTGCTCCTCGAGCGCCTGAAAGGTGTCGCCCAGCGCGCGCCAGTCGCCGTAGTCGAGAATCAGCGCCGCGCCGCCATGGCGGGCGAGACGCGTGCCGATCTGCGCCACGATTCCGGGCAGGGCCGGGCAGGTCTCGACGATGTCGCCGGGGGCCGTGTCCTCCAGCCGATGGTCAAGCGCGGCCAGCGGGGCGGGATCGGACAGGCCGGGGCGCAGGGCCTCGCCCTCCAGTCCCACCATGACCTCGCGCCAACCGCCCGGATCGCGCTGGAACTGGCGGATCGGCAGGGCATCGAAGAACTCGTTGGCCACCAGAAAGAGCGGCGCCGCGGGCAGCGCGTCCAGCCCGTCGATATGGCGGGCCTGTGGCAGACGCTCGGCCTGTTGCGCGCGCAGTGGGGCCGAAGCCTCGATCAGGATCACCTGCGCGGCCGCATGGAACCCCGGCACGCCTGCCGTGGCGCGCAGGGCATCGGCCATCAGCGTGCCGCGGCCCGGGCCAAGCTCGGCCAGTACGAAGGCCGCCGGCGCGCCCTGGTCCATCCAGGCCTGCGCGAGCGCGAGGCCGATGACCTCGCCGAACATCTGGCTGACCTCGGGCGCGGTGATGAAATCGCCGGCCTGCCCCAGCGGATCGCGGGTGCTGTAATAGCCATGCTTGGGGTGCAGCAGGCATTCGGCCATGTAGTCGGACAGGGGCATCGGGCCGGTGGCCGCGATCCGGCGCGCCAGGAGATTGCCCAGTGGCGTCATGCCTTGGCCTGTGGCGCGCCCCGCAGGGCCCAGAGCATGACCGCCAGGCCCACCACGATCATCGGCAGTGACAGCGTCTGGCCCATGGTCAGGCCGATACCGTCGACATGAAACGCCAGCCCCACCGGGTTGCCGGGGCCGACGAATTGCGCGTCGGGCTGGCGCACGAATTCGACCAGGAATCGCGCCGTACCGTAGCCCGCGAAGAACAGCCCGGCCAGCGACCAACGGCTCTTGAGCCAGCCCCGCACGAAGGCAAGCCAGATCAGCAGCAGCCCCAGCAAGAGCCCCTCCAGCCCCGCCTCGTAGAGCTGGCTGGGATGGCGCGCGCAAAGCCCCTCGACACCGGGGCAATCCTGGGCGGCCGCGCCGGGAAAGATCACACCCCAGGGCAGGCCGGTGGGCCGGCCCCAAAGCTCGGCATTGATGAAATTGGCGATCCGGACAAGGAATATGGCGGGCGGGGCGGCCAGCGCCACCAGGTTGGCGATATCGCCCAGCCGCACGCCGTGCTTGCGTGCCACCAGCCAGACCGCCACGACGACGCCGAGAAAGCCGCCGTGAAAGGCCATGCCGCCCTGCCAGAGCATCGCGATCTCAAGCGGGTTCTGGATGTAATAGCCGGGCCGGTAGAACATCACATAGCCCAGCCGCCCGCCGATGATGACGCCCAGGATGATCGCGGTCAGCAGGTCCTCGACCTGTTCGCGGGTCATGGGCGCGCTGTCTCCGGCCCAAAGCCCCGGGCGGGTCACGGCCATCACCGCCAGCCGCCAGCCCAGCAGGATGCCGACGATATAGGCCATGGCATACCAGCGCAGGGCGAAACTGGCGCCGAAAAGCTGGATCGTGAAGATCTCGGGGCTGATGTCGGGAAAGGGAATGCCTGCGGTCATGAGCCTGTGCTTGCGGTGCGGAACGGGTGAAGTCAAGCCGGGGGCAGGGTTGCCAAGCCGCCCGGCGCCGCCTATGTATCCTACAGATGTGACCGGAGGCTGACATGCAGACCCGAAACAAGGTGCTGGACGATTTTTCGCAACTGATGACCAACGCGATGGGCGTGGCCCAGGGCGCCAAGGACGAGGCGCAGACGGCGATGAGTTCCATGGTCGACCGCTGGCTGGCTGACCGCGACCTGGTCACACGCGAGGAATTCGAGGCCGTGCGCACCATGGCCCAGAAGGCCCGCGAGGAGAACGAGGCGCTCAAGGCCCGGATCGCGGCGCTTGAGGGCGGCTCCGGGTAGTCCCGGTTCGGGCCGGGGGCGAAGCGCCACCCGAATAGCGTGCAGTATGTCGGCGCGGGCCTTGACCTGCGTCACGCCTTCCGCCTCCAAGACCCTTTTTGAGGCGTCTGTCCTTTTATCCCCAAGAAAGTGCTTTACAGATCGGCCCGTCAAGGCCCACCATATCTTGTGAGGGATATGGCTTCGACCCGCTGTCCCTAGAGCAGGCAGCTAGCAATTGGGGCTTTGTCAGGCCCCGCCGCTAGCAGGACAGGAGGCCCCATGGCACTGACGGAGCAGGTCCCCGACTCCGCCGAGATACATCCCATCGACCTTGTCGAGCATATCGCCGAGCATCACGACTGGGCGTTCGACCGGATCGCCGATGACCAGATCGCCATGGCGGTCGAAGGCCAGTGGCGAACCTATTCGATCACCCTCGCCTGGTCGGTCTACGACCAGACGCTGCGGCTAATCTGCACCTTCGAGATGGAGCCGCCCGAGGAGCGCGTGCCCGCCCTTTACGAGGCGCTCAACAGTATCAACGACATGTGCTGGGCCGGGGCCTTCACCTTCTGGGCCGAGCAGAAGCTCATGGTCTATCGCTATGGCCTCGTGCTGGCGGGCGACCAGATCGCCAGCCCCGAGCAGATCGACACGATGATCTCGGCCGCCGTGCTGAGCGCCGAACGCTACTACCCGGCCTTCCAGCTTGTCACCTGGGCCGAGCGCAGCGCGGCCGAGGCGATCCAGGTGGCCATCGCCGAGGCCTATGGCACCGCTTGATCGGCGCGCGGGCCGGGTGCGCACGTCCCGGCCCCTGACCCGCAGCCTTGAACCCTGTGCCGCCTGTCCCTAACACTCGGGGTCAAACAGGGGGGCTCTCATGGACATGACAGAGATCGAACGCCGCGGCATGGTGCTTCTGGGCTGTGGCAGGATGGGGTCCGCCATGCTGGCGGGCTGGTTGGCGGGGGGCCTGTCGCCGGGCGCGGTCCGGGTGATCGACCCCGACCCCTCGGACTGGCTGCGCGCGCAGGGCGTGCATCTAAACACCGCGTTGCCCGATGACCCGGCGGTGGCCTTGGTGGCGGTCAAGCCGCAAATGATGGGCCAGGCGCTGCCCGCGATGCAGGCGCTGGGCAATGGCAAGACCGTGGTGCTTTCGGTGGCGGCCGGCACGCCGATGTCGGCCTTCGAGGCGGCGCTGGGCGCGCGCACCCCGGTGATCCGGGCCATGCCCAACACGCCCTCGGCGGTGGGGCGCGGGATCACCGCCATCGTCGGCAACAGCCATGCCAGCGCGGCCCAGATGGACCTGGCCGAGGCGCTGCTTTCGGCAGTGGGGCAGGTGGTGCGGCTGGATGTCGAGGGCCAGATGCACGCGGTCACCGCGGTGAGCGGCTCCGGCCCGGCCTATGTCTTCCACCTGATCGAGACGCTCGCGGCGGCGGGCGAGGCCGAGGGGCTGCCCGCCGAGTTGGCCCTGCGGCTGGCCAAGGCGACGGTGGCCGGCGCCGGCCAATTGGCCGAGGAGGCCCCGGAGGACCCCGGCCAATTGCGCGTCAACGTCACCTCGCCAAACGGCACCACGCAGGCGGCGTTGGCGGTTCTGATGGAGGAGGACACGGGGTTTCCGCCGCTTCTGCGCCGGGCGGTCAGGGCGGCAGCGGCACGCAGCAAGGAGCTCGCCGATGGCCGATGAGATCTCGATCGACGATTTCCTGAAGGTGGATATCCGCGTGGGGCGCGTGACCCGCGCCGAACCCTTCCCCGAGGCCCGCAAACCGGCGATCAAGCTCTGGGTCGATTTCGGCGACGAGATCGGCACCCGCAAGACTTCAGCCCAGATCACCGACCATTACACGCCGGGCGACCTGCCCGGGCGGCAGGTCATCGCCGTGGTCAATTTCCCGCCCCGCCAGATCGGCAAGTTCCTGTCCGAGGTGCTGGTGCTGGGCCTGCATGATGCTGATGGGGCCGTGGTCCTGTTGTCGCCGGACACCGATGTCCCGCAAGGAGCCCGGGTGTGCTGAAACTGCTGATCACGAGACCCATCGCCCAACCGGTTCTGGATCAGGCCCGGGCCAGGTTCGACGTGACCCTGGGCGAGGCGGCGCTGAGTGAAGAAGAGGCGGCGCTGGCGCTGACCGCCTATGACGCGATCCTGCCGACCCTTGGCGATGCCTTCAGTGCGGCGGCCTTCGAACGCGCCGGAGACCCGCGGGCGAAAATTATCGGCAACTTCGGGGTGGGCTACAACCATATCGACGTGACGGCCGCCGCGGCGGCGGGCGTCGTGGTGACGAACACGCCGGACGTTCTGACCGATGCCACGGCCGATATCGGCTGGACCCTGATCCTGGCCACGGCGCGGCGCGCGGGCGAGGGCGAGCGCATGGTCCGTGCCGGCCAGTGGGGCGGCTTCGGGCCGCAATCGCTGCTGGGCACGGATGTTACCGGAAAGGTGCTGGGCGTGGTCGGCATGGGCCGGATCGGGCAGGCGGTGGCCCGACGCGGCCACTACGGCTTCGGCATGGAGGTGATCTACCACAACCGCTCGCCCAAGGACGCGGGCCTGCCCGCACGGCAGGTCGAGACGCTGCAAGACCTCATGGCGCAGGCCGATTTCGTGGTTGTCACGGTGCCGGGCGGGGCCGGGACGACCGGACTGATCGACGCGCGGGCGCTGGCGGCGATGAAGCCCGGCGGCATATTCGTCAACATCTCGCGCGGCGAGGTCGTGGACGAGGCCGCCCTGATCGCGGCGCTGGAACAGGGCCGCATCGCCGGGGCGGGTCTGGATGTCTACGCGGCGGAACCGCATGTGCCGGACCGGCTACGCGCGCTGGACAACTGCGTGCTGTTGCCGCACCTGGGCTCGGCCACCGTGGAAACCCGGCAGGCCATGGGCCAGATGGCGCTGGACAACATCATCGCCTTCACCGAAGGGCGCGACCCGCCGCAGCGGGTCAACTGAGGCGGGACCGACCGGCGACTACACCAGGGGCGGCGTGTCGCTTTCGGTGGCCGCGCGCCAGTGGCGGCGGCACAGGCTGACATAGCTTTCGTTGCCGCCGATCTGCACCTGCTCTCCCCCGGTCAGCACGCGGCCTGCGCCATCGGTCCGGACCACCATGGTGGCCTTCTTGCCGCAATGGCAGATCGTGCGCACCTCGCGCATCTCGTCGGCCAGCGCCAGCAGGGCGGCGGAGCCGGGAAAGAGCTGGCCCATGAAATCCACCCGCAGCCCATAGCACATCGCCGGCAGGTTGAGATCGTCCACCACCCGGGCCACTTGCCAGACCTGCGGTTCGGTCAGGAACTGTGCCTCGTCGATGAAGACACAGGCACAGGGGCCTTGGGCTAGGCGCGACTCGATCTTGCGAAAGAGATCCTCGCCTGGCGCGAAGGTGTCGGCCGGGGTTCCTATGCCGATCCGGCTGGCGATGCGGCCCTCGCCCGCGCGGGTGTCGAGTTGCGAGGTCAGCAGGTAGGTCTGCATGCCCCGCTCGATGTAGTTATGGCTGGCCTGCAGCAGCACGGTCGACTTGCCCGCGTTCATTGTCGAGTAGTTGAAATGGAGCTTGGCCATGACGTTGTCTCGGTTCGAGGTATGCGAGGGGTTGAGCCGTGGTGTCCCGGACCGGCGCCGGGTGCAAGGGCAAACGCGTCGGGCCTTGCGCGCGGGGCCGTCCCGCGACAGGGTCGCGGCACTGGTCCATCATCCCGAGGTTGCCGTGACCCACGACGACACCATGCCCAACATCGAGGCGGCCGCGCTGCGCCAGCCCGACCGTGCCGCGCTGGCCGCGCCCGGCGATCCGGGGCATCCGCCGCGCATCCTGCTGCTCTACGGATCGCTGCGCGAGACAAGCTATTCCCGCGGCGTCGCCGAAGAGGGCGCGCGGGTGCTGCGCGCGCTGGGCTGCGAGACGCGGTTCTTTGATCCGCACGGCCTGCCGCAGGTGGACGATCATGGCGTGGACGAGGGCCACGAGAAGGTGGCCGAACTGCGCGCGCTGGCGCTGTGGTCCGAGGGGATGGTCTGGTCCAGCCCCGAACGCCACGGCGCCATGAGCGGGCTGATGAAGACCCAGATCGACTGGCTGCCGCTGGCCCCGATCGGCGGCATCCGGCCCACGCAGGGCAAGACGCTGGCGCTCTGCCAGGTCTCGGGCGGCTCGCAGAGCTTCAACGCGGTCAACCAGATGCGCCTGCTGGGCCGCTGGATGCGCATGGTGACGATCCCCAACCAATCCTCGGTGCCCAAGGCCTGGGGCGAGTTCGACAAGGGCCGCATGAAGCCCTCGCCGCTTTACAATCGCATCGTGGACGTGATGGAGGAACTGGCCCGCTTCACCCTCATGGTGCGTGGCCGCAAGGAGATGCTGGTGGACCGCTATTCCGAACGGGTGGAAAGCCTCGACGCGGTTCATACGCGGGTGAATTCCTGACCCGGCCGTGACCATGCGGTGTGCTGCGCACGCTTTATGTGTGATTGGGGGCCAGCCCCCAAACCCCCGGAGTTTACCTGCCAAGATGAAGGGGCGGCTCAGGCGCGTTCCACGATCACCGAGCCCACAGAATAGCCCGCCCCGAAGGAACAGATCAGCCCGGTATCGCCGGTGTCGAGATCGTCCGAATACTGGGCGAAGGCGATGATGGAGCCCGCCGAGGAGGTATTGGCATAGTCCTGCAGGATGTTGGGCTGTTCCTGCGGGCTGGGCGTGCGGCCCAGGACCCGCTTGCCGATATAGTCGTTCATGGTCTTGTTGGCCTGGTGCAGCCAGAGCCGTTTCAGGGCGTCGGCGACCACGCCCTCTTGCGCCATGTGATCGGCGATATGTCGGGAGACCAGCGGCAGCACCTCCTTGAAGACCCTGCGGCCCTCCTGCATGAACTGCATGTCGCGGCGGTCTTCCATCTGGTCGTGGCTGCGACGCAGGAAGCCGTCGTTGTTGCGGATGTTGTTGGAGAACTGTGTTGCCGCGCGGGTGGACCTGATCCTGAAATGCGGACCCTGCAGGTCGTCGTCACGCTCGATCAGAAGGGCGGTGCAGACATCGCCGAAGATGAAGTGGCAGTCCCGGTCACGCCATTCCAAGTGGGCCGAGCAGATTTCCGGGTTCACCACCAGTGCGCGGCGGATCGTGCCGGCGCGGATCATGTCGGTGGCGGCGAGGATGCCGAAGGTGGCCGAGGAGCAGGCGACGTTCATGTCGAAGGCGAAACCGCCGGTGCCCAGCAGGCTCTGGATTTCCACGGCGATGGCCGGGTAGGCCCTTTCGTGGTTGGAGGCGGCGCAGAGGATGGCATCGACGTCACCGGCGGCGACCCCGGCCTTGTCGAGGGCCTGCCGGCCGGCGTCCAGCGCCATCTCGGCCATCAGGCTGGGGGCGTCATCGGCGCGCGGGGCCAGGCGCGGAAACATGCGGTCGGGGTCGAGAATGCCGGACTTGTCCATCACGTAGCGGCTGCGGATGCCCGAGGCCTCTTCGATGAAGGCGGAGGAAGAGTGCGGGATGGGCGCGACCTCATCGGCGGCGAT
Organism: Salibaculum sp.; assembly: GCA_031581025.1. GTDB lineage: Bacteria > Pseudomonadota > Alphaproteobacteria > Rhodobacterales > Rhodobacteraceae > Salibaculum. Next base: position 32,920 of record JAVLCA010000009.1, on the reverse strand, counting down.
CGCCGCGGCATTGGCCGCGTTCTGCCGGTCGGCATAGGCGTTGAAGGCGGCGACCAGTTCCGCGTTGGAAATGCTCTGGTCCGGGGTGAAGACCCCGGTTCCGGTGATCGCGGCGCTGTGCATGTCTCTCCTCCCTCGGCTGCCTGCCAGGATGGGGAAAGGGCAGGCCCAAGGCAAGGGTGACGGAGCGTCTGAGGGCGCCCCGGCCGGCGCCCCGCCCGGGTATCGCTTCAAAAGGCCGACAGGGCCCTTTGTCCGGCAGGGCCGGACCCGGTGATTACCCCTGCAGTGCCCGCACGCGCACCTCGTCGCTGACCTTGGCGGTCATCGCCAGGGCGGCGGCGTGCGACCCGGCCAGGGTGGTGTAATAGGGGATCTTGTCGGCCAGGGCCACGGCGCGGATCGAGCGGCTGTCCTCGACCGCCGCCGCCCCCTCGGCCGAGTTGAAGACCAACGCGATCTCGCCGTCCTTGAGGCGGTCCACCACGGTGCGGCCGCCCTCGTAGACCTTGTTGACCACCTGCGGGGCAAAGCCCTGTTCGGCCAGCCATTTCGCGGTGCCGCGGGTGGCGCAGATCGTCATGCCGAGGTCGGTCACCATCTTGGCGGTTTCGCGCAGCACCGCGCCCTTGTCGGCATCCTTGATCGAGAAGAACACCGTGCCATCGGTCGGCAGGTCCTGGCCCGCGCCCATCTGGGCCTTGAGGAAGGCGCGGCCAAAGTCGCGGGCCCAGCCCATGACCTCGCCGGTGGAGCGCATTTCCGGCCCCAGGATCGTGTCCACGCCCGGAAAGCGGTTGAAGGGCAGCACGGCCTCCTTGACCGAGAACCAGGGCGTCTTGGGATCGGCCAGGGTGAAGGGGTTGCCCAAAGGAAGCACATCCATCGGGTCCTCGGCGGGCGGGTAGGGTGGCCGGTGCGGGAAGTTCGACAGCGGCTCGCCCGCCATCAGCCGCGCGGCGATGGATGCGATGGCTGAATCGGTGGCCTTGGCGACGAAGGGCACGGTGCGGCTGGCGCGCGGGTTCACCTCGATCAGGTAGACCTCGCCGTCCTTCACGGCGAACTGCACGTTCATCAGCCCCTTGACCCGAAGCGCGCGCGCGAGGTCGATGGCCTGGCGCTTCATTTCCTCGACGACATCGGCGGGCAGCGAATGCGGCGGCAGGCAGCAGGCGCTGTCGCCCGAATGCACGCCGGCCTCCTCGATGTGCTGCATGATCCCGGCGACATGCACCGCCTCGCCATCGCACAGGCAGTCCAGGTCGACCTCGACCGCACCCGAAAGATAGCCGTCCAGCAATACGGGGCTGTCGCCCGACACGATCACGGCCTCGGCGATATAGCGTTCCAGATGGGCCATGTCGCGCACGATCTCCATGGCCCGCCCGCCCAGCACATAGGAGGGGCGGATGACCAGTGGAAAGCCGATGCTCTCGGCGATTTCCAGTGCCTGTTTGTCGCTGCTGGCGAGGCCGTTCTTGGGCTGTTTCAGCCCCAGCTTGCCCACCAGCGCCTGGAACCGTTCGCGGTCCTCGGCAAGGTCGATGGCGTCGGGCGCCGTGCCCAGGATCGGGATGCCGGCCTGTTCCAGGTCATTGGCCAGCTTCAGCGGGGTCTGGCCGCCGAATTGTACGATGACACCATGCAGGGTGCCGTTGTCCTGCTCGACGCGCAGGATCTCCATGACGTGCTCGAAGGTGAGCGGTTCGAAATAGAGCCGGTCCGAGGTGTCGTAGTCGGTGCTGACGGTCTCGGGGTTGCAGTTGACCATGATGGTCTCGTAGCCCCGTTCGGTCAGGGCGAAACAGGCGTGACAGCAGCAATAGTCGAATTCGATGCCCTGGCCGATCCGGTTGGGGCCGCCGCCTAGGATCACGACCTTCTTGCGGTCGGAGGGCCGCGCCTCGCATTCGACCTCGCCCATCATGGGGGCCTCGTAGGTGGAATACATGTAGGGGGTCTGGGCCTCGAATTCCGCCGCGCAGGTGTCGATCCGCTTGAAGACGGCGGTGACACCGGCCGCTCGCCGGGCCTTGCGGACATCCGTCTCGCCTTGCTCGGTCAGCTTGGCAAGGCGGGCATCCGTGAAGCCCATCATCTTGAGCCTGCGCAGGCCCTGCGCCTGCGTGGGCAGGCCGTTCGATTCCACGTCCTGCTCGGTCTCGATGATCTCGCGGATGCGGGCCAGGAACCACGGATCATAGGCGGTGATGTCATGGATGTCGGAGTCCGGGAAACCCTCGCGCATGGCCTGGGCGATGACGCGCAGCCGGTCGGGGGTCTGCCGGGCCAGTTCGCGGGTGATCGCCGCGCGGCCGTTCGCGGGATCGTCGGCGCCGGGAATGGTGATCTCGTCGAAGCCTGACAGGCCGGATTCCATCGAGGCCAGCGCCTTTTGCACGGACTCGTGGAATGTGCGCCCGATCGACATGGCCTCGCCGACGGATTTCATGGCCGTGGTCAGATGAGGTTCCGAGCCGGGAAATTTCTCGAAGGCGAATTTCGGAATCTTGGTGACTACATAGTCGATGCTCGGCTCGAAGCTCGCCGGCGTGACCTTGGTGATGTCGTTGTCCAGCTCGTCCAGCGTGTAGCCCACGGCGAGTTTCGCGGCGATCTTGGCAATGGGAAAGCCCGTCGCCTTGGAGGCCAGCGCCGAGGAGCGCGACACGCGCGGGTTCATCTCGATCACGACCATGCGGCCGTCTTCGGGGTTCACGGCCCATTGCACGTTGGAGCCGCCGGTTTCCACGCCGATCTCGCGCAGCACGTTGATGCTGTGCGTGCGCATCAGCTGGTATTCCTTGTCGGTCAGCGTCAGCGCCGGGGCCACGGTGATGGAATCGCCCGTGTGCACGCCCATTGGGTCCACGTTCTCGATGGAACAGACGATGATGGCGTTGTCCGCCTTGTCGCGGACGACCTCCATCTCGAATTCCTTCCAGCCCAGCAGGCTTTCGTCCACGAGGATCTGCCCCACCGGCGAGGCATCCATGCCGGTGCGGCAGTAGTGGATATACTCCTCGCGGTTGTAGGCCACGCCGCCGCCGGTGCCGCCAAGGGTGTAGGCGGGGCGGATGATCGCGGGAAGGCCCACATCCTCGAGCGCCTCCAGCGCGATGGCGACCCCGGCGTCAAGGTCGTGGTGGCCGTCCGCGGCCCGCGGCGCGGTGACGATGGTGGCCTTCGGGTTCTCGATTCCCAGCCGGTCCATCGCCTCGCGGAAGAGGTTGCGATCCTCTGCCATCTCGATGGCGTCGCGCCGGGCGCCGATCATCTCGACGCCGTATTGTTCCAGCACGCCCATGTCGGCCAGCGCCAGCGAGGTGTTCAGCCCGGTCTGGCCGCCCATGGTGGGCAGCAGTGCGTCGGGGCGTTCCTTGGCGATGATCTTGGCGACGGTCTCGGGGGTGATGGGCTCAATGTAGGTGGCATCGGCGAGGCCCGGGTCGGTCATGATGGTGGCCGGGTTGGAATTGACCAGGATCACCCGGTAGCCCTCTTCGCGCAGCGCCTTGCAGGCCTGGGCGCCGGAATAGTCGAACTCGCAGGCCTGGCCGATGATAATGGGCCCCGCACCGATGATCATGATCGACTGGATGTCGGTTCTCTTCGGCATTGTGGCGGCCCCTCAGCTTTCAGGTGTGCGATTCAGGCATCGTGGATGTCCCCAAATTGTCGCGGGTTATAGGGATGGTGCGCGCCGGTGCAAGGGCTCATTGGTGCAGGCGCTCCGGGGCACCGCGGCGCGACGGCGCGATGCGGCGCCTTTGCCGGCCAAAGGGGCGTTTTCGGCCCTGTTCGCCCGGCAGGCCACGGACTATGTCTCGGGGTCGGAACGGCGCGGGGAAAGGGACGCATGTGCGGCTGAGGTTCGACAGCATGACAGGGCCGGAAATGGCGGGCGGCGCGGCGCAGTTCGACGGCGCGGAGCAGGTGATCCAGGCCGACGCACCCGACGAGGTGCCTCCCGCCCTGGCTGCTCTGGATGCCGCGCGTGCGGCGGGCAAGTGGCTGGCGGGCTATGCCAGCTACGAGTTGGGCTACGCGCTCGAGCCGGCGCTGGCCGGGCTGATGCCCGAAGGCCGCCGCTTGCCGCTGCTGTGTTTCGGTGTCTTCGACGGGCCGAAGCCTGCGGCGCCATTGGCAGAGGGGGCGGCGCGGATCGGGCCGCTGCGCCCGCGCTGGGACGCGGATCGCTATGAAACCGCCTTTGCCCGTGTCCATGACTGGATCGGGGCGGGCGACATCTACCAGGCCAACCTGACCTTTCCCGTCGACGCGCCTGTCGCGGGCGAGAGTGCCGCGCTTTACGCCGCGCTTGCCGCGCGCCAGCCGGTCGGCCACGGCGTGCTGGTCGAACAGGAGGGTCTGCCCGACATCCTGTCGCGCTCGCCCGAGTTGTTTTTCCGCATCGACGCCGATGGGCGGCTGGAAACCCTGCCGATGAAGGGCACCGTGTCGCGCGGCGACACGCCCGAGGCCGACGCCCTGGCCCGCGCGCATCTGTCCGGCGACGTCAAGAACCGGGCCGAGAACCTGATGATCGTGGACCTGTTGCGCAATGACCTGAGCCGCATTGCCGAGGTCGGCTCGGTGCGGGTGCCCGAGCTGTTCCACGTCCAGACCTACACCACCGTTCACCAGATGGTCAGCCGGGTGGCGGGGCAGTTGCGCCCTGTTGTCGGGCTGAGCGAGATTTTCGCCGCGCTATACCCCTGCGGCTCGATCACCGGGGCGCCCAAAGTTCGCGCCATGCAGATCATTCGTGAGTTGGAAGAGGCCCCGCGCGAGGCCTATTGCGGTAGCATCGGCTGGGCCGCCCCGGACGGGCGCGCCGAGTTCAACGTGGCCATCCGTAGCCTGCTGCGTGCGGGCGACACGGCCACGCTCAACGTCGGCGGCGGCGTGGTCTGGGACAGCACGGCGCGGGACGAATACGACGAGGCGCTGCTAAAGGCCAGCTTCGCGGTGCTCTAGATCACTGCGCCGCGTGCTGCTGCACCTCGGGCTGCGCATAAAGATAGTCGCGCGTCACCGGCACCGCGTATTGCGCGTGGGACAGCTGGAACTGGAACACGCCCTGGCGGGCCTGTTCGAAGGTCGCCTCGCAGGCCACGAGGTAGAACCGCCACATCCGTATGAAACGGTCGTCGTTCATGGCCCGGACCTGCGGCAGGGCGGCCTCGAAGCGCTGGCGCCAGTGGTTCAGCGTACGGGCGTAGTGCCCGCGCAGCACCTCGATGTCCGTGGCCCAGAGACCCGACCGCTCGATCGGCGGGGCCAGTTCCGACAGCGAGGGCACGTAGCCCCCCGGAAAGATATACTTCGCCAGCCAGTCCGAGGTCGGCCGCGGCGGGGCGACCTGCCCGATGGTATGAATCAGCGCCACGCCCTCGGGGGCCAGCAGATCATGCACCTTGCCGAAATAGGTGTCGTACTGTGGCAGCCCGACGTGTTCGAGCATGCCGACGCTGACGATGCGGTCGAAGGTCTCGTCGAGCTTGCGATAATCGGCCAGGCGGAAATCGACCCGGTCGGACAGGCCCGCGGCCTCGGCCCGCTGGCGCGCGGTGGCCAACTGGTTTTCCGACAGGGTCACGCCGGTGACCCGTGCGCCATGGTCGCGCGCCAGGGTCAGCGCCATGCCGCCCCAGCCGCAGCCGATATCCAGCACGCGGCACCCCGGCTCCAGCCGCAGCTTGGCGGCGATATGGGCCTTCTTGGCCTCCTGCGCCGCGTCCAGGGTCCTGTCGGGGCGGGCGAAATAGGCGCAGGAATACTGCATGTCCGCGTCCAGAAAGAGACGGTAGAGGTCATCGGAGAGGTCGTAGTGATGCGCCACGTTGCGCCGCGCCCGGCGCGGGTCGTTACGCTGCAGGACGCGGTTCATCCGCCGCCGCAGGTTCTGCATGGTCCTGACCCAGGCTGGCAGTTGGCCGTGCCCGTGCATGTTATGGGTGAACAGCGCGACAAGGTCGTAAAGGCCCTCGGGCGCGACCTCGATCTGGCCGTCCATGTAGCCCTCGCCAAAGGCCATGACGGGGCTGAGGCAGAGCGCCCGGTAATGCGCCGGGTCTGTCAGCCGCACCCGGGCCGGGGCCACCGCGTTGCTGTCGCGTCCGTAGGTGCTGACCGATCCGTCAGCCCAGGTGACCTCGAGCCGCCCCGCGACGACGAGCCTGTCCAGCAGCCTGTCTAGTGTGGTCTTCCACATGGCCCCTCCTTTCGTCGCAGATCGTTGTAAGCCGTGCGACACATGAAAAGCAGTCAGATCATAGCCCAAAGCGGCGATCCGGCCAAGCCCGCCCGGCCTGCGCCCTTGCCCCCACCGAGGCCACGGTGTATCGGCCCGACCGACGCCCAAGCCCATCGCAAGAGGACATCCCATGCACGCCTACCGCACCCACAGTTGCGCCGCCCTGACGAAGGACAGCGTCGGCGAGACCGTCCGCCTCTCGGGCTGGGTCCACCGCGTGCGCGATCACGGCGGGGTACTCTTCATCGACCTGCGCGATCACTACGGCGTCACGCAGGTGCTCTGCGACCCAGACAGCCCGGTCTTTGCCGAGGTGGAAAAGCTGCGCAGCGAATGGTGCATCCGCATCGACGGCACGGTCAAGGCGCGCGACCCGGAGCTGATCAACCCCCGGCTGCCCACCGGCGAGATCGAGGTCTACATCCGCGACATCGAGGTCCTGGGCGCGGCCGAGGAACTTCCCTTGCAGGTCTTCGGCGATCAGGACTACCCCGAGGACACGCGCCTGCGCTATCGCTACCTGGACCTGCGCCGCGAAGAGATGCAGCGCAACATGACCCTGCGCTCGGACGTGGTGGCCGCGATGCGGCGGCGCATGTGGGACCAGGGCTTTCGCGAATACCAGACGCCGATCATCACCGCCTCGTCCCCCGAGGGCGCGCGCGACTTCCTCGTGCCCTCGCGCCTGCATCCGGGCAAGTTCTACGCGCTGCCGCAGGCACCGCAGCTGTTCAAGCAGCTGATCATGGTCTCGGGCTTCGACAGGTATTTCCAGATTGCGCCGTGCTTTCGCGACGAGGACCCGCGCGCCGACCGGTCGCCCACCGATTTCTACCAGCTCGACATGGAGATGTCCTTTGTCGAACAGCAGGACGTCTTCGACACCATCCAGCCGGTGATCGAGGGCATCTTCGAGGAGTTCGGCGGCGGCAAGACGGTCGACAAGCACTGGCCGCAGATTTCCTATGCCGATGCGGCGAAATGGTATGGCACCGACAAGCCCGACCTGCGCAACCCGATCAAGATGCAGGACACCTCGGAGCATTTCCGCGGCAGCGGCTTTGCCATCTTCGCCAAGCTGCTGGAGCAGCCGGGCACCGAGGTTCGCGCCATCCCCGCGCCCGGCGGCGGGTCGCGCAAGTTCTGCGACAGGATGAACGCCTTTGCCCAGAAAGAGGGCCTGCCGGGGATGGGGTATATCTTCTGGCGCGATCAGGGCGAAGGGCTTGAGGCCGCCGGCCCTCTGGCCAAGAACATCGGCCCCGAACGCACCGAGGCGATCCGCCAGCAGCTGGGCCTCGGCGTGGGCGACGCAGCGTTTTTCCTGGGCGGCAAGCTGGCCAGCTTCGAGCGCATCGCGGGCAAGGCGCGCGACGTGATCGGCGAAGAGCTGGGCCTGACCGACCACGACCGCTTTGCCTTTGCCTGGATCGTCGATTTCCCGATGTACGAGGCCGACGAAGAGACCGGCGCGGTGGACTTCAGCCACAACCCGTTTTCCATGCCCCAGGGCGGGCTGGCCGCATTGGAGGGCGACCCGCTCCAGGTGCTGGGCTATCAGTACGACCTGGCCTGCAACGGCTATGAGCTGGTCTCGGGCGCGATCCGGAACCACCGGCTCGACGTGATGATCCGCGCCTTCGAGAAGGCCGGCTACGACGAGACCGAGGTCCGCAAGCGGTTCGGCGGGCTGGTCAGCGCCTTCCAGTACGGCGCGCCCCCGCACGGCGGCTGCGCCGCGGGCATCGACCGGATCGTCATGCTGCTGGCCGAGGAACACAACATCCGCGAGGTCATCATGTTCCCCATGACCCAGCGCGCCGAAGACCTGATGATGGACGCCCCGTCCGAGCCCACCAACGCGCAACTGCGCGAGCTGCACCTGCGCGTGATCCCGCCTGAGGAATGACGTCCAGCCCTGCCTGCCATCAGATCACCTGCACCCGGTCCAGGCGGTCCTGCACCATGGCGGCGACCCGGTCGCGCTGGTGCGCTGTGGACTGGCCGGTGGTCAGCAGATCCTCCAGGCAATCGACGGCCTCGGACAACGGGGTGTCGGCGGCACTGCGCGCCACGCCGCCCAAGAACTGCGCCAGGTAGCGCAACCGGCGCCTGTCGGTCGCCCCCGAGAGGGCATCGGCGGCCGCGGCCAGATCGTCGCGCAGGGCGATCCCGTCGGGTTCGACCCGGTCATCGGCCAGCACGCACAGGCCGGTCGGCCGCCGTTCCTCGGACAGGTGTTCGAGGATCACCGACTGGAACTGGCCCAGCGTGGCGATGGGCTTGGCCAGAAACCCGTCCGCACCGGCCTTGAGCGCGGCGTCGTGGGTATCGGAATCGCCGCTCATTCCCAGCAGAACGTCCACGCGCGGGCTGGCCCGCCCCAGGGCGGCGATCAATCCTGCGCCCGAGCCATCGGGCAGCCCCATGTCCACCAGCACCACCGAGGGCCGGTAAACCCGCAGGTGGCGCCGCGCGTGGTGCAGGGTATCGGCGCGCCGGATGCGGGCCCCCGACCGCAGGCAAATCAGGCGGAGCGCCTCCGAGGCGAAGCGGCTGTCCTCGACCGCCAGAACGGTCAGGCCCAGAAGCGGGCGTTTCGCCGTCGGCGCGCGGTTGGGAACAATGTCGTCGAGGCTGTCCATGCGGCGATCCCCCGGAGGCTGTGGCTGTGGTGAGCCTCATTGGGACTCAGCTTGGTGAACGCTCGGTTAACGCCCGCGACGTTGAAGCGCGGGCGCGGGCCCGATGAACGGATTGCCCCGGATCCGGCGCTGGCGCATACTATGAACCGCCTTACAGGAGACGCAGATGATCGGACGCTTGAACCATGTGGCCATTGCCGTGCCCGACCTCGAGGCCGCGGCGGCGCACTACCGCGATGCATTGGGTGCCACGGTGGGCGCGCCACAGGACGAACCCGACCACGGCGTCACGGTGGTTTTCATCGAACTGCCCAATACAAAGATCGAGCTTCTGCATCCGCTGGGCGACGACAGCCCCATCGCCGGATTTCTCGAAAAGAATCCCGCGGGCGGCATCCATCACGTCTGCTACGAGGTCGAGGATATCGTCGCCGCGCGCGACACGCTGAAAGAGGCGGGCCTGCGGGTGCTCGGGGACGGCGAGCCGAAAACCGGCGCCCACGGCAAGCCGGTTCTGTTCCTGCATCCCAAGGACATGCACGGCACCCTGACCGAACTGGAACAGGTCTGATGGGCATCACATCGTCCCTCGTGCTGCTGGCCATCGTCTGGTTCATGGTCTTTTTCGTGGTGCTGCCGCTGCGCCTGACCACTCAGGGAGAGGCTGGCGAGGTCGTGCCCGGCACCCACAAGAGTGCCCCGTCCGATCCCGGGATCAAGCGCAAGGCCAAGATCACGAGTATCTGGGCGCTCCTGATCTGGGCGCTTCTGGCCGGGGTGATCTGGTCGGGCGCGATCTCGGTCAGCGATTACGACTGGGCCGACCGCATGGGCGATACCCGACAACCGTAGTGCGCCCCGGTCTTCCCGCGGAGCAGTTTTTCCTTGGCTCCCGGGCACTGTCACCTATCATTGTCGCAAGGTGCGGGTGAGCTGCGCCGTCCGTTGCGTGCCAACGGCAAATTCATCGTCGCGCCAAACCCGTCGCCGGGCGGCGCGCACCCTCCCTCAGAACTTCCACAAAATCGGAACCGTCATGGATACACATACCCCCCATCCCGCCACCCGCGATCTTGCCGCCGACCACCGCGCCGGCAAGCTTTCGCGGCGCGAATTCCTGACCCGTGCCACCTCGCTGGGGGTGTCCGCCGGGGCCGCCTACGGGCTGATTGGCCTGGCCGCGCCGAGTTCTGCGCGCGCCGAAGCCCATGTGCAGCAGGGCGGCACCCTGCGCATCCAGTCCGATGTGCGCGCGCTCAAGGATCCGCGCACCTATGACTGGCCGCAGATGTCAAACTTCTCGCGCGGTTGGCTGGAATACCTGGTCGAATACCAGCGCGACGGGTCGATCACGCCGATGCTTCTGGAAGACTGGGAGGTCAACGCTGACGCCACCGTCTACACCCTGCGCGTCCGGCCGGGCGTGACCTGGAACGACGGGAGTGATTTCACCGCCGCCGACGTGGCTCACAACATCACCCGCTGGTGCGAAAAGGATGTCGAGGGCAACTCCATGGCCTCGCGCATGACGCCGCTGATCGACCCCGACACCGGGTTGGCCCGCGAAGGCGCGATCGAGGTTACCGACGATCTGACCGTCACGCTCAACCTGTCGTCGCCCGACATTACCCTGATCGCGGGCTTCTCGGATTACCCGGCGGCCATCGTGCCGCAGGATTTCGCGGGCGATCCGCTGGACAGCCCCAAGGGCACCGGTCCCTACCTGCCCGAGGACTTGCAGGTCGGCGTGCGCTCGGCCCTGGTGCGAAACACCGATCACGATTGGTGGGGCACGGAGGTCTTTGGCGGCCCCTACCTGGACCGGATTGAATATGTCGATTTCGGCACCGACCAGGCCTCGCATTTCGCGGCCGCCCAGTCGGACGAGGTGGACATGGTTTACGAATCGCTGGGTGAGTTTGTTGATCTGATGGACACCCTCGGCTGGACGAAGTCCGAGGCGGTGACCGCGAACACGGTGGTCATCCGGCCCAACCAGAAGGCCGAAGTGGACGGCGAGCGGCCCTATGCCGACGCCCGGGTGCGGCGCGCGCTGGCCATGGCGGTATCCAACGACGTGCTGCTCAGCCTCGGCTATGACGGGCGCGGCCGCGTGGCCGAGAACCACCACGTCTGCCCGATCCACCCCGAATATGCCGAGATTCCGGCCCCGGAACACGACCCCGAGGGCGCCGCCGCCCTGATGGCCGAGGCGGGCATGGCGGATTACGAGCACGAACTGATCTCGATCGAGGACAACTGGCGGCGCGCCACCTGCGATGCCGCCGCCGCCCAGCTGCGCGACGCGGGCATCCCGGTAAAACGCACCGTGATCCCCGGCGCGACCTTCTGGAACGCCTGGACGGATTATCCCTTCTCGGCGACGGACTGGGCACAGCGTCCCCTTGGCGTGCAGGTGCTCGCCCTCGCATATCGTTCGGGCGAGCCCTGGAACGAGGCGGGCTTTTCCAACCCCGAGTTCGACGCGGCCCTGGCCGAGGCGCTGTCCGTGGCCGATGCCGACACGCGCCGCGCCCTGTCGGAAAAGATGCAGCGGATCATGCAGGACGAGGGTGTGGTCATTCAGCCCTACTGGCGCTCGACCTACCGGCACGCGAAGTCGGATGTCGTGGGGGCCGAGCAGCATCCGACCTTCGAGATCCACGTCTACAAACTGGGCCTGGCGGCCTGATCGCAGGTCTGATCCAACAGGGTCGCCGCCCGCTCAGGCGGCGCGGCGGCCCGCAAGCACACCGATCCGGTCGCGTATCTCGGGCCGGATCGGCCCCTCGCGCGGGGCATCGGCCAATGTGGTGATCCAATGCGGTTCGGGCCGGATTTCGCGGTTCGATCCCGTGCGGGTCCAGTGCAAGCCGCGCAGCACCGCCTGCGCCGCCTCGGGCAGGCAGTCGGGTATCTCGCGCCCGTTCACAACCGCCCAATTCCCGACCCAGAGCCTTGCCGTTGTCCAGGGATTGTAGCCGCCTCCGCCCAGCACCAGCAGGCGTGGGGCGATGGGCTTCAGCGCCCGCAAGACCGCCCAATGCGCCCCATTGGACAAGGCCAGCCGCGACTGCGGGTCCTCCAGCACGGCATCGGCCCCGCATTGCAGCACCACCGCGTCGGGCCGGTGGGCCGCGACCTGTGGCAGGATCAGTGCATCGCGGATCAGCGCCATCTCGCTATCGTTCAGCCCGCGCGGCACCGGCAGGTTGAAGACCTGCCCGACCCCGCGGTCGTCCAGCCCGCCGGTGCGCGGCCAGCGCCCCTCTTCGTGGGTCGAGATCACGAGCACCTCGGGTTCTGTCGCGAAGGCATGTTCCACCCCGTCGGCGTGATGCGCGTCGATGTCGACATAGGCGACCCGCCGCGCGCCATTGCGGCGCAGCGCCTGGACCGCCAGCACCGCATCGTTGAGGTAACAGAACCCGCTGGCCCGGTCGGGCAGGCCGTGATGCGTGCCCCCGGCGGGGGAATGCACCACGCCGCCGCGGGCCAGCATCTCTCCTGCCAGAAGCGAGGCCCCGGCGGCCGTGGCCGGGCGCGAATACATCTCGGGAAAGACCGGGTTGGAGGGCGTGCCGATATTGTGCCGGGCGCGGATCGCCTCGGGCACCTGCTGGTCCCGCTCGGCCCGGTGCAGCGCCTCGACATAGCGGGGCGTGTGGAACCCCGTCAGCGCGGCGGGTTTGGCGCGCGGGCTGGAACGGTATTGATCCGGCCCCAGCCAGTCCAGCGCCCGGGCGAGGTCGATCACCGTCGAGACCCGCGGGATGCGCAGCGGGTGCCATGGCCCATAGCTCGACCCGCGGTAGATCTCCGAGCCGAGGAAAAGCGGCCGGGCGTCAGTCGCCAAGGGCGGCCTCGACGGCGCGGGTGATGGCCGGCGCGGTCGGAGAAACGGGTGATCCCCACTGGCCCAGCACTTCGCCCTCGGCCCCGATCAGAACCTTGTGAAAGTTCCAGCGCGGTGCGATGCCATGGTCCTGCGCCAGCCAGCGATAGAAGGGATGCGCCTGGGCGCCGGTCACCGGCGTGATCACCGTCATCGGCAAGGTCAGGTCGAAATTGACATCGCAGAAGTCCTTGACAGCGTCCTCGCTGTCCAGCTCTTGGCGAAAGTCCTCGGACGGGACAGCCAGCACCGTGAGACCGGCCTTGGCATAGTCCTCGTGCAGGGTTTGCAGATCATCGAACTGTGGCGTGTAGGCGCACAGCGAGGCGGTGTTCGTCACTAGCGCCGGCCCATCAATCCGCAGCGTGCCGCCGTCGATGGATGAAAAGACCATGCGATCCGGCTCGGCGGCAAGCACGGGCGCCGCAAGGGCGACAAGCGCGGCGGCGAGGGTGAGGATAAGACGGGGCATGTTCGGTTCTCCTGTCCTGGGGGCGGCGCGGGGCCGCCGCCTGTGCGTGGCGAGATAGTCCGGCGCTGCGAAAGGACCATGACCGGTGCCCGATCCCCCTTCCCGCGCGGGGCAGGGCAGGCTATGGCAGGCCCCATGTCCCAGAACCCGCCCGACCTGCGCCCCGATCTCGCCCCCCGTGCCCGTCTCACCGAACCTGCCCGCCCCGGACAGCCGACCATTGGCATGGTCTCGCTGGGCTGCCCCAAGGCTCTGGTGGACAGCGAACGCATCCTGACGCGGCTGCGGGCCGAGGGCTATGCCATCTCCTCCGACTACGCCGGCGCCGATGCCGTCGTAGTGAACACCTGCGGCTTTCTCGACAGCGCCAAGGCCGAAAGCCTGGATGCCATCGGCGAGGCGCTGGCGGAAAACGGCCGGGTGATCGTTACCGGCTGCCTGGGTTCCGAGCCTGCCTATATCACCGGCGCACATCCGACTGTCCTGGCGGTCACCGGCCCGCACCAATACGAACAGGTGCTCGATGCCGTCCATGCCGCCGTGCCGCCCGATCCGGACCCTTTCGTGGACCTGCTGCCCGCCAGCGGGGTCAGCCTGACGCCGCGCCACTACAGCTATCTCAAGATCTCCGAGGGCTGTAACCACAAGTGCAAGTTCTGCATCATCCCCGACATGCGCGGCAAACTGGCCAGCCGCCCGCACCGGGCGGTCCTGCGCGAGGCGGAAAAGCTGGTCGAAAACGGCGTGCGGGAACTGCTGGTCATCAGCCAGGACACCTCGGCCTATGGCACCGACTGGTCCCGCGAGGACCGGGCAGGCGCAGAGCAGCCCATCACCCGGCTGGCCCGCGATCTGGGGCAACTGGGCGCCTGGGTCCGGCTGCACTACGTCTATCCCTACCCGCATGTGCGCGAGCTGATCCCGCTCATGGCCGAGGGGTTGGTGCTGCCCTACCTGGACATTCCGTTCCAGCACGCCCACCCGGACACCCTGCGCCGCATGGCCCGGCCCGCCCATGCCGAACGCACCCTCGACCGCATCGCCGAATGGCGCAGCCTCCGCCCCGAGATCACCCTGCGGTCCACCTTCATCGTCGGCTATCCGGGCGAGACCGAGGACGAGTTCCAGCATCTGCTCGACTGGATGGACGAGGCGCAGCTCGATCGCGTCGGCTGCTTCAAATACGAAAACGTCGAAGGCGCCCGCAGCAACGCGCTGTCCGACCATGTGCCCGAGGCCGTCAAACAGGACCGCTGGGATCGGTTCATGGAAAAGGCCCAGGCCATTTCCGAGGCCAAGCTGGCGGCGAAAGTGGGCCGGACCATGGAGGTGATCGTCGACGACATCGACGAGGACGGCATCGCCACCTGCCGCACCAAGGCCGACGCGCCCGAGATCGACGGCAACCTTTTCATCGACGAAGGCACCGAGGGCCTGTCGGTGGGCGACATCGTCTTTGTCGAGGTGGACGAGGCGGGGGAGTATGATCTGTGGGGGTGCTTGGCGACACGCACATGATCGAAGGGCATTTGCCTGCGAACGCGGCCGATGGGGCCGGTTGCGCGTCCTTGTCGTACTGATACATCCCTCTAGGTTTAAAAAAATGACCAAGATTCTCCACAATGACACCTGTCCGATCTGTTCGCGCGAGGTTGCGGGTTATGCGCGGCAGGCCGGGCGGGCCGGTGTGGCGCTGGAAATCGACGGTCTGGACGCCGCCCCCGACTGGGGGCTGGACCGGGACGCCGCCGCGCGGACATTCCGCGTCGAACAGGGCGGCCGGGTCCATGAAGGGCTGGATGCCTTTCGCCTGCTCTGGGCGCGGCTGCCCGGCTGGCGCTGGCTGGCCCGGTTGACAGGGCTGGCCGGGGTTCATTGGCTGGCCGACCGGGGCTATCGCCATGTTGCGGCCCCGGCGCTCTATGCGCTGCACCGCCGTCGCCAACGTCGCGCGGCTCAGTCCGGCGACAGGTAAACCCGCACCGCCTCTTGCACATGGCGGAACCGGTCTCCGCCCAGGTGCTTGCCGCCGAACCAGCGGGTGACGCAGACGAGGTGCCCCTCGATCCCTTCGCGCTCCAGCATCCGCAGGATGACCAGGCCCGCGCCCGCCTCGCCGTCGTCGTTCTTGAGCGCCCCCCCCGGCAGCAGCACGGCCCAGGTGTTATGCGTCGCCTTGGCGAACTTCTTTTTCCGGCACAGGGCCTTGATGAAGGCCTTGGCCTCTTCTGCCGAGGCGACAGGCCCGCCCGAGACCGCGTATTTCGACCCTCGGTCGCTGATGACATTCTCGATGATCCGCATGGGACGGACCAAGCACAGGCCTTGCCCCATATCAAGGCGGCATGTCGCAGCCCCCGGTCAGCCCCGGGGTGGTACACAGGCACGAGTGCCTGCCGATAACGACCCCTGGGCAGTTGGCATTACGGGCGCGTCTCCGTCGCCTGACGCCACGTCCCCTGTGACAGCCGCGGCTGGTGCGTTAAATTGAATCCATGACAGATCGTGCCACCACCCGCGCCGAGGTGATCGCCGACGCCACCCTGCATGTCCTGGGCATTGGCCTGGCCGTGACGGGCACCGTTCTGCTGCTGGTCTTTTCCGGCGGCCGTGTCGACGCCGACACGCGGGCGGCACTGGCGGTGTACGGCGGGGCGCTGAGCGCCTCTTTCGTGATATCCGCCTGCTATCACCTGGCCCCCTGGGAGGCGCTGCGCGACACCCTGCGGCGCATCGACCAGGCCGCGATCTACGTCAAGATCGCGGGCACCTATACCCCGTTCGCGATCTTCATCGGCACGGGGTTTGCCCATGGTGTGCTGACGCTGGTTTGGGCGCTGGCCAGCATCGGCGCGGTGGTCAAGTTGGCCCTGCGCAAGCGGCTGGGCAAGTGGGCGGCGGTCATGTACCTGGTTCTGGGTTGGATGAGTCTGTTGCTGGCCTGGCCGTTGGTGCAATTGCTGCCCGTGGCGGCCTCGGTGCTGATCCTGGCGGGCGGGATCACCTATTCGGTCGGGGTGGGACTTTTCTACTGGGCCGATCTGCGCTTTGCCCACGCGATCTGGCATGGGCACGTGCTTGCGGCTTCGGCCTGTTTTTTCATTGCCGTTTCACTTGGGGCCTTCAGCCTGCCGGGCTAAAGGTTGGCGACAGCCGCGCGCACGGCCGCGCGCCGGTCCTCGTTCGCCGGGTGCGTGCCCAGAAAGCGGTCGCCCGGGTCGGGGATGCGAAAGAAGAAATCCGCCCCGCGCAGCGGGTTGAACCCGGCCCTGGCTGCAACAGTCGCTCCACGGCGGTCGGCCTCCAGCTCGAACTCCTTGGAATAGCTGCGCGCGGCCAATGCGGCGCCCAGATCCTGCGCCGCGGCGACGTTGCCGCCTGTCGCGCCGGCCAGGTGACCGAAGACCAGCGCCCCCAGAGTCGCGTTGCGCTGCTGGCGGGGGATATGGCCGGCGATGTGGTGCGCGGCCTCGTGGGCCATCACGAAGGCCAGTTCATCGCGGTTGCGGGCATCAGCGATCAGCGCGATCGTGAACCCGATCACCGGGCGCCCGTCTTCGTCCAGCGTCTGAAAGGCATTGGCGGGCACCTCGGGACGATCGTCCACCACGATCAGGAAGTCGCAGTTGCGCCGCGGATCGATGCGGCGGCACTCGGCTTCGGCCACCGGTTCCACCTGGTCGACCACCTCGACGAAGGCGCGCTGGATCGCCCGCGGCGTGCGCGGGATGTCGAACTCCTGCGGCGCGGGCGCGGCCACACCGTCCGGTCCGGGGCTTTGTGCGGGGGGCGTGGCAAGGGGCGGCATGGTGCAGCCCGCCAACAGCAGCCCCGCCACCAGAATCGCCCATCGTGCCCTCATTGCGCATTGCCTCCCGTCAGCCCGGCATCCCGTCTGCCCGCTGCGGCCCGATATAATACCCCCGGCGGGCTGCGCCAGACCCGCGCGCCTTGACATCGCGGCCATGGGCGAAAGACTGCCCCGGACGCCCCGCCCGGACAGGAGCCGCGCCCATGTTCACGATCGAGCACGATTTCGACGCCACCGTCGTCACCCTCGTCGATGAGGGCCGCACGTATTTGCAGGAGGACGTGACAATCAACGGCTTCGAGGAGTGCGTGACCGTGGAACAATGGGACGCGCGCTGCGACGCGGTGATGCGCGTGACGCTGTCGATGGCGCAATTGCGCGACCTTGCCATGGCGCTGGACCTGCCCGAGGGGGTCTATCGGCTCAAGCCCGAGGGGCGCGCCTCCGGCCGGGACGGATCAGCCTGACGGGCCCGGCGCCGTGCCCGCCAGCCGGTGGTAGAGATGCGTGAAGGTCGCCGCGCCGAGAATCGGAATGAAGAGGTTCATGATCGGCACGGTCAGCGGCAGCGCCATCAGGACCCCGGCCATCCAGATCTGCGGCAGGTTCTCCCGGCGCATGGCATCGGCGCCCGCGCGCCCCTCGCGGCGCATGGCGGCAACGGTGAAATACTCGCGGCCCAGCAGGAACCCGTTAAGCGCATAAAAGATGAAGGGCGCGGCAAAGGGCAGCATCATATAGCCGAAGATCGCCAGCAGATTGGCCCCGATCAGCACGCCCAGGAAACTGACGGTGTCGCGGAAGGCCTCCCAGAGGCTTTGCCGGCCCAGCGGCGGCAGGTGCGGGTAGTGGCGGTCCTCCACGGCCTGGGCCACGTCGTCGAGAAACATGGATGTGATGGCCGAGGCGACGGGAATCATCAGGAAGACCGACAGCACCAGCATGAAGAATGCACTGCCCCAAGTCATAAGGTCGCCGATCCAGGTGACCGGGCCGATGCCCGGGATCGCGACCGAGCCGGGGTCCAGAAGCGCGACCAGTTGCAGAAGGCCCGCGTATGCGGCCACGAGCAGCGCCAGGGTCAACCCGACGCCCCACCATAGCACCCTGCGGAACCGAGGATCGCCGATCTGGCCCAGAGCCTTCAGGAAGTCTGACAGGATCATTCGAGAAAGGTCACTTTCCGGCTCAGGTCCGGGCGGGGGCGTTCGGGCGGCGCAGTGGTCTCGGTGCCGATATGGATCAGGCCCGCGACCCGCTCGGTCGGGGTCAGGCCAAGATGGGTTTCCACGAAGGTCCGGTCATGCACCGGCCAGCCCGTCAGCCAGTTCGCCCCCCAGCCCGCGGCCAGGGCCGCGTTGAGCAGCGCCAGGCAGGCCGCGCCAGCCGAATAGGTCTGCTCGATTGCGGGGATCTTGTCGGACAACACCGGGCTTTCGATCACCGCGACCACGAGGTCGCCGTCTCGGAACTGTGCAAGGCCCTTTTCAAGCTGCTCTTCGGGCAGACCCTGAGCGGCATGGCGTTGCGGGATCACATCGGCCAGACGTTGCAGGACAGCCCGGTCGAGCACGACAAAGCGCCAGGGCTCCAGCTTGCCATGGTCGGGCGTGCGCGCGGCGGCGGTCAGAAGCTGGTCGAGCTCAAGCCGGTTGGGCACCGGGGTGGTCAGCGTCTTTGCGGGGCGTGACCGCCGCTTGAGCAGGAAATCGAGCGCAGCCTGGTTGCGGGGCGGCATGGGCGGTGTCCTCCGGGATCGATTGCCAACCAACCAGATAGGCTGTTTTGGCCGCCGGGGCCAGAGTCCAGCGCGCGACGGGCGGCCGCGTCAGCCTCCGCGGGGCATCACGCGCAGGAAATGGGTGTCGGAAGCTTCGGCTTGACCCGTCGGCATCGATCAAATAGCTATCCGCTGTCCCGAGCGGGTATGGTGAAATGGTATCACACGAGCCTTCCAAGCTCTTGGTGCGGGTTCGATTCCCGCTACCCGCTCCAGTTCCGCCCCGATGACCTTATTTCACGCGGCCTTGCTGCACGGGTCATGGTGGCTCGGACTTGTGCTTTGCAGGACCTGTCGCTAAGCCACCGGCGACGACGCGACGAACGGGTTCCCCATGGCACCGCCCCACAGCACAGAGGACGACCGCGCGAAATCTCGCCGGGTAGGGGCGCTGGCCGAGTTGTGGCCCTTCCTGCGCCCCTACCGCGCGATGATGACGGCGGCGATCGTAGCGCTTGTCTCGACGGCGTTTGTCGCGCTCACGCTGCCCCTCGCCGTGCGCCGCGTGGTCGACAATTTCGAAACCGCCGCCGGCCGGTTGCTGGATGACTATTTTGCCGCTGCGCTGCTGATCGCCGGGTTGCTGGCGCTGGGAACGGCGGTGCGCTACTACCTTGTCACGCGGCTTGGCGAGCGGGTGGTCGCCGACATCAGAACGGCCGTCTACGACCGCATGATCGCCATGTCGCCCGCCTTCTACGAGCGAATCATGACCGGCGAGGTGCTCAGCCGGATCACCACCGATACGACGCTGATCCTCAGCGTCATCAGTTCTTCGGTGTCCATTGCGCTGCGCAACCTGCTGATCTTTCTGGGCGGGTTGGTGCTGATGCTCTTTACCTCGGGCAAGCTGACCGGTCTGGTGCTGCTGGTGGTGCCGGCGGTGATCGTGCCCATCGTGCTTCTGGGCCGGCGCCTGCGCAGCCTGAGCCGCGAGAACCAGGACTGGATCGCGGCCTCGTCGGGCAATGCCTCGGAGGGGTTGCAGGCGGCCCAGACCGTACAGGCCTTCACCCACGAGGGCCTGAGCCGTGCCCGGTTCCACGATGTCACCGAGAAGAGCTTTGTCGCCGCGCGCCGCCGCATCGGGGTGCGGGCGCTGATGACGGCCATCGTGATCTTTCTGGTCTTCGCCGGGGTGGTGGGTGTCCTCTGGATTGGCGCGCGCGATGTGCGCGCCGACCAGATGTCGATCGGTGAACTGGTGCAATTCGTCATCTACTCGGTCATGGTGGCCGGGGCCGTTGGTGCCCTGACCGAGATCTGGGGCGAATTGCAGCGCGCCGCGGGCGCGACCGAGCGGCTGGTCGAATTGCTCCGGTCCGAGGATGCGGTGCAGGACCCGGCCGACCCCCTCCCGGCCCCCGAGGCACGCCGGGGCGAGATCGTCTTCGATGGGGTGACCTTCAGCTATCCCGCGCGCCCCGGGCAACGGGCGCTGAACGGCATAGACCTGACGGTGAACCCCGGCGAGACTGTGGCGCTGGTCGGCCCCTCGGGCGCGGGCAAGACGACGATCATCCAGCTTCTGCTGCGCTTTTATGACCCCGAAGGCGGGGCTGTGCGGCTGGACGGTGTGAACCTGCGCGACATGGCCCGGGCCGACTTCCGCCGCCATATCGCGCTGGTCCCGCAGGACCCGGTGATCTTTGCCGAGACCGCGCGCGAGAACATCCGCTTCGGCCGCCCCGAGGCCACCGATGCCGAGGTCGAAGCCGCCGCCCGTGCGGCCGCCGCCGACGACTTCCTGCAGGCCTTGCCGCAGGGTTACGACAGCTATGTCGGGGAACGCGGCGTGATGCTCTCGGGCGGGCAGAAACAGCGCATCGCCATCGCCCGCGCCATCCTGCGCGACGCGCCGGTGCTGCTGCTGGACGAGGCCACAAGCGCGCTGGACGCCGAAAGCGAACGCGCGGTGCAGCACGCCGTCGATACCCTGTCGCGGGACCGCACCACGCTGATCGTCGCCCACCGGCTCGCCACGGTGAAGAAGGCCGACCGCATCGTGGTTTTCGAGGCGGGCCGGATCGTCGCCCAGGGCACGCATGACGCACTGGTGGCCGAGGGCGGGCTTTACGCCCGGCTGGCGCGGTTGCAGTTCACCGAAGGCATGGCGGCCGAGTGATCCGCTCAGGTGGCCAGCAGCCAGAGCGCCACACCGATCAGCAGCAGGCCAAAGCCGAAATTCAGGGCCCTAGCGGACGTGTCCGTGCGGAACCAGCGCCCCAGCACGTCGCCCGCCAGCGTCCAGACCATGAACGCCACGAAATTGTTGAGCGTGAAGACCGAGGTGATGAGCAGCGTCGCGCCGGGGACATCGGCCGTCAGGGGCGCGAATTGCGTGAACATCAACACGATGATGACATAGGCCTTGGGGTTCAGCACAACCAGCAGCGCGCCGTCCCACAGGCTGGCCGGGCGGGGATCGCCCGCGCCTTCGAGGGCCCCGGCCCGCAAGAAGCGCAGCGCCAGCCAGCCGACATAGACGGCCCCGGCCAATTGCAGCGCCCGCGCCAGCGCCGGCGCAGCGGCCAGAGTGCCGATCAGCCCGAGGCCGATGGCCAGCGTAACCAGCCACGTCGCAAGGTGGTAGCCGAGAAAGGCTGGCAGGGTGGCCCGAACCCCGAAGCGCGCGCCGTTGGCCGCGAAGAACAGGTTGCCGGGTCCGGGGCTGTAGGCCAGCGGGAAGAGAAACAGCACAAGGGCAAGGGTGAGTTCGGTCATGGCACGTCTCCTGCGCCGGAAGATGCGCCGGCGGTTCGCCCCGAGCGACCCGGAACATGCGCATAGCGCGGGCGTGAATTTCGCCGCGTCACTCTTGCGTTGTCCACGCGGCGCAATCATCCTCTTTCGGAACGATCACCGGCCGGACAGGGGTTCGGCGGTCTTTCAGGGAGGAGACGACCATGAGCTTTGCCTCGATGGCCGATCGCGATGCGATTGAGCAGGAAATGCCGTGGGAAGAGCGCGACATGCCGGTGACGCTCTACCAGTTGCTGTCGCGCACCGAGGCCGCGCACGGCCGGCGCAACGCCTTGACCTTCCAGATGTTCTCGGACTCGAAGGCGCCGGCCGAGACGCTGACCTGGACCGGCCTCAAGGACCGGGTCAGCCAGGCGGCCAACATGTTTCGCGGGCTGGGCGTAGGCGAAGATGACGTCGTCGCCTTCCTGTTGCCCAACTGCACCGAGGCGGCGCTGACCTATCTGGGCGGTGCCGTGGCCGGGATCGTCAACCCGATCAACCCCCTGCTGGAGCCCGAGCAGATCGCCGCCATCCTGCGCGAGACCGACGCCAAGGTCCTGGTCACGCTCAGGGCCTTTCCCAAGACCGACGTGGCCCAGAAGGCCGTCGAGGCGGTGGCGCTGGCCCCCAACGTGGAAACCGTGCTCGAGGTCGACCTGCTGCGCTACATCACCGGGATCAAGAAATTCATCGTCCCGCTGCTGCGTCCCAAGACCCCCGTCAATCACCAGGCGAAGGTCATCGACTTCAATGCCGAGCTGGACCGGCACGCCCCCGTTCTGGCCTTTGACGACAGCATGGGCGACCGGATCGCCGCCTATTTCCACACCGGCGGCACCACCGGCATGCCCAAGGTCGCCCAGCACCGCTATTCGGGGATCATATACAACGCCTGGCTGGGCCAGCGGCTTTTGTTCACCGAGACGGATGTGCAGATGACGCCGCTGCCCATGTTCCATGTCTTCGCGACCATCGTGTCGCTGGGGGCCTCGCTGGGCTCGGGGGCGCATATCGTCTTTCCCACCCCGCAGGGCTATCGCGGGGACGGGGTCTTCGACAACCTGTGGAAGCTGATCGAACGCTACAACGCGACCTTCCTGATCGGGGTGCCCACGGCCCTGTCAGCCATGATGCAGCGCAAGGTGGATGCTGACATTTCTTCGCTGCGACTGGTCTTCTGCGGTTCGTCCCCCCTGCCGCTGGAGCTTTACCGCCGCTTCGAAGAGGCCGCCGACGTGACTATCTGCGAGGGCTACGGGCTGACCGAGGCCACCTGCCTGGTCTCGATCAACCCGCCCGACGGGGAAAAGCGCGTCGGCTCCATCGGCCTGCCGTTTCCCCATTCGGACGTGCGCATTCTCAATCACACCTCGGACGGGCCGGCCGAGGCGCGCGTCAACCAGATCGGCGAGATCTGCGTCGACAGCCCCGGGGTCTTCGAGGGCAAGACCTATACCCAGACCGAGAAGAACAACGGTTTGTTCCATCACGACCGCTACCTGCGCACCGGCGATCTGGGCCGGATCGACGAGGACGGCTATCTCTGGATCACGGGCCGCGCCAAGGACCTGATCATTCGCGGCGGTCACAACATCGACCCCGCCGAGATCGAGGAGGCGCTGGCGGGCCACGCGGCCGTGGCCTTTGCCGCCGCCATCGGCCAGCCCGATGCCCACGCGGGCGAACTGCCCTGCGCCTACGTCGAACTGGTCGACGGTGCAAAGGTCTCCGAGGACGAACTGATGCTGTTCGCCAATGACCGCATCCATGAACGCGCGGCGCATATCAAGTATCTTGATATCCTTCCCGAACTGCCCAAGACGGCCGTGGGCAAGACGCTCAAGAACGAGCTGCGCAAGCTGGCCATCGCCCGGGTCTACGGCGCGGCGCTGGCCTCTGCCGAGGTCGCGGCCGAGGTGGACCGCGTGGACGAGGACAGCAAACTCGGCCTGGTCTGCTACCTGCGCAAGACCGGCACCGTAACCGATGCGGACGTCCAGAAGGCGTTGGGCACCTACACCCGGCCCTGGGCTTGGGCGGGGTAGGCCGCGAAACCGACGGACCATCGGGCACGTAGCGCCTGTAACGGGGCAGGGCCCTCTCTGTCGACTGCCAATGATCGGTGAACAGTAGCCCTGATCGCGGGGCATCTGGTGCTGCTGGAGAGAATCGAACTCTCGACCTCTCCCTTACCAAGGGAGTGCTCTACCTCTGAGCTACAGCAGCGCCGTGCGCGGCGGGATTAGACCTAAACCCGCCGCCGTGCAAGCCCTCTCTGGACGGTTTTTGCGCGGCACTGTAGAGGGGGTGCCATGAGCGGAAAAACCGACCCCAAGTCACCCCGAAAGCCCGATCAGGACCGCGACGCGCGGCTCAAGGCGGCTCTGAAGGCCAACCTGCAACGCCGCAAGCGGCAGGCGCGGGGGCGGGCCGCATCGGATGACGGGTCGGACACGGGCAAGGCCCAGGACAAAGAGTAGGCAGACATGGACTCCATCATCATTCGCGGCGGCGCGCCCCTGTCGGGCGAGATCGAGATCGCCGGGGCCAAGAACGCGGCGCTGGCGCTGATGCCCGCGGCGCTGCTCAGCGAGGAGCCGCTGACGCTGACCAACACGCCGCGGCTGTCGGACATCAAGACGATGACGACCCTGCTGCAGTCGCTGGGGACCGAGGTGTCGGCGCTTCAGGACGGGCGCGTGCAGGCCATGGCCTGCCACGGCGAGATCAACCACGTCGCCGACTACGACATCGTGCGCAAGATGCGGGCCTCGAACCTTGTCCTCGGTCCGCTGCTGGCGCGCGCGGGGCGCGCGGTTGTCTCCCTGCCTGGGGGATGTGCCATCGGCGCGCGGCCCATGGATATCCATATCCACGGGCTCGAGGCGCTGGGCGCCGAGATCGAGCTGAAGGACGGCTATCTGCACGCCAGCGCGCCGCGTGGTCTGGCGGGCGCGCGGGTGGATTTCCCCTTTGCCTCGGTCGGGGCCACGGAAAACGTGATGATGGCCGCCACCCTTGCCAAGGGCACCACGGTCATGACGAACACCGCGCGCGAGCCCGAGATCGTCGATCTGGCCACCTGCCTACGCAAGATGGGCGCGCGGATCAGCGGCGACGGCACCTCTGAGATCACCATCGAGGGGGTCGACCGTCTGCATGGTGCGACCCATCCGGTCGTGACCGACCGGATCGAGCTGGGCACCTACATGCTGGCCCCGGTGATCGCGGGGGGCGAGGTGACCTGCCTGGGCGGCAGCCTGGGCCTGGTCGGCGCCTTCGCGGAAAAGCTGGAAGAGGCAGACGTGCATGTGCAGGAGACGGCCAAGGGTCTGCACGTGGCGCGCCGCAACGGCCGCCCCCGGGCGGTGGATGTGACCACCGCGCCCTTCCCGGGCTTTCCCACGGACCTGCAGGCGCAGATGATGGCCATGCTCTGCTTTGCCGAGGGCACCTCGGTCCTGGAGGAGCGCATCTTCGAGAACCGCTTCATGCATGCGCCGGAATTGATGCGCATGGGCGCTGAGATCGAGGTGCAGGGCGGCACGGCGACGGTGCAGGGCGTGCCGGCACTGAAGGGCGCGCCGGTCATGGCGACCGACCTGCGCGCCAGCGTCTCGTTGATCCTGGCCGGGCTTGCCGCCGAGGGCGAGACCCAGGTCAACCGCGTCTACCACCTGGACCGTGGCTACGAGGCGGTCGAGGACAAGCTGGGCCGGGTCGGCGCGGATATCGAGCGGGTGCCGGGGCGATGAGCGAGGATGCGAGATTCGAGGACGGGGCCGAGCGTCCACTGCGCCTGCGGGCGCTGGATACTGATGACCTTGCGGTGATCTCGGGACTGGTCCAGGACGCCGTCTTTCCGGGCAGCGAGATGCGCTGGGAAACTGGCGCGCGGCGTTTCGGGCTGTTGCTCAACCGGTTCCGCTGGGAGGATGCGCCGCGGGCCGAGGCCCGGGGCCGCCCCTATGAGCGGGTGCAATCGGTGCTGGCCTTCGAGGATGTGCTCTCGGTGCAGAGCCAGGGCGTGGCCCCGGGGGACAGCGAGACGGTCCTGTCGCTTCTCTCCGTGCAGTTCGAGCCGGGCCCGGACGGGACGGGGCAGGTGCTGCTGACGCTGGCCGGCGATGGCGCGATCCGTCTGCAGGTCGAGGCGCTGGAGGCCGTGCTGCGTGATGTGACCCGGCCCTATGCGGCGCCGTCCGGGGCGCGTCCGACCCACCCCGAGGGGTAGCATTGCCGAATTGAGCGCTTGCGCGCGCTGTTCAGTCCGACATCGGGACCGCGCCGCCCTGTTTCGCGCGGCGCGCAGGTGGGGCCGGTGCCGGGGGCGCTGCCCCCGTCCGCGCGGGGCGCGGACTCCCCCGCGGTATTTTCGACCCAAAGAAGCCGGGTGCCGCATTGCGGCTTGGGTGCGGGATTTGTATGGGAACGGGCAAAGGAGAAAGCCCATGCCCGTTTTCCTGTCGACAGAGGATGCCGATTTCGAGACCGGCTTTGCCGCGCTTCTGGGGATGAAGCGCGAGGACAGCCCCGAGGTGGACCAGGCGGTCGGTGAGATCATCGCCGATCTGCGCGCCCGCGGCGATGCGGCGCTGCTGGAGCTTACGGCGCGGTTCGACCGGCTGGACCTCGCGGCGGACGAGCTGCGGATGTCGGAGGCAGAGATCGCACGGCATGCCGCCGCCGTTCCCGAAGACCAGCGGGCTGCGCTGGAGCAGGCGGCCGCGCGCATCCGAGCCTATCACGAACGCCAGGTGCCCGAGGATGCTTGGTGGGAGGACGCAGCGGGGGCGGGTCTGGGCTGGCGCTGGACGCCGGTTTCGGCGGCGGGGCTCTATGTGCCGGGCGGCTTGGCCAGCTACCCGTCATCGGTGCTTATGAATGCGATCCCGGCCAAGGTGGCGGGGGTCGGACGTCTGGCCATGGCGGTGCCCACGCCCGATGGTGTGGTCAACCCGCTGGTCATGCTGGCCGCCT
This sequence comes from Salibaculum sp., assembly GCA_031581025.1. Taxonomy (GTDB): domain Bacteria; phylum Pseudomonadota; class Alphaproteobacteria; order Rhodobacterales; family Rhodobacteraceae; genus Salibaculum. The sequence continues at coordinate 6,330 of JAVLCA010000009.1, read as the reverse complement.
GCCTGGCCGGGGTGGACGAGATCTACCGGATGGGCGGCGCGCAGGCCGTGGCGGCGCTGGCCTATGGCACCGAGACCGTTGCCCCTGTGGACAAGATCACCGGACCGGGAAATGCCTTTGTCGCGGCGGCCAAGCGGCGGGTTTTCGGCAAGGTTGGGATCGACATGATCGCGGGACCATCGGAAATCCTTGTGATTGCCGATGGCGACAACGATCCCGACTGGATCGCGCTGGACCTGCTCAGCCAGGCCGAGCATGACGAGAGCGCCCAGTCGATCCTGATCACCACGGATGCGGCGTTTGGCCAGGCCGTGGCGCGCGCCGTCGAGGCCCGGCTGGGAACGCTGGAACGGCGCGCCATCGCCGGGGCCAGCTGGCGCGATTTCGGCGCCGTGGTGGTGGTGCGCGACCTGGACGAGGCGGTTGCGCTGTCGGACCGGATCGCCCCCGAACACCTGGAGCTATGCGTGGCCGATGCTGAGGCGCTCTCGCGCCGGATCGCCCATGCCGGGGCGATCTTCATCGGGGGCTGGACGCCGGAAGCGATTGGCGATTACGTAGGCGGGCCGAACCATGTCCTGCCGACGGCGCGGTCGGCGCGGTTTTCCTCGGGATTGTCCGTGATGGATTTCGTCAAACGCACCACGCTCGCGCGCATGACGCCGGCGGCCCTCGGCCGGATCGGGCCGGCGGCCGAGACACTGGCCCAGGCCGAGAGCCTGGAGGCGCACGGCCTGTCGGTGCGGGCCCGGCTGGACAAGCTGAACGACGAGGGTGGCGCATGAGCCGGATCGTCGATATCCAACTGGACGACAGCGGCTTGCCGCCGCCCACGCCCGAGATCGAGCAGGAACGCAAGGTCGCCATGTTCGACCTGATGGAGGAGAACGCCTTTGCCCTGCCCGAGCGCGAGGGGCGTGAGGTCCCGCAGGGGCCGTTCAAGCTGGCGCTGTCGATCCGCGACCGGCGGCTGGTCTTCTCGGTGGCCACCCGGGACGACACGCAAGTGGCGGAATTCCAGCTGTCGCTGGGGCCCTTCCGGCAGGTGGTGAAGGACTATTTCCAGATCTGCGAAAGCTACTTCAACGCCGTCAAGAACGCGACTCCGGGCCAGATCGAGACCATCGACATGGCCCGCCGTGGCATCCACAACGAAGGCGCGCGGGTGCTGCAGGAACGGCTGGAGGGCAAGGTGATCGTGGACAATGACACCGCCCGGCGGCTCTTTACCCTGATCTGCGTGCTGCATTTCGGGGCCTGACGGATGGATGCAGCAGCCCCACAGGCCCTTCCGCAATCGGTGCTGTTCTGCTGCGATCACAACTCGGTCCGCTCGCCCATGGCCGAGGGCATCATGAAAAAGTTCTATGGCACCGATACCTATGTGCAGTCCGCCGGGGTCAAGGGCGAACTGGAGGTCGACGGCTTTGCCATCGCCGTTTGCCAGGAAATCGGCGTGGAACTGTCGCGCCATCGGACCCGCTCCTTTGACCAGATGCAGGAATGGGGCGACGATCTGTCCTCCTTCGACCTGATCGTGGCGCTGTCCCCGGCCAGCCAGCGCCGGGCGCTGGACCTGACCCGGCATGTTCACCTGGAAATCGACTACTGGCCGATCCTGGACCCCACCGGACTGGGTGAGAGCCGCGAGGCGAAGCTTGGCAGTTACCGACAGGCCCGCGACCAGATCGTGGCGCAGCTGACCGCCCGCTGGGGGCCGGAGCGCGAGGCATGAGCGGGATCGAGGTGCGCCCCCTGACGGGTGCCGATCTGGAAAACGCGCTGGAGGACGTGGCGCGGTTGCGCATGACGGTCTTTCGCGACTGGCCATATTTCTACGACGGCTCTCTCGATTATGAGCACCGCTATCTGCAAAATTATCGTGACAGCGCGGGGGCGATCCTGGTGGGCGCCTTCGATGGTGCGCGCCTGGTCGGCGCGGCCACCGGCACGCCAATGGAAGACCATGCCGAGGATTTCACCCGAGCCTTCGACGGACAGGGGCTTGCCCTTGAGGAGATCTTCTACTGTGCGGAATCGGTGCTTTTGCCCGCCTATCGCGGGCGGGGGGTCGGCCATGCCTTCTTTGACGCGCGCGAGGCGCATGCGCGCCGCCTCGGCCGGAGATATAGCGCCTTCTGTGGCGTGATCCGCCCGGACGATCACCCCCAAAGGCCTGCCGCATACCGCCCCCTGGATGCGTTCTGGCGCAAGCGGGGCTACGCGCCGCTGCCCGGCGTGATCGCCCGTTTCGACTGGACCGACATCGGCGACACGGCCCAGAGCACCAAGCCGCTGCAATTCTGGATGCGTACCCTATGAGGATCGCGGCGGTGGCCTATCAGGTCGAGCGTCTTTCGGGCTGGCCTGCGTTGGAAGCGAAATGGACAAGGATCTTCCAGGCGGCGCAGGCCGATCTGATCGTCCTGCCGGAATATGCCGCGATGGAGGCGGCCTTGATCGCCGCCCCCGCGACGTTGGAGCCGAGGCAATGGTGTGACTTGGCTGCCGAGCGGGCCGGGACCTGGTGCAACCGCGCGGCGGCCTTCGCCCGGCGTCATGCCTGTCATGTGCTGGCCGGCACGGGCCCGGTCGCCACCGGGCGGGGTATGGTCAATCGCGCCTGGCTGGTTGGGCCGGATGGCGCGATGGCGCATCAGGACAAGCTGATCCTGACCCCCTATGAGCGCGACACCCTTGGCGTGACCGCCGGAGAGGATTTGCAGCTTTGCGACACCGCGCTGGGCCAGATCGGACTCCTGACCTGCTATGATTGTGAATTCCCGATCCTGGCGCGCAGGTTGGCCGAGGCCGGCGCCGACATGATCCTGGTGCCCGCCTGCACGGACACACCCGCCGGCCAGACCCGGGTTCGCCAGTCGGCCCGGGCTCGCGCCATCGAGAACCAGTGCCTCGTGGTGCAGGCCCCCTTGGTGGGCCAGGTCGCGGGCTGCGATGTCATCGACGAAAGCACCGGCAGGGCGGGCCTGTTCTGTCCTCCCGATCACGGGTTGCCGCCCGACGGAGTCCTCGCTCAGGGCGCCACGGACCGCCCGGGCGCGGTGGTTGCCGACCTTGACCCCGATGCGATCACGGCGCCGCGCCAGACCGGCCAGGTGGGCAATTTTGCCCACTGGGACGAGCAGCAAAGACACGATCGCAGCGTCGAATCCGTGGCCTTGTCCTGATTGGCCCTTGAAATATGGGCGTTAAGCGATCATCTAGCAGCGTCCGCGATTGTGCGGGATCAACAACGGAGTGAACATGGCCAAGGAAGAACTGCTCGAATTTCCCGGTGTCGTGAAGGAACTCCTGCCGAACGCGACATTCCTGGTCGAGCTGGAAAACGGCCATACGATCATCGCGCATACGGCAGGCAAGATGCGCAAGAATCGCATCCGTGTTCTGGCTGGCGACAAGGTGCAGGTCGAGATGACACCCTACGACCTGACCAAGGGCCGGATCAATTACCGGTTTAAATAGCGCGAAGCCAATGGCTTCGCGACAGTGCGGGTAGACGTTTTGCGCAGCAAGATGTGGCCGGCACCGGTCTGCAATCCCGGGCGCTGAAATGACCGACACCCCCAAACTCATCCTCGGTTCGGGCAGCCCGCGCAGGCTGGAGCTTCTGGCCCAGCTGGGCTTGACCCCCGATGCGGTGCGCGCCCCCGACATCGACGAATCCCCGGCACAGGGCGAGAAGCCCCGCGACTACGTGCGCCGCATGGCCCGTCAAAAGGCCGAGGCCAGCACTTGCGCCGCCGGTGAGGTCGTGCTCTGCGCCGATACCACCGTCTGCATGGGCCGCCGCATCCTGGGCAAACCGGCCGATGCGGGCGAGGCGGCGGCGTTTCTGTACGCCCTGTCCGGTCGGCGCCACAGGGTGATCACCGCCGTCGCCGTGCGCGCGGGCGAGGCGATCAGCCTCAAGGACGTGGTCACGCAGGTCAGGATGAAGCCGCTCTCGGACATCGAGATCAACGGCTACCTCGCCACGGGCGACTGGCAGGGCAAGGCGGGTGGCTATGCCATCCAGGGCCCCGCCGGGGCCTTCGTGCCTTGGATCGCGGGATCTTACAGCGCGGTGATGGGCCTGCCTGTCGTCGAGACCGCGAACCTGCTACGGGCGGCCGGCATCGAGGTCTGGTCATGAAGGGGCGGCAGATTGTCCTCGACCGGCTGGGGGGCCGCGAGGCGGCAGCGCTGCTGGTCGATGGCAAGCTCGACGATCTGCTGTTCGACGATCCCGATCAATTGCGCCCCGGTGCGATCTTCCGCGCTATCTGCGACCGTCCGCTGAAAGGGCAGGGCGGCATGATCCTGCGCCTGCCAGATGGCGACAGTGCCTTCCTGCGCCATGCCAAGGGGTTTGCGCCCGGTCAGCCGCTTCTGGTGCAGGTGACGGGCTTTCCCGACGAGGGCAAGGCGGTGCCGGTGACGTCGAAGATCCTGTTCAAGAGCCGCCACGTCATCGTCACCCCCGGCGCGCCGGGCCGCAATGTCTCGCGCCAGATCAAGGACGAGGATGAACGCGAACGCCTGCTGGAGATCTCTCACGAGGTCGACCTTCCCGAGGGCGCCGGGCTGATCCTGCGCTCCTCCTGCGCGGGGGCGGAGGCGGAGGCGATCGCCGGCGACATCGGGGACATGGCTGCCCTGGCCGTCGCCGTGATGGGCGATGCCGAAGGACGCGACCCCGAAGCCCTGGTCGAGGGCGATGGCCCCCATGCGCTGGCCTGGCGCGACTGGGTGGGCCCGGCCGAGGTCGTGACCGATCCGGGTGGCTTCGTCCGCACAGGCGTGCTGGAGCAGATCGAGGCGCTGACCACGGGCCGGGTGGCCCTTGCCGGCGGCGCTTTCATGTATGTCGAGCCGACCCGCGCGCTGGTGGCGGTGGACGTGAACACAGGTGGCGACACCTCGCCGGCCGCGGGCCTCAAGGCCAACCTCGCTGCCGCCCGGGCACTGCCCCGGGCGCTGCGCCTGCGCGGCCTCGGCGGGCAGGTGGTTGTGGATTGCGCCCCGATGACCAAGGCGCACCGCAAGCAGATCGACAGCGCCCTGCGCGCGGCTTTCCGGGCCGACCCGCTGGAGACGGCGCTCGTGGGGTGGACGCCGCTGGGCCACATCGAACTGCAGCGCAAGCGCGAACGCTTGCCGGTCCTGCCGCGACTTGGCAGTCTTCTGGCATGACCTGCCCGATCTGCGCCAAGCCCACGGCCCCCGATTACCGCCCCTTCTGCAGCCGTCGCTGCGCCGACCTGGACCTGGCCCGATGGCTGGGAGGCAGCTATGCCGTGCCCTCGCAGGACCCCGAAGAGACCCTTGAAGCGCTTGAGGAAATCGAACGCCTCGGGTCCGACGACACCCCCCGCCCACATTGAGGTAAAATGGGTCTGGACACCCCCCGGACCATCCCCTAGAACGCGCCCACCCGAACGCAGCGCGTTCACCCGTGCCCGGGTAGCTCAGGGGTAGAGCAGTGGATTGAAAATCCTCGTGTCGGTGGTTCGATTCCGCCCCCGGGCACCACTTTTGCCAAGAAAAACAAATACTTAAGCATCGCACATTTTTACGATATGTGTTGCACACTCATCGCACAGTTTTTTCATGCGTTGGCGCGGGTGATTTGCTGTGTTGAACACAGTGTTTGCGGTTGCTGTGTTGAACACAGTTGTTGTGACATAGTGTTTAACCATAGCTGCGTGAAACAGGTGATTTGCACAACTTGCAGTCAAAGATTTATGTGGTTTGCTGCCCCAGCTTGGTCAGTTGGCAGTCACTTGTTCCCACTGCGCATGACACGGCTATAGATGTTCAAAGCGCGAGCAGGACCATCACCGCCATCACTATCATGGCAATGATCTGGAAAAAGTAGAAGGCGAAGCGAACCAATATGACCCGGTCTGTCTGCGTGAGTGTGATGTGAACCAAGCTTTGAATGACCCTTGCCGCTAGAACAGTGATCGCCAGAGTATTCACAAGGGCATTGTCCAAGCCAACATGGTCTATGGCAAAAACGATTGCGCCGAACACAGGAAGGTTTTCAATGCAGTTCATGTGGGCCCGCATTGCGCGAGGGTAGATGCCCGTTCCCACATCTGGATCAGCGGTCCAATGGCTGATCCGTGTGCGACCAGATAAAATGCGGCTCCAGCGGTAAATCCCGACCGTGCCGAACAGGATCAACAGTGTCCAAAGGGCAAAGCCCAACAGCGTTAAAACGGGAATAGTCATGTTGTGTAGCCTTTGTTTTGGTCAGGTCCTGGTTTTTGAGATTTCTTCGAGACTGATCGCGTGTTTGTCAAGCTGATAGCGGCGTGTTGCAAT
>JAVLCA010000045.1:0-19198 GCA_031581025.1 Salibaculum sp. | reverse complement strand
CGCCGAGGCCGACCGGCAAGAGGCCCTGAGCAACCTCACGCGCATCCAGCGCGAGGCCGAGGTCGTGGACCCTGCCAGCGCGGTATCCGCGCTGCAGCAGCGGATCAGCGCGCTGGAAATGCGGCTGGACGAGAAGCGGATCGAACTGGCCAGCCTGCAATCCAACGCGCGCCCCAACCAGGCCCGGGTCTCGGCCGTGCAGGGCGAGCTCGACCGGATCAGAAACCAGATCGACGACCTGCGCGGCCAGTTGTCCCAGGGCGACAACGGCGGCCCGAGCCAGGCCGAGGTCGTCGCCAAACTGCGCGAAGCCGAGGAAAACTACGCCTTCGCCATCGAGCGAGTCACCGCCGCACAGGCCGCGATGGACCAGGCCCGCATCGAGGCCAACCGTCAGGTGCGTTTCCTGTCGGTCTCGGTCACCCCCGTGGCCCCGGACGAAGCGACCTATCCGCGCGCCTTCGAGAACACGCTGTTGTCCTTCCTGATCTTCTCGGGCATCTAACTGATGATCTCGCTTACCGCCTCCATCCTTCGCGAACAGGTCAGCTCCTGATGAAAGACGTCTCCATCGGTGCCCTCACGGTCTCCAACGATCTCCCGCTCACGGTCATTGCCGGGCCGTGCCAGCTCGAAAGCGAGTCCCACGCCCTCATGATCGCCGAGCGCATGGCGCAGATTTGCGCAACGCACGGCGCGCAGTATGTCTTCAAGGCAAGCTACGACAAGGCGAACCGAACCTCCCTGGGCGGCAAGCGGGGCCTCGGCCTCGACGAAGGCCTGCGCGTGCTTGAGGCGGTCAAGGACAGGATCGGATGCCCGGTCCTGACCGATATCCATTCCGAAGCCCAATGCGCACCCGTGGCCGAGGTTTCGGATATCCTGCAGATTCCCGCTTTCCTGTGTCGCCAGACCGACCTGTTGCTGGCCGCCGGCGAAACCGGGGCGGCGGTCAACGTCAAGAAAGGGCAGTTCCTGGCGCCGTGGGACATGCCCAACGTGATCTCCAAGATCGAAAGCACCGGCAACGACCGGGTCCTGTTGACCGAACGCGGCACCTCCTTCGGCTACAACACGCTGGTGGCTGACATGCGGGCCCTGCCCCAAATGGCGGCGACCGGGTACCCGGTGATCATGGACGCGACGCATTCGGTGCAGCAGCCCGGTGGGCAAGGCGGCAGCAGCGGCGGCCAGCGTGAATTCGCCCCGGTGATGGCGCGCGCCGCGGTCAGCCTGGGCGTGGCGGGCGTCTTCATCGAAACGCACGAGGCCCCGGACACCGCCCCCTCTGACGGGCCGAACATGATCCCCGTGGACCGGATGGAGGCACTCGTCGGTACGCTGATGCGCTTCGACGGTCTGGCCAAGCAGGACCCCGTTCGACTTTAGCGGCGGCTGCACGCCGACGCGCCGCGCGTTTCAGGTGCGCTTCGTTTGAATTGTGCATGGGGCGCAGCTCGCGTTATAGGACAGCCATGAAACTTTTTGTCGGCCTCGGAAACCCCGGCGCGAAATACGCGCGCAACCGTCACAACATCGGCTTCATGGCCGTGGACCGGATCGCCGAGGATCATGGCTTCGCGCCCTGGCGATCCAAGTTCCGGGCCCAGCTGACCGAGGGGCGGCTGGCCACGGAAAAGGTGATCCTGCTCAAACCGCAGACCTTCATGAACCTTTCGGGCCAGTCCGTCGGTGAGGCGATGCGCTTCTACAAGCTCGACAGCACAGACGTGGTGGTGTTCCACGACGAGATCGACCTGGCACCGGGCAAGGTGCGCCTGAAATCAGGGGGCGGGCACGCGGGCCACAACGGGCTGCGCTCGATCCACCAGCACATCGGGCCACATTACGACAGGGTAAGGCTGGGCGTCGGGCATCCCGGCGACAAGAACAAGGTGTCCGGCTTCGTCCTGTCCGACTTCGCAAAGGCCGATGCCGAGTGGCTGGACGACGAGATGCGCGGCATCTCGGACGGGGCGGCCCAGCTTGCGCAGGACGAGGGTCCGAAATTCCTCAATGCCGTGGCCGCGCGTGTGACCCCGGCGCGCTCCGCAACCACGGCGTCGCAACCGGCCCCCGCCCCGGTGCCCGAACCGCAAGCTGCGCCCGCGGATGATCGCAGCACGCTGCAGAAGCTGGTGGACCGGTTCAAGTGACGCCGCCTGCCCCGCGGCCCGACGAGACGCAGCCACCCCCTTGTGTGCCAGATATCAAAGGCTTTGAAGCTATGGAAAAAGACCCTTCCGTGAACGTACTCGGCGAAACGCTCGCCCAGTGCTCCACGACCCCCGTGACCGGATTCTTCCGCGACGGGGCCTGCAATACCTGCGCCGAGGATCGAGGCAGTCATACCGTTTGCGCGGTCATGACGGACGAATTCCTGGCCTATTCGAAATACGTGGGAAACGACCTGAGCAGCCCGCGGCCCGAGTTCGGCTTTGCCGGCCTGAACCCAGGCGACCAGTGGTGCCTTTGTGCCAGCCGTTTCCTGCAGGCCCACGACGAGGGTTGCGCGCCTCGGGTCAGCCTGGCGGCGACGCATCGACGGGCGCTGGAGATCGTGCCGCTGGAGGTGCTTCGGCAATACGCCCTGGACGCGGAGTGACCGGGCCGTCCATCAGGTCCTCGATGAACAGGCTGAGCAGTTGCGGGCGTCCGCTGACGCCGGCCTTGCGGTAGATCGCGTTCGTCTGGGCCTTGACCGTACCTTCCGAGGTGTCGCGCATGGCGGCGATATCGGCCGTGGACAGGCCCTTGATGGAAAACTGCGCCACGTCCCGTTCCGCCGCTGTCAGGCCCCATTGGGCGAACCGCTCCTGCATCAGGTCCATGAAGGCCCCCGAGGCCGCGCGCAACTGTGCTTCGACGCGGGCCGTGCGACGACGCGCCCGGCGCAGGGCGATCCCGCCCATGACGATCCCGAGGACCAGCCCGAGGGCGGCCCCGATCTGGATCAACTCGTAGGCCTGCCAGCCGATCGGAGGCAGACCGAGCAGGGATTCGAGGATCGTCCACACGAAAAACGCCGCGCAGACGACCTGCACGACCAGCACCGCGACTATGAAGCGATCCGCCGACATCGACGGGTCAGGCGACCGGATCAATCATAGTCATCTTCGTCGTCATCATCGTCGTCACTGTCATCATCTTCTTCGTCATCATCGTCGTCACTGTCATCATCGTCGTCGTCATCATCGTCGTCACTGTCATCATCGTCGTCGTCATCATCGTCGTCGTCATCATCATTGTCTTCGTCCTCACCGGCGCCCTCCTCATCTCCATTGTTGTCACCGGCCTCTCCTTCGTCATCGCTGTCGTCCGGCTCGTCTCCGTCCTCGTCGTAGTCGTCATCGGGGACGTAGACGCGCACGTCATCGTCCGCGTCGCCCGCGTCATCCGACGTTTCTTCCCAGTAGTCGCGCAGGATCGCCCCGGTATTTGGGTTGATGACAAGTTCGCGGCGATAGCGTTCATTGGTCGCCACCACCCGCAACCGCCCCAGCAGGGTGCGATGCATCGTGATCTCGACAAAGCCCTGGGCCTGCAATTGCATCAGGACCTGGTCCTCGACGCTCTGGGCAAAGGCCGGGGCGGCCGAAAGGGCGATCGTGACAAGGGCAGCGCGCAGCATGGGTGTCCTGACAATAAGGGACCCGGGCGGTGGCCGGGTCAGGTCCTGGCTTTCCGGAAGGTGGCGTTGAAGGCGATCGACCAACGTTCATCGTCGGTGTCATTGGGATAGACCCAATGGACGAGGTAGGAGGGGAACAGAATCATCTCGCCCGGCGCCGGGCGCAGCTTCTGTTTCATTCGAAACGGGGGCGCCTGGAGGATGCGCCAGTTCGGAAGATCGCTGCGCGGGTCGACAAATTCGATCATCCCGGAATTGCCCGTCTCGATCTCGGGCTGAGCGACATAGTAGACGCCCGACCAATGCGCCCCTGGGTGCGTGTGGGGCGCGTTGAAGGCCCCCTTTGGATTGGCGTTCATCCAGCCGAAGATCTTCAGGGCCAGTGACTCTCGCGGGGCCTGCGCGCCGATCCGTTCATTGGCCGCGAAGATCGCCTCGGTCGCGAGGCGACGCAGCCTGGTGACACAGGCGGTGTCGCGGTCGAAGAGGTTCCCTTCGGAATGCCATCCGCCGCGGTTGGACTTCGCCGCCCCGTCGGTGTCGGCGCGCATCCCCGCGCCCTCCTCCAGGAGGGCGGCGTTGAACGCGGCATGATCCGGCACCCGGAACCGGAACACCGGGGTCGCGAAGAGCTTTTCATACCGGGTCTGTTCGAGCGTCATTTTCGGCCTGTGGATTGGCGGGCGGACCGCCCCGCCGACAAGGCATCGAAGGGGCGGTCGGGACGGGCGGCGGCAGGAAGACTCCCGTGCGGGTTCAGTCGTCCTCGCCCTCATCATCGTCCTCGCCCTCATCGTCGTCATCTTCCTCATCGTCGTCCAGGTCTTCTTCATCGTCGTCGAGGTCGTCGTCATCCTCGTCTTCCTGGCCGTCCTCCTCGTCATCCTCGTCGTCGTCGGCCTCGTCCATGTCGTCGTCGTCGAGGAAGTCCTCGTCATCGCTGTCGATCTCGACACCGGTGCTGGTGGCATATTCTCCCTCCGCGGCCTCGGTCTCCTGCTTGAGGATCTCGCCGGTCGCGGAATCGTAGATCATTTCCAGCTTCGTGCCGTCGCGGACGGCCTCGGCCTTGATCTGGTTGGGGCCTTCCGTGACCTCGATGTAGGTAAAGCCCTGGCTTTGAAGGTCGGCAACGATCTGGTCCGTCGCGGATTGCGCAAGTGCGGGCGATGTGGCCAGGGCCAGGGCGGCGGTGGTGCTCAGAAGGGTCGTTTTCATGGGTAAATCTCCGATGGCTTGTTGCGCCGCGATTGCGACGTGGCCCGATCCTGGACGGCCTGCCCCGCCGCGATCCATTGACACAGGGTTTAGCCAGGCCGCCATAAACCGCAGGTAGCCGCCCCTAAACCAGGGTTTACGGGCGGCCCGGCCCCGGTTTCACGCGGTGTCGCGGCCTTCCTCGGTATCCGTCATGTCGAACCCGAGGTGCCGGGCCACGGTCTGCACGTCCTTGTCGCCGCGGCCGCACATGTTCATGATGACGATATGGTCGCGCGGCAGGTCCGGCGCGATCTTCATCAGGTGGGCCAGGGCATGGCTGGGTTCCAGCGCCGGTATGATCCCCTCCATCGCGCAGCACAGCTGAAACGCCTCCAACGCTTCGGTATCGGTGATCGAGACATATTCGGCCCGGCCGATATCGTGCAGCCAGGAATGCTCGGGCCCGATGCCGGGATAGTCCAGACCGGCCGAGATCGAGAACCCTTCGAGGATCTGGCCATCGTCGTCCTGCAACAGGTAAGTGCGATTGCCGTGAAGCACGCCCGGCCGTCCGCCGGTTAGCGAGGCGCAATGCTCCATTTTGTCATCGACGCCCTTGCCCCCGGCCTCGACCCCGATGATACGCACCTCCTTGTCATCAAGGAAGGGATAGAACAGCCCCATGGCATTGGACCCGCCGCCGATGGCGGCGATGATCGTATCGGGCAGGCGTCCTTCGGCCGCGTGCATTTGTTCCTTGGCTTCCTTGCCGATGATCGACTGAAAGTCGCGGACCATGGCCGGATAGGGATGCGGCCCGGCAACGGTGCCGATGCAGTAGAAGGTGTCTCGGACGTTGGTGACCCAGTCGCGCAGCGCGTCGTTCATGGCATCCTTGAGCGTGCCGCGCCCGGATGTCACCGGGATGACCTCGGCCCCCAGAAGCCGCATGCGAAAGACGTTGGGGGCCTGGCGGCGCACGTCATGGGCACCCATGTAGACAATGCACTTCAGGCCGAACTTGGCGCAGACCGTGGCGGTGGCAACACCGTGCTGGCCGGCACCGGTTTCAGCAATGATGCGGCTCTTGCCCATGCGGCGCGCCAGCAGGATCTGGCCCAGCACGTTGTTCACCTTGTGCGCGCCGGTATGATTCAATTCGTCCCGCTTGAGATAGATCTTGGCCCCGCCCAGGTGGTCGGTCAGGCGTTCCGCGAAATAGAGAGGGCTGGGGCGGCCCACGTAATGCGTCCAGAGATCTTTCATCTCGTCCCAGAAGCTCTCGTCGTCCTTGGCCTTTTCGTATTCGGCCTGAAGCTCGAGGATGAGCGGCATCAGCGTCTCGGAGACGAAGCGCCCGCCGAAGTCCCCGAAACGGCCCTGCTCGTCCGGGCCGGTCATGAAAGAATTGAAAAGGTCGTTGGCCATGGGAACCTCCAAGGTTGGCTTGATCTTCCTAATGAAGCGGTCGGGGGGAAACAAGCGCAAGGCGCGTCTACGCGCCTTGTCGCACGCGCGGGAACCGCGCGTGATGCGCTGCGTCGACGCAGCGCCCGGCGGTCCGTCGACGGACCGCCTATAGCACTCGCTGTACCGGCTCGGAATTGCAGATGACGATGAAGTGCCGCCCATTGCGCAAGACCTGAAAACCCCGTTCGCGGGCCTGAGACAGGAACAGATCCTGTCCGCATATTCTTTCGACGTCGCGCACCTGCCGCTTGAGAATACCGCCCTTGCGGACCTAGGCCGCGGAAAAGACGGTTTCAAGCCAGATGTAAGGCATCAGATGATCGGGCAGCCGGGCCATCACCACAGCCTGCCCGCCGCATGGTAAACGCACGGCTAACCGCGAGCGGCGGCGCAGAAGGCAGCCATCTTGCCTGCATCCTTGATCCCGGGGGGGCTTTCGACGCCCGAGGCCACGTCGACCTGCACCGCGCCGGTGCGGCGCACCGCCTCGGCCACATTCTCGGGCGTCAGGCCGCCGGCCAGCATCCAGGGCCGCGTCCAGAACTGGCGCCCGGCCAGCAGGCGCCAGTCGAAGGCCAGGCCGTTGCCGCCCGGCAGCACCGCCCCTTCGGGCGGCTTGGCATCCAGAAGCAACTGGTCGGCGACGGTGGCGTAGCGATCGATCGCGTCCAGGTCGTCGGGCCCGGCGATGCCAAGACATTTCATCACCGGCAGCCCGTAGCGGACACGCACCTCGGCCAGGCGCTCGGGCGATTCGGCGCCGTGCAGTTGCAGCATGTCCAGCGGAACGGTCCGCGTCAGGGTGTCGAGGGTCGCATCCGTCGCATCGACGACCAGCGCCACCTTGGCCACGCCCGGGGGCACCTCCAGCGCCAGTGCACGGGCCGCGTTGGGCGTCACCGACCGGGGCGAGCGCGCGAAGAAGTTGAAGCCTAGGTAACGCGCACCGGCCGACACGGCCGCAGCAACGTCCTCCGCGCTCCGCAGACCGCAGATCTTCACCGCGATGTCGGGCATGTCAGCTCGCCTTGTCGAGCACGGCGAGGATCTCGTCCTGGCCTTCGTGCTTCTCTTCCTTCAGGCGGTCCACCTCGCGGCGCAGACGATCAAGCTCGCGCAATTTCGAGCGCGCATCCGAGCGCAGGCGGTGTTCGCGCAGCCACTCCCAGAGAAACCCGATGACCAGGCCAAGGGCCACGCCGAGGAACAGCACCACGAAGAGCGGCAGCTCGATCGTGGGGGCCAGCCCGAGGAACTCAGCCAACTCGTCCGGCATCGCGTTCAGTTGTGTTGTGGTGCGGTTGGCCAGCCCAACCACGACCAGCACCAAGGCCACGACGCCCCAGAATGTATATCTGATATAGCTCATGCGGCTTTGTCCTATTCCCCGTTCAGCCGGTCGCGCAAGAGCTTGCCGGTCTTGAAGAATGGCACATGCTTCTCGTCCACCTGCACCGCCTCGCCTGTGCGCGGGTTGCGGCCGATGCGGGCGTCGCGCTTCTTGACCGAAAAGGCCCCGAAGCCGCGCAACTCGACGCGGTTGCCCTCGGCCATGGCGTCGATGATGCGCTCGAAGACGGTGTTGACGATACGCTCGACATCCCGCTGGTAGAGGTGCGGGTTCTCGTCGGAAATCTTATCGATCAGTTCCGAACGTATCATGTGTTCATCCCCCATTTCGGCTGGTGCGCCGGCAAGGCTCCCAGAGGCTGCGCTAACTTTGTAATACTATAAGAGCCTTGCCGCCATGGTGAAATACCGCCAAGCGCGTTTCTTGGCGCAATTCGCCCCTGGGGCGGCGGGCATTCGGCCGTCCACGGCACCGGAACAGCGTCAGAGAGCCGACCCCCCGCCCCGAGTCCCGCCGTTGATTCGCAAAGAAAAGCCCCCGCTGCTGTCGCAGCGGGGGCTCTCGGTTCAGGTCAGTCAACCCGGCGTCAGTCGTCGTCGCCCTTGAGCGCGGCACCCAGGATGTCACCCAGCGAGGCACCCGAGTCGGAGGAGCCGAACTGTTCCACGGCCTCTTTTTCCTCGGCGATCTCGCGCGCCTTGATCGACAGCCCGACGCGGCGGGACTTGTTGTCGATGTTTGTCACGCGCACGTCGACCTTGTCACCGACCTGGAAACGCTCGGGGCGCTGCTCGGCGCGGTCGCGGCTCAGGTCAGAGCGGCGGATGAAGGACTTGAGCCCGTCGTATTCCACCTCGATGCCGCCATCCTCGATCGACGTGACCTCGACAGTGATGATCGAGCCGCGCTTGATGCCACCGATGGTTTCGGCGTAGGGGTCGCCGTCCATGGCCTTGATCGACAGCGAAATACGCTCCTTGTCGACGTCCACCTCGGTGACCTTTGCCTTGACCACGTCACCCTTGCGGTAGTTCTGGATGGCATCCTCGCCGCGCTCGTCCCAGCTGAGGTCGGACAGGTGCACCATGCCGTCGATGTCGCCCTCGAGACCGATGAACAGACCGAATTCGGTGATGTTCTTGACCTCGCCCTCGACCTCGGTGCCCTCAGGGTGGGTCTCGGCGAAGACTTCCCAGGGGTTGCGCATGGTCTGCTTGAGGCCCAGGGACACGCGGCGCTTGGCCTCGTCGATCTCCAGGACCATGACTTCGACTTCCTGGCTGGTCGAGACGATCTTGCCCGGATGGACGTTCTTCTTGGTCCAGGACATCTCGGAGACGTGAACCAGGCCCTCGACGCCCGGCTCAAGCTCGACGAAGGCGCCGTAGTCGGTGATGTTGGTCACGCGGCCCGTGTGCACCGACTCCAGCGGATACTTGGCCGAAACGGCATCCCAGGGATCGTCCTGCAACTGCTTCATGCCCAGGCTGATGCGATGAGTTTCCTTGTTGATCTTGATGACCTGCACCTTGACCGTCTCGCCGATCGAGAGGATCTCGGAGGGGTGGTTCACACGGCGCCAGGCCATGTCGGTGACGTGCAGCAGCCCGTCGACACCGCCCAGGTCCACGAAGGCCCCGTATTCGGTGATGTTCTTGACGACACCGTCCACGGCCTGGCCCTCGGAGAGGTTTGCGATGACCTCGGCGCGCTGTTCGGCGCGGCTCTCTTCCAGGATGGCGCGGCGCGAGACCACGATGTTGCCGCGGCGGCGGTCCATCTTGAGGATCTGGAAGGGCTGCTTGAGGCCCATAAGTGGACCGGCATCGCGCACGGGGCGCACATCGACCTGGCTACCGGGCAGGAAGGCCACGGCGCCGCCGAGATCGACGGTGAAGCCGCCCTTGACGCGGCCGAAGATGGCCCCCTCGACGCGTTCTTCATCGGCGTAGGCTTTTTCGAGCCGGTCCCAGGCGGCTTCGCGCCGGGCCATCTCGCGCGAAATCACGGCCTCGCCACGGGCGTTTTCGGAGGCGCGCAGGTAGACCTCGACCTCGTCGCCAACAGCGATCTCGGGGGTTTCGCCGGGATTTGCGAATTCCTTGGTGTCGACGCGGCCTTCCATCTTGTAGCCGACGTCGATGATGGCCTGGCCGGCCTCGATGGCGATGACCTTGCCCTTAACGACCGAGCCCTCCTGGGGCGTGTCCATTTCGAAGCTTTCGTTCAGGAGGGCTTCGAATTCCTCCATGGATGCGTTCTGAGCCATGTGGCGTGTGGTTCCTTTTAGCGTCTTATTCCGGCCGCGCGGTTGTCTCCGCGGGTCTTGGGGTGGATTGGTCGAACCCGAAGGGGATGCACAAAGAAATAATGGCCGGGGACCCCGGCCCTGTGCATCTTGCGACTGTCCCGACGCTTCGACAGGCGCGCATATAGGCGATAATCGGCCCACAGGCAAGAGGCGCGGGCGCTGCGGCGACGCAGTGCCCGCCCGGGCCTCAGGCCCGCGCCGCCGCCACGGCGGCGATGGCCCTGTCCACGGCCTCGGCGATGGTCAGATCCGAGGTATCGATGCGGGTCGCCCCCGGTGACGGCCGCAGGGGGGCCTCGGCGCGGTCGGAGTCACGCGCGTCGCGCGCGCGGACATCGGCGAGCACGCTGTCATAGCTCGCCTCGTGGCCGCTCTCGACAAGCTCCTTCAGGCGCCGTTCAGCCCGGCATTCGGCGCTGGCGGTGACAAACAGCTTCGCATCGGCTTCGGGGCAGATCACCGTGCCGATGTCGCGCCCGTCCAGCACCGCGCCCCCGGCCCGGCGCGCAAAGGCCCGCTGGAAATCCACTAGCGCCGCGCGCACCTGGGGGATAGCGGCCACCTTGCTGGCCTCCTGCGCCACCTCGGGCCTGCGCAGGCCATCGACCTCCAGGTCCTCTGGCCGCAGGGCCTCTGCCGCGGCGACGGCCTTCTCGCCCGCAAGCACGCGCTTTCCGACAGCCCGGTAAAGCAGCCCCGTGTCCAGGTGCGCCAACCCGAAATGCGCAGCGACCGCGCGGGACACGGTGCCCTTTCCAGCGGCGGCGGGGCCGTCGATTGCGACGGTGAAACACATGGAACAAACCTCCTCGTCTAGAAGACCAGTACAAGCATGGCAGGAACGGGCAATGCAAACTTTGCCCGCGTCAGTTCGACCGGGTGATGCCCGCGCCCAAACCGGTCATCAGGTCCTCGAAGATCGGGAAAGAGGTCGCGATCGGTCCGCCATCATCCACCCGGATGGGGTTTTCCGTGGACAGCCCCATCACCAGAAAAGACATGGCGATGCGATGATCCAGCCGGCTTTGCACCGTGACGCCACCGGGCACATCACCGTGCCCGCGCCCCTGGACGATCCACCAATCCTCGCCCTCCTCGACGGCGATGCCGGCCGCGCGCAGCCCCTGCGCCATGGCGTCGATCCGGTCGCATTCCTTCACGCGCAGTTCCTTGACACCGCGCATCTCGGTTCTGCCCCGGGCAAAGGCTGCCACCACCGACAGCACCGGATATTCGTCGATCATGCTGGCGGCCCGCTCGGGCAGCACTGCGATGCCTTCCATGTTCGGCGAGAAGCGCGCGCGCAGGTCGGCCACGGGCTCGCCGCCCTCCTCGCGCATGTTCTCGAAGGCCAGGTCGGCGCCCATCTCCTGCAACGTGTAAAACAGCCCCGCCCGCGTCGGATTCAATCCGATATTGGGCACCAGCACGTCCGAGCCTTCGACCAGCAGCGCGGCGCAAACCGGGAAGGCAGCCGAGCTCGGGTCGCGCGGCACGGCAATGGTTTGCGGTTTCAGCTCGGGCTGACCGGTCAGGGTGATGACACGGCCCGCCTCGGTATCCTCCACCGACAGATCGGCGCCGAAACCCGCCAGCATCCGCTCGGTATGATCCCGCGTGGCCTCGCGTTCAATCACCACGGTTTCGCCCGGGGCATTCAGCCCGGCCAGCAGGACAGCCGATTTCACCTGGGCCGAGGGCACCGGCACCGCATAGCGCACCGGCACCGGGTCCACCGCCCCGACGATGGTCATCGGCAGACGCCCGCCCGCGCGCCCCACGGCCTGCGCCCCGAACAGCGCCAGCGGCTCCGTGACCCGGCCCATGGGGCGTGCATTCAGCGAGGCATCGCCGGTGAAAGTCGCCGCGATGGGCGAGGTCGCCATGGCGCCCATGATCAGCCGCACCCCGGTTCCCGAGTTGCCGCAATCGATGACCTGCCCGGGTTCCGCGAAGCCACCGACGCCCACGCCATGCACCGACCAGTCGCCATCGCCATGATCTGTTACCTCGGCCCCGAAGGCGCGCATGGCCCGGCCGGTGTCCAGTACGTCCTGGCCCTCCAGCAATCCGGTGATCCGGGTCTCGCCCACGCTCAGGGCCCCCAGGATCAGCGCCCGGTGCGAGATCGACTTGTCGCCGGGGACATGGGCCGTGCCCGCCAAGGGCCCGCCCTTGCGGGATGTCATCGGGATGGGGGCACCATGGCTCGACATGCGGGTCTCCGGTCTACCTGTCCACCGCCTGATAGACCGCCCCGCCCGAAGGGTCCACACCGTCTGCTTCTTTGGGTCTGAAATACCGCGGGGCTTGGGCCGCAATCGCTATGGGCAGCGATTGAGGCCCAAGCTTGCGGAGCCCCCGGCAAACGCAGACCGGACGGGGCAGACCCCCCTGCCCCGCTCAAAGTTTGCGAAACGTCAGGTAGTGCGGCACGCGCCCTTCATGCAGGGCCTTCTGTTCATAGCGGGTCGACAGCCAGTCCCCCCAGGGCGCGCGCCAATCGGCCGGGCCCTCGGCCAGCCACTCGAAGCCATGGGCAGGCACCTGTTCCAGTGTCTGGCGCACGTAGTCGGGGATATCCGTTGCCACCCGGAATTCGGCCCCCGGCCGGACAACCCGGGCCAGCGCCTCAAGATACTCCGGCGTCACGAAGCGGCGGCGGTGGTGGCGCTTCTTGGGCCAAGGGTCCGGGTAGAGCAGGAACACCCGCGAGATCAAGGCCGCGGGCAGCACGTCGAACAGGTCGCGGACGTCGCCCGGATACACCGCAAGGTTCGTCACCCCTGCCTTTCGGATCTTGCCCAGCAGCATGGCAACGCCGTTGATGTAGGGTTCACAGCCGATGATGCCGATACCGGGGTTCTGCGCGGCCTGGTGGACAAGGTGCTCGCCCCCGCCGAAACCGATCTCCAGCCAGACATCCTTGCCGCCGAAAAGCGCCTCCAGGTCAAGCGGCGCACGCTCGGGGTTCACCTGCCAATCGACCGGCCCGGGCGAGAGTTTCTCCAGGTCCTCTTCCAGGTAGGCCTGCTGGCTGTCGCGCAGGCCCTTGCCCTTGGTGCGGCCATAGAAATTGCGCCAGGGTGCGCGGGGATGCTTGTCATTCGCCATGCGCCGGTCTCTAGCCCCGGCCCCGGCAGGGTGCAACGCCAACACACCACCCTGCACCGTTATTGTGCGAATTCGAACACTATATACTTGATTCTGCCGAGTTGTGCATTCTCCTCGCACAAGGCAAAACGCTTCCAGTCTCTCAACGCAACAGGATATCGCAAATGACCCAACTCACATCGAACGCCGCGCCGCTTGCCCGGCTGCTGCTGGCCTTCATGTTCATCACGTCCGGCCTGCAAAAGATCACTGGCTACGCCGGCACCCAGCAATACATGGAGGCCATGGGCGTGCCCGGCGCCCTTCTGCCGCTGGCCATCCTCACCGAGGTCGTGGGCGGCATCGCCCTGCTACTCGGCTGGCAGGCGCGTATTGCCGCCGTGCTGCTGGCCGGCTTCTCGATCGTCTCGGGCCTGCTGTTCCACCTTATCCCGTCCTTCGGGATGGAGGGCATGGCCGCCCAGGGCGAAACGATCAGCTTCATGAAGAATATGACCATCGCGGGCGGCATGCTCATGGTGGTGGCCATGGGCCCGGGCAAATGGTCGCTTGACGCACGGGCCGGGCGCGCACCGGCCGCCGCCTGACCCCGGCAAACAAACCTGCAAATGGTCCCGCCCCGGCGGGGCCATTTTCCGTTTGGTCAGATCCCCTTGCGCAGCGCCTCCACCAGATCGGTGCGTTCCCAGCTGAAGCCACCGTCGGGCTCGGGCGGGCGGCCGAAATGGCCATAGGCGGCGGTGCGGGCATAGATCGGCTTGTTCAGGTCCAGATGCGTGCGGATGCCGCGCGGGGTCAGGTCCATGACCCGTCCGATCGCGGCCTCGATCACCTCGGCCGGGACCTCGCTGGTGCCGTGGGTGTCGATGTAGATCGACAGCGGGTGCGAAATGCCGATGGCATAGGACAGTTGGAGCGTGCACCGCTCGGCCAGGCCTGCGGCCACCACATTCTTGGCAAGATACCGTGCGGCATAGGCGGCGGATCGGTCAACCTTGGTCGGGTCCTTGCCCGAAAAGGCGCCCCCGCCGTGCGGCGCGGCACCGCCATAGGTGTCCACGATGATCTTGCGCCCGGTCAGGCCGGCGTCGCCATCGGGGCCGCCGATCACGAACCTGCCCGTGGGGTTCACCCACCACTCGGTGCGGTCGCTGATCAGCCCGGCGGGTAGGAGCTCGCGGATATAGGGCTCAACGATGGCGCGGATGTCGGCGCTGGTCCGAACCTCGTCGGCATGCTGGGTCGATAGCACGATCTGGGTCGCCTCGACCGGCTTGCCGGCCTCGTAGCGCAGGCTGACCTGGCTTTTTGCATCCGGGCGCAGCGCGGGCTCGGTGCCGTTCTTGCGAACCTCGGCGAGGCGTTTCAGGATCGCGTGGGAATAGAGGATCGGCGCGGGCATCAACTCAGGCGTCTCGGTGCAGGCAAAGCCGAACATGATGCCCTGGTCGCCCGCGCCCTCGTCCTTGTCGTCGCCCGCATTCACCCCCTGGGCGATATGGGCCGATTGTTCGTGCAACAGGTTGGTGATCTCGCAGGTGCGCCAGTGGAACTCGTCCTGCTCGTAGCCAATGTCGCGGATGCAGTCGCGGGTGATCCCCTCGATGGCGCCCATCTTCTCGGCCAGCTTGCCCTTGTCGGCCAGTCCAATCTCGCCGCCGATCACGACGCGGTTGGTGGTGGCGAAGGTCTCGCAGGCGACACGCGCCTCGGGCTCCTCGGCCAACAGGGCGTCCAGGATGGCATCCGAGATCCGGTCGCAGACCTTGTCCGGATGCCCTTCGGACACGGATTCCGAGGTGAAGGTATAATTGTCACGTGTCATTGAGAGTGCTCCGTTCAGGTTTTGCCGCGCCACGCCAGGAAGCCGTTGTGGCCGGATTTATCGTTGCATCGGACCTAGCGAGCGGCCCCGTTGCCGTCAACGCGAAACCGTCGCCCCGGCAGGGAAACCAGTCCCAGTGTCGCCAGAAGCACGACCAGAACCGGCCAGTCGCCCAGGCGGGAATAGAGCGTCGGCGGCAGCGGCTCCCCGACTTGCACATCCAGGTGCCCCGTCTGGTCCAGGGCCAGACTGTCGCCGATACGTCCGCGCCCGTCGATCACCACCGAGATACCCGTGTTCGCCGCGCGCAGCACCGGCAGCCCCTGTTCGATGGCCCGTGCCCGGGCCTGGACCAGGTGCTGACGCGGCCCGGGGCCGTTGCCGAACCAGGCATCATTGGTCATGATGACCAGAACATCGGGCCGCGGGCCGTCCTCGGTGATCTCTTCGGGAAAGATGCCCTCATAGCATATCAGGATGCGGGCACGTCCCAGCCCTGCCACATCGACGGTCCCCGGGCCATCGCCGGGGGCGAACCCCATGGCCATATCGACCATGGCTGTCAGGCCGATCTTGCCGAAGATGCCGAGCAGGGGCACGTATTCCCCAAAGGGCACGAGGTGCTGCTTGTCATAAAGCGCGGCGACGCTGCCGTCGGTTTCCACCACGATGGCGCTGTTGTGATAGCCCGCCTGCGGGTTCCAGCGCTGAATCCCGGCCAGCACCGGCGCGCCGCGCCCGGCCTGGCCGATCCGCTCCAGCCATGGATCGGCATTGCGCAGCAGCGTGGCGACCGAGGTCTCGGGCCAGATCACCACGTCAGCGGGCGGGTCGGCCGCGGTCGCGGCCAGGGCACGCTCGAAAAAGACGGGCATCCATTCCGGGTCCCACTTGAGGTGCTGCGGCGCATTGGGCTGGACCAGCCGCACCGTGGGGGCGTCGCGGTCGGTTTCGGGCACCGGCATGGCGGCGCTTGCCGCGACCAGCCCCGCGCAGATCAGGGCCGCTCCGGACCAGAGGGCCGCCCGGCCCCGGTCCAAGGCGCGTGCCATCAGCACCGCCACGGCCAGAAGCACCGCGTTGGCACCGTGCGGCCCCACCAGGGCAAAGAGGTAATCCACCGGGCCGCCGATCAGGCTATAGGACAGCATCGCCCAGGGAAAGCCGCTGAGCACATTGGCGCGCGCGAATTCCGCCGCGACCAGCGCCACAGCGACAGCCGCCAGCCGCAGCCGCGGCAACCGCGCCGCGCGCACCCCCAGCCCGAAGGCCACCGCCCAGAACAGCGCCAGCCCCCCGGCCATGCCGATGATCGCAAAGGGCGCCATCCAGCCATGCCGCAACGGGTCCACGAAGAACGGCTCGACGATCCAGCGCAGGGTGATGCCGAAATAGGCCAGGCCCATGACCCAACCGAACCAGGCCGCCTTTTTCGGGGGCAACACCCGGCCTGCAAGCAGCGCCACACCCAGGGCGATCAGCACCCAGAGCACGCGCAATGGGCCATCGCCCATCTGCCCCAAGGACAGGACCACCCCGAGGACCATCGCCAGGGCGGCCCTTGACCAGCGCCCCCATCCGGCGACCGACGAAAGCCGCGGTGTGTCAGCCACCCGCGCGCCCGTGCAGCCGCACCCGCAGGCGCTTGATGCGGCGCGGATCGGCCTCGACCACCTCGAACTCTGGGCCATCCGGGTGCGGGATCACCTCGCCCCGCGCCGGCACGTGGCCGGCCAGCATGAAAACCAGACCGCCCAGGGTGTCGACCTCGTCCTGGTCGATTTCCTCGTGGCCAGTCAGGGGGCGGCCGATCTCGGCCTCGAACTCGTCCAGCGGGGCACGCGCTTCGACCATGTAGACCCCGGGCTGTTCCGGCTTCCAGGGCACGGTCTCGTCGGTGTCGTGTTCGTCCTCGATCTCACCGACGACCTGTTCCAGCAAGTCCTCGATTGTCAGCAAGCCGTCGGTGCCGCCATATTCGTCGATGACCAGGGCCATGTGGGTCCGTTCGGACTGCATCTTCTGCAGCAGCACCCCCAGCGGCATCGAAGGCGGCACGAAAAGCAGCGCCCGCAGCAGCGCGCGCAGATCGAAGGTGTCGCTGTCGCAGTCGAAGCCATGAGTCAGCGCCAAGTCCTTGAGGTTGGCAAAGCCCACAGGCGTGTCCAGCGTGCCATCATATACCGGCAGCCGCGTATAGCCACTGTCGCGAAAGACCTTCACCATCTCCTCTTTCGAGATGTCCTGCGGAACGGCCACGATCTCGGCCTTGGGGATCATCACGTCCTCGACCCGCATCCGGCGCAGGTTGGCCAGCCCCGGTCGGGCGGGTGCCACCGCATGGCCATTGGCCTCGCTGGCTTTGGTCTGGGACATGTCAGAGGGGCTGAACGCCTCGACGATGCGGTCGAAAAAACCGCGCTGAAGGTGCGGGGTCGTGTCGGACTGCGCGCTTTGCGCCGCGTTAGAAGACCCGTCGGTGGTGTCGCCCATTTTCTCCTACCGGTGATGGCCCCTGGAACACGCCGGGCCGGGAAGCGTCAGTCATGAATATGGGTCAGGAAGACCCAGTTTGCCAAGTATCTCTACTTCGAGACCTTCCATGAGGGTGGCATCCCCGTCACGCTCGTGATCAAACCCCAGCAAATGCAGGGTCGCATGGACGATAAGGTGCGTCACATGCGCCTCGATCGGCTTGCCGTGCCCGGCCGCCTCGCGCGCACAGGTTTCCCATGCGATGGCGATGTCGCCAAGTTCGGGGTCCGAGGGCCAAAGCGGCTGGCCGCCCTCTTCTTCGGCGCCGCGTTCTTCACTGGGCCAGCTGAGCACATTGGTCGGCCGCGGCTTGGCGCGGAAATCGCCGTTCAACGCAGAGATGCGGGCATCGTCACAGGCCAGTAGGTCAATCTCGAACGACGCCGGGTCGTGGCCAATATGCGCCAACGTTGCCGCCGCCGCCCGCTCAGCCAGCACGGCAAGATCCAGCGCCTCCCAGTCGGGGGCCTCGATGCGGCAATCAATGGTCATGGGCGGCTCTTACCGCAGGTGCGTAGGACAGGGAATGCGCATTCGACCCCAATCCCGGTTCGCCGCTAACGGGCGGCGTCCGCCTCGTAGGCCTCGATGATGGCGGCCACCAGCGGGTGGCGCACCACGTCGCGCGCCGAGAAGTAGTCAAACGAAATCTTGCCAATGTGGCCCAGCAGCCGCTCGGCATCGTGCAGGCCCGATTGCTGGCCGCGCGGCAGGTCCACCTGGGACCGGTCGCCCGTGATCACCATGCGGCTGCCCTCGCCCAAGCGCGTCAGGAACATCTTCATCTGCATGGTGGTGGCGTTCTGCGCCTCGTCCAACACCACAAAGGCGTTGGACAGGGTGCGCCCGCGCATGAAGGCCAGTGGCGCGATCTCGATCTTCTTTTCCTCGATCAGCTTGGCCAGTTGCTTGCCGGGCAGGAAATCGTTCAGCGCGTCATACAGCGGCTGCATGTAGGGATCGACCTTGTCCTTCATGTCGCCGGGCAGATAGCCCAGCTTCTCGCCCGCCTCGACGGCCGGGCGCGACAGGATCAGCCTGTCCACATGGCCGCCGATGAACATGTTCACGCCCACGGCCACGGCCAGGTAGGTCTTGCCGGTGCCCGCCGGGCCGATGCCGAAGGCCAATTCGTTCTCGAACAGCGACCGGACATAGCCCTTCTGGGCCTCGGTACGCGGCTCGATGATCTTCTTGCGGGTCTTGATCTCGACCCGCGCACCGGGGAGCAGGTCCAGTTGATCGCCATTGCGGGCGGCGCCGGTGTCGCGTTCTCCGGCGCCCATGCGCATCTCGCGGTCGATATCGGCGGTTTCGACCGACCGCCCGGCCTCGAGCCGTTCGTAAAGGGCCCCGAGGATCTCGGCCGCCTCGCGGCGCGGCGCGGGGGGGCCGTGAATCGTCAGCCGGTTTCCCCGCCGCAGGATCTGGACGCCGGTCTTCGCCTCGATGTCTGCCAAATGCCTGTCGTGCTCGCCGCACAGGTCGATCAGAAGAAAATTGTCCGGAAATTCAAGCACCTCTGGCGCGTCAGCGGCAGGTTCGGACGGGGGCGGTGCGGATATGGCCAAGCAAGACTCCTGAACGGTGTTTCACCGATGTTGGCAAGCGGGACCGACCAGCGCAAGGGACCGCGGCGCAATGTCACCTGATTGAAACGAAAAAAAGGGGCCGCGTCCCGCCTGCCGCACCGAGCCGCTGGGCCAGGGCAAAAAATGCTTGACCGCGCCGCCGCGACCGGCATGCCTGCTAGAAGCTAAG
>JAVLCA010000008.1:73344-75281 GCA_031581025.1 Salibaculum sp. | reverse complement strand
CCCCTACGGGCTGCCACCAATTCCTGATTTATGGGAAAGCCCCAAGGTGACACTCCGGCGGAGTGCCAGTCTGCTGGGTGTGGTCCACCGTTTTCGGGATCCTGTCGGGAACTTGGCGTGCCGCCAAGGCGTTTCTGGCCAAGATTACCCGCTCCGCCTGCGCCGTCTCTCACGATCCATTGTGTGACTGGTGATGGCCTTGGTCTCGGACGGGCAGATACCGCATCGCGGTTCAACCCCGCGTCGCCACGCGCTCTGCGTCTTGTGTGCCGATCAAGTCGCGCGCCGGCCCTGCACCAACCTGACCCGGGGCGGGCAGGTTATCCCGACCTGCCCGTCACTCGCCCTGGCCCACACCCTTGAACACCCATTTCAGCGGAAAGGCCCAGAGCACGCCCAGCCCGACGTAGATCGCCAGTTCCGCCCCCATCGGCGGGCGCGTCAGGGGGTCGGGCCAGAGCCAGTTCACCACGGTCACGCAGGCCACGATATAGACCGGCAGACCCACCACGAGGATCAGCAGCGACAGGCGCTTGCGGGTTTTGAGCGACAGGGCCAAGGGGGCCTCCTCAGTCGGCGAAGGGGTCGGTCACCAGAATGGTGTCATCCCGTTCCGGCGAGGTGGAGAGTAGCGCCACCGGGCATTCGATCAACTCTTCCACCCGGCGGACGTACTTGATCGCATTCGCGGGCAGGTCGGCCCAGCTGCGCGCGCCCTCGGTGCTGTCCTGCCAGCCCGGCAGCTCCTCGTAGACCGGCACGCAGCGCGCCTGCTTGTCGGCGGCGGTGGGCAGGTAGTCCAGCCGTTCGCCGTCCAACTCGTAGCCGGTGCAGATCCTGAGCGTCTCGAACCCGTCCAGCACGTCAAGCTTAGTCAGCGCGATGCCGGTCACGCCGGACGTGGCGCAGGTCTGGCGCACGAGGGCCGCGTCGAACCAGCCGCACCGGCGCTTGCGCCCCGTGGTGGTGCCGAACTCATGACCCCGCTCGCCCAGACGCTGGCCGTCGGCGTCGTCCAGTTCGGTCGGGAAAGGCCCCTCGCCCACGCGGGTGGTATAGGCCTTCGCGATGCCCAGCACGTAATCGATGCTGCCCGGGCCGACGCCGGTGCCCGTGGCCGCCTGCCCCGAGATCACGTTGGATGAGGTGACATAGGGATAGGTGCCGAAGTCGATGTCCAGCAGCGCCCCCTGCGCCCCTTCGAACAGGATGCGGCGGCCCGCCTTGCGCTTGTCGTTCAACACCTTCCAGACCGGCCCGGCAAAGGGCAGGATCCGCGGGGCGATCTCCTTGAGCTGCGCGATCAGCGCGTCGCGGTCGATGGCCTCCAGCCCCAGCCCGCGGCGCAGCGCGTTGTGATGGACCAGCGCCCGATCGACGCGGGTTTCCAACGTCGCATCATCGCCCAGGTCGGCCACGCGGATGACCCGGCGGCCGACCTTGTCCTCGTAGGCCGGGCCGATGCCGCGCCCCGTCGTGCCGATCTTGGCCACCGAGTTCTGGTTCTCGCGCGCGCGGTCCAACTCGCCGTGGAACGGCAGGATCAGCGGCGTGTTCTCGGCGATCATCAGCGTTTCGGGCGTGATCTCGACCCCCTGGGCGCGGATCGTCGCGATCTCTTCCACCAGGTGCCAGGGGTCCAGCACCACGCCGTTGCCGATGACCGAGAGCTTGCCGCCCCGCACCACCCCCGAGGGCAGCGCGTGCAGCTTGTAGACCGCGCCGTCGATGACCAGCGTATGGCCCGCGTTGTGCCCGCCCTGAAAACGGCAGATCACCTCGGCCCGCTCGCTCAGCCAGTCGACGATCTTGCCCTTGCCTTCGTCGCCCCACTGGGCGCCGACCACGACCACGTTTGCCATCGGTTCGGTCCTTCGCGTTTGGAAACCCGCGCAGGTATAGGCCAAGCCCGAGACCCGCGAAAGGGGCGAATGGGG
>JAVLCA010000008.1:0-73244 GCA_031581025.1 Salibaculum sp. | reverse complement strand
GGAAACCCGCGCAGGTATAGGCCAAGCCCGAGACCCGCGAAAGGGGCGAATGGGGGGCGGGTCGGTCGGGGTGGCCCATGCACCGAGCCAAGCCAGCCTCGCATGCCCCCGGCAGGGGCGTTTTTCAGATCATCAATAGGTCATCGATATCCACAGCCAGAGAACGCCGAGCATTGGGACAAGTCCCACCAGCCCGGTCAGAGAAAACGGGTTCCGATGAAAGGGCGGCCGCCTTATGGGCAGCGCAGGCACCACCGCTACGGATAGAACAAGCAGGAACCACGTGTAGGTCAGGTCATCCGCATCACGGTTTGTCCAGAGCAGCACAAGCCAGAGGGCGGCGGCGAAAGGCGTCCACCAAAGATGCCCGGCGCGTAGAAACCAATTGCCATCCACCAGTTTGTCGAGGTCGAGGTAACGATCGGCGAGATCGGGCGTTTGCACCACCGCAGCCGAGGTCGTTCCGCTCATGAAAACCCCCAGAAAAATTGCGATCACCACATTAACGGTTGCCTCGACCGCGGCCTGGTCGCCAGTGCTGTCATGGTTCAGCAGGATCAACATAACGCCCAGGAGGGTCGCGTAGGTCGTCGCCACGAAATACCGAAACTGGCGCCCCATGATGCGGCGCGCGCGGGCGGAGACGAGCATCGTCATGCGGTCCGCCATCAGAAACGGCAGCGACATGAGCAGCATCGCGCGCGCCATCCAGGCGACATCGAACGCGCCGCCATTGTAAAATTGCAGTACGGCGGACCCCGCGGCGGAAAAGACAGACGTGGCCCATATGCTGGCAAACCAGCGGCGCGGGCGGTTGGGCCGGGCGGATTGCGTCTGGGTCATGGCACCCTCACGTACTCACACAACCGCTGATTTACGGCAGCGTGGCGGCACGAGTAAAGGGCGAATGGGGTTGCGGGCGGGCGCTTTGGCTTCTAGATACGCGTCGTTGCGCAATCAAAGGCTCGCCCCATGCAGAACGTCGTTCTTGTCATCCACCTGCTGCTTGCCCTCACGCTGATCGGCGTCGTGCTGATGCAGCGTTCCGAAGGCGGCGGCCTGGGCATGGGTGGCGGTGGCGGCGGCGGCGGTGGCGGCCTCGTATCGGCGCGCGGCGCGGCCACGGCCCTGGGCAAGCTGACCTGGCTGCTTGCGGTGGCCTTCATCGGCACCTCGATCACCCTGACGATCCTCGCCGCGCGCGATGCGGCGGAAAGCTCGGTCGTGGACGGCGCGGCCCCGGCCGAGGCCAGCGAGGACGGCACCACGGCCCCGACGATGGACGGCGACGCGCTGCTGCCGCCCTCGAGCGGCGGGTCCGATGGCGGGACGGGCGATGCCCCGCTGGTGCCAGACGCGAACTGATCGCCCGAAACGGCCACAACCTGTTGCGGGCGCAAGAGGCGCCCCAACATGATCTTGCGTGACCGGTTGCGTTCGCGGGGCGAATCCGGTTATTCTTAACTCCCGTGATGATGGGGCTGCCGAACGGCCCTGATCCTGACAATTCCGACGGTTCCACGGGGGCTTCCTGCATATGGCGCGCTATATCTTCATCACGGGCGGCGTGGTCTCGTCGCTTGGAAAGGGGCTGGCCTCGGCCGCACTGGGCGCGCTGCTGCAGGCGCGCGGCTTTTCTGTGCGGCTGCGCAAGCTCGACCCGTACCTGAACGTCGATCCCGGCACCATGTCGCCCTTCGAGCACGGCGAGGTCTTCGTCACCGATGACGGCG
Source organism: Salibaculum sp. (assembly GCA_031581025.1). Taxonomy (GTDB): domain Bacteria; phylum Pseudomonadota; class Alphaproteobacteria; order Rhodobacterales; family Rhodobacteraceae; genus Salibaculum. Next base: position 71,511 of record JAVLCA010000008.1, on the reverse strand, counting down.
CCGAAACCGACCTCGACCTGGGCCACTACGAACGCTTCACCGGGGTCGCCGCACGGGGAACGGACTCGGTCTCGTCGGGGCGTATCTATTCCAACGTGCTGGAAAAGGAACGCCGCGGTGACTACCTGGGCAAGACGATCCAAGTGGTTCCCCATGTCACCAACGAAATCAAGGATTTCATCGGGATCGGCGACGACGAGGTCGATTTCATGCTCTGCGAGATCGGCGGCACCGTCGGCGATATCGAGGGCCTGCCCTTCTTCGAGGCGATCCGCCAGTTCAGCCACGACAAGCCGCGCGGGCAATGCATCTTCATGCATCTGACGCTGCTGCCCTACCTCGCCGCAAGCGGCGAGCTCAAGACCAAGCCGACCCAGCACTCGGTCAAGGAGTTGCAGAGCATCGGCATCGCGCCTGACATCCTGGTCTGCCGCTCGGAACAGCCCATCCCCGAGAAGGAGCGTGAGAAGATCGCGCTGTTCTGCAACGTGCGCAAGGACGCCGTGGTCGCCGCCTATGACCTGAATTCGATCTACGAGGCCCCGCTGGCCTACCACCGCGAGGGGCTGGACCAGGCGGTGCTGGACGCCTTTGCCATCCACCCCGCGCCCAAGCCCGACCTGCGCGTCTGGGACGACGTGGCCGACCGCATCCACAACGTGGACGGCGCGGTCAACGTGGCCATCGTGGGCAAATACACGCAGTTGGAAGACGCCTACAAATCCATCAAGGAGGCCCTGACCCATGGCGGCATGGCCAACCGGGTCAAGGTCAACGTCTCCTGGGTCGATGCCGAAGTCTTCGATCAGGACGACGCCGCCAACCACCTGGAGGGCTTTCACGCGATCCTGGTCCCCGGCGGCTTTGGCGAGCGCGGCACCGAAGGCAAGATCAAGGCCGCACAGTTCGCCCGGACCCGCGGGATTCCCTACTTCGGGATCTGTCTGGGCATGCAGATGGCCGTGATCGAGGCGGCGCGCAATGTCGCCGGCGTCACCACCGCCGGGTCCGAGGAGTTTGACCACGAGGCCGGCAAGAAACGCTTCGAGCCGGTGGTCTACCATCTCAAGGAGTGGGTGCAGGGCAACGAGAAGGTCAAGCGCAGGCACACCGACGACAAGGGCGGCACCATGCGCCTGGGCGCCTATGACGCCGTGCTGACGGAAGGCTCGCGGGTGGCCAGGGTTTATGGCACCAGTGGCATCGACGAACGCCACCGCCACCGCTACGAGGTGGACGTGAAATACCGCGACAAGCTGGAAGAGGCCGGGATGGTCTTTTCGGGCATGTCGCCGGACGGCCGCCTGCCCGAGATCGTGGAATGGCGCGACCACCCCTGGTTCATCGGGGTGCAGTTCCATCCCGAGCTGAAATCCAAGCCCTTTGCGCCGCATCCGCTTTTCGCGGATTTCATCCGGGCGGCCGTGGAAAATTCGCGCCTGGTCTGAGCGGTTCCGCTCGTTTGCCCGCCCCGTCGGGCAAGCCCGACTCCCCCCGCGGTCTTTTTTGACCCAAAGAAACCTGGCGCAATCGGAATGTTGCGGCCGGGCATGCCCCGAACCGAATGGGCGCGGTCGAGGTCATCGGCCAATTTTTTCTTGCACCCGGACCGGAGCGGCGCAGACTTGACGCACCGGATGTTGAAAGGACAGGTACCGCAATGCTGGAAAAACTGCTGGCCCGGTTGCACCTGGCCGATCCGCCCGAGACGCCCATGCCGCCGGCCGATGCGCAACACGCCCTGGGCGCCCTGCTGGTGCGGGTGGCCAAGGCCGACCGGACCTACCTGTTTTCCGAGATCCACGAGATCGACCACCTGCTGGCCGACCTCTATGATCTGAACCCCGTCGAGGCCGCCCAACTGCGCGCCCAATGCGAAAAGCTGGAAGCGGCCATGCCCGACACCGCGGACCTGGCACATATCCTCGAGGCCGGGATCGCCGCGCCCGAGAAAGAGGCCTTCGTGCGCGCGCTCTGGGCCGTGGCCTGCGCCGACGGGGTCCGCCACGAAAGCGAGCGCCAGGTCGTGGCCCTGGCAAGCGAGGCCCTGGGCATGGCGCCCGAGCGCGCCGAGGCCCTGCGCGACGCGCCTTGAGAAAAGCACGGGCGTGACGGGGATTGGCCTCGGGCCGCGCGCGGCTTATATCGACGGAATGATAGCCGATCTTCTGCGCGCCCTGACCGCCCCGACCCCGCAGGCCATCCCGGCCGATGATTCGCACCTGGCTCTGACCGCCCTGCTCGTGCGCATCGCGCGCTCGGACGGCATCTATGATGCCAGCGAGGTGACGCGCATCGACGCGGTGCTGCAAACCCGCTTCGCGATGAGCCCCGAGGCCGCCGCCGAAATGCGTCGCGAGGCCGAGCAGGTCGAGGCCGAGGCGCCCGACACCGTCCGCTTCACCCGCGCCATCAAGGACAGCGTGCCCTACGAGGAACGCGAGGGCGTGATCGAGGCCCTGTGGGACATCGTGCTGGCCGATGGTGTCCGCGACCACGAAGAGGACGCGCTGCTGCGGCTTGTGGCGCCCATGCTGGGTGTGACCGACCAGGACAGCGCCCATGCCCGCCGCCGCGTCGAGGCCCGGCGGGGATAGCCGCGGCGTGATCGCCGCCCTGCCCATGTACGACCGGCCCGAGACGCGCGCCGCAACGAATCGGTTCTGGGGCCTGATCCGAGACAGGCTGGACGCGCGGGGCATCCCCGCCCCCGTCCATCTGACCCGCGCGTGCAACCCCTGGGCGGTCTGGCAAGCGCCGGACCTGGTGCTGGCCCAGACCTGCGGCCTGCCCTACCGCGCGCGCCTGCGCGACAGCGTGACCCTGATCGGGACGGCCGATTTCGGCCTGCCCGACTGCGCGCCGGGGGACTACAACAGCGTGATTCTGGGCCGCACGCAGACCCTGCCCGCCATGCCAGTGCTGGCCCTGAACGAGGCCCTGAGCCAATCGGGTTGGGCCGCGCTGGATCGATTCTGCCATGACACCGGGCTGACCCATGGCGACATCGTCATGACCGGAGCGCACCGGGCCTCGGTCCGGGCGGTGATCGAGGGGCGCGCCGACCTGGCCGCCTGCGACGCCCAGACCTGGTGGCTCATGCAGCGGCACGACGACTGGGCGCGCGTCGCCGTCGAGATCGCGCGCACGCCGCCCACGCCCGGCCTGCCCTTCATCACCCGCGCCGGTCAGGACCCCGCGCCCTGGCTGGCCGCCCTTGCCGGCGCCTGCGCCGCGCTGGACCCCGAGGATCGCGCCACGCTCAACCTGCGCGGGATCGTCGAGCGCACACCCGCGGACTATACCGCACTGCCCATTCCGCGGGCACCGGGCAAAAGGCCGGGCTGACCGGCCGTCCACATGACGGAAATCGTTGCATTCGAACCGGAATCGCGCCCTAGTGCGGGATCAGTCAGCACCAAGAGGCCCCGTGACCGATCCGGCTCCCGCCCCCGTTCTGGAAATTCGCAACCTGCAAAAGGCCTATGGCGCGCTCGAGGTCATCAAGGGTGTCGACCTCTCGGCCCCGCCGGGCCATGTGCTCAGCCTGATCGGCTCGTCGGGCTCGGGCAAGTCCACGATCCTGCGGTGCGCGAACCTTCTGGAGGACAGCCAACAGGGCGACATCCTGTTCTGCGGCGAACCCGTGGCCTGGAAGGGCGCGGGATTGAGCCGTCAGCCCGCCGACCGCGCGCAGATGATCCGCATCCGAACGAACCTGTCGATGGTGTTCCAGCAGTTCAACCTTTGGGCGCATATGACCATCCTGCAGAACGTGATGGAGGCGCCGGTCACCGTCCTCAAGCGCGACAAAGCCGAGGCCGAGGCCGCCGCGCGCGCCTATCTCGACAAGGTGGGGATTGGCGACAAATGCGATGCCTACCCTGCCCAGCTCTCGGGCGGCCAGCAGCAGCGCGCGGCCATCGCCCGGGCCCTGTGCATGGAGCCCAAGGCGCTGCTCTTCGATGAACCCACCAGTGCGCTCGACCCCGAACTCGAACAGGAGGTCGTGCGCGTGATCAAGGCGCTGGCCGAAGAGGGGCGCACCATGCTCGTCGTCACCCACGACATGCGAATGGCCGCCGACATCTCGGACCACGTCGTCTTTCTGCACCAGGGCCTGGTCGAGGAAGAGGGCCCGCCGGAGCAACTCTTTGGAAACCCGCAGTCAGAGCGGCTGCGCGGCTTCCTTTCGGTGACCGCCCATACGTAACGGTTGCCAAACGCAGGCTGGCAGGGAATCCTCTGCCATCATGGTTCCTGCGGGGGCCACAAACCAACGGGAGATACCAATGAAGAAACTTGCACTCGCAACCGCGGCCCTGGCGATGTTCGCCGGGGCGGCGTCGGCGCAGGACGTCGTGCGCATGGGAACCGAAGGGGCCTACCCCCCGTGGAACTTTCTCAATGACGCCGGCGAGGTCGACGGCTTCGAGCGCGAACTGGGCGACGAGCTCTGCGCGCGGGCCGACCTGACCTGCGAATGGGTCACCAACGACTGGGACAGCATCATTCCCAACCTGGTGTCGGGCAACTACGACACCATCATCGCGGGCATGTCGATCACCGAGGAGCGCGAGGAAGTCATCGACTTCACCCAGAATTACACCCCGCCCGACCCCTCGTCCTACCTGGCCTTGTCGGCCGATGTGGACGTCACGGAGTCTGTGATCACCGCCCAGACCGGGACCATCCAGGCCGCCTTAGTGGCCGACAAGGGCTGGACCCTGGTGGAATTCGCCACGCCCGAGGAAACCATCTCGGCCGTCCGCAACGGCGAGGCCGACGCGGTTCTGGCCGACAAGTCCTTCCTGGACGGCGCGCTGGAAAGCAACCCCGACCTGGTCATGCTCGACCGCATGGAATCCATCGGCGGCGGCGTTGGCATGGGGGTCCGCGAAAGCGATACCGAACTGCGCGAGACCTTCGACTCGGCGATCCAGTCCATGAAGGACGACGGGTCGCTCAACGACCTGATCGAGAAATGGGAGGTGGCCTCGACCTTCTGAGGCCTCTCGCGCCCGCGCCGGTCCACTCCGGCGCGGGCCCCCTTTCCCTTGCAAATCCACGCATCTTGCGCCGCTGGTCCGAGGCCCGCCATTTTCAGTTTCTGCACCGACCCTTCGACACTGGACGGCCTGCAATGGCTGTCGTGCTACCTGACCACGGGCAAGCACATGAATTTCTACGTGTCGTTCGGCACGGTGCTCTTGCTGCTGGCGATCACCGCGCCGACGGCGCTGGCCTTCGGCTTTGGCGGGGCCATGGCCGCGCGCAGCCGCATCGCGCCGCTGTCCTGGCTGGGCAAGGCCTATATCGCCCTGGTGCGCGGCGTGCCCGACATCGCCTTCTTCCTTTTCTTCGTGATCGCGCTGGACCAGGGGTTCGAATACCTCCGCCACCGGATCCAATGCCCCGACTGGCCCGACGCGGTGCGCCAGGGCAACGATTTCGTCGTCTGTTCCGAGGCCAAGCTGCCGCTGGGGAATGCCGCGCAATGGGTGCATGAGACCTATGGCTTCTTCCTGGCGGTTCTGACCTTTGCCATCGTCTTCGGCGCCTTCGCGGCCAATGTCCTGTTCGGGGCGATGCGCGCCGTCCCGCGCGGCCAGATCGAGACGGCCGAGGCCTATGGCATGTCGCGACGCCAGTGCTTCTGGCGCATCCTCGTGCCGCAGATGTGGGTCTATGCCCTGCCGGGGCTGGGCAACCTGTGGATGGTACTGACCAAGGCCACGCCGCTGCTGTTCCTGCTGGGCGTCGAGGACATCGTCTACTGGGCGCGCGAACTGGGCGGGATCAAGGGCGAACGGTTCACCGACTACCCCCATGGCGATTGGCGCATGTGGTATTTCCTGGTGCTGCTGGTCTTCTACCTCGCCTTGACGCGTGTCTCCGAGATCGGCCTGGACCGGCTGATGAAGAAACTGACTCATGGCCAGGCGACCTCGGGCGGGGAAGCCCAGCGAAAGGTCGCGGCATGAGCTGCTGGGACACCATCACCGATTACGCTTTCCGTTCGATCGGCCTTGGCGAACGCCTCCTCCCGCGGGACGATTTCACGCTGTGCCAGCAGTTCACCCTGATCGGCTCGGGGATGATCTGGAACGTCTATTTCGGCCTCGTCGCCCTGCTGACGGGCTTCGTGCTGGCCACGGTGGTGGCCCTGGGCAAGGCCAGCCCCAACCGGCTGATCCGCAAGCCCTCGGAATGGTTCATCTTCCTGTTCCGGGGCTCGCCGCTCTTCATCCAGTTCTTCTTTGCCTATTTCCTCTTTCTCAGCCTCAAATCCCACTTTCCGGTCTTCGATGCCTTCACCTCGGCGGCGGTGGGTGCGGCCGTCGTGCTATTCCTGAACACCGCCGCCTACTCGGGCGAGATTTTCCACGGCGCGCTGCAATCCATCCCCCGTGGCGATACCGAGGCCGCCGATGCCTACGGCTTTTCCGGCTGGGCCAAGTTCCGCAAGATCACCTGGCCGACCATGCTGCGGCTGGCCTGGCCGGCCTATACCAACGAGGCGATCTTCCTGTTCCATTCCACGACGCTGGTCTTCTTCAGCAGCTTTCCGGCCTGGCAGCAGCGCGGCGACGCGCTCTATTACGCCAGCTATTTCGCCGACAAGACCTTCAACCCCTTCGTGCCCTACCCGATCCTGGCGGGGTTCTTCATTCTGCTGACCCTGGTCATCATCGCGGTCATGGGGGCGATCAACCGCCGCCTGAACCGGCACCTGCCGCAGGAGCGGCGCGCGCGGCTCCGCGTCCGGGCCCCGGCGGTGCGCTAGGGTCACCCGCTCGACAAGGGCCGTGCCGGGCCCTAGGATCTGGTCAAAGCCCGAGGTGATCCATGAAGATCGGCATCCTGCAAACCGGCCACGCGCCCGACCAGATGCGCCCCTCCCTGGGCGACTACGCGGACATGTTCGAAGGGCTGCTCGGGGGGCAGGGCTTCGACTTTGCCACCTATGACGTCGTAGACGGGGTGTTTCCCTCCGGCCCCGCGGCCTGCGACGGCTGGCTGATCACCGGGTCCAGGCACGGCGCCTACGAGGACCACCCCTGGATTCCCCCGCTCGAGAACCTGATCCGCGCCATCCGCGACGCGCGGCGGCCCCTCGTGGGCATCTGCTTCGGACACCAGATCATCGCCCAGGCCCTGGGCGGGCGGGTCGAGAAATTCGCGGGCGGCTGGGCCGTGGGGCGGCAGGCCTACGACTGGCAGGGCACCGTGCTGCACCTCAACGCCTGGCACCAGGACCAAGTGGTGACACTGCCCCCGGGCGCCGAGGTTCTGGCCGCCAACGCCTTCTGCGCCCATGCCGCGCTGCGTATCGGGCCGGAGATCCTGACCGTGCAGGCCCATCCTGAGTTCGGCCACGAGGTGATCGCGGGGCTGATCGAACACCGCGGCGACGCGGTGCCCGACGACCAGTTGGCGCAGGCCCGTGCGGGGCTGGACCAGCCCCTTGCCAACGACGACCTGGCCGGTCGGATCGGCACCGTCCTCCGCGCCCACGTGCCCGCATGACCAACTGGTTCGATCGCATCCCCGCCGCCGCGCAGCGCTATGCCGAGGCTCATCCGCTGGACGAGGTCGAATGCATGATCGCCGATCTGCCCGGCATCGCCCGGGGCAAGGCCGTGCCCGCCTCCAAGTGGGAGAAGATGCAGAAGTTCCACCTGCCCAACTCGATCTTCTTTCAGACCATCACCGGCGGCTGGGGCGAGGCTGCGGGCGACGAGGGCTTCACCGAGCCGGACATGGTGCTCTATTCCGACCTGTCGACGGCCACGGCGGTGCCCTGGGCCGACGACGGCACCCTGCAGGTGATACACGACGCCTATGACCAGAAGGGCGTGCCGATTCCCTTCGCCCCGCGCAACGTGCTCAAGCGGGTTGTGGCCCTCTACGAGCGCCAGGGCTGGACACCGGTGGTGGCCCCCGAGATGGAATTCTTCCTGGTCGCGCGCAACACCGACCCGGCCAAGCGGATCACGCCGATGATGGGCCGCTCGGGACGGCCTGCCGCCGCGCGACAGGCCTATTCCATGTCGGCGGTCGACGACTATGGCCCGGTCATCGACGACATCTACGAATTCGCCGAGATCCAGGGCTTCGAGATCGACGGCATCACCCAGGAAGGCGGCGCCGGGCAACTCGAGATCAACCTGCGCCACGGCAACCCGGTCAAGCTGGCAGACGAGGTCTTTTTCTTCAAACGCCTGCTGCGCGAGGCGGCATTGAAGCACGACTGTTTTGCCACCTTCATGGCCAAGCCCATCGAGGGCGAGCCGGGCAGCGCCATGCACGTGCATCACTCGGTTCTCGACGCCGAGGGCGGCAATCTCTTCACCGGCCCCAATGGCGGCGAAACCGACGCCTTCTATCAGTTCATCGGTGGGCTGCAGACGCATCTGCCCTCGGTCATTGCGCTGATGGCACCCTATGTGAACAGCTATCGCCGCTACGTCCGCGACCACGCCGCGCCGATCAACCTGGAATGGGGCCGCGACAACCGCACCACCGGCCTGCGCGTACCCCTGAGCGACCCGGCCGCGCGCCGCATCGAGAACCGCGTCGCGGGTATGGACTGCAATCCCTACCTGTGCATCGCGGCCTCGCTCGCCGCCGGTTTCCTCGGGCTGACGCAGGAACTCTGGGCCGACAAGAGCTATCGCGGAGATGCCTATGACGGCCAGCCCGACCTGCCCCAGGGGCTCGGCGCAGCGCTGGAGCTTTTTGACGCCAACATGGCCATGCAAGAGGTCCTGGGCCCCGAGTTCGCGCGGGTCTATTCCATCGTCAAACGGGCGGAATACGAGGAGTTTCTCCAGGTCATCAGCCCCTGGGAACGCGAACACCTGCTTTTGAACGTCTGATGCCCAATCCGCTTTATCGCAACGACCGGCCGGCCACCTACCCCGAAAGCTGTTATGCCGCCAGCACCCCGATTCCGCCGGAACGGCCCGGGCTGCGCGGTGCACAGCGCGCGGATGTCTGCGTGGTCGGCGCGGGGTTCTGCGGGCTCACGGCGGCGCTGCACCTGGCCCAGGCGGGGTTGTCGGTGATCGTGCTGGACGCACACCGCGTGGGCTGGGGCGCCTCGGGGCGCAACGGCGGCCAGGTCGGCACGGGGTTCAACAAGGACATGCGCTGGCTGCGCGCGCGGGTCGGCGAAGGCCCGGCGCGGGCGCTCTGGGACATGACCGAAGAGGCCAAGCAGCTGCTGCGTGATCTGGCCGCCGCCCATGCCCCCGACGCGCCCTTCAAGCCCGGTGTGGCCCATGGCGCCTATTCCGTGGCCGAGGCCGCCGCCCTGCACGACGCGGCCGAGGACCTCGCCCGGACCTATGGCTACGACCGGATCGAACCGCTGGCCGCGCAGCCCTTCCAACGCGTGGTGAAATCGCCGCGCTACCGCGGCGGCGTGATCGACCGGGGCGCGGGGCACATCCACCCGCTGCGCTATGCGCTGGGGCTGGCGCGGGCGGTGGAAAAGGCGGGCGCGGTGATCCACGAACGCTCAGAGGTGCTCGACCTCGGGCCGGGCCGCCCGGCCGAGCTGCACACCGGATCGGGCCGGGTCACGGCGGACCACGTGCTACTGGCGGGCAACGGCTATCTGACCAACCTCACTGGCCGCATCGCGGCGCGGACCATGCCGCTGAATTCCTTCATGGCGGCCACCGAACCGCTGGGCGACCGCGCCGCGCAGGTGCTGGCCGAGGATATCGCCTGCGCCGACAGCAAGTTCGTGGTCAATTACTTTCGCCTGTCCGAGGACAAGCGCCTGCTGTTCGGCGGGTGCGAGAACTACTCCCTCGCTTTCCCGCAAAAGGTCGAGCCGCAGTTGCGCAAACGGATGGAGGCGATGTTCCCGCAACTGGGCGGCGTGGGTATAACCCACACCTGGGGCGGCACCCTGGGAATTACCATGACACGCCTGCCGCTGGTGACGCGGGCCGGCGAGGGCGTGCTGAGCGCCGGGGGATTTTCCGGCCACGGCGTGGCGCTGGCCGGCCTGGCCGGCAAACTCATGGCCGAGGCGGTGCAGGGCCGTGCGGGCCGCTTCGACACCTTCGCGGCGTTGCCCGTGCCCCCCTTCCCCGGCGGCGCGGCCCTGCGCGCGCCACTGCTGACGCTGGCCATGACCTGGTATGCCCTGCGCGACCGGCTGGGCCTCTGAACTCCCGCGGCAGGCCACCTGCGGCAGCTTCCTGCCGTCGGCGCGGCATTTGTCATGGAATTGACATTCGGGGTGTGTTAAGAAGAATAGAAACAAAGTTTCGACTTTTCCGAAAAGAGATCCCGTCATGCCCGAGACCCGCCCCCAGATCCCCAATGTCTACGACGCCGAGCCCATCCCCGCGGCGGCCATGGAAGAGGTCACCCGACTGCTGAGCACGGGCGACCTGTTCCGCTATACCGCGTCCGAGAACGCGCCGGTGTCCCTGCTGGAGCAGGAATTCGCGGCGCTTCTGGGCACGAAATACGCGCTGGCGGTGTCGTCCTGTTCGGCGGCGCTCTTTCTGTCGCTCAAGGCGCTGGACCTGCCGCGCGACGCCAAGGTGCTGATCCCGGCCTTCACATTCGCCGCCGTGCCCTCGTCCATCGTGCATGCCGACTGCACGCCGGTGCTGGTGGAATGCGGTGCGGATTACCGCATCGACATGGCCGATTTCGAAGCCAAGCTGCCCCAGGCAGAAGCCGTCATCATAAGCCACATGCGCGGGCATACCAGCGACATGGACGCGATCATGGCGCTGTGCGACGCCGCCGGCGTGCCAGTGATCGAGGATGCGGCCCATTCCCTGGGCACCACCTGGCACGGGCGCAACATCGGCACCATCGGCAAGATGGGCTGCTTTTCGTTCCAGTCCTACAAACTGGTCAACGCGGGCGAAGGCGGCATCCTGGTGACCGACGATGCCGATCTGGTGGCCCGGGCGGTGATCATGTCGGGCGCCTATGAACACGCCTGGACAAAGCACGACGTCCCCGCCGCGGCGATGACAGCCTGGCAGAACAAGCTGCCGCTCTACAACCTGCGCCTGTCGAATCTCTCGGCGGCGATCATCCGCCCGCAACTGCCCGAACTGGCCCGGCGGGTCCGCGACGGACGCCGCAACCATGACCACGTCGCCGACCTGCTCAACGCCAGCCCCTGGCTGACCGTGCCTCAGAGCCTCGCCCCGGAAGAGCGCGCGCCGGATTCGATCCAGTTCAACCTGACCGGCATGTCCGAGGACCAGATCAGCGCCTTTTCCGCTGCCGCCGCCGCGCGCGGGGTCAAGGTACAGATCTTCGGGCGCAGCACGGACAACGCCCGCGCCTTCTGGAACTGGCAGTTCCTGGGCCGCGACTGGGATCTGCCGCAGACCCGCGCCATGCTGATGACAGCCTGCGACGTGCGCCTGCCCGCCCGTCTGACGCTGGAGGACTGCAGCATCGTGGCCGGGGAACTGGTCGCCGCCGCAGACGAGGCCATGGCCGCGTCCGGCGCCGCGGTTGCCGCCGAGTAAGGCTAGACCAGAACGCGCAACTGCCCTTCCAGCCAGGGCAGCTTGCGCGTGGCAGGGTCCACGATCATCTCGGCCAGCAGCGCGCGCAGGCGTGCCGCCATGTCGGCGGGCATCTTTCCCAGAACGTCGCGCCGGGCCACCAGGGAAATCCGGCGGCTGAGCGGATCGAAGGGCAGCGGGTGCAGGTCGACCGCGTCGCGGAATCGCGCGGCATGGGACCAGCCCAGCGGCGTCAGGATCGTCCAGCCCGCCCCGGCAGCCACCATGGCCAGAACAGCGTGATAGCTGTCCAGCTCGAAGCGATGTGTCAACGTCAGGTTCTGCCGCACGAGGTGGCCGGCGATCAGTTGGCCCATGTGATGGCGCGTGGTGTATTGCACAATGGGCAGCCGGCGCAGCTGGCGCAGCATGTCGCCGGGCCCCAGCGCATCCTTCGGCGCCACGATCACGAAGGGTTCCTCGAACAGCGGATGCACCTCCATGCCGTCGGCCACCGTGCCGATGTCGCTGGCCACCACCACGTCCAGCGCGCGGGCCTGCAAAAGGTCGAACAGCCGATGCGAGGCCCCGGTTTCCAGCAGGAACCGGCAGTCCCTCAAATCCGCGCCCATGTCGGACAGCAACCGCGGCGTCACGTCGGCGTCGAAATCCTCGATCATGCCCAGCCGCAACCGTGTGAGGCGGCTGTGGTCGGCCATGGCCAGTTCGGCGCGGGCCTGCTCCGCTTCGCCCAGGATGGCATTGGCCCGGCGCAGGAACATCTCGCCCGCAGGCGTCGGGATGACGGGGCGCGCGTTGCGGTTCAGCAGCGTCGTACCGATCGCCGCCTCGAGGTTGGTCAGTTGCTGCGACACGGTCGCGGCGGAACTGCTCAGCCGGCGCGCCGCGGCCGAGATCGACTGTTCCTCGGCCGTGGCCACGAAGACCTCGATCCCCCAGAGCGTGATCCGTCCCGATGCTGCCGCCATGTCCGCCCCTTTCGCCGCTCAGGATATCCCGGCGACAGGGGCAATTGAAAGCCCCGGTGCCAGCCACAGCGCCAAGTTACCATGGGGGCCTGGAGGGGGCACCGCCCGCCTGAGGTCCGGCAACAAGGTTCGAGCGCGGCAACACGTGGCAACGTTTTGTTCACAAGGTCGCTCGAGGCTTGCCCAATGCAGCATCTGCGGCCGTTTCCCGGCCCCACAGGGCAGCCACGCAACGGGGACTGGTTGAAAATCAGGGAGTCGCCGCGCGAACCACCCGGTCGGGCGGAGTGACCAACGTCTCAACCGCTGGATCGCGGATCGCTCGGGGTCTTGCGAAACACCGTTCGCCTGGCAGCCAGTGTCATTTCGACATTTTCGCCAGTTTCTCCTGAAGCTTGGCAAGCTCGGCCTTGATCTCGTCGAGATCTTCGTGGTCGGCCTCGCCCTTGCGCTCAGAGCTCGTGGGCTGCGAGAATGCGGCACCGCTCATGACCCCGCCGGTCATGGCCTTGAGAAAGGCCTCCTGCTGGGCCTGCATGGCCTCAACCCCGGGCATCTGCGTCAGCGCGCCCATGGGCCCCATGTTCTCCATCATCTTGGACTGGCTCTCGCGCAGCATCTCGAAGGACTGGGCCAGGAACTGCGGTACCACGGACATGGACTGGCTGGTATAGGAGCGCACGAGGTCGGTCAGCACATCCACGGGCAGCACGCTTTCGCCGCGGCTTTCGTGTTCGGCGATGATCTGAAGCAGATACTGTCGGGTCAGGTCGTCTCCCGACTTCAGGTCAACGATCTGCACCTCGCGCCCGTCGCGGATGAAAGAGGCGATATCCTCCAGCGTGACGTAATCGCTGGTCTCGGTGTTGTACAGGCGGCGGCTGGCATAGCGCTTGATCAGAAGCGGCTGGGACGTCTCGGCCAAGGTATTCCCTCCTCAGGACCGTTTTGCGGTGCAGAGAAGCGTGAATGCCTTTGCAGCAAAAAGCAAGGGCGGGCTGCTTGCGCAACCCGCCCCGCGTGACGTCGGCCCCCAGGGAGGAGAAGGAGGGCCGGGCGTTCTCGGTATTGCTTACTTCGCGGCCTTCTTGGCTGCGGCGGACACGTCCTGGGTGGCCTTCTTGGCGGCGGCATTCATGTCCTCGGACATGTCCTTGCCGGCGGCCATCATCAGTTCCATGGTCTCGGTCTGGACCTTCTTGGCGATCTCGGCGAAGGCAGCCATGTGCTCGGCAGCAGCTTCCGAGGAAGCGGAGGCGAAATCGGTCATCGCCTTGGCGTAGTCGGCCGGCTCGTCCTTGGACTTGGCCATCTCGGTCATCTTGGCCAGGGTATCCTGGGTCCACTTGGCGCTCAGCTCGGTCGATTTCTGGGCGGCGTCGATGGACACGGCCGACAGCTTCTCGGTCAGCGAGGTCTGGGTCTTGAAAGCACCTTCCATCGCCTTGGTGTCGACGGGAAATGCGCCCATCATGTCTTTCATGACGGTGGTGAAATCTTGTGTCTTGGCAGTCATTGAACTGGTCCTCTTGGTCAGTGTTACGGGGTAATCCCGTTTCGGCGTCTACAGGAAAGATAGATGCTGCACCGCAGCATTTCAAGACTTTTTCTGCAGCGCAGCATGATCCTCACGAATTCGAAACAACCTCCCGGAATTCAAATGAAAAGCCTGTAACATTCCTGAACGATCCGGCGGCTTTCCAGGCTGGTCAGCCGATCCCGGGCTTATCGGCCACGACATAGGTACCCGGGGCCGGCGCGATCGGCGGGTAAGCCTCTGACCCGGGCGCGCGCGCCGCGGTCTTCTTGCCCGAGCGCTTGCGCAGCCACTTTTCCCAATGCGGCCACCAGCTGCCCTCGTGCTTTTCGGCCCCGGCCTGCCACTCCTCGGGTGCGAGGGTCAGGTCGTCATTGGTCCAGTAGCCGTACTTGTTCTTGGCGGGCGGATTGACAACCCCGGCGATATGGCCCGACCCGGCGAGAATGAAGGTCTTGTCCTCGGACCCCATCCCGCGGATGCCCCGGTAAGAGCTTTTCCAGGCCGCGATATGATCCGTCTCGCAGGCGATGGCGCAGAGCGGCACCTCCACGTTCTCGATCCGCGCCACGTGGCCGGCCACCTCGAAGCCGCCGCTGGCGAATTCGTCACGCTGGCACAGCCCGCGCAGGTATTCCACGGCCATTTTCGCGGGCAGGTTGGTGCCGTCGCCGTTCCAGTAGAGCAGATCGAAGGCGGGCGGGCTTTCGCCCAGCATGTAAGACCGGATCGCCGGCTGGTAGATCAGATCGTTCGAGCGCAGGAAGGAAAAGGTCCGCGACATGTAGAAACTGTCGAGGTAGCCGGCCGCGTTGACTTCGGCCTCGATCCCGTCGACGAAATCGTCGTCGAGAAAGACACCCACCTCGCCTTGGTCGGAAAAATCGGTCAGCGTGGTCAGGAAGGTGGCGGACTTGACATAATCAAGGCCGCGATCGCGCAGAATCGACAGTGTCAGGGCCAGCGTCGTGCCCGCGATGCAGTAGCCGACGACATTGACCTTCTTGACCCCGCAGATCTCGCGCACGGTCTCCAGCGCGGTGACATAGCCGTCCTGGATGTAGTCGGCCATGCCCACCTCGCGGTAGGTGGCATCCGGGTTGACCCAGCTGACCACGAAAAGCGTGTAGCCCTGATCGACGATCCACTTGATGAGGCTGTTCCGCTCCTTGAGGTCGAGGATGTAGAACTTGTTGATCCACGGCGGAAAGATCACCAGCGGCGTGGTGTGCACCTGCTCGGTCCTGGGCGCATATTGAATCAGTTCGAACATGTGGTTGCGGAACACCACCTCGCCCGGGGTGGTCCCGAGGTTCTCGCCCACCTTGAAGGCCGCGCGGTCGGCCAGGTTCACGATCAGCTCGCCGTCGTTGGCCTCCAGGTCGTGAACGAGGTTCTCCAGCCCGGTCACGAGGCTCTCGCCCTCGGTCTCGACCGCGCGTTCCAGCGCATCGGGATTGGTGGCCAGGAAATTCGTCGGCGCCATCAGGTCCACGATCTGCTGGCTGAAATAGCGCAGCCGCTTCTGTTCCTGCGCATCCAGCCCCTCAATGGTCTCGACCGCGTTGGAGACCGCCTCGGCGTTGAGCATGTACTGCTGCTTGACGAAGTTAAAATACGGGTGCGTGTCCCACAGTGGGTTACGGAACCGTTTGTCATCCGGGGTATGATCCTCGGGGGCCTTGATCTGCCCGCTGGCCAGCGCCTGCTGCGCCTCGACGTAGTGCTGCAAGGTCTTGCCCCAGTAGCCAACCTGCTGCTCGATCAGCTTGGCGGGGTTGTTCATCATCTCGGCCCAGTAGGCCGTGGCGGCCTTGGCATAGAGCGCCTGGCTCGGGGCCTGGAGGTCCTCGGGAACGTGCCGCTTGTGCGACAGGACATTGACCAGGCGCTGGGTCAACTCCTCGATCCGCGACATGTTCTCTTCCAGCCGCGACAGTGCCGCCGCGTCCTGCGCTCCACCCTCACCGGATTCGTCAGTTGTCATATGGGCCCTCCCGCGGTATTTTGCAGTTGCAGCATCTGCCACCGGCACAGCCAGTGGTCAATGCAACCCATAGCACGGATGGTCGACATGTTCGACCGGCCACGCGCAAGCAGGAGACGCCCGTGAAGTACATGATGACCTACGACATGATGGAGACCGCCCGGAACACGAACGAGTGGCTGGGCGCGACCGCACGGGCCATGGCCTCCTCCCCGGCCGTCGCGATGTGGCCCAATCCGGGCATGGCCATGCTCAAGGCCTGGGGCGAGGTCACGGAACGCAGCTTTGCGCGCATGGCCGCCCGGCCCGACTGGGGCATTCCGTCGGTGCCCTGCGAGGATGGCAAGGACCACGTTGTCTCGATCCGCAAGGTTCTGGAACGGCCCTTCGGCGACCTCGTCCACTTCCGCTGCCTCGGCCGGCATGAACGCGCACGCAAGGTGCTGCTCGTCGCGCCCATGTCGGGGCACTACGCGACGCTGCTGCGCAAGACGGTGATCTCCCTGTTGCCCGACTGCGAGGTCTACGTCACCGATTGGCACAATGCCCGCGACATCCCTGTCTCGGCCGGCAAGTTCGACGTCGAGGATTACACCCTGCACGTCATGGACTTCATGCGCGAGCTGGGCCCGGAGATCCATGTCATCGCCGTGTGCCAGCCGGTGCCACTGACGTTGGCGGCCACCGCCTATCTTGCCGAACTGCACCCCGAGGCGCAGCCGCGGTCACTGACACTGATCGGCGGTCCGGTCGACCCCGATGCCAACCCGACCGAAGTCACGGATTTCGGCCGGACCGTCACCATGGGCCAGCTGGAACAGTCAATGATCCAGCGCGTCGGTTTCAAGTACGCCGGGGTCGGGCGCAAGGTCTACCCGGGGCTGCTGCAGCTGGCCTCGTTCATCTCGATGAATGCCGAAACCCACAACAACGCCTTCACCAACCAGATCGTCAAGGCCGCGAAGGGCGAGGCCAGCGACCACGACAAGCACAACGTCTTCTACGACGAATACCTTTCGGTCATGGACATGACCGCGGAGTTCTACCTCTCGACGGTCGAGCGCGTCTTCAAGGGGCGCGAGATTGCGCGCAATGTCTTTACCGTCGACGGCCACCGCGTCGATCTCGGCAAGATCACCGACGTGGCCGTCAAGATCGTCGAGGGCGAGGACGACGACATCTCGGCCCCCGGCCAGTGCCTGGCCGCGCTCGACCTGCTGACCGGCTTGCCCGCGGAAAAGAAAGCCAGCCACCTTGAGCCCGGCGCGGGCCATTACGGCATCTTCGCCGGCAAGAGCTGGCGCGGCAACATCCGCCCGCTGGTGCTGGACTTCATCGACGCCAATTCAGGCGGCCCCCGCGACGGCAAGGCCCCGCGCATCGCCGCGGTGGAGTGACGCGCGGGGCGGCGATGGCACGCACAGGGTCGGGCGGCAGGCCTGGCCCTGGCATGCCGTCCCGTCAAACCCGCCCATGAAAGCAACGCCCCCGAGGGTGGGCCAGCTCGCCTCGGCGGTCAAGCGCGGGCCGACGCCCGCGCGGCCAGCGGCCGGTAGACCCCCCAGAGCCCCAGCACCGCCAGCGCCAGGATGCCCGCCGGGATCAGCGTCACCGAGACATGCAGCGCCTCCAACGCGGCGGCCTCCTGTGCAATGCGTCCCTGGGTCGTCTCGCGCCAGCCGAAGGCGCCCAGGATCAGCCCCAGCGCCCCGGGCGCCAGCGCATTGGCCAGCTTCTGGCCGAAGAGCCAGATTGCCGAGAACCCCCCTTCGATCGCCAGCCCGGTGCGGGCGCGCGTGGCATCCATCAGGTCGGGGTACATGGCCCAGGGGATCTGCTGATATGCGCCATTGGTCATCCCCGCCAGCACGAAGAGACCGGCAATCACCGTGACATTGACCGCCGGAAGCGCCGCGTAAAGCCCCACCAGCAAGGCCACGTAAAGGCACAGCCCCAGCACCAGCGCCCCCAGCTTGCCCAGCCGCGCCGAAGCAAGCACCCAGCCCGCCTGGCTCAGGATCGCGCCCAGCGTGAAGGCCGCGAACAGCAGCGACAGCACCGTCAGCGCCTGCGCCGCCCCCGACAGCGGCGTGTCGCCGGTATCACTGATCAGATAGAGCGCGGCGAAGGGCAGCCCGGCCGTGATCAGCGCCACAGCCAGCGTCATCACGCCGTAAAGCGCGGCCAGAACCATGAAGGGGGCATTGCCCAGCACCTGCGCCAGCATCTGCCACGGCGTGATGACGACCGGCGCCGGATGGCGCGGCGCCGTCCGGATCGACCAGACAGAAAACCAGATCGCGCCCAGGATCAGCGGCGCAACCACGAGGGCCGCGCGCGCATGCCCGCCCTCGGCGGCCAGCGCGGGCACCAGCGCCCCGCCCAGCAGGAGACCGAGGCTGGCAAATCCCATGCGCCAGGCCATCATCTGCGACCGGTCGCGCCCATCCTCGGTGATCTCGCCGGCAAGGGCCCCATAGGGGATCGCCACCATGGTGAACCCCAGCGTGGCCAGGCAGAAAAACCCTAGCACCCAGGGCAGCGCCGCCACACCATCCATCCCGCGGGGAACCGCGAACAAACCCACCATCCCCACCACCATGACCATCGCCCCGATCACCATCCAGGGCGCGCGCCGTCCGTAGCGGCTGTCGGTGCGGTCCGACAGATAGCCGATCACCGGGTCGGTGATCATGTCGAAGACCAGAACGCCCGTCGTGGCCGCACCTGCGATCGCGGCGGGCACGCCCAGGTAAGAGGTCAGGAAGGCCAGCACCAGCAACTGCTTGACCACCACGAAGACCACCACGCCGAGGTCCGCCAGCCCCCAGCCCGCCTTCTGTCCCGTCGTCAGTGCCATCCCCATCTCCCCGTATCGCTGCGCCCGACGCGGGCGCTTCTTCTGGCCGGAAATATCCTCGGGGGGAATTGGCCCGCAGGGCCAAGGGGGGCAGACAGCCCCCATGCCCGAGGCGCAGCCGAGGCAGACCTGCGCGGCGCAGCCGCCCCGTCAGATCCGGGCCAGCACCTCCTCGATACTGCGCTCGATCAGCGCCAGGCAATCGTCATCCGAAAACCGGTGGTCGGCCCCGTCCACCAGGGTCAGGCGCATGTCCGGGCCCTGCGCGTGGTCCAGCAGGCGCAGCGCCACCGACATCTCCACATCCGCGTCCGCCGTGCCCTGCAGTAACCGTACCGGGACAGGCAGCGCCAGCGGCGCGCGCAGGACCAGCCGCTCACGCCCCTCCTCGATCAGGCGGCGCGTGATGATATAGGGCGCGCCATAGTCCGAGGGCAGCGTGACCTGCCCCTCGCGCAGCAGCGCCCCGCGCTGGTCGGCGTCGAAGCCCGCCCACATGCTGTCCTCTGTGAAATCCGGCGCGGCGGCGATGGTGACAAGGCCGGCCACCTTGCCGGGCCGGTCGCGGGCCGCCAGCAGCGCGATCCAGCCCCCCATGGAGGAGCCCACCAGCACCACCGGCCCCGCGATCCGGTCCAGCACCGCGCAGGTGTCCTCGAACCAGTCGCCGATGCAACCGTCGGTGAAGGCTCCGCCGCTGATCCCGTGACCGGAATAGTCAAAGCGCGCGAAGGCCTGGCCCCGGCCCTGCGCCCAGGCCTCCAGATGCACGGCCTTGGTGCCGGCCATGTCGGACTTGAAGCCGCTGCAGAACACCACGGTCGGGCCCGCGCCCGGCGTGTGGGCCCAGGCGATGCGGCGTCCCTGCGCCGTGGTGAAGGTTTCGGCCATGTGATCCCCCTGTCGTCCGCCTGCCTGTGACTGAGCACAGACCGAGCCCGGGATGCAAGCTTGACAAGGCCCCCGGCCCCCGGCCAAAAGACCCGCGCACAACATACCCGCAACCGGGCGTTCCGTGGGCGCCAAACCGACGATGAGACAGGCCATGCATGACGGCCAGAACCAAATTTCCCTGACCTTTCCCGATGGCAATGCACGCAGCTTTCCCAGCGGCGTGACCCCGGCGGACGTGGCCGCCGAGATCTCGACCTCGCTGCGCAAGAAGGCCATCTCAGCCCATGTCGACGGGCAGCACTGGGATCTTCAGTGGCCCATCGAAACGGACGCGAAGATCGCTATCAACACGATGAAGGACGAGGCCCCCGCGCTGGAACTGATCCGCCACGATCTGGCCCATATCATGGCCCGCGCCGTGCAGGAGCTCTGGCCCGACGTCAACGTCACCATCGGCCCGGTGATCGACAACGGCTGGTATTACGATTTCGACCGGGCCGCGCCCTTCACCCCCGAAGACCTCGGCGCAATCGAAAAGAAGATGAAAGAGATCATCAACGCCCGCGACCCGGTCACCACCGAGGTCTGGGACCGCGCCCGCGCGATCAAGCATTACGAGGCCAACAACGAACCCTACAAGGTCGAGCTGGTCAATGCGATCCCCGGCGACGAGCCGCTGCGCATGTACTGGCACGGCCAATGGCAGGATCTGTGCCGTGGTCCGCACCTGCAGAACACCGGCCAGCTGCCAGGCGATTCCTGGAAGCTGATGTCCGTGGCCGGGGCCTATTGGCGCGGCGATTCCAGCCGCCAGATGCTGCAGCGCATCTACGGCGTCGCCTTCCAGTCCCGCGACGATCTGAAGAATTACCTGCATTTCCTCGAAGAGGCCGAGAAACGCGACCACCGCAAGCTGGGCCGCGAGATGGACCTGTTCCACATGCAGGAAGAGGCCCCCGGCCAGGTGTTCTGGCACCCGGACGGCTGGACCATCTACACCACGCTACAGGACTACATGCGCCGCAAGCAGCGCGCCGGCGGCTACCGCGAGATCAACACGCCCCAGGTCGTGGACCGCAAGCTCTGGGAGGCCTCGGGCCACTGGGACAAGTATCAGCACCACATGTTCGTGGTCGAGGTGGACGAGTCCCGCGACGGCGAGGATGACGACGCGAGCGTCAGGAACAAGGACCAGACCCGGATCAACGCGCTCAAGCCGATGAACTGCCCCTGCCACGTGCAGGTTTTCAACCAGGGCCTGAAATCCTATCGCGACCTGCCGCTGCGACTGGCCGAATTCGGCTCCTGCGCGCGGTTCGAACCCTCGGGCGCGCTGCATGGAATCATGCGCGTGCGCGGCTTCACCCAGGACGACGCGCATATCTTCTGCACCGAAGAGCAGATCCAGAAGGAGTGCGCCCGGTTCATCGACTTTCTGGCCGAGGTCTACCGCGAACTGGGCTTCGAGGATTTCGAGATCCGCTTCGCCACCCGCCCCGAAAAGCGCGTCGGCAGCGACGCGTCCTGGGACTACGTCGAGGACGCTCTGGAAAAGGCGATCAAGGCAGTTGGCCGCGACTATACGCTGGAGCCGGGCGACGGTGCCTTCTATGGCCCCAAGCTGGATTTCTACCTGACCGACGCCATCGGCCGGGTCTGGCAATGCGGCACCTTCCAGGTGGACCCGAACCTGCCCGAACGGCTGGGCGCGACCTATATCGCCGCCGACGGCGAAAAGCACCGCCCCTATATGCTGCACCGCGCCGCGCTGGGATCTTTCGAGAGGTTCATCGGCATCCTGATCGAGAACTGGGAAGGCAAGCTGCCCTTCTGGCTGGCCCCGCGGCAGGTGGTCGTGGCCTCAATCACCTCCGAGGCCGATGACTACGTGCAAGAGGTCGTGGCCGGGCTGACCGCCGCCGGGGTCCGGGCCGAGGCCGACATCCGCAACGAGAAGATCAACTACAAGGTCCGCGAACACTCGGTGGGCAAGGTGCCTGTGATCCTGGCCTGCGGCGGCCGCGAGGTCGCCGAGCGCAGCGTTTCTGTCCGCCGGTTGGGACAGAAACAAACCTCGGCCGCGACCCTGGACGAGATCACCGCCGAGCTGGCGCGGTCGGCCACCCCGCCCGATCTTCTGTAACAATCGGGCCGTGACGGCCGCCTTGAGCCGTCACGGCCCGCGCAAGGTGCCGATCAGAAATGCGCCTTGGGCTCGTCCGGTTTCCCGGCTGCAATAGCAAGGATGCCGCCCAGCCCGACAAAGCCGATGGGGAACATCGTGCCCACGTTGAAACCGAAGGCCGCGTAGAACAGCAGGCAGGCGCCCAGCATCAGGAGGCCGCCCCAGAGCGCGCGCACCTTGGCCATGGCGCCCCCGGCGATGGCCAGCAGCGGGGCCAGGAAACTGGCCATGCGGATGAAACCGGGGTTATCGAGCACGCCGAAAATCTCCGCGATTTCACCATGGCGTTCAGAGACCTCGGCATAGCCATAGCCCACAAGCCCGACGATGATGCCGATGATACCGCCGATCAGGCCCAGGACCAGTGCCGCGTTTCGCATGATGCCTCCGTTCGTCTTTGAATTTATCT
This sequence comes from Salibaculum sp., assembly GCA_031581025.1. Lineage (GTDB taxonomy): Bacteria > Pseudomonadota > Alphaproteobacteria > Rhodobacterales > Rhodobacteraceae > Salibaculum. The sequence goes on along the minus strand of JAVLCA010000008.1, from coordinate 49,146 downwards.
GGGGCTTCGGGCGGTGTTATTGAAGGAGCGCGTGCTGCACGGATGCGCCCCAGCCCTGGTGCCACTGGCCCTGCGCCTCGATCACCGGACGTTTCAGCAGGGTCGGATGCGTGGTCAGCAGGTCTGCCGCCGGGCGCTGACGCTCCGGCTCGGACAGCGCGCGCCAGGTGGTCGAGCGGGTGTTCAGCGCGCTGTCCCCGAAATGATCGAGGATCGCCTGCAGATCTTCGGCGGTAATGCCGTCGGCCCGCACGTCGATGACCTGCGGATCATGGCCCGCCGCGCGCAGGGCCTTGAGCGCCTTGCGGCAGGTATCACAGGATTTCAGCCCAAAAAGGCGCATCTATTGCCTCCGTTTTGTGCATGTGTCGCGTGGATCAGCACCGGCGCCGGGCCAGCACAGGATTGTCATTTGCCTTTTGCCCTCATGACCGCATCATATCAAGGCGAGGCTGACGGACGACCGCCATTTCCCGCGCGGGACCGGAAGACCTGGACCCCGGGGACTGGGGCCCAGTCCCCCTGAAAACGCAGGAGGAACGGACATGCCCAGGGGCACCGTGAAATGGTTCAACACCGCAAAGGGCTATGGCTTCATTGCGCCCGAGGATGGCGGCAAGGACGTCTTTGTTCACATCTCGAAGGTCGAAGAGGCAGGCCTGACAGGCCTTGCCGATGAACAGGCCGTCGAGTTCGAGCTGGTCGAAGGCCCGGACGGGCGCCAGATGGCAGGCGCGTTGAAGCCCGGCTGAGCCAGGTGGCACCCGCCTTGCAACGCCCAGCCGGGATTGACCTGGCCTAGAACGCCTCCCGCGTCGAGAGATCGGCATAGTCCGCCAGGCTTTCGGGATTGGCGAGCGAGGCCTTGTTCCTGACCTCTTGCCCCAGCGCGGTGGATTTCGCCGCGCCCTCGACCCGCTTGCCGCTGATCGTATAGGGCACCGCGCCGACGGTATAGATCGCCGCCGGCACGTGGCGCGGCGAACATTCCTGCCGCAGCCTGGTGCGAATCTCTTTCGCAAGCTCCGGCGTCATCGCTGCGCCCTCGGCCATCTGCAGGCACAGCACGATTTCCTCGTCGCCCGGGATGGGCCGCCCGAAGGCCAGGCAATCGGCCACCTGCGGCAGGCGCTCGCAGACGTTGTAGATATCCGCCGTCCCGATCCGCACCCCGCCGGGGTTGAGCGTGAAATCCGACCGGCCATGTATGGTCAGGCTGCCGTCCATGTGCTCGGTCAGGCGGTCGCCATGGGTCCAGACCTCGGCCCGGTCCTCGAAATAGGCCTTGTGGTAGCGTGCATCCCCATCGGCGCCCCAGAAGGTCAGCGGCATCGAGGGGAAGGGTTCGGTGCAGCACAGCTCGCCGGGGCGACCCAGCACCGCCACGCCGCGATCATCGAGCACCTGCACCGCCATGCCCAGAGCCTTGGCCATCAGGGCCCCGCGCCGCACCGGCAGCATTGGCGCCCCGATGAGGAAACAGCCCATCAGGTCGGTCCCGCCCGAGATCGAGAAAAAGCCGAAGTGCGTGCCAATGGCGTCATACATCCAGTCGTATTGATAGGGCGCCATGGGGCTGCCCGAGGCCATCAGCCAGCGCAGCGAGGACAGGTCGTAGTGGTCGCGGGGCACAAAACCCATGTCCGAGAGCGTGCTGAGATACTTGGGCGAGATCCCCAGATGCGTTAGCCGCTCGTCTTCCACAAGTTGCCACAGCATGGTGCCGTCCAGCGCGCCGTCACGCTTGACCACAGGCGCACCGTCATAGAGCACCACCGTGGCCCCGGCCGCCAGCCCGGTCATCAGCCAGTGATACATCATCCAGGCGGTGTTCGAATACCACAGGACGCGGTCGCCGGGCCGCACATCGACGTGCAGCACGTGTTCCTTCATCATGGTCAGCAACACGCCGCCGGTCTTGTGGACGATGGCCTTGGGCTTTCCTGTCGTCCCCGAGGTATACATCACGTAGAGCGGCGCATCGAAGGGCACGCGGGTGAAGGTCAGCTCCGTCTCTTGCCCGAAATCCTCCCACGGCACGGTAGGCACCTGCGCCTGCGTGGTGTTGTCGCCCACCAGCACAAGCTGCACCAGCCCCGGCATCTGGTCGGCCACCTCGCCGATGCGGTCCGAGACATCGACCGCCTTGCCGCCGTAGGTGATGCGCGGCGCGGCAAAGAGCACCTTGGGTTCCACCTGCCCGATCCGGTCGAGGATCGCCGCCGCCCCGAAATCGGGCGAACAGGAGGTCCAGACCCCGCCGACGGCGGCGGTGGCCAGCAGGGTCACCAGCGCCTCGGCGCGGTTGGGCAGGACCGCGCCCACGCGGTCGCCCTGCCCCACCCCGGCGGCGCGCAACCCGTCGGCGCATTTGGCGACCCGCGCGCGCAGTTCATCGGCGGTGACATGGGCACGATGGCCGGTCTCGTCGGCCTCGGTGAGGACCACCGCGTCACCCGACTGGCGCAGAAAATTCTCGGCCAGGTTCACCCGGGCCTGCGGGAAGAAGCGCGCGCCGGTCATCCAGGCATCGTCGTCGGGCTGAAACACGACCTCGCCCTTGTCGCCGATCACGTCGAGGAAATCCCAGACCCGCGACCAGAACCCCGACAGATCGCTGATCGACCACCGGTGCAGCCCTGCGTAGTCCTGCGGATCGAACCCGGCCTCGCGCGCGAAACGGGCCAGCGCGCTGTCGGTCCAGCGGTCCTCGGGCGGTGTCCAGACAATCTCGGGCATTGCGTCGCTCTCTCCTTTTTCAGAAGCTCTCGCCCCTGCGGGCGCTTGCTTCTATTTTCTCTATCTCCTCGGGGCTTAGCCCGTAAACCTCGCGCGCCACCTCAGCGGTGATATAACCCAACGCAAGGTCGCGCCGGACGGCCTCGGGCGCACGCGTCCCGGGCACACCGTAGCCCGCGCCGCCGGGAAAGGCCATCTGGACGCACGCGCCATGGGGCACCGATTGCCGCCCCTTGCTGCGCATTGGCGTGCCATCGTCACGGGCGATCCGGGTGGGCGCGCCCTGCTGCCCGCCGCGGCGACCGCGCGCTGGGTGATCGACCCGGTCCAGCATGGCGGAGATGTCGAATTCATGGCCCGCGCGCGCGCCGACCTCCATGACCTGGCCCAGCCCCCCGCGATACTGCCCGGCCCCACCGCTGTCGGGGCGCAGCTCCTTGCGCCAGATGATGACCGGGCCGACCTGTTCTGTGGCCTCGACCGGCATCGTCATCACACCCCAGGGAAAGGCGGTGGCATTCATCCCATCCAGCCCGGGCCGCACGGCCAGGTCGGCGGCAAAGATCGCGCCGCCCGCCGGGCCGCTTTCGACCAGGCGCACGGGAAACTCCGCCGCGGCCTCCAGCGCCATGATGCCGCCGCCCGAATGCATCAGGTAGATAGGGCAATCGGCGCCTTCCCGGGCCAGCCTGTTTTCCAACCGGCCCAGGTAAGAGGCCCTGGGCGGCTTGATATAGGCATTGGCAATCGTGGTGTTGAAACGCTCGTACTCCCGCATCTGCGGGCTGACCCGGCTGGACCGCGAGACCATGCCGGCCCCGGTGTCCAGCACCACGTCCGTGAAGGTGCCCCCGATATCGACGCCCAGCCTGGCCATGCCCGTGATCTTCCCTCGCAGCCTCGCCCGCGCAGGCTATTGCCAAAACCGGGGAAATGGCCAGACCCGACAGGGCCGCGCGGACGGGGCATGGCACCCGGCGCAGGTTGCACCGTGGTGCGCCTGATGACCAGAGCGGCGAACCGCGGCAGTCTTGCCTCGCGGCTCGCCGGTGTTCACCCGACGCGCCGCCGGTCGGCGTTCAATCGGTGCGGTCAAGAATTTCGGCGATCTCGTTCTCGGTCAAAGGGACGGGATTGGCCCGGGTCGAGGACGCCGACAGGGCCTTGTGCGCCACCTGCGTTTTGTCTTCTGCGCCCACGCCAAGGCCCGCAAGGGTGGGAAGGCCGTGGCCATCTACGAAGCCACACAGGGCCTTGCGGCCGTCTTGTTGCCCATCGCCGAGCTGCTGGCTAAGCAGCGCGTCGATCTCGCTGATGCGCGTCGTTGCGAGACCCCGCGCCCGGAGCGCCGCCATGTTCCCCTCAAGCGCCGCCGGCAGGAGGCGGCCACAAATCGCGCCGTGCGCCCCGCCGCGCCCGCCAATGATCGAAGCCAGGCCATGAACGACCCCCAGCCCGGAATTGGCCAGCGCCAGGCCGCTGAGGTAGCTGGCTCGGGCCATGTCGTCCCGCGCGGCCGGGTCCTCGGCCCGCATCAGGATTTCCAGCGCCGCAATGGCGGGGGGAAGCGCTGCACGGGTCAGCGCGTCGGTAATGGGCGTGGCGCGGCAACTCAGGGCGCTCTCGATCAGTTGGGTGATGGCATCCAGCCCGCTGGCCAGGGTCAGCCCACGGGGCGCGCCGTCGGTCAGGGCGGGATCGACGATCGCCAGGTCAGGAACGAGGCGCGCGTCGCGCAGGCTGATCTTGGCGCGGTCTTGCGGCACACCGATCACGGCATTGCGCGTGGCCTCGGCACCGGTTCCGGCGGTCGTCGGGATCGCGACCATGGAAAGGGGGTCCGCGATCTGCCGCGCCGGGGTGCCGTCCGATGGCAGGTAGTCGGCAACGTCCCCCGCGCTGGGGCAAAGCCCGGCAATGGCCTTGCCCAGATCGATTACCGCGCCGCCGCCAACGGCAACCACGCAGTCGGCAGAATGGGCGCGGGCCGCGGCCACGCCCTGTCGCACCGCGTGCAGGTCGGGTTCCCCTCTCGATACCACGGTCTCGACCGTGCAGTCCTGGCCGATCAGGGCGTCGTGCAGGTCGTCGACCCAGGCGACCGCGCGCCCCCGCACCAGAACGACTCGCCGGCCTATGGCAGCCAGCCGCCCGGCCGCCGCGTCGCGGGTGCCGCGCCCGAACAGCGTGCCCTGCGGAGCGGTCAAGCCGAAGGCAGTCATGGGACGTGATACCCGTCCAGCCGGGCCACTTCGGCGGCCGAGCCCAGGAAAACGGGCACGCGTTGGTGGTGGCCCTCGGGCGGCAGGTCGAGGATGCGCCCGGTGCCCAGGGTCGCGGCCCCCCCGGCCTGTTCTATGAGAAAGGCCATGGGGTTGGCCTCGTAGAGCAGGCGCAGCTTGCCGCCTGCGTCATGGTTGTCGGCATCGGCAGGATAGAGAAAGATTCCCCCGCGCGTCAGAATGCGATGGACATCGGCCACCATCGAGGCCGTCCAGCGCATGTTGAAATCGCGCCCACGCGGACCGGTTTCCCCGGCCAGACAGTCCGCGACGTAGGCGCGGATTGGGGCGGGCCAGAAGCGTTGCCGCGACGCATTGATCGCGAATTCGCTGGTCTGTTCGGGGATAGTCATGCGGGCGTGGGTCAGGCGGAAATCGCCGGTGCCGTATTCACAGGAAAATCCATAGACCCCCTCTCCGAGGCTGAGGACGAACATCATCGTTGGACCGTAAAGGGCATAGGCCGCGCAGCGCTGGTCAGTGCCGCGTTTGAGAACGCCTGTATCGCCATCCGCCGCGACCCGTGTGACCGAGAAGATCGAGCCGACCGAGAGGTTGACATCGACGTTCGACGACCCGTCCAACGGATCGTAGAACAGCAGGTAACCCCCTGCGACGGGCGATTTCAGCCAATGCGCGGCCTCGCGCTCCTCGCTGACAAGGGCGGCGAGGTCGGGCGAGTTCTCGCAGCTGCGCGCGATGATGTCATCGGCGATCAGGTCCAGCTTCTTCTGGTCCTCGCCCTGGACGTTGACCGCCCCCGCGCTGCCCTGTGCCCCCTCGAAGGCGGCGTTGCGCAGCGTGTTGCCGATCGCCCGGCAGGCCGAGGCGATATCCTCGATCAGAAAGACCAGGCTCGGGTCGATGGGGCCGGCCTGACGGGTCAGGAACCGGCGCAGGGTCGGGTGTGGATCGGTCACGGGGTCAATACCGCAGCGTGGCATCGACTGCCCGCGCCCAGGCTGCGCACTTGCGCTGCCGGGTGGCCGCGTCCATCGCAGGGGTGAAGGTGCGGTCCACCCGCCATCCCTGCGCGAAGGCGTCCATGTCCGGGTAAACCCCAGCGCGCTGCCCGGCCAGCCAGGCCGCGCCCAGCGCCGTGGTTTCCAGAACCTCGGGCCGGTCCACCGGCGCGTCGATAATGTCCGACAGGAACTGCATCGCCCAGTCGCTGGCCGTCATGCCGCCGTCCACCCTAAGGGTAGGGCGCGTCCCCTCGGCCTGCCAATCGGCCTGCATGGCCTCCAGCAGATCGCGGGTCTGGTAGCCGACGCTTTCCAGCGCGGCTCGGGCCAGTTCGGCGGGGCCGCTGGAGCGGGTCAGCCCGAAGACGGCCCCGCGGCATTCGGCGTTCCAGTAGGGGGCGCCCAGCCCGGTGAAGGCGGGCACCAGCGTGACCTCCTGGGTCGGATCGGCGACCTCGGCCAGTGGCTGGGTCTCGCCCGCATCGCGGATGATCCGCAGCCCGTCGCGCAGCCATTGCACCACCGCCCCAGCGATGAAGATCGAGCCTTCGAGCGCATAGGTCGGGGTACCGTCCAGCTGATAGGCGATGGTCGTAAGCAGGTGGTTCTTCGAGGCCACGGGCGTCTTGCCCGTGTTCATGAGGGCAAAGCAGCCCGTGCCATAGGTCGATTTCAGCATCCCCGGCTGGAAACAAGCCTGGCCCAGGGTCGCCGCCTGCTGATCGCCGGCAACGCCAAGGATCGGCACCTCCCCGCCGAACAGATCGGGCCGGGTCATGCCGAAATCGGCGGCGCAGTCCCGGACTTCGGGCAGCATCTGCGGGGGGATGTCGAACAACTCGCAGATCGTGGTGGACCAGCGTCCTTTGTGAATGTCATAGAGCATGGTGCGCGCGGCATTGGTCGCGTCCGTGACATGGGCCGCGCCGCCGGTCAGCTTCCAGATCAGCCAGGTATCGACGGTGCCGAAGAGCAGCTCGCCCCGGCGCGCCCGGTCGCGGGCCCCCTCGACCCGGTCGAGAATCCATTTCAGCTTGGTGCCCGAGAAATAGGGATCGGCCAGAAGGCCCGTGCGGGCGGTGATCGTCTTGTCATGGCCCGCGGCGCGCAACTCGGCGCAGTAATCGGCCGTGCGGCGGTCCTGCCAGACGATGGCGTTGTGGATCGGCTTGCCGGTGGCGCGGTCCCAGACCAGCGTGGTCTCGCGCTGGTTTGTGATGCCTATGGCGGCGATCTGCCCCGGGGTCAGGCCGGCCTTCTCGATGGCGGCGCGGCAGGTGCCCGCGGTCGTGGCCCAGATTTCCTCGGGGTCGTGTTCGACCCAGCCGCTTTCGGGAAAATGCTGGGTAAACTCCTCTTGCGCGGTCGCCGCGATGCCCATCGTGGCATCGAAGATGATCGCGCGGGATGATGTGGTGCCTTGGTCGATGGCGAGTACATGGGTCATGGGAAGGGTCCGTTCCTTTTGCTGGTCATCCCCGGGCCTGACCCGGGGATCTCCGGCCAAGAGATCATCCGGTCAAGCCGGATGATGACGCAGGCAACTGGCACCGGGGCGCGCGGCGCGCGCCCCGGCACCTGTCGTCACTTCCAGGACTCGATCAACTCGTCGTACTTGACGGTGACCGGCTCGGGGTCCTCGTTGTCGAGCGCGGGCTTCGGCGCGCCCTCCTGAGCGAGCCAGTACTCGGGGTCGCGCGCCTCGTTCATCGCGGGCCCGATATCACCCTGGACACCGGCACGCTCGAGACGCTCCATGACGTCCTCCTGCTGCTCGCACAGGGCGTCCAGCGCCTCTTTCGGGGTCTTGGCGCCCGAGGACGCGTCGCCGATGTTCTGCCACCACAGCTGCGCGAGGCGCGGGTAGTCCGGCACGTTGAAGCCCGTGTCGGTCCAGTTTTCGCGCGCGGGCGAACGATAGAACTCGACCAGGCCGCCGAGGCGCGGCGCGCGTTCGGTGAAGCTGTCGTGCTCGATGGTGCTTTCGCGAATGAAGGTCAGCCCGTAGTGCGACTTCTCCACGTCCACCGTCTTGGAGGCGATGAACTGCGCATAGAGCCAGGCGGCCTGCGCGCGGTCAACGGGCGTGGACTTCATCAGGGTGGCCGAGCCCACGTCCTGATAGCCGACCTTCATGCCCTCTTCCCAGTAGGCCCCGTGCGGGCTGGGAGCGAGGCGCCATTTCGGCGTGCCGTCCTCGTTCATAACCGGCAGGTCCTCGTCGACCAGCGAGGCGACGAAGGTGGTGTAAAGGAACATCTGCTGCGCGATGGCCCCCTGACCCGGAACCGGACCGGCCTCGGAGAAGGTCATGCCGGCGGCTTCCGGCGGCGCGTAGTTTTCCAGCCAATTCTTGTACTTGTCGATGGCATAGACGGCCGCGGGGCTGTTCGTGGCGCCGCCCCGGTCCATGCAGGAGCCGACCGGCTGGGCGTCGTCGTTGACGCGGATGCCCCATTCGTCGACCGGAACGCCGTTCGGCAGACCCGTGTCGCCCATCCCGGCCATCGACATCCAGGCGTCGGTGAAGCGCCAGCCAAGGCTGGGGTGCTTGCGGCCGTAGTCCATGTTGCCATAGACCTCCTGGCCGTCGATCTCGCGACCGGTGAAGAACTCGGCGATGTCCTCGTAAGCCGCCCAGTTGACCGGAACGCCGAGTTCGTAGCCGTATTCCTCTTCGAAATCGGCCATGATCTCGGGATCGGTGAACCAGTCATGGCGGAACCAGTACACATTGGCGAACTGCTGCACGGGCAGCTGGTAGAGCTTGCCGTCAGGTCCGGTGGCCGATGAGGTGCCGATGAAATCCTCGAGGTCCAGATCCGGGTTGGTGACCGCGGCACCCTCACCGTCCATCCAGTCGGTCAGGTTGCGGACCTGCTGATAGCGCCAGTGCGTGCCGATCAGGTCGGCGTCGTTGACATACATGTCATAGACGTTCTCGCCGGTCTGCATCTGGGTCTGCAGGCGTTCGACGACGTCACCCTCGCCGATCAGGTCGTGGGTCACCTCGATCCCGGTGATCGCCGTGAAAGCTGGCGCGAGGACCTGGCTTTCGTATTCATGCGTCGCGATGGTTTCCGAGACGACGTTGATCTCCATGCCCTGATAGGGTTCGGCGGCGTCTACGAACCACTGCATCTCTGCTTCCTGAGCCTCGCGGCTCAGCGCCGAGCGGTCGATATTCTCGTCCAGGAAACCGCGCGCGGCCTCCATGTCGGCCATCGCCTGCCCGGAAAGCGCCATAAGCGCCGCCGTGGCGGTGGTCAGTTTGAACTTGAGGTTCATTTGGTGTCCTCCCTTTGAACCGTTGCGTGAGGGGAATTGTTCGAAACCGGCCCCCTCCTTTTCCGGCCGCGCCAGTGCCCGATCAGACCCAGCGGAAGACCGCGAGGGCGTAAATCAAGCAGACGACGAGGGCATAGGGTTGCTGTGCCCCCACGAGTCCGAGCCAGGCCAGGTTGATGAAGGCCGAGCCCACAAGAGTGATGAAAAGCCGGTCGCCGCGCGTTGTGTCGATCCGCAGGATACCGCGGCGCGGGGTTTCCGGAAACTTGATCGCGAGCACCGAGAAGGTGATCAACAGACCGGCGATGACCATGAAGAAGATCGCCGTCGGCCAGGTCCATGCCATCCATGCCATGTTTCGTCCTCCCTTAGACGCGGCCCAGGGCAAAGCCCTTGGCGATGAAGTTGCGCACGAAATAGATCACCAGGGCGCCGGGCAGGATCGTCAGCACGCCCGCGGCGGCCAGCACGCCCCAGTCGACTCCCGAGGCGCCCACGGTCCGGGTCATCGTGGCGGCGATGGGTTTGGCATCGACGCTGGTCAGGGTGCGCGACAGCAGCAGCTCGACCCAGGAAAACATAAAGCAGAAGAAGGCCGCGACGCCGATCCCGCTGGCGATCAGCGGCATGAAGATCTTCACGAAGAAGCGCCCGAAGCCGTAGCCGTCGATATAGGCGGTCTCGTCGATCTCGCGGGGCACGCCGCGCATGAAGCCTTCGAGGATCCAGACCGCAAGGGGCACGTTGAACAGCGTATGTGCCAAGGCCACCGCGATATGCGTGTCGAACAGGCCGACCGAACTGTAGAGTTGGAAGAACGGCAGGGCAAAGACCGCGGGCGGCGCCATGCGATTGGTCAGCAGCCAGAAAAACAGGTGCTTGTCGCCCATGAAGTGGTAGCGCGAGAAGGCATAGGCCGCCGGCAGCGCCACCGCCAGGCTGATCACCGTGTTCATCGTGACGTAGATGATCGAGTTGATGTAGCCCGTATACCACGCCGGGTCGGTCAGGATGGTGACATAGTTCGCGAAGGTCAGGTCGCGGGGCCACAACGAGAAGGTGCTCAGGATCTCCGAGTTCGTCTTGAAGCTCATGTTGAGCAGCCAGTAGATCGGCAGCATCAGGAAGACGAGGTAGAGGGTCATCACCACGAGGCGACTGTTGATCCGAAGCAGGCCCCTGGGTCGGCTGGATACCTTGGAGGCGGTCATGTCGGTCATGGGTCAGCCCTCCTGCTTATCGAGGTTGGTCATCACGGTGTAGAACACCCAGGAGACGAGAAGGATCACGAGGAAATACATTATCGAGAAGGCGGCAGCGGGGCCGAGGTCGAACTGCCCCAGCGCCATCTTCACGAGGTCGATCGACAAGAGCGTGGTGGAGTTCCCCGGCCCACCGCCAGTGACGACGAAAGGCTCGGTGTAGATCTTGAAGCTGTCCATGAACCGCAACAGGATCGCGATGGTCAGAACGCCGGTCATCTTGGGAAGCTCGATGTAGCGGAACACTTTCCACCGGCTGGCCTGGTCGATCTTGGCGGCCTGGTAATAGGCGTCGGGGATCGACTTGAGCCCGGCAAAGGCCAGCAGGGCAACCAGCGAGGTCCAGTGCCAGACGTCCATGACGATCAGCGTCACCCACGCGTCAAGCGTGTCCTGCGTGTAGTTGTAATTGATCCCGAGGGCATCCAGCGTGTAGCCCAGCAGGCCGATGTCGGCGCGCCCGAAAATCTGCCAGATGGTGCCGACCACGTTCCACGGGATCAGCAGCGGCAGAGACATCAGCACAAGGCAGACCGAGGACCAGATGCCGCTTTTGGGCATGTTCAGTGCGACAAAGATACCGAGGGGTGCCTGGATCGCCAGGATGATGCCCGAGAACATCAATTGACGCCCCAGTGCGTCCCACATCCGGTCCGAGGCCAGCATGTCCTCGAACCAGATCAGGCCCGCCCAGAAGAACTCGTTCTGGCCGAAGGTGTCCTGCACCGAATAGTTGACCACCGTCATCAGCGGGATCACCGCCGAGAAGGCGACCAGGATCAGCACCGGCAACACCAGGAACCATGCCTTTTGATTGACGGTCTTGTTCATCACGCGGCCTCCCCCTGCACCCGCCAGTCGTTGGCGTAGACGTTGACGTGGTCCGCATCGAAGGTGACGCGGTTCATGTCGGCGCTGACGTGGTCGTCCTCGCCTGCGATGATGTTGATGTCCTGGCCGAAGAAATCCGCGCGGATGATCTTGTGCCGGCCGACATCCTCGACCCGGCGCACCTGCACCGGCAGGCCTTCGGTCTGCGACAGACGCGCGTATTCGGGACGCACGCCGATCTCCACCTTGCCCTCGGGCGGCCGGTAGGCCTGCCCCAGCGGGATGTCCGAACCGTTGACGACAGCGCGGTTGCCCTGAACCTGCGCGGGGATGACATTCATGCCCGGCGAACCGATGAAATAGCCTACGAAGGTATGTTCGGGCCGTTCGAACAGTTCTTCGGGCGTGCCGATCTGCACCACGCGGCCGTCATACATCACGACCACCTTGTCGGCGAAGGTCAGCGCCTCGGTCTGGTCGTGAGTGACGTAGATCATGGTATGGCCGAAATCGCGGTGCAGGGTCTTGAGCTGCGTGCGCAACTCCCACTTCATGTGCGGGTCGATCACAGTCAGCGGCTCGTCGAACAGCAGCGCGTTGACATCCTCGCGCACCATGCCGCGTCCCAGGCTGATCTTCTGCTTGGCGTCGGCCGTCAGGCCTTGCGCCTTGCGGCGCAGCACGCCCTCCATGCCGATCATGTGGGCGATGTCCTGCACGCGCTGAGCGACGTAACCCTCGTCCCGGCCGCGGTTGCGCAGGGGAAAGGCCAGATTATCCTGAACCGTCATGGTGTCGTAGACCACCGGGAACTGGAACACCTGCGCGATATTGCGTTCCGTCGTGGGGGCATGAGTGACGTCCTCTCCGTCGAACAGGATGCGGCCCTGGCTGGGCTGGAGCAGCCCCGAGATGATGTTCAAAAGCGTGGACTTGCCGCAGCCCGAGGAGCCGAGCAACGCGTAGGCCGCGCCGTCCTCCCAGTCGTGGTTGAGTTCCTTGAGCGCGAAATCCGCCTCCGAGGCCGGGTTCGGCAGATAGGAATGCGCGAGATTGTCGAGCGTGATCTTGGCCATCGGTTCCTCCCTCAGGCAGCGAGCGCATAGGCGGCGGGGGCGACCAAGCTGCCGTCCTCGCCGAAGATGTAAACATGGCGCGGGTCCAGCCAGACGCTCAGCTCCGCGCCCAGCGCCAGCTCATGCACCCCGTGAATCAGACCGACCCAGCGCTCGCCATGGTGATCCAAGTGCACGAAGGTCTCGGACCCGGTCAGCTCGGTCACGCTCAGCGTGGCGCGAAACTCCAACGCGTCGGCGGCATGCTTGCCGATCTCCAGGTGATTGGGCCGGAACCCGGCGGTGTAGCGCCCGTCGGGCAAATCGGCCAGCTTGCCCGTCGCCGCCGCGCTCTGGCCGCCGCCGAACATGATCCGGTCGCCGGTCTTGGAAATGGAAAGAAAATTCATCGGCGGGTCGCTGAACACCCGCGCCGTGGTCGCATCCACGGGCTGGCGATAGACCTCGGGCGTCGGGCCGAACTGGGTGATCCGCCCCTCCCAGAGGGTGGCGACCTTGCCACCCAGCAACAGAGCCTCTTCCGGTTCGGTCGTGGCATAGACGAAGATCGATCCCGCGGCTTCGAATATCTTGGGGATTTCGATGCGCAGTTCCTCGCGCAACTTGTAGTCGAGGTTGGCCAGGGGTTCATCCAGCAGCACCAGCCCGGCGTCCTTGACCAGCGCGCGCGCAAGGGCGCAGCGTTGTTGCTGGCCACCCGACAGTTCTAGCGGCTTGCGCTCCAGCATCGGGGTCAGCTGCATCAGTTCGGCGGTCTCGCGCACCCGGCGGTCGATCTCGGCGCGGTCCATGCCCAGCAGCCGCATGGGCGAGGCAACGTTGTCGTAGACGGTCATCGAGGGGTAGTTGATGAATTGCTGATAAACCATCGCGACCTTGCGGTCTTGCACGCGCATGCCGGTCACGTCCTCGCCGCGCCAGTAGACCCGGCCGCTGTTGGGCGCGTCGAGCCCGGCCATCAGCCGCATCAGCGAGGTCTTGCCCGACAGGGTCGGCCCCAGCAGCACGTTCATCGTACCCTGTTCCAGCGTCATGTCCGTGGGGTGGATGTGGGTCTGCCCCTCCACGCTCTTGGTCACGCCCTTCAGTTCAAGCGTCATGCCCCTCTCCTCCTCATTCCGCGGCATCCGCGCGGATCGTGTTCTCGGACATCCAGTCCTCCAGCGCGGCAACCTGCGCCTGGTCGAGCCGCAGCCCCAGCTTGTTGCGCCGCCAGATCACGTCCTGGGCGGTACGGGCGTATTCGCGGGTCATCAGCCAGCGGACCTCGGCCTCGGTCAGGGTCGCGCCGAAATCCCGGCCCAGCGCGTCCGCCCCTTGCGCCGCGCCCAGGATCTCGCGCGCCTCGGTGCCGTAGGCGCGCACCAGTCGCAGCGCCCAGTCGCGTGTCAGGAAAGGGTAGTCGCGGCAGAGTCCCGTCACAAGATCCTCGACGCCATCGACCGGGAAATCCCCGCCGGGCAAGGGCACTCCCGCCGTCCAGGGCCCTTTCGACACGGGCAGATGCCCGCCGATCTGCTCCAGCGCGGCCTCGGCCAGCCGCCGGTAGGTGGTGATCTTGCCGCCGAAGACATTGAGCATCGGCGCCCCGCCCGCGGCCTCGACCTTGAGCGTGTAGTCCCGCGTCGCCGCCGTCGCGCTGCTGGCCCCGTCATCATGCAGCGGGCGGACGCCGGAATAGGTCCAGACAATGTCCTCCTCGCCCAGCTCCTGCTCGAAGTAGTTGTTGGCAAAATCCAGCAGGTAGCGGCGTTCGTCCGGCGTGCACTCGGGCTTGACCGACGGGTCCTCGTGTTCGGCGTCGGTCGTGCCGATCAGGGTGAAGTCACGCTCGTAGGGGATGGCGAAGATGATCCGCCCGTCGGTGCCCTGGAAGAAATAGCACTTGTCGTGGTCATAGAGCTTGCGGGTCACGATGTGACTGCCGCGCACCAGGCGCACGCCGTCGCTGGAATTGAGCCGCACCCGCGTCTGGATGACGTCGCCCACCCAGGGGCCGGCGGCGTTGACCAGCATCCGCGCGCGGTGCGTCGTGGTCGCGCCGGTCTCGGTGTCGCGCGTCTCGATGCGCCAGAGATCACCGTCACGCGCCGCGTTGACAACCTCGGCCCGGGTGCGGATGCGGGTGCCGCGCGCCTCGGCGTCGCGGGCGTTGAGCACGACCAGCCGGGAATCCTCGACCCAGCAGTCGGAGTATTCATAGGCCTTGGCGAAGCGGTCCTGCAGCGGGGCGCCCTCGGGGGCCGTCGTCAGGTCCAGCGTCGTGGTGCCCGGCAGGATCTTGCGGCCGCCCAGGTGATCATAAAGAAACAGCCCCAGTCGGATCAGCCAGGCCGGACGCCGCCCCTTCATCCAGGGCATGACCACGGACAGCAGCTTCGAGGTCGGAGTCTCGGTGTCGAAGCGCATGTCCTTGTGATAGGGCAGCACGAAACGCATCGGCCAGCTGATGTGCGGCATCGCGCGCAGCAGTGTCTCGCGCTCGATCAGGGCCTCGCGGACAAGGCGGAACTCGAAGAACTCCAGGTAGCGCAGTCCGCCGTGAAACAGCTTGGTGGACGACGAGGAGGTCGCCGCCGCTAGGTCGTCGCGCTCGGCCAGCGTGACCGACAGCCCCCGTCCAGCCGCATCGCGTGCGATACCACACCCATTGATGCCGCCACCAATGATAAAAAGATCCGTGACCTCGTTCTCCGAGCGGGTTTCCAAAGGGGCCTCCTCCAAACGGCTCGCATCCTCCATGCGCGTCGTGACACAAACCTGTGATGAAATGCACTACGGCGCAACTGTTTTGTTTTCGCAATTCTTCGTTTTTGTTATTTTTATGTTATGACAGCAACTTAACAGCCCGCCACCGGCGCGCCAAAAGGTCGCGGGGCGCGGCGGAGTGGCTCTCTGGACACTGACGCGCGGCGTTTGATTCTACTTACCGCGGGTCACGGCTCCGACAAACGCGGCGCGACCAATCGCCCCGTCACACCCCGTGCGGCGCGCAGCAAGAGCATCCGGCGCACCATCGAGTACGAATGCCAACCCGATGCCCGGGTCCGAATGCGTCCGTTTTCACGACAAACACCCCCCGGCGCCTTTGCGTTCGCAGCACGGCGCGCCTAAGAAGACGTCATGACCAACGCGCTCGCGACATGGCTGTTGCTGCTTGTGGCCGGGCTCCTGGCCTTCGATCACGTCGCGCAGGACTCCGAGGCAACCGTCTTTCTGGGCCGCAAGTTCATGGAATTGCTGCACTACGTCGCTTTCTGGCGCTAACCCTCCGATGCCGCGGCCACACTGGCGGGTTGACCTTTGACCAAAAAAGCGGATGTTAGCGCCAACAGCGGCGCGCGCCGCTTCACGCCAATCCAGACGGAGGGCCATTCCATGTCAGTCAAAGTCGCCATCAACGGATTCGGCCGCATCGGCCGCAACGTGCTGCGTTCGATCATCGAGTCGGGCCGCACTGATATCGAGGTCGTCGCCATCAACGACCTCGGTCCGGTCGAGACCAATGCCCACCTGCTGCAGTTCGACAGCGTCCACGGCCGGTTCCCGGTCGAGGTCAGCCATACCGACAACAGCATCGACGTGGGCCGCGGCCCCATCGCCGTCACCGCCATCCGCAACCCCGCCGAGCTGCCCTGGTCCGATGTCGATGTCGTTCTCGAATGCACCGGCATCTTCACCTCAAAGGAGGCCTGCCAGGCCCACCTGGAAACCGGGGCCAAGCGCGTTCTGATCTCCGCTCCGGGCAAGGGCGCGGACAAGACCATCGTCTACGGTGTGAACCATGATCAACTGGGCCCCGAGGATATCGTCGTCTCCAATGCCTCCTGCACCACCAACTGCCTGTCGCCGGTGGCCTCGGTGCTTCATGACGAGATCGGCATCGTCAAGGGCTTCATGACCACGATCCACAGCTATACCGGCGATCAGCCGGCGCTGGACACCATGCACAAGGATCTCTACCGCGCCCGCGCCGCCGCGCTGTCCATGATCCCCACCTCGACCGGCGCGGCCAAGGCCGTGGGGTTGGTCCTGCCCGATCTCGACGGCAAGCTCGACGGCGTCGCGATCCGCGTGCCCACGCCCAATGTCTCGGTCGTGGACCTCACTTTCGAGGCCGCCCGCGACACCACCATCGAAGAGATCAACGCCGCCATCCGCACCGCCGCCGACGGCCACCTCAAGGGTGTGCTGGGCTACACCGACAAGCCGCTGGTCAGCACCGATTTCAACCACGACCCGCATTCGAGCGTCTTCCACACCGACCAGACCAAGGTCATGGACGGCGGCATGGTGCGCATCCTGTCGTGGTATGACAACGAATGGGGCTTCTCCAACCGCATGGCCGACACCGCCGTGGAGATGGGCAAGCACCTCTGACATCCGCGGCTCCGCCCGGTTCTGAAAGCCGCCCCGGGGGCGGCTTTTTCGTGTCGACGTCCGAGGGTCATGCAGCAGGTGCAAGCCCGTTAGCGCAAACCATCAGTGGTGCTGCGGTGCAGCATCCCTATATGAAGGGGCAACAGACACGCAAACATCCACCCCCAAGGAGACTGACATGACCGCTTTCGCGACCCTCCGCACGGCCCTCAGGAAACGCGCCGCCTATGCCCGCACCAAGCGCGAGCTGGCCAATGTGCCCCGCGAGATCGCCCTCGAAGATCTGGGCTTCTACACCGGCGATGCCGACAAGATCGCCCGCAAGGCCGTCTACGGCTGACGGCCCCTTCATCTTGGCCAATAAACTCGAATGACCCCGGCGGCACAGACCCCTCGCCGGGGTTTTGGTGTCGCGCCTCCTCCCGCGCCCACAAGACCTCCGCGGCGCAGCCGCTCCGCTGGATCAGCCCAGCCTGTCGCGCAGCGCGGCCTCGATGGCGGGCGAGACGAATTTCGACACGTCCCCGCCCAGCCGCGCGATTTCCTTGACCAGCTTCGACGCGATGGCCTGGTGCTTGGCGTCGGCCATCAGGAAAACCGTCTCCACGCGGTCGTCCAGCGCCCGGTTCATGCCCACCATCTGGTATTCATATTCGAAATCAGCCACCGCGCGCAGCCCGCGCAGGATGATCTGCGCGCCCACGTCATTGGCACAGTCGATCAGCAGGTTCTCGAAAGGATGGGCGATGATCTCGGTGCCGGTTTCCCCCGATAGCGTGGCGCATTCCGCCTCGATCATGGCCACACGCTCTTCCAGGGTGAAGAGCGGCCCCTTGTCACGGTTGATGGCCACCCCGATCACCAGCCGGTCCACCAGGGTACAGGCCCGGCGAATGATGTCCACATGCCCACGCGTGACCGGGTCGAAGGTGCCAGGGTAAAGGCCGATGCGCATTGCGGGTCCTCTCAGGCTGCCGTTTTGCGGCGCAGGCAACAAGACCGCGCGGGGGAATGCAAGCGGCTTCGGGTCGGCTCCGGGCCTCAGTGGCCCATGATCATGCCTTCCAGCGCGTCCTTCTCCATCGCCAGTTCGGCGAGGCGCGCCTTGACCACGTCCCCGATCGAGATCAACCCGATCATCCGGCCGTCTTCCATGACCGGCAGGTGGCGAAAGCGCCCCTCGGTCATGCGGGTCAGCACCGCATCGGAACCGTCCGCGGGGGTGCAGGTGACCGGATCGCGGGTCATGACCTCGCCCACCGTTTTGGACAGGCACTCTGGGCCCTGGCGGCCGATCTCGCGGACGATGTCGCGTTCCGACAGGATGCCCGTCGGCGTGATCCCGTCGTCGTCGCTGATCACCATGGTCCCGATCCGGCGGTCGGACATGATCGCGGCAGCGTCCTTGGTCAGGGCGTCGCTGCGCAGCGTCAGCACCCCGTCCACGGCCTTGGCGGAAAGAATTTGTTGCACGAGCATGGCTTGTCCTTCCATCTTTTCCTCAGCGTCACCGCAGGAGGCCGCGCTGTCAAGCGACCATGCGTTCCAGCCGCGCCACCTCGGCCCGGATGCCGCCCGCCAGCGCCTCTGCCAGCCGGTTGAGCCGGTCCGAGCGGCGGTCCGAGGCATGGCGCACCAGGTAGAAGCTGCGCGACAGGCTGACCGCCTCGGTCAGCACCCGCGCCACCTCGGGCACGAAGGGCAGCGCGAAGTCGTGCACGATTCCCACGCCTCCCCCCGCGCGCAGCAGTTGCGCCTGCACCGCCACCGAGTTCGAGGCCAGATGCACGCCGCCCGCGGCCAGGTCGCCGAGGTAGTCCAGTTCCTTGTCGAAGATCATGTCGGGGATGTAGCCCACCACGGGCCGCCCCCGCAGATCGTCCAGCGCCGCGATGCTGCGCGCGGTTTCACAATGGGCGGCAAGATGCAGCCGATAGGCGGTGATGCGCTGCACGGTCAGCCGCCCCGCCTCGGGGGGCGAGACGGTGATCGCCATGTCCGCCTCGCGCCGTGACAGGTTGACCACCCGCGGCAGGGCCAGGATCTGGATTTCCAGGTCGGGGTTGTCGGCCTGCAGGGCGGCACAGACCTGCGGCAGCACGTAGTTGGCACAGCCGTCGGGCGCCCCGATGCGGACCTGCCCGGTCAGGCCGCCGCCCGCGCCCTGCCCCTCGTCGGCAGCCAGCGCCAGCGCCGCCTCGGCCTCGGCGGCACGGTCGCGCATCCGCGCGCCCCGGTCGGTCAGCGCATAGCCCTGCGGCGACTTCACGAAAAGGGCGGCGCCCAGGTCCGACTCCAGCCGGGCGATCCGGCGGCTGACCGTGGCCGGGTCCATCTTCAGCGCCGGTGCCGCAGCAGACAGGCTCTGCGCCCGCGCCACCGCGAGGAAAACCCGCATGTCGTCCCAGTTCCACATCGCGCCACCATTTTGCAGAATTACAAGATCGTTTTGATGTATTGTCTCTTCTACCGGCAAAATTGCAAGAGTAACATGGTGCCGAACAGATCGCAGGAGGACCCCATGGAAGAGATCGGTCACTACATCGACGGCGCGCGCGTCGCGGGCACCTCGGGCCGCTTCGCCGATGTCATGAACCCCGCCAAGGGGGAGGTGCAGGCGAGGGTGGCCCTGGCCACCACGCAAGAGGTCGACGATGCCGTCGCCCGCGCGGCCACGGCACAAGAGGCCTGGGCGAATGTGAACCCGCAGCGCCGGGCGCGCGTGATGATGAAGCTGGGCCAGCTCATCAACGAGAACATGGACGCCCTGGCCGAAGCCGTCAGCCGCGAGCACGGCAAGACCCTGCCCGACGCGCGCGGCGACGTGCAGCGCGGGCTGGAAGTGGTCGAGCTCTGCATGGGCGCGCCGCATATGCTCAAGGGCGAGTTCACCGACAACGGCGGGCCGGGCATCGACCTGCACTCGATGCGTCAGCCGCTGGGCGTGGTCGCAGGCATCACGCCCTTCAACTTTCCGGCCATGATCCCGCTGTGGAAACTGGCCGGGGCCATCGTCTGCGGCAACGCGATGATCCTCAAACCCTCGGAGCGGGTGCCCAGCACCGCGCTGATGCTGGCCGAGCTGTGTTCGCAGGCCGGTGTGCCCGACGGCATCCTGCAGGTCGTCAACGGCGACAAGGAATCGGTCGATGCGCTGCTGGACAACGAGACGATCCAGGCAGTGGGCTTCGTCGGCTCGACCCCCATCGCGCATTACATCTATTCCCGCGCCACCGCCAACGGCAAGCGCGCCCAGTGCTTTGGCGGGGCCAAGAACCACATGGTCATCATGCCCGACGCCGACCTCGACAAGGCCGCCGACGCGCTGGTGGGCGCGGGCTATGGCGCCGCCGGTGAGCGTTGCATGGCGATCTCGGTTGCCGTTCCCGTGGGCGAGGAGACCGCCGACCGGCTGACCGAGAAGCTGCTGCCGCGCATCGAAAAGCTCAAGGTCGGGCCCTATACCGCCGGCGAGGACGTGGACTACGGCCCCGTCATCACCGCCCAGGCGCGCGACCGAATACTGGGCTTGATCGGATCGGGCGTGGACCAGGGCGCAGAGTTGCGCATCGACGGGCGCGACTTCTCGCTGCAGGGCTATGAGGAGGGCTATTTCATCGGGCCTTCGTTCTTCGACCGCGTCACCCCCGAGATGGAGATCTACCGCGAAGAGATCTTTGGTCCCGTCCTGTGCCAGGTCCGCGCGGGCAGCTACGACGAGGCGCTGCAACTGGTCATGGACAATCCCTATGGCAACGGGACCGCGATCTATACCGCCGATGGCGACACCGCGCGCGACTATGCGCACCGGGTGAACGTGGGCATGGTCGGGGTCAACTTTCCGATCCCGGTGCCGCTGTCCTACCACACCTTCGGCGGCTGGAAGAAATCCGGTTTCGGCGACCTCAACCAGTATGGCCCCGACGCATTCCGGTTCTATACGCGCACCAAGACCGTGACTTCGCGCTGGTTCTCGGGGATCAAGGACGGCGGCGAATTCAACTTCAAGGCCATGGACTGAGCAGCAGACGGCCCGGCGCGGGGGCGGCCACGGGCTGCCCCTCCGCCTCTGATACTTGCCGTTCGGCCCATGTCGCCGCAGAATGCCCGCCAGGGACACGCGGGACAGGAGGCCGGGATGATTGAGCCGGAATTCTCGATCGGCATCGAGGAGGAATATCTTCTTGTCGACAAGGACACCATGGCGCTGGCCGTGGTTCCAGAGGGCCTGATGGCCGATTGCGAGGCGGCGCTCGGCGGGCAGGTGGCCCCGGAATACCTGCAATGCCAGATCGAGATCGGCACCAAGGTCTGCGCCACCGTGGCCGAGGCGCGCGAAGACCTTGCCCATCTGCGCCGCACCATCCGCGACTGCGCCGACAGATACGGCCTGACGCCCATCGCCGCCTCATGCCACCCACTGGCCGACTGGAAGGACCAGCACCACACCCACAAGCAGCGCTATGACCAGCTGCGCGACGACCTGGGAGGCGTGGTCCGGCGGATGCTGATCTGCGGGATGCACGTCCACGTCGGCCTGGGCTCGGACGCGCTGCGCGCCGACCTGCTGGGCCAACTGTCCTATTTCCTGCCGCATCTTCTGGCCATGTCCACCTCCTCGCCCTATTGGCAGGGCGAGGACACCGGGCTGGCCTCCTACCGGCTGTCGATCTTCGACAACCTGCCGCGCACCGGGCTGCCACCGGCCATGGACAGCTGGGACGAATACCAACGCTCGGTCCAGGCGCTGGTGGACCTCGGGGTGATCGAGGATGCCACCAAGATCTGGTGGGACCTGCGCCCCTCGGCCCATTTCCCAACGCTGGAGACCCGGATCTGCGATGTCTCGCCCCGGCTTGACCATGCGCTGGGACTGGCGGCGCTGATCCAGGCGCTGACCCGCCTGCTGTGGCGGTTGCGGGTGCGCAACCAGCGCTGGCGGCGCTACGACAACTTTCTGGTGCAGGAAAACCGCTGGCGCGCGCAACGCTACGGCACCACCGGCGGGCTGATCGACTTCGGCCGCGGCGAGATCGTGCCCTTCCCCGAGCTTTTCGAGGAACTTCTGGAGCTGGTCGAGGCGGACGCGGGCGTGCTGCAAGGCAGCCGGGAGATCGACGCGCTGCGCGAGATCATGACCAGCGGCACCAGCGCGGAACGCCAGCGCGGCGCCGCCCGCGCGGCCCGCGACGCGGGCGCCGACGGCGAGGACCAGATGCGCACTGTGGTCCGCCACCTGATCGAGGAATTCAGCGCCGACCTTTGAGGCACCATGCCTTTTGCGGCCGTGGCCACCAGACTCAAAAAACCGTTCAATGCCTCACTCCGCCCTCCGGGGGGATTTCGGGGTGACCGAACAGCGGGACGCCATCTTCGACATGGCGCGCGCCGTGGGGACCGCCCAGATCGGTGGGCGCTGAGGTAGCCCGCGACCGCCGGGCACGGTTTTTCATGCCCCGGACCTGCGGTATCATGGGGCGCGCGTATCCGCTTGATCGGAACGCATTAGCCACTTGAAATCGGCCCTCCGGGGGGAGTTTATTGGCCAAGATGAAGGCAGCAGCGATGAGCGACATTCACATCCGCCCCGAAGGCCGCGCGGGCCGTATCACTTTGACCCGCCCCGGGGCGCTGAACGCCCTGACCCATGACATGGTGCTGGTGATCGAACAGGCCCTGGACGACTGGCGCACGCGGGAAGCGCTGGACCTGATCGTGATCGACGCCGCGGGCGACAAGGCCTTCTGCGCGGGCGGCGACATTCAGGAGATGTATCACCACGGCCGCGCGGGGGATTTCGACTATGGCCGCCGGTTCTGGCGCGACGAATACCGCATGAACGCCAAGATCGCGACGTACCCCAAGCCGATCGTCAGCTTTCTGCAGGGCTATACCATGGGCGGTGGCGTCGGTGTCGGGTGTCACGCCAGCCACCGGATCGTCTGCGAGACCAGCACGCTGGCCATGCCGGAGGTAGGCATCGGGCTGATCCCCGACGTGGGCGGCTCGCTGCTGCTGGCCCGCGCGCCGGGGCGGCTGGGGGAATTCCTGGGCCTGACGGCGCACCGGATGACGGCAGGCGACGCGCTGCACACGGGCTTTGCCGATCACTTCGTCCCGCAAGCGGGCTGGGCAGCGCTCATGGCCGAGCTTTGCGCCACAGGCGATGCATCGGCGGTGCCGCGCCTGGCCGAGTCGGCCCCCGCCAGCGCGCTGGCAGGCTGGCAGGCCCGTATCGACGCCTGTTTCGACGGCGACACCCTCGGCGCGATCGCCGACGTCCTGCCGGACCCCGCGCCCGAGCCGCTGGACCGTGCGGGCGCAGCTCTGGCGCGGCATTCGCCGCTGGCGATGGCCTGCACCCTGCGCCTTGTCCACAATGCCCGCACCGCGCAGGATATCCGCGCCGCGCTGGAGCACGAGTATCGCCATACCGCGCGATCCATGGAACGGGGCGATTTCCTCGAAGGCATCCGCGCCGCGATCATCGACCGCGATGGCGCCCCGCGCTGGCGGCACGACGACTGGCGCGACCTGCCCGCGGCGGATATCCGCGCCATGGAGGCCCCGATGACCGCGGCCCCGCTGCACTTGTGACCAGCGAGGGAAAGCCATCATGAAAATCGGTTTCGTCGGGTTGGGTAACATGGGCGCGCACATGGCCTGCAACCTCGCCACAGCGGACCATGATGTCACAGGCTTTGACACCGCCGCCCGCCCCGACGGGACGCGCCGTGCACAGTCGGCCGCCGAAACGGGCACTGGGGACGACGTGATCCTGCCGGTGCTGTCCGACGGCGGGATCGACGGCATGGACCGGGGCGCGGTGCGCGCGCCGGTTTCGGGCGACATCAGCGGCGCGCAGGCGGGCCCGTTGACCTTCCTGGCCGACAGGCCAGGCCCGGGGTGGGAGGCGTTGTTCGACGTGGTGTCGACCGCGTCGGTGCAGGGCTGGTCCCCGACCAGCCATTGCCCAGCGACGGGCATCGGGCCGAGCTTGCCCGCCGATACCCGCTGGCCCCCGCATTTTACCGCGAACCGGATGCGCAAGGCGCTGCAGCGGGCCATGACGGCGGCTGCGCAGGCCGACACCGAGCCACCCATGGGCGCGCGCGCGGCCGGACTTCATCTCCGGTTCCACGACGAGCACGGCAGCACCGGGTGCGATTTCTCGGCCATGCTGACCCGGTTCGAACCCCGCACCCGCGCATGAGCTGGCTCGACGGAACCGACCTGGCCAGGCTGGACCCATCCGACCGCGCCGAACTTGCGCGCCTGGCCCCGATGACCCTGCCGCGCGGGCGCAGCCTGTTCCACCCCGGCGACGGGGCCGAGGGCTTTCCGCTGGTCCTGCGCGGGCGCGTCGAGGTCTTTCTGGTGGGGCCGTCGGGGCGCGACATTCTGCTCTACGCCATTGACCGCGGCGAGACCTGCGTGCAGACGACGCTGGGCCTGCTGGGCGGCGAACCCTACACCGGCGAGGCACTGGCCGCGCAGGACACCACGCTCGTCTTGGTGCCAAAGGACCAGTTCCTGGCGCTCATGGGCCGCTCGGAACCCTTTCGGGCCTTCGTATTCCGCGCTCTCGCGCAGCGTATGAAAAGCACCGTCCATGTTCTTGAAAAAGTGGCATTTCACCGGATTGAATCTCGGCTGGCGGATGCCCTGCTGGCGTTGGCCGCGGGCGATGACGTCAACGCCACGCAGGCCGAGTTGGCCAGTCGCATCGGCTCTGCGCGCGAGGTCGTCTCGCGCCGGCTGGACGATTTTGCGCGGCGCGGCTGGGTGCGGCGCGACCGGGGGCATGTCGCCCTGTTGGATCGCGCGGCCCTGGCCCGTCTGGCCCGGATCGACACCGAAAGCTGAGCGGCGCGTGACGAAGTCACAGACGGCGGGCGGCGTTTGGCGTATGATCCCGACATTGGCCCGATTCACACGGGCGCAACGCGAAAAGGCACATGATATGACCAGAAACATTGGCAGCACCGAACGCATCCTCCGCGCGCTTGTCGGGGTGGCCCTGATCCTCGGGTTCTTTCTGAACCCGGACGGGCAGTACAGTTGGCTTTACCTGCTGGGGATCATCCCGCTGGGCACGGCCATCGTAGGCTGGTGCCCGCCCTACGCCCTGCTGGGCATCAACACCTGCAAGACCGGGAAATAGCAACAGTGGCGCGGGGGCGGCCCTGACGCCTTGGGGCTGATGGCCGCGACGGCGCGGAATTTGCGCCGTTCTGGGTCCGGCCCGGCGACATTCTTCTTTCATTAACCGATCTGGGATGGTGTAACAGCGCCAACACCCGACAGGGATTCTGACAGCAAGGGAGATCGCCATGGCCGGATCCGTCAACAAGGTCATTCTGATCGGCAACCTGGGGCGCGACCCGGAAACGCGCACCTTCCAGAACGGCGGCAAGGTCTGCAACCTGCGCATCGCCACCTCGGAGAACTGGAAGGACCGCAACACCGGCGAACGCCGCGAGAAGACCGAATGGCATTCCGTCGCGATCTTCTCGGAGCCGCTGGCCAACGTGGCCGAGCGGTATCTGAAAAAGGGCTCGAAGGTCTATATCGAGGGCCAGCTGGAAACCCGCAAGTGGCAGGACCAGAACGGCCAGGATCGCTATTCGACCGAGGTCGTGCTGCGGCCCTACAAGTCCGAGCTGACCATGCTGGACGGCCGCGGCGAAGGCGGCGGCGCGGGCGGCGGCGGCTACATGGCCGACCAATCCGGCGGCGGCTACGGCGGCGGTGGGGGCGGCTATGACAGCGGCCCGGCCAGCCCCGCGGGCGGCGGCGACATGGACGACGAGATTCCGTTCTGAGGATGCCCGGATGGGCGCCCTGCCCCCCGAACTTAAGATCCTGATCCTGAACGCGGCAGCCCTGGCCGTGGCCTATATGGGCATCTATCCCAGCATGGCCCGGATCACCCTGCGCCGTCTGCTGCGGCAGGATGTGATGCTCTCGGTGGTGCTGCTGGTGGTGGCGGGCTGGATGTTCGCAGGCAGCGGCACGCACTTTTCCCTGCTGCTGGTCCAGACCAACTGGTGGGTCTTCACGCTGCTGACGGCCATGGTCATGGAGTGGCCGTTGTTCATGTGGTTCTGTCGGCGGCACGGGATCGACCCATTTTCCGAAGACGCATGGGACGACGACTAGAGCGCGTCGGCCAGCACCCGTTCGACGACCGCGCGCGGGACGTCCGAGGTCACGAAGGCCGCGCCGATCCCGCGGGCCATGACGAAGCGTAACTGACCGTCCACGACCTTCTTGTCCTGTCCCATGAGATCGACCAGCGCCGCAGCCCCCGGCAGCTCGCCGGGGATGTCCGAGAGATCCCCCTTCATGCCCATGGCGGACAGGTGGGCGCGCAGGCGGCCGGGCTCCTCCTGCGCGCAGAGCCCCAGCCGGGCAGAGGTTTCAAAGGCCAGGGCACAGCCGATCGCCACGCCCTCGCCATGCAGCAACCGGTCGGAATAGCCCGTCGCGGCCTCGAGCGCATGGCAGAAGGTATGGCCCAGATTCAACAGCGCCCGGTCGCCCTGTTCGGTCTCGTCGCGCATGACGATCTCGGCCTTCATCCGGACCGCGCGAGTCACCGCATGGATCAGGGCCGCCTCGTCGGCGCGCAGGCGCGGGCCGTTGTCCTCCAGCCAGGCAAAGAACGCCGCATCCCCCAGCAGCCCGTATTTGACCACCTCGCCATAGCCCGACAGGAAATCGCGGGTCGGCATGGTGGCCAGCGCCGCGGTATCGGCCAGCACCAGGGCAGGCTGATGGAAGGCGCCGACCAGGTTCTTGCCCTGGGGCGCGTTGATCCCGGTCTTGCCGCCCACGGAACTGTCAACCTGGGCCAGAAGCGAGGTCGGCACCTGCACGAAGCGCACCCCGCGCCGGACCACGGCAGCGGCAAACCCCACAAGATCACCGATCACCCCGCCCCCCAGGGCAAGCACGATATCGCCCCGTTCGACCTGCTGGTCGAGCAGCCATTCGACGGTGCGGGTGAACCCGGCCCAGCCCTTGGTGGCCTCGCCCGGCGGCAGGGTGAGGGCTAGGCTTTCGATGCCCTCGTCACGCAGGCCCGCCTGCAACGGCGCAAGGTGCAGCGCCGCGACGGTTTCCTCGGTCACGATCGCCACGCGCGCCCGGCGCAGAAGCGGCGCGATCTCGGCCCCAGCCGCTGTGATCAGCCCCGGCCCGATGCGCACATCATAGGCCCGGCCGGGCAAGTCCACGGATACGGTTTCAACTGTCATCTGACATCTCCAGGATATCGGGCCGTTCGGCCAGGGTGGCGATGACGCGATCGGTCATGGCGTCGATGGACAGGCCCGGCTCGGCCTTGGCGTGCAGCCCGGCCTGCGCGTAGATCGGCGCGCGTTCCTCCAGAAGGCGGGCCAGCGTCGCGTAGGGATCGGGCGTGCGCAGCAGCGGCCGGGTGTCCTTGTGGCGCACCCGCTCCCACAGCAGGTCCAGGTCGGCGTCCAGCCAGACCGCCACGCCATGCGCCGCGATGGCCTGCCGATTGCGCGCGGCCAGGAAGGCGCCGCCGCCGGTGGACAGAACGCAGGGCGCGGATTGCAGCAGCCGGGCGGTGACCTCGGCCTCACGGGCGCGAAAGAAGGCCTCGCCGTCGCGGGCGAAAATCTCGGGAATCGTGGCATTGGCCGCCCGCTCTATCTCGGCATCCGAATCAAGGAAGGGCACGCCAAGCTTGGTGGCCAGGGTGCGCCCGATGGCCGACTTGCCACAGCCCATCATGCCCACCAGCACCACGGTGCGGTGCAACCGGGGCCACCGACCGCCCTGGCCATCCTGCCTGTCTGCTGCGCTGCCCGTCACGTCCGGCCTGTCTCCCCTGTCCTGCCCCGCCCGGCGGTCAGCACGCCTTCGCCCGGGGGTGATTTTTCCCATTCCATGACGTGAAATTGTCCCGAAGGCCATATATAACCGTCGACAAGGGGTGGTGAAACTGCCCTTGATCCCCGGCGGCCGGGCCACAGGGGCGCGGCGTCGGGGCAAAACCAAAGGATTGGGGCAAAGACATGTTGTGGCGGCTGATCAAGGCGGTGCTGGTATTGACGGTTTTCGCGGCACTGGGCCTGATCGCCTATGCCTATGTCGGGCCGATCTTCTTTGCCGAGGACTTCGCGCCCCCGGTGCAAGAGGTCACGAAACCCGTAACGCTCGAGGTGGAGTAACGGTGACACACCCTTCGAGACAACCGATCGCGATGCGGGCAGCCGCCATGGGGCTGGCGGCGGTGCTGGCCGGCCCGGCGCTTGCCCAGACCGACGAGGCCGTGGATATGCGCCCCCTCTCGGCCATCGACTGGTTGTCGGAAAGTGTGCGCACCCCGACCCCGGCGCCGGAATTCCCCCCGATGCCCGGACGCGGCCCGGGGCCGCATCCGCCCGAAGACCCCGTCGCCGAGAGCGCCACGACCCCGGATATCTCGGTCCGTCCGCTGGACGCGCCCTCGCCCGAACGGGTCGGTCTCATGTCCCCGGCGACGACCGGCCTGCCCCAGACGCTCTGGGCGGGCAGCGAGGCCGAGACCCTGGTCGCCCTCATGCGCGCCGAAAAGGTCGAGACCCT
This sequence comes from Salibaculum sp., assembly GCA_031581025.1. GTDB lineage: Bacteria > Pseudomonadota > Alphaproteobacteria > Rhodobacterales > Rhodobacteraceae > Salibaculum. Next base: position 20,719 of record JAVLCA010000008.1, on the reverse strand, counting down.
GGTCTCCCTGCGCGACCTGCTGGTGCGGATGATCCTGACCGAGGCCGACCCGCCCGCCGATGCCGGCTCCGACGCCGCACTGTTCCTGGCCCGGGTCGACACGCTGCTGGACATCGGCGCGCTGGAGCCCGCCCAGGCCATGCTCGAAGCCGCGACCCCCGACACCTCGGCCCTGTTCCGGCGCTGGTTCGATGTCTCGCTTCTGACCGGGACCGAACGGCGCGCCTGCGAGGTCATGCAGGACAGGCCCGGCATCGCGCCGTCGCCCGCGGCGCGGATCTTCTGCCTGGCCCGCGCCGGCGACTGGTCGGCGGCGGCGCTGACGCTCAACACCGCCGAAGCGTTGGGCGACATGGACACCGAGACCGCCGACCTCATGGCCTGGTTCCTCGACCCCGAGCTTTTCGAGGGCGAGACCCCGCCGCGCCCGGACCAGGTGACGCCGCTGATCTTCCGCATCCGCGAGGCCGTGGGCGAACGCCTGGGCACCACTGGCCTGCCGCGCGCGTTTGCCCATTCCGACCTACGCGACACGGTGGGCTGGAAATCCCAGATCGAGGCGGGCGAGCGGCTGCTGCGCACCGGGGCGATCCCGCCCACGGTGCTTCTGGATCTCTACACCGAGCGGGTGCCCTCGGCCTCGGGCGGGGTCTGGGAACGGGCGCGCGCCGTGCAGCAGCTGGAAACCGCGCTGGACGCCGGGGATGGCGAGCGGGCCTCTGACGCGCTTGAGGCCGCCTGGGACAGACTGACCGCCGCGGGCACCGAGGCGGTTCTGGTCGGCGGGTTTGCCGACCGGCTGTCGCAGGCCCGGCTGACACCCCGGGCCGAGGGGCTGCGCTACCGGCTCCTGATGCTGACCGCCGATTACGAGACCCACGCGCTGGACCTGGAGGCGCCCGAGGGGGCGGCGCTGCTCCGGGCGGTGGCGCGTGGACAGGTCACCCCCGAAACCCCCGCCGCGCGCGACGCCGCGCCGGTCAGATCCGCCTTCGCCGCCCTCCGGGCCGATGAGCGCCTGGTCGAGATGGCAGGGCAGGATCGCCTGGGCGAGGCCATCCTGCGCACCATCGCCACCGTCCAGCAGGGGCTGGAGGGCGACCCGGCCGCCCTGGCCGAGGGGCTGTCGACCCTGCGCGCCCTGGGGCTGGAGGACATCGCCCGCCGCACCGCGCTGCACCACCTGGTCCTGTCCGCCACATGAGCGCCGCCAACCAGCCCCAGGCCCATTGGCTGCAGGCCTTCCTCGAGGCCCAGGCGGCGGAACTGGACGCCGCCGAGAACACCCGAATGGCCTATGCCCGCGACCTGACCGCCTTTGGCGACTGGCTGGAGACGCGCGGCGGGCATTTCGCCACCGCGACACAGGCCCATGTCGAGGACTACCTCGTCGCCAGCGCGGCCGAGGGGCTGGCCCCGGCGACCCGGGCCCGGCGGCTTTCGGCGATCAAGCAGCTGTTTCGCTTTGCCTTCGACGAGGGCTGGCGCAGCGACAATCCCGCCATCCGAATCGCGGGACCTGGCCGCACGGGCCACCTGCCCCGCAGCCTGAGCCTTGACGAGGTCGACGCCCTGCTGGACGCGGCCCGCAACAGCCCCCGCGACCGGAGCCGCAACATCTGCCTGATGGAGCTGCTCTACGCCACCGGCATGCGGGTCAGCGAGCTGGTCTCCCTGCCCGTCTCGGCGGCGCGGGGCGATCCGCGGATGCTGCTGGTGCGCGGCAAGGGCGACAAGGACCGCATGGTGCCGCTGTCGCCGCCCGCGCGCGCCGCCCTCACCGCCTGGCTGGCCGAGCGCGATGCCACAGAGGACAATGCGGCGGCGAAACGCAAGCCGCGCTCGCCCTTCCTGTTCCCATCGCGCGGCAAATCCGGCCACCTGACCCGGCAGAGCTTTCACGGGCTGATCAAGACCTGGGCCACCCAGGCCGGCATCCCCCCCGATCGGGTCAGCCCGCATGTGCTGCGCCATGCCTTCGCCACGCATCTGCTTGCCGGTGGCGCCGACCTGCGCGCGATCCAGACCCTGCTGGGCCATGCCGACCTGGGCACGACGGAAATCTACACCCATGTCCTGGAAGAGCGACTGCGCACGCTGGTGCTTGCGCATCACCCTTTGGCCACAGGCATGACGAAGGATGCTTGAAGCCGCGGTGATGCCGCCCCATAAGAGATCAATGCAACGGACATATCCTCAATGATGGACGCCGCCTTCTGGACCACCGCCGGAACCATCCTGCTGCTTCTGGTGCTCTCGGGCTGCTTTTCCGGGTCGGAAACCGCGCTGACAGCCGCCTCGCGCGGCAAGCTGCGTTCGAACGCGGACAAAGGCGACAAGGGCGCGGCCCGCGCCCTGCGCGTCACCGATGACAGCGAACGGCTGATCGGCTCGATCCTGCTGGGCAACAACCTGGTCAATATCCTGGCCACCTCGCTGGCCACGGCGCTGTTCACCCGCGCCTTCGGCGAAAGCGGGGTGGCCATGGCGACGCTGGTCATGACGCTGCTGGTGCTGATCTTCGCCGAGGTTCTGCCCAAGACCTATGCCATCACCAATGCCGAGAAGGCCGCCGGGCTGGCCTCGGGGCCGATGTCGGTGGCGGTCACGCTTTTCGCGCCGGTCGTCGGCGCGGTGCGTCTGCTGGTGCGCGGCGTGCTGCGCGTCTTCGGCGTGGCCACGGATCCCGACACCAACATCCTGGCCCTGCGCGACGAGATCGCCGGGGCGCTCCAGCTGGGCCACTCCGAGGGCGTGGTCGAGAAGGAGGACCGCGACCGCATCCTCGGCGCGCTCGACCTGGGCGAGCGCGCGGTCGAGGAGATCATGCTCCACCGCTCGGAGATCGAGATGATCGACGCCAGCCTGCCGGTGATGGACATCCTGTCGCATGTGCTCGACAGTAAGCACACCCGGCTGCCGCTGTTCCGCGAGGAGCCCGAGAACATCGTTGGCGTGCTGCACGCCAAGGACCTGCTGCGCGCCATGCACCGGATGCTGGGCGACGGCCGCATCGCCCCCGAGGAGCTCGCCGCCTTCGACATCCTCACCGTCGCGATGGAGCCCTATTTCATCCCCGAGACGACCTCGCTCGACGACCAGATGCGCAAGTTCCTGGCCCGCAAGACCCATTTCGCGCTGGTGGTCGACGAATACGGATCGCTGCAGGGACTGATCACCCTGGAGGACATCCTCGAGGAGATCGTCGGCGAGATCACCGACGAGTTCGACACCGACGAGGACGCGGAATTCATCGCCGCCGAGGACGGCAGCGTGACAGTCGAGGGCGGCATGACGATCCGCGACCTCAACCGCGCCATGGACTGGACCCTGCCCGACGAAGAGGCCAACACCATCGCCGGGCTGGTCATCCACGAGGCCCAGATGATCCCGGCCGAGGGCCAGGTCTTTTCCTTCCACGGTTTCCGCTTCGAGGTGACGGAAAAGGAAGAGAACCGCCTGACACAACTGCGGGTCAGCCAACTGTAGGGCGACCCGCTGTTCCGCGCCGGCACCATTCAGCATCCGGCGGACACGGCCTGCAGGGGCGCGCATGGATCGTCAACCTGTGCGTGCCAGGCTGCTGGTGTTCCGTTGCGTGGGCCGTCCGGCGTCGGGACGGTCCCTGTCAGACTGATCGCCTGCCGTGGCGCAGCGTTTTCCACCCCGGGCATCACGCGGCGGAATGGCCACCATGACGGAATGTCACGTTTGCCTGTTGACGGGCGGGCCGGGGTTTCGTAGCGTTTGAATGATAAGTCGGCCAAGTCCGACAGGGAGCGATGGAAAAGGGTCCGCAAGGGCCCTTTTTCATTTTCCCGACCCGCTGTCAGGTCCCAGCGTGCGCGGGTCCGCGCCGAGACCGAGCAGAGGTTCCGACCGGGGACGCATTTCGGTCTGACAGGGGGGACGATCCGTGCTAGGCGGATATTGACCTGAAACCAAGTGGACGCGACAATGACCCCAAAGACGACACTCCCCCTCGTGGCCATCCTCGCGATGCTCGGCCTGCCCGCCATGGCACAGGACGACAGCGGCACCGATCCCACCGGGGCGCTCGACATGGGCACCCCCGTCGATGAAGAGGGCAACCCGGTCACCGAAGACCCGGAGCCGGGCCAGCAATACATCCGCGAGGAACACGGTGACTGGTCCGTGCGCTGCCTGCGCACCGAAGAGGGCGAGGACCCCTGCCAGATCTACCAGCTGCTTTCGGACGAGGACGGCAACGATGTCGCCGAGGTCTCGATGGTCAGCATCGAAGAGGGTCAGGCCGCCGCCGGGGCAACCATCGTCGCGCCCCTTGGCACGCTGCTGACCGAACAACTGACGCTGCGCGTGGATGGCGGTACCGCCCGGCGCTTCCAGTTCACTACCTGCAACGAGGGCGGCTGCATCGCCCGGGTGGGCTTCACCGAGCAGGATATCGGGCTGTTCAAGGCCGGGGCCGAGGCGACGCTGCGCCTGGTGCCCTTCGCCGCCCCCGATCAGGAGGTCGTTCTGTCCGTGTTCCTGTCCGGCTTCACCGCGGCCTTCGATTCGCTCTGAGCCGGTTGCACCGGGGACAAGCGCCGTCCCGGGGCACCGGGGCGGCGTTTTCGCGTCTCAGGGGGCCTTTTTCAGCGCCAGCACGGCATTGAGCCCGCCGAAGGCGAAGGCATTCGACAGCGCCACCTGCACCTGCGCCTCGCGCGCCTCATTCGGCACCACGTCCAGCGCGCATTCGGGGTCGAACTCCTCGTAGCCGATGGTCGGGGCGACCACGCCATCGCGCAGCGCCATGATGCAGGCCAGCAGTTCCACCGCGCCGGTCCCGCCGATCAGGTGGCCGTGCATGGACTTGGTCGATGAAATCATCAGCCGGTCGGCCTGCGCCCCGAAGACATCCGCCACGGCGGCGCATTCGGTCTTGTCATTGGCCGTGGTGCCGGTGCCATGGGCGTTGATGTACCCCACCTCGCCCCCGTCGATGCCCCCGTCGCGCAGGGCGCCCGCGATGGCCCGCGCCGCCCCCTGTTTCGAGGGCATGACGATGTCGGAGGCATCCGAGGACATGGCGAATCCCGCCACCTCGGCCAGAATCTCGGCACCGCGCTTTTTCGCATGATCCAGCCGCTCGAAGACGAAGACGCCCGCCCCCTCGCCCTGGACCATGCCGTTGCGCGTGGCACTGAAGGGCCGGCAGGCCTCCTTTGACATGACCCGCAGCCCTTCCCAGGCCTTGACCCCGCCAAAGCACAGCATGGATTCCGATCCGCCGGCCAGCATGACGTCGGCCAGCCCAGAGCGGATCATGTTGAAGGCCTGCCCCATGGCATGGTTGGACGAGGCGCAGGCCGTGGCCACGGTGAAGGAGGGCCCGCGCAGGTTACATTCCATGCTCACATGGCTGGTGGCCGCGTTGTTCATCAGCTTGGGCACGATGAAGGGATGGACCCGGTTCTTGCCCTCTTCGTAGACCGCGCGGTAATTTTCATCCTGCGTGTTCAGCCCGCCACCCGAGGTGCCCAGCACCACGCCCGACCGGTCCGCCAGGTCCCCGAAAAACGACAGCCCCGATTGCCCCAGCGCCTCGCGGGCGGCCAACAGGGTGAACTGGGTAAACCGGTCATAGAGCGAGATCTGCTGGCGGTTGAAATGGCTCTGTTCGTCGTAATCCGTGACCTGCCCGCCGATCTTGACGGCCAGCCGGTCCACGTCGCGGATATCCAGCGGGCCGATACCACAGCGGCCCTCGCGCATGGCCTCCAGCGTGGCGGGCACGTCATGGCCCAGGGCATTGATGGTGCCGGCCCCGGTGATGACGACGCGATGGCTCACGTCTGCTCGGCGAGCAGTCGCTCCACCGCCGCGATGATCGCACTGACCGAGGAAATGTCGAAGTCGCTTGCCGCAGGTTCGTTGGCGTTGAAGGGAACAGAAATGTCGAAGGTTTCTTCGATGGCGAAGATGCTCTCGACCAGGCCAAGACTGTCGATCCCGAGGTCCTCGAGCGTGCTCTGCGGTGTCACGTCGGAGGGGGCGAGCATGGCCTGTTCGGCGATGATGGCGATCACCTTGTCAGCGATGTCGTCACGCATGATGTCCTCTTCGCGGTTCCCTGCCGAAGATTTAGGGATTCGGGCGGCCCTTGGAAACCTTTATTCGCCCTCGGGCGCCCTGTCGCGCCCAGCCCCGCGCGCCAGCCGCCGCAGGGCTTTCTGTTCGGCGCGATGGGCATGGGTGGGTTTCGCCGGGTGGCCGCTGACGAAGAGCCCATCGCCCAGGTTCGACAGGATCACGGCCCCGCCGCCCGCGACCACGTCGCGCCCGATCTCGAGGTTATCGGCCACCCCCGCCTTGCCGCCCAGAATCACGCGCGGCCCCAGCACGCTGGAGCCCGCGATGGCGGCATGGGCGCAGATCAGGCAATCCGCGCCGAGCACCACATTGTGGCCGATCTGGACAAGGTTGTCGATCTTGACGCCGTTGCCGATGCAGGTGGCCCGGATCGTGCCCGCGTCCACGGTGCTGTTGGCGCCGATTTCCACGTCGTCGCCGATCTCGACCCCGCCGAGGGAATGGATGCGGTGCCAGGCCCCATCATTGTCAGGGTTGGCGGGCGGGTCGAGCGGGGCGCCGCCGCGCTGGCGCAGGGCGCGCTCGACGTTCGACGGGCCGGCATTGGTGAAGGAAAAGCCGTCGCCGCCGATGACCGCACCCGGCTGGGCGATGAAGCGGGCGCCGATGCGCACCCGTGCCCCGATGCGGACCCCGGCGTGCAGGGTGGCCCCGGCCCCGATGCGGGTTTCGGGGCCGATGCTGACATGGGGGCCGATCCGCGCCCCCGGCCCGAGGACGACCCCCGGCCCGATCACGGCGAAGGGGCCGATCACGGCATCCGCCGGCACTTGGGCCGTGGGGTCGATCACGCAGCTCGGATGGCGACCGGACAGCCCGGCGAAGGCCGGATCGTCCTCCAGCAAGGCGGTCAGCCCGGCCATGGCCAACCGGCCGCGCGGGGCGACGATGGCACCCGCCAGGCCCAGGGCCTCAAGATCGGCACCGGGCCAGACCACGGCGGCCCGCGCCCGGCTGGCGGCCAGTTGATCCGCGAACTTCGGAGCGACGGCAAGGGCCAGATCCTCCGGCCCGGCCGCGGCCGGTTCGGCCAAGCGATCCACCTTCAGCGTGGCGTCGCCCAGGGTCTCGGCCGCCAGTGCGGCCGCGATCTCTTGCAGGCTGTGGCGCATGACGGCCCCCCTTGATCCCGGGGGCCAGACTTAGCCGCCGACAGCGCGGACCGCCACCCCCTCGTCGGCCAGCGCGCGCCAGATCTGCGCGTCACGCCCATAGACATCCTCGCGGAAGTTCAGCGCGCCGTCGGTGTGGGTGAAAGCCGTGCGGTAGACGATATGCACCGGCACGGGCTGCTCCAGGTCGACCCGCGTCTCCTGCCCGGCGTCCAGACGGCTGTGAAAGAACCCCTCGGGATCGCTCGTCTGGGGCGCCAGCAGCGTGTAGGCGAACTCGAACGGCTCGTTGAGGCGAATGCAGCCATGGCTGAAAGTCCGGGTCTGACGGCTGAACAGGCTCTTTTCCGGCGTGTCGTGCAGGTAGATGTTGTACTGGTTCGGGAACATGAACTTCACCAGCCCCAGCGCGTTGCCCCGGCTGGGGGGCTGGCGCATCGAGAAGGGGAAGTTGCGTCGGTTGAACTGGCTGAAATCCACCGCGCCGCGATTGATCCGGCGCCCGCGGCTGTCGGTGATCTCGATGTGGCTGACCGCGTTGGGGTTGCTCTGCAACATCGGCAGATATTCCTTGGTGATGATCGAGCGTGGCACGTACCAGCTGGGATTGATCACCATGAATTCCATGACATCCGAGAACTCGGGGCTCTGGCGGTCGCTGGCGCGGGCACCGATCACCGAGCGGGTCATGAAGGTCGGCTCGTCATCGTCCATGAGGATCGCGTGGAAATCGGCCAGGTTGACCCAGACATGCCGTTCACCGCGGGGCCGGTTCATCCAGCGTTCACGCTCCATCGCGACCATGACGCTTTGAAGCCGGGCCTGGGCGGAGACGTTGAGCGCGCGCAGCGTGCTGCCGCCGACGATGCCGTCGGGGTTGAGCCCATGGGCCTGCTGAAAGCGCTGCACCCCGGCCTGGACAGCCGCGTCATAGGCCTGCGTCGCCGCACGCTCCATGTAGCCCATGCGCACCAGCCGGTCGCGCAGGGCCACCACCGGGGCGCCACTGTCGCCGGGCTCGAGCCGTCCGGCGGGCACCGGCGCGCCCCAGCCGCCTTCGGCGAGCAGCCGTTCCAGCCGCATCTTCTCGCGCAGCAGCCGGGCGTATTCCGGCGATTGCGGCGGCAGGGCGGCGACGAACCCTGCCGGGTTGGATTGCGCCATGCCACGGATCAGGGACAGCTGACTGCGCAGCGGCACCTCGCGCTTGATCGCCGGCACCACGGCACCGGGCCGCAGCAGACCGGTCTGCACGTCGCGGGCGTATTGTAGGAACAACTCGCTCAGGTAGACCTCGGTCGCGCCCTTTTCCGCCGGTGTTTCGGCGGCGCGCAGCCGCGCCATCACCTGATCGGGGTCATATGTCGACATGGGCAGGCCGTGGTCGCCCGCATCCGCCAGCACCCCGAGGAACGCGTTTCGCCGCGCGCGATCACGCCCCGTGCTGCCGGTCCAGATGCCCTCGAAGTCGCGGCCGCGATAGAACTCCGCCAGCGCCTCGTTGCGCGCGGCACTCTCGGCCACCGCTTGGCGGAAGGCCGTGACCTGGGCCGCGGCCGGTGCGGGCACCGCAATGGACAGAAGCCCGGCGCAAAGCACCACGGACAGCGAGAATTGGTTAACGATTTTGAGCAAGGCTGGCATAAAACAAGCGGTCCCTAAAAACAGATGTGACGAGCGTGTCGAAATGGGAGTGTTCACCCGCACAGACAGTCCTGTCCATTCACAATCGCGAAAACGGGCGCGACCGGTGCCAGGCTGTTGCCTGTCTGCCAATGTCGTCAGGCCAATGCGGCACGGCCTCCACAAGTCAGGGAATTCTGACCTTTTGCGCAAAATCCTGCCGATTTTCACCTTGGTCGGCGGCCGACCACGCCCGGGGGTTGGTCCGCGAATCATTTTGTGGCATATGTCCCGTGCCGCCCACGAAAGACGACACAAAAAGGTCGCCAGAGGGCGCGTGAAGGCTAAAGCGACGGGACAGGCGCTAACATCATGACGACGAACAGCTCTTCGGGTATCACCCGGCGCGGCCTGCTGGGGGCCTTTGCGGCCACCACGGTCACTGCCGCACCGACCTTTTCCAGTGCCGCCGGCTTCCTGCGGGGCGGCGGCGATATCCGGCGTATCCGCATGTACAACGGCCGCACCGGGGAACGGATCGACACAATCTACTGGATCGAGGGCGAGTATATCGGCGAGGCCCTGCGCGAGATCACGCTTTTCATGCGCGACTGGCGCACCGACCAGACCAAGGACGTCGACACCCGCACGATCGACATCATGGCCGCCTCCCACAACCTGCTGGAGTCGAGCGAACCCTATCTTCTGCTGTCAGGCTACCGCTCGCAACAAACCAACGCCATGCTGCGCCGCCGGTCTTCGGGCGTGGCGCGCAATTCGCTGCACATGACGGCCCAGGCCGCCGACCTTCGGCTCGAAAGCCGCTCGGTGGCGCAGATGGCGCGGGCCGCCAAGGCTTGCCGGGCCGGGGGCGTGGGCCGCTACACTGGTTCCAACTTCGTGCACATGGACTGCGGCCCGGTGCGCAGCTGGGGCCGCTGAGCGCCTTACCCTCTGACAACAACAACCGGCCGGCGTACTCCCCCCTTGCCCCCTGGTGTCGGAAACCTGTCACCGTGGACAAGCGACCATGACACGCAGGCCCGGATCGCCGGTGCGACACGGAGGCTACCGACCGCGACGCATTGATTTTTTCCGCGCGACAAGAAAAACTGCCCTGACGCCCGCAGTGGCGACCCCGCGGGAAGGACGGACATGGCAGAGCGGAAAATTCGCAATATGGAGGAATTCGCGGCCCTGAGCGGGATCTCACGGCCGACGGTCTCGAAGTATTTTCACGACCCCGACAGCGTCCGGCCCCGGACCCGCGCGCGCATCGAGAAGGCGCTGGAACACTACGACTATCGCCCCAATATCTTTGCCATCAACCAGAACCGGCGGCAGACCAACAACGTCGGCATCGTGGTGCCCTACCTGACCGACCCGTTCTTCGCCGAGATCGCCCGGCGGCTGGAGGAACGCTGCATCGCCGCCGGATTCCGGCCCACGCTCTATAGCCCCTACGGCCAGCCCGAGCTTGAGGTAGAGATCCTCGAGACCATCCGCCAACTGAAACCCGCGGGTGTCCTGCTGGCCCCGCTGGGCCGGCTGACGGACCGCGCCGCGGTCGAGAAATTCTGCGCCGATGTGCCCACAGTCCTGTTCGACAGCGAGATCGAGGATGCAGGGCAAGCCTTTGTCGGATCCGACAATTTCAGCTTCGTGTCGCAAACGGTGAACTACCTTGCACGCACCGGCTCGCCGCCGTGCTTCTTCGAGATGCGCACCCCGGCCAACCCGAATGCCAACAAACGCCGCCTGGCCTATATCGAGCTTATGGAAGAACTGGGCGCAGTGCCGCAGGTGCTCAGCGTCGATGGCGAGGGCTGGGCCTTCGAGGAGATCGGGCGCGAGGGTGCCCTGCGCATCCTCGAAGGCGGCGGCTTTCCCGGCGACACCGTGCTGTGCAGCAACGACCGCCTGGCCATCGGGCTGCTGTCGGCCTGCTATGAAAAAGGCCTGCGCGTGGGCCGCAGCGAGGGCTGCGCGCTGCGGGTGGCCTCGCACGACGACCACCCGTTTTCCCGCTTCGCCTGCCCCTCGCTAACCACGGCCGCGCATGATTACGATTCGGTCTCGGGTGCCGCGATGGAGACGTTGACCCGCCTGATCGAGGCCGGGGGCAGCTTTGCCGCGCGCGAGATCGGCCTCTACCCGGCCAAGCTGATCCTGCGCAGCTCAGCCTAAGTTTACGCGCGAAAAAAATATATTGACGCACGAAATAATGACCGCTTAGGCTGCTCGGACATCCAAGTCAGGGAGGATCAAGGATGAAACTGAGGAGCACGCTTCGCGCCGCCACGGCGCTCACGCTGGTATCCGCTGCGGCGGTTTCGGCGGAAACCATCACCATCGCCACCGTGAACAACGGCGACATGATCCGTATGCAGGGCTACACCGACGACTTCACCGAGAAGACCGGGCACGAGGTCGAGTGGGTCACATTGGAGGAGAACGTCCTGCGCCAGCGGGTGACCACAGACATCACAACCAATGGCGGCCAGTTCGACATCATGACCATCGGCATGTACGAGACGCCGATCTGGGGTGCCAACGACTGGCTGGTGCCGCTGGACGATCTGTCCGAGGACTATGACGTCGACGACATCCTGCCGGCCATGCGCGCAGGTCTGAGCCATGACGACACGCTCTATGCCGCGCCGTTCTACGGCGAAAGCTCCATGATCATGTATCGCACCGACCTGATGGAAGAGGCCGGCATGGAAATGCCCGAGGTCCCGACCTGGCAGTTCATCCGCGACGCGGCCGCCGCCATGGACGACCCCGAGAACGGCGTCAACGGCATCTGCCTGCGCGGCAAGGCCGGCTGGGGTGAGGGTGGCGCCTTCATCACCGTGACCGGCAACTCCTTCGGCGCGCGCTGGTTCGACATGGACTGGAACGCCCAGTTCGATCAGCCCGAATGGAAAGAGGCGCTGACCTTCTTCGTGAACCTGATGAACGACTACGGCCCCGAGGGTTATGCGACCAACGGCTTCAACGAGAACCTGTCGCTGTTCCAGCAGGGCAATTGCGGCATGTGGATCGACGCAACCGTCGCCGCCTCCTTCGTGACCAACCCCGAGGATTCGGAGGTGGCCGACAGCGTGGGCTTCGCGCTGGCGCCCAATGCCGAGGGCGTCGAGAAACGGTCGAACTGGCTCTGGGCCTGGGCGCTGGGCATCCCGGCGGGCACCCAGAAAGAGGACGCCGCGAAGGAATTCATCGAATGGGCCACCTCGAAGGACTACATCGAGATGGTCGCCGAGAACGAGGGCTGGGCCAACGTGCCGCCGGGCGCGCGGACCTCGCTCTACGAGACGCCTGAATACCAAGAGGTCCCCTTCGCCGACATCACGCTGGACTCGATCAATGCCGCCGATCCGACCGACCCGACCGTCGATCCGGTTCCTTACGTCGGGATCCAGTTCGTCGCCATCCCGGAATTCGCCGGTATCGCCACCGAGGTGAGCCAGGAATTCTCGGCCGTCTATGCCGGTCAGCAGTCCATCGACGAGGCATTGGAGAAGGCCCAGGCCATCACCAACGAGGCGATGGAAGCCGCGGGCTACCGCTAAGCCGCGCTCCCGACCCCGGGGGCGGCCTGTCCGCCTCCGGGGGTTCTTGACCGATATCCGCCTTTGCGCATTCTTCGTCAGCCTCGACCCCGCAGCGGGCCGATACAGGAGTGATTTCCATGGCGACCAAGGCTTCCCGTTCCGCCGCGCGCCTGATGATGGCACCCGCCGTGGTCCTGCTCATGGGCTGGATGCTGGTGCCGCTGTCGATGACCGTCTGGTTCTCGTTCCGCAAATACCTGCCGCTGCGGGGCGGCGACCTGGGCTGGGCCGGGTTCGAGAACTACAGCCGCTTTGTCACCTCCAGCAGTTTCTGGCCCGCCGTCTCGACCACCCTGATCATCGTCGGCAGCGTGCTGTTCATCACGGTGGTGCTGGGGGTTCTGCTCGCGCTGATGCTCGATCAGCCCTTCTGGGGCCAGGGGATCGTGCGCATCCTGATCATCGCACCCTTCTTCGTGATGCCCACGGTTTCGGCGCTGGTCTGGAAGAACATGTTCATGGACCCGACCAATGGCCTTTTCGCGCATCTTTGGCGCCTTTTCGGGGCCGACCCGGTGGCCTGGCTGTCCGAGGCCTCGACCGGATCGGTCGTGATGATCATTGCCTGGCGCTGGCTGCCCTTTGCCACGCTGATCCTGCTGACCGCGATCCAGTCGCTGGACAGCGAACAACTCGAGGCCGCCGAGATGGACGGCGCCGGGCCGCTGCAACGCTTCGGCCATATCATTCTGCCGCACCTGGGCCGGGCCATCACCATCGTGATCCTGATCCAGACGATCTTTCTGCTATCGATCTTCGCGGAAATCTTCGTGACCACCGGTGGCGCCTTCGGCACCCGGACCCTGACCTACCTGATCTTCCAGCGCGTGCTGGAAAGCCAGAACGTCGGGCTGGGGTCTGCGGGCGGTGTCTATGCCATCATCCTCGCCAATATCGTCGCCATCTTCCTGATGCGCATCGTCGGCAAGAACCTGGACGCCTGAGGAGGATCCGCCATGGCCCGTGCCGTCACCACGCAACGCAAGACACTGACCACTGCCCTCGCCTGGGTCGTGGGCCTGGTGATCTTCTTTCCGATCCTCTGGACGATCCTGACCAGCTTCAAAACCGAGGCCCAGGCCATCGCCAACCCGCCGCTGTTCCTCAATTTCGACTGGACGCTGGAAAACTACGCCGTCGTGCAAGAGCGCTCGGACTACATGCGCTTTCTTTGGAACTCGGTCTTCCTGGCGGGCGGCTCGACCCTCCTGGGCATCATCGTCGCGGTGCCCGCGGCCTGGTCCATGGCCTTCGTGCCCTCGAAGCGGACCAAGGGCATCCTGCTGTGGATGCTGTCCACCAAGATGCTCCCGGCGGTGAGTGTGCTCTACCCGATTTACCTGCTGTTCATCCGCTTCGGGCTGCTGGACAGCCGCGTGGGGCTGGTCATGGTGCTGATGCTGATCAACCTGCCGATCATCGTCTGGATGCTTTACACCTACTTCCGCGAAATCCCGACCGAGATCCTCGAAGCCGCCCGGATGGACGGGGCGACCCTCAAGGAAGAGTTGTTCTACATCCTCACGCCCATGGCCATTCCGGGCATCGCCTCGACGGTGCTGCTCAATTTCATCCTGGCCTGGAACGAGGCCTTCTGGACGCTCAACCTGACGGCCGTGGACGCGGCCCCGCTCACCGCCTTCATCGCCAGCTATTCCAGCCCCGAGGGCCTGTTCTTCGCCAAGCTGTCGGCGGCCTCGACCATGGCCATCGCACCGATCCTGATCCTTGGCTGGTTCAGCCAGAAACAACTCGTCCGCGGCCTGACCTTCGGCGCCGTCAAGTAAACCGTCACACAAGGAACCCGCCCATGGGACGCATCCAACTCAAAGACGTGACCAAGAGCTTCGGTGACGTCCAGGTCATTCCGCCGCTGAACCTGACCATCGAAGAGGGCGAATTCGCGGTCTTCGTCGGCCCCTCGGGCTGCGGCAAGTCTACCCTGCTGCGCCTGATCGCGGGGCTGGAAGATATCACCTCGGGCCATATCGAGATCGACGGCAAGGATGCCACCGATGTCGTTCCGGCGCGGCGCGGGCTGGCCATGGTGTTCCAGTCCTACGCGCTCTATCCGCACATGAGCGTGCGCAAGAACATCGCCTTTCCGCTGCGCATGGCGAAGATGAGCAAGCCCGAGATCGACAAGCGCGTCGATTTGGCGGCCGAGGTTCTCAACCTCAAGGACTACATCGACCGCCGCCCCGGCCAGCTGTCGGGCGGCCAGCGCCAGCGCGTGGCCATCGGGCGGGCCATCGTCCGCGAACCGGCGGCCTTCCTCTTCGACGAGCCGCTCTCGAACCTCGATGCCGCCCTGCGCGTTGGCATGCGCATGGAAATCTCGGAGCTTCACAAGAAGCTCGACACCACGATGATCTACGTCACTCACGACCAGGTCGAGGCCATGACCATGGCCGACAAGATCGTGGTCCTTCAGGCCGGCAACATCGAACAGGTGGGCAGCCCGCTGGAGCTTTACAATCGGCCGAAAAACAAGTTCGTCGCGGGCTTCATCGGCTCGCCCCGGATGAACCTGATCGCGGGCGCCGAGGCCGCCCGGCATGATGCCACCACCATCGGCATCCGGCCCGAGCACGTGCAGTTGTCGCAGACCGAAGGCAGCTGGCAGGGCACCGTTGGCGTGGCCGAACACCTCGGGTCGGACACCTTCCTGCACATCCACGGCATTCCCGGCTGCGACCCGTTCACCGTACGGACCGGCGGCGAGGTGGCGTTGAGCCATGGCGACACCGCCTTTCTGACGCCGACGGCCGACAAGATACACCGTTTCGACGCACAGGGGCTGAGGATCGAATGATGCGACTTGCAAACAAGACCGCCCTGATCACCGGGGCCGCACGCGGCATCGGACTGGCCTTTGCCAAGGCCTATGTGGCCGAGGGCGCGCGCGTGGCGATCGCCGATATCGACATCACCCGCGCACAGGCTGCCGCCGAAGAGATCGGACCGGCCGCCCAGGCCATCGAGATGGACGCGACCCGGCAGGACAGCATCGAGGGCGCCGTCGCGGCGGCGGCACAGGCCCTTGGCGGGATCGACATCCTGATCAACAATGCCGCGCTTTTCACCGCCGCGCCCCTCACCGAGATCACCCGAGACGACTACAACCGGGTTTTCGATCTCAACGTCGCGGGCACGCTCTTTACCATGCAGGCCGTGGCGCGGCACATGATCGACCGCGGCCAAGGCGGCAAGATCATCAACATGGCCAGCCAGGCGGGCCGCCGCGGCGAGCCGCTGGTCGCGGTCTACTGCGCCTCCAAGGCTGCCGTCATCAGCCTCACGCAATCGGCGGGGCTGAACCTGATCGAACACGGGATCAACGTGAATGCCATCGCGCCCGGCGTGGTCGATGGCGAACATTGGGACGGCGTCGATGCCTTTTTTGCAAAATACGAGGGCAAGGCCCCGGGCCAGAAGAAGGCCGAGGTCGGCGCCGCCGTCCCCTATGGCCGCATGGGCCGCGCAGAAGACCTGACCGGGATGGCCGTCTTCCTGGCCAGCGACGAGGCCGGATACATCGTCGCCCAGACCTACAATGTCGACGGCGGGAACTGGATGAGCTGATGCCCGAGAGCGCGCCCACGACCACCCCGATTCCGCTGTCCGAGGCCACGCTCGACGCCCTGCCCGGGGGCATTGCGCGCCCCGGCTATGACCGTGGCCGCCTGACCCCCGGCATCGTTCATATCGGCGTGGGCAATTTCCACCGCGCCCACCAGGCCTGGTATCTGCACCGGCTGATGCAGCAGGGGCTGGCCCAGGGCTGGGCCATCATCGGCGCGGGCGTCCGGCCCTATGACGCGGCCATGCGCGACAAGCTGCTGGCGCAGGATTGCCTGACCACCCTGATCGAGCTGGACCCTTCGGGCAGTTCGGCCGAGGTCGTGGGCGCGATGATCGACTATCTTCCCATCGCCGAGGGTCATGGCCCCCTGATCGCGCAGATGGCCGATCCGGCCATTCGCATCGTCTCCCTGACCGTGACCGAGGGTGGCTATTACACCGATCCGGTCAACGGCGACTTCGACGCCACCCACCCCGACATCCGCCATGACGCCGACCACCCCGAACAGCCCCGCACCGCCTTCGGGGCCATGGTCGCAGCCCTGCGCCGCCGCCGTGCGGCGGGTCATGGCCCCTTCACGGCGCAAAGCTGCGACAACCTGCCCGGCAATGGCCGTGTCCTGCGCCAGACGGTGGTCTCGCTGGCCCGGCTCACGGACCCCGAGCTGGCCGACTGGATCGATACGCGGTGCAGCTTTCCCAATTCCATGGTCGACTGCATCGTGCCCGCGACGGGAGAGGCCGAACGCGCCCTCGCGCGCGGCTTCGGCCTGGACGACGCGGCCCCCGTCACCCACGAGAACTTTCGCCAATGGGTGATCGAGGACGATTTCTGCGCCGGGCGCCCGGACTGGGATCGCGTCGGTGCCACCTTCTCGGATCAGGTCCACGCCTACGAGATGATGAAACTGCGCATCCTCAACGCGGGCCACCAGGTGTTGGCCAACGCCGGAGAGATCGCCGGGATCGAGACCATTTCCGGCTGCATGGGGCACCACGGAATCGCCGGCCTGTTCCGCAAGGTCCAGCGCGAGGAGATCCTCCCGCATGTGGCCCAGGTGCCCGGAGCCTCGGCCGAGGACTACGTGGCCCTGATCGCGCAGCGCTTTTCGAACCCCGCGATCGTGGACACGACCCGCCGGGTCGCCTTCGACGGCGCGGCGCGGCACACCGGCTTCGTGCTGCCGATCCTGCGCGACGCGCTTGCAGGCGGCACGCCCGTGGGCGGGCTGGCCCTGGTCGAGGCGCTCTGGGCGCGCATGTGCGCGGGCACCCGAGAGGACGGCAGCACCATCGCCCCGAACGATCCGCAGTGGGAGGCACTGTCCGAGACCGCCCGCAAAGCCCGCCACCGGCCGCTGGCCTGGCTGGAACAGCGCCAGTTCTACGGCGACCTGGCCGAGAGGGCGGTCTTTCGCGACAGCTTTGCCGACTGGCTGACCCGGCTCTGGGACGAGGGGCTCGACCCCACGCTGGACCGCTACCGCGCCGGCTGAGCGCGCGCAGAGGCCGGGGCCGACGCGCCGTGCCGAAATCATACAAGACCGAACTGCCACGGCCGCTGAAAACCCGGGCGACGGGGCCCGGATAACACGACACCAAAGCCGCTCCTGCCCGAGTCGTGACACTTTCGCCACCGCGCTTAAAAACCCGAAAGATTTGCGCTTTAACGATCGGTCTACTCAGGCGACCCTTTCGTGCAATCGGCGAGCGCGCGGGCGGTTGCCGGCCCCAATAATCAAGGAGATATCTGATGATCAGGACAACACTGGTGACCGCCGCGTTTCTGGCGACCCTGTCGACCGCGGCATCCGGCGGCGTACTGCTAACATTGTCGGAAACCGAGACCACCCAAGGCTATGCCGGCGTGAACCTCGTCTTCGGCAGCGGCGGCGTGACACGCGAGGCCGTGCTGGGCGTCACCCACGGCACGACCGACACCTCGAACGATGTGACCGGGGCCAATGCCTCTGTCCACTTCGGGCTTGGCAACGGGTTCGGTTTGCGGGCGGTCAAGCTGACGGGTCTGTCGGGGGATGTCGACCAGTGGGGCGAACTGGGCCTGGGCTACAACTTCGGCAGCGGCTCCGTTTTCGGTGTCGGTGCTTTCGCGGACGAGAATTTGCGCGCCGGGGTCGATCTCGGATTTGACGGGTTTTTCCAGGGCTACGTCGGTCTGCAGTCCTTCGATGCGTTCGATCCGCGGGGCGAGGAACCAGAGAGCCTGCCACGTCGTGAACAACCTGAGTGAGGCGTCTCAAATTGCCCCGCGCCGGTTAACAA
The DNA here is from genome assembly GCA_031581025.1 of Salibaculum sp. Lineage (GTDB taxonomy): Bacteria > Pseudomonadota > Alphaproteobacteria > Rhodobacterales > Rhodobacteraceae > Salibaculum. The sequence goes on along the minus strand of JAVLCA010000008.1, from coordinate 2,376 downwards.
GCAGGCCATGGCTTTGGAACAAAGTGACTATTCTGACCGTGCCGCGATAGGGCACGGGTTGTCCATGTCCCGACGGCAGGCGCTGGCCGCCAGCGTCGCCTGGATCGTGACACCGGCGGCCGCCTGGTCACAAGCACCGGCCGGCCCCGATGCGGCCACGCTCGCCGCCTTCATCGACACGCTTTTGCCCGAGGACGCCGTCAGCCCCGCCGCCAGCACGCTCGGTGTCCCGGACGCGATCCTCGACTTCAGCGCGGACGTTACGGGGCTCGACGATCTGATTGCCGGCGGCACCGCCTGGTTGAACAAGACGGGCGGACCGGCCTTTGCACAGCTGTCGGAGCAGGACCGGACCCGGATCGTCACCTGGATGGCGCAGTCGGACCCTGCGGGCGGCGCGAACCGTTTCTACGAGGTCGTGCGCCTGCTTGCCGTCGAATTCTACTATGCCCGCCCCGAGGCGATCAGCGGGTTGCCCCTGAACACGGCACCGCAGCCGCGGGGCTATCCGCCGCCCTGGTCATGACCCCGGATGTGGTCATCATCGGATCGGGCGCCGGTGGGGCGGCCGCCGCATGGCGCTTGTGCCAGCACGGCTTGCGGGTGCGGCTGCTGGAAGCCGGACCGCGCTTTGACCCCGCGCGCGATTACAGCCTGACCCAGCCGGGGTGGGAGCGCCGTCAGTTCCCCGATCCGCCGGGCAGCCGTGCAGAGATCACCTATGGAGATCTTGGCCATCTGGACGACGACGACGCCGATCTTGCCTCCTGGAACGCGGTGACGGGGCGGCAGATCACCGGCACGCGCCGTGTGCCCCGGCCGGGGTATTCGCATGTTCTCGGGGTTGGTGGATCGACGCTGCACTATGTCGGCGAGGCGCACCGGATGCACCCCGAGAGCTTTGATCTGAAGGCGCGGACCGGGAGCGGGGCGGACTGGCCCCTCGATTACGCCACGCTTGAGCCCTTTTACACCGAGGTCGAGGATCTGATCGGCGTCGCCGGACCCGCGCAGGCAGATGCCCGCTGGCGCGACAAGCCCCACCCGCTTTCCCCGCACCCGCTCAGCCCGGCGGCGGCGGCGCTGTCGGCGGCAGGCGCCGAGGTGGGCATGACCTGGCAGGCAAACAGCCGTGCGGCCCTGTCCCGGCCTTATGATGGACGCCCGGCCTGCAATTATTGTGGCAACTGCAGCCGGGGCTGTCCCATCGGCGACAAGGGATCGGCGGACGTGACCTTTCTGCGGCACGCAGCGGCCACCGGCAATCTGGAGCTCACCACCGGGGCGGTCGTGACCGGGATCATCCCCGGTGGCAACGGCCGGATCGCGGCGGTCGACTACGTGCAGGACGGCGACCGGCACCGCATCGAGACGCCCGTCCTCGTTCTGGCAGGCGGCGCGGTTCAGACACCCCGGCTCCTGCTTGCGAGTGCGACGGCCGACCAGCCGGACGACCTTGCCAATGGGTCCGGTGCGGTGGGGCGGCACTTCATGGAAACGCTGCTGTGGCGTAGCGCGGGTCTGGCCCCGGATGTGTCAATGTCGCATGCCGGCCCGCCCGCGGACGCCATCTGTTGGGATTACAGCGCGCCTGATGGGGTTCCAGGTGCGATGGGCGGCCGTCGCTTCGGCTCGGACGTGCAGGAAAGTGGCCTGAACGGTCCGATTGCCTACGCCAGCCGCCTGATCCCGGGGTTCGGCGCGGCCTTCAAGCAACGCATGCGCGCGCAGTTCGGCACCGCGATTTCGGTGAGTGGCATTGGCGCCGTTGTTCCCGATGCGCGGAGCAAGGTCGACCTGCACCCCGGTCGAGCGGATGCGCATGGCCTCCCCCTGCCGCGAATCCACTCTGTGCTGACAAAGAACAGCATGACACTGCTTCGTTTCATGGCGGATCGCGCCCGTGCATTGCTTTCGGCGTCGGGTGTCGAGCACCCCTCCGAGGAAGGCGGCTCGTGGGACCGCTTCACTGCAACGCATGTTTTTGGGACGTGCCGAATGGGTAATGACGCGCGCACCTCGGTCGTGAATGCCCAGGGGCGCAGCCATGATCACGCGAATCTCTTCATCGCGGATGCGAGCGTCTTTCCGTCCACCGGGGGAGGCGAAGCCCCATCCCTGACGATCCAGGCCCTGGCGCTCCGCACCGCGGACGACATCGCCCGCGTGGCGAAGTAGTGCCGGACCGAGTGATGGACGGACGCGCCCCATGCCGCGACACCCGGTCATGGCAGACGGCCGCGGGCATGGGCCCTGCGCGACCGCGATCCGCGCCAACGGTGTTTTCAAGGCGAAAATGTGAGATGGCGCACCCGACAGGGTTCGAACCTGTGACCTTCGGCTTCGGAGGCCGACGCTCTATCCAGCTGAGCTACG
>JAVLCA010000085.1:0-2910 GCA_031581025.1 Salibaculum sp. | reverse complement strand
TATCCGCTGCCACGATGCGCCAGAAGACCGCGCCGTGCCTTGATGCGCATCAATTCACCGGGACGCCGCTATCGGGTTTTCAATCCGGCCCCCCGGCCCTAGTCTCGCCCACACCAGGAAAGGAGGCCCCATGACCCATGCTCTTGTCGTGATCGACGTGCAAAACGACTTCTGCCCCGGCGGTGCGCTGGGCGTGAACGAGGGCGACCGGATCGTGCCCGGTATCAACGCGCTGATGGCCGACTTCGGCGCAGTGATCCTGACCCAGGACTGGCACCCGCCGGGGCATTCCTCCTTCGCCTCCAGCCACGGGGCCGCGCCCATGACCATGACCGAGATGCCCTATGGCCCGCAGGTGCTTTGGCCCGATCACTGTGTCCAGGGCAGCCACGGCGCGGCCTTCCACCCCGACCTCGACACCGACCGCGCCGACCTGATCCTTCGAAAGGGTTTCAACCCGGCGCTCGACAGCTATTCGGCCTTCTTCGAGAACGACCACGAAACGCCCACGGGCCTCGAGGGCTACCTGCGCACGCGCGGCATCGAGACCCTTGCCATGGTCGGGCTGGCCACGGATTTCTGCGTCAACTGGTCGGCCGTGGATGCCGCGACCCTCGGTTTCTCCGTGACCGTGCGCCGCGACCTGTGCCGCGCGATCGACCTGGACGGCTCTCTGGATGCCGCGCTTGCGGCCATGACGGACGCGGGCGTCACGCTGGCCTGAGCGCCCCAACCCCGCGACAGAAAGGACGACCATGGTCGACATCGCCACCCGCGTCTGGAACCACAAGTGGAAGATCGACCCGATCGTCCGGTCCCTGATCGACACGGACTTCTACAAGCTGCTGATGTGCCAGTCGGTGTTCCGCAACAAGCCCGACACGTGGGTGACATTCTCGCTCATCAACCGCAGCACCGACATCCGCCTGGCCGAGCTCATCGACGAGGGCGAGTTGCGCGAACAGCTCGACCATATCCGCTCGCTCTCGCTGACCCGCGGCGAAAGCACCTGGATGCGCGGCAATACCTTCTACGGCAAACGCCAGATGTTCACGCCCGAATTCATGGACTGGTTCGAGGCGCTGCGCCTGCCGCCCTACACCCTGGAAAAACGCGACGGGCAGTACGAACTGACCTTCGAAGGCCCCTGGCCCGAGGTCATGCTCTGGGAAATTCCGGCGCTGGCCGTGCTGATGGAGCTGCGCAGCCGCGCCGTGCTGGGCGAGATGGGCCGCTTCGAGCTGCAGATCCTCTATGCCCGCGCCATGACCAAGCTGTGGGAGAAGATCGAGTACCTGCGCCCCATCGAGGGCCTGCGCATCGCCGATTTCGGCACCCGCCGGCGGCATTCCTTCCTTTGGCAGGACTGGTGCGTGCGCGCCATGACCGAAGGGCTGGGCCGGGGCTTCGTCGGCACCTCCAACTGCCTGATCGCCAAGAACCGCGACCTAGAGGCGATCGGCACCAATGCCCACGAACTGCCCATGGTCTATGCCGCGCTGGCCGAGGACGACGCCGCCCTGGCCCGCGCCCCCTACGCGGTGCTGTCCGACTGGCACGAGGAACACGAGGGCAACCTGCGCATCATCCTGCCCGACACCTACGGCACGCCGGGATTTCTGGAAAACGCGCCCGACTGGCTGGCGCGCTGGACCGGCATCCGCATCGACTCCGGCGACCCGGCCCGGGGCGCCGAGACCGCCATCGCCTGGTGGAAACGCCGCGGCGAGGACCCGCGCGAGAAACTGATCATCTTCTCCGACGGGCTGGACGCCGAGCGCATCGCCGCCCTGCACCGCCAGTTCGCCGGGCGGGTCAAGGTGTCCTTCGGCTGGGGCACCATGCTGACCAACGATTTCAAGGGCCTGACCGCGGGCGACACGCTCGCCCCCTTCAGCCTGGTCTGCAAGGCGGTTGAGGCCAACGGGCAGCCCACGGTGAAACTCTCGGACAACCCCGAAAAGGCCATGGGGCCGGTTGACGAGATCGCCCGCTACAAGCGCGTGTTCGGGGTGGGGGAGCAGGAGCGGTTGGAGGTTGTGGTATGAACCTACTTCTCCTCGCTCATTTGTCTGGGAATGGCTTGCCGTTCCAACGATGATAAAGCCACATTAGCTCAGGGTACTTGTCGTGAAAAGTGTCACTTTGTGGTCTGCGAAAACGACGTATTACCCCGCATTCCCCAAGTAGTCCGCTGATTTCGCTGTCCTGAGCTTTGTATTTCCTATATAAATCATGGTGTTGATAGCTGTGAGGGGCGTGTTTCATGGATCACCCAGAGGGTGCGGGATTGCAGCGGGCAGATCGGGTGGATTTCGACCCTCGTGTTCGGCTGGAATTCAAAGGCACACAGCTCAGTTCGGACGGCGGTCTGCTGGTGATGCGCGAGCTGGATGACACACTCGGGCTGTCCGATATTACAGCGCCGAATTTGTCACAGCCGGCCGAGATGAGGTTACAATACCATTCCTTCGCGGCAGACTCATCAATTCTGTTTTTTCGAATTTGGTTCGCAATGAATTCGTAGTGGTTTAATGTCTGAACAATTGATTAAAGTGTCGGAGCAGATTGATCATTGTAATTATTTGGATCTTGCAAGTCCCTAAATAACTGGTCAACGTCCTGTTCATCAACCTTGACGCCATACGGGTAACGTGTTGAAACATTTAATTTATGCCTTTCAATCATTGAGCTTTCGTTTATGGATCTCATAAACTGAAGCGTGAAATCGCGGCGTTGATTAGATCGGGTTTCATAGAGGGTAAAGGCCCAACCAAGGGTACCAAGAGCCGCAGCATATATAATCGCATATGCGCCAGTTTTATCAGTTTCCAGATCGTCAAGACGCAATGCCAAAAAAATTGAAAGCCCCATTATGGCAACCGCCGTTGCCAAGTGCTTTGTGATACG
>JAVLCA010000084.1:0-2949 GCA_031581025.1 Salibaculum sp. | reverse complement strand
GAGCGGGGCCGCCGGATGCCCGGCGATACCGACGGGCTACGCGCCTATCTGGATCGCTATGGCCTGGCGCTTTGCGGCGGCTGGTGTTCGGGCAACTTGATGGTCAATGATCTCGCGGCGGAAAAGGCGGCCATCGCCGCCCAGGTGGACCAGTTCGCGGCCCTCGGGGCGCCCTGCGTGGTCTATGCCGAATGTTCCAACACCATACAGGGCGACCAGTCCCAGCCAGTCGGCCAGCGCCCGAAGCTGACCCGCGACGAGATCATGGCCTATGGCGCCCGCCTCTCGGAACTTGCCAAGTGGTCTGCCGACCGGGGCTGCGTGCTGGCCTATCACCATCACATGGGTGCCATGGTGCAGGACGCCGAGGACATCGACTGGCTGATGGCCGGGTCCGACCCCGCGCTGACGCTGCTGTTCGATACCGGGCATCTGCATTTCGCCGGGGCCGACCCGCTGGCGGTTCTGGAAAAATGGGGGCACCGGGTGTCGCATGTCCATGTCAAGGACGTGCGCCAATCGGTGCTGGACTGGGTCAACGCCGCCGACCGCAGCTTCCTCGACGGGGTGGCGAACGGCGTCTTTTCGGTGCCGGGCGACCCTGAGGGCGGCATCGACTTCCAGCCCATCACCGACCGCCTGAGCGCCATGGGATACGACGGCTGGATCGTGGTCGAGGCTGAACAGGACCCGGCCAAGGCACCTCCGTATCGCTACTCGAAACTGGGCTTCGATTACCTGACCGATATCTGCACCCGTTCGGGACTGGAGATCGGCCGTTAGGTTTCACCGACCCCGCACGGGGTCATCACCACCACCATGAACTGCAGGAGGATATCATGGTAAACACGGAACTCGGGCACGTTGGCTATTTCGACCGGGAGTCCTGTGATCTGGACGAATTCAAGGTGGTGACCTCGCAGAACCTGACCGCGGGGGACGTGCCCCACGCGGCAGGGATCGAGAAAAATGTCCCGCTTTACGACATGGCGGCGCTGCGCCCGGCGCTGGAGGACCCCGCCCGCCGCCGCGCGCTGCTGGCCGAATGGGGCCGGGTCTTCCGGTCCTCGGCCGGGGTCATCGCGCTGAAACGGGCCTACCCGGATACATCCGTGATCGACCGGGCCAGCGAGGTATTCCGCGCGATCATCGCCGAGGAACGCGAAAGCGCGGCCGGAAAGGGCGACCACTTTGCCGCCGCCGGGGCCAATGACCGGATCTGGAATTCGCTGCAAAAGCAGTGCCTGCGAGATCCGGAGGGCTTTGCGCTCTACTTCGGGAATACCTGCCTGGCGGCGGCGGCGCAGGCCTGGCTGGGGCCGAATTACCAGATGACCGCGCAGGTCAACCAGGTGCGCCCAGGCGGCAAGGCCCAGACCGCGCATCGCGATTACCACCTGGGCTTCATGAGCGCCGAAGAGGCCATGCGCTATCCCGCCCATGCCCACGAGGTCACCGCGACGCTGACGCTTCAGGGCGCGGTGGCGCATGTGGACATGTCCGTCGAAAGCGGGCCGACCAAGCTTTTGCCCTTCAGCCAGCTCTACGGGCCGGGCTATGTCGCCTTCCACGACGCGGCCTTCCGGGACCATTTCGAACAGGCCCATGTGCAGGTGCCGCTGGACAAGGGCGACGCGGTCTTCTTCAACCCCGCGCTGTTCCATGCCGGCGGCGAGAACCGCAGTCCGGACGTCGAGCGGATGGTGAACCTGTTGCAGGTCTCCTCGGCCTTTGGCCGGTCGCTGGAAAACCTGGACCGGCGTGGCATGTCCGAGGCCTTGCTGCCCGAGCTGATCCGGATCAAGCAGGGCGGCGGGATGCGCCCCGAAGAGCTGGACGCGGCCATTGCCGCCTGCGCCGAGGGCTATCCCTTTCCGACCAACCTGGACACCGATCCGCCGGTCGGCGGGCTGGCCCCGCCCAGCATGGCCGACCTGATGCGTCGTGCGGTGCAGGAGGGCTGGACCACCGCGCGGTTTGCGCAGACCCTGGCCGACCAGCAGGCGCGGCAGGCGGCCTGAGCGGATGTTCAACCTGCGCCACCCCTTCTTTCGGCCGCTTGCGACACGGGCCATCGTCACGGGGGTGGCGCTTGGTTGGGCGCTGTTCGAACTGGCCACCGGCAACGCCGCATGGGCCCTGATCTTCGGCGCCTTCGGCGGGCTGTGCGTTTATGAATTCTTCCTGGTCTTCGACCCGGAGAACTACAAGGAAAAGGACGATGGCTGACCTTCTGTGCAAACCCTTCGGCACCCATGGCGAGGTTCACCGGATTACCCCCGAAAGCGCCGGCTGGCGCTACGTGGGGTTTTCGCTGCACCGCCTGCGCCAGGGCGAGACGGCCGCCGAGGCCACCGGCCCCCGCGAGGTGATCCTCGTCATGGTCGAGGGCAAGGCGCGCATCGAGGCCGCCGGGCAGGACTGGGGCGTGCTTGGCGACAGGATGGATGTTTTCGAGAAAACGCCGCCGCATTGCCTCTACTTGCCCAATGACAGCGACTGGTCGCTGGTGGCGGAAACCGATTGCACCGTTGCGATCTGTTCCGCCCCCGGTGCGGGCGGCCATCCGGCCCGTCGGATCGGCCCCGAAGGGATCGAGCTGACGCAGCGCGGCAAGGGCAACAACACCCGCCATATCAACAATATCGCCATGGAGGGGGAGGATTACGCCGACCGCCTGCTTGTCACCGAGGTCTTTACCCCGGATGGCAACTGGTCCTCCTATCCCAGCCACCGCCATGACGAGGACGACTTTCCCAGCATCACCTACCTGGAAGAGACCTATTACCACCGGCTGAACCCCCCGCAGGGCTTCGGCTTTCAGCGGGTCTATACCGAGGACGGCACGCTGGACGAGGCCATGGCTGTGCGGGACGGCGACGTGGTGCTGGTGCCGCGCGGGCATCACCCCTGCGGCGCGCCCTACGGATTCGAGATGTACTATCTGAA
>JAVLCA010000044.1:0-19984 GCA_031581025.1 Salibaculum sp. | reverse complement strand
CCCGTTGCGGTAGCCCCTGGCGGTGTCGCCGCGCCCGTAGCGCGCACGCCCGAGCGCCTCGGCGAGCTCCTCTTCGAACATCGTCTCGATGGTGCGCCGCACCATCGCCCGCAGCCGATCCTCGATCGGGTCGTAGCTTTCGTCATGCGCCGATAGCGCCAGCGCGTTCTCTCCAGTAATATCGGTCATGGTGTAGTCTCCCTGGCGGTTGCCCCCGCCGGTCGGGTGGGTTTCAGGTCACCCGGAGACTACGCCACCTGAAAATTTCCACCACCTCCAAGACACCACCGTCATGAAACCTTCGCGTGACTGTCAAATCAGCATTACGCGCCTCGTTCAACTGGGCACTGCGCGGCGGGGCTGGGGTCCATCGCTGCTGATGCGGCGTGTTCGTGTGCTCAAGTATTACGAACAGCCTCTCCCCTGTGCGCGCGGCACTAACGTCATCTCGACCACTCGGATATGTTCAATGGAAGGAACAGGAATGTCCCGTATCACTCTCACCAGCGTTGTTGCCGGCTTGGCTATGACGACGGCGGCCACGGCGCAGACGGAGATCGATCTCTGGCACGCCATGGGCGGTGCGCTTGGCGAAACCGTCAACGCGCTTGCCGAAGATTTCAACGCCTCTCAGGACGAGGTCGTGCTGACACCGGTCTTCAAGGGAACCTACGAGGAAACCCTGACCGCCGGCATCGCCGCCTTCCGTGCGGGCGAACAGCCCAACATCATGCAGGTTTTCGACGCAGGCGCGGCCACCGTCATCGGGGCCGAGGGCGCGACCATTCCGGTTCAGGACTTGCTGTCCGACAACGGCGTGGACTTCGATATCGAGGACTACATCTCGGGCGTGCGCTACTTCTACGCCGACAGCGACGGCAAGATGATCGGGATGCCGTTCAATTCCTCCTCGCCGATCATGTATTACAACGAGGATGCGCTGGAAGCGGCGGGCGTGACTGCTCCGGAGACCTGGGAAGAATTCGCCGAAACGACGGCACCGGCCCTGGCCGAAGCCGGCTACATCCCCCTGGCGCAATCGCACCTGCCGTGGATCTTCACCGAGAACTTCATGTCGCGCCACAACCTGCCGTTCGCCACCAACGCCAATGGCTATGACGGAATCGACACCGAGATTCTGGTGAACAATGACGCCATCAAGGCGCATTTCACCGCGCTGACCGACTGGCAGGAGCAGGGCTTCTTCAAGTGGTACGGCACCGGCTGGGGCGACAACCAGACGCCGTTCGAAGACGGCGAGGTCGCGATCTGGCTCGGCTCCTCGGGCTCCTTCGGTGGCCTGGCCCAGATGGATCTGGGCTTCGACTTCTCCGCCACCTACCTACCCTACTGGGAAGCGGTGACCAGCGAGCCCAAGCAGACCTTCATCGGCGGCGCCGCGCTCTTTGCGATGTCCGGCCAGTCTGACGAGGAAAACGCGGCCACCGCGAAGTTCTTCGAGTTCCTGACCGCGCCCGAGACCCAGTACTTCTGGCACCAGGAAACCGGCTATGTGCCGATCACCGAGGCCGCCTACGAGCTGGCGCAGGAAGATGGCCACTACGACCGCATGCCGGCCGCCGAAGTGGGTATCCAGCAGCTTTCGCTGCCCGCAGGCGAGCATACGCGCGGCTACCGCATGGGCTTCTACGTGCAGATCCGTGACGTCATGAACCGCGAATATGGCCGTATCCTGACCGGCGAATCTTCTGTCGAAGATGCCTTCCAGGCCATCGAAACCGAGGCCAACGCCCTGCTCGAGCGCTTCGCCAAGACACAGGGCTGACCCCCGACGTCTCAATCACCGAACCGGGCGGCCGCCACGCATGGCCGCCCGGCCTTTATGGGGAACCAGACATAATGAAACGGGCCGGATTTACCTCGCCCTGGCTGCCAACCTTGCTGCTGGCGCCACAACTCGCAATCATCGCCATCTTCTTCTATTGGCCGACGATCGTGGCGCTACACTCGTCGTTCTTCCTCCAGGATCCGTTCGGCTTCGGGTCCACTTTCGTTGGCTGGGAAAATTACACGGACCTGCTGGGCAGCCGAGAATACCGCAAGGTCGCCGCCTTCACGCTGACATTCACCCTTCTGGTGACATTCTTTTCGCTGGCGCTGGCGCTGGTTCTGGCGGTCAAGGCGGACAAGGTGCTGCGCGGGGCCAAGACCTATCGGACGCTGTTGATGTGGGTCTATGCGGTCGCGCCGCCGGTCGCCGGGTTCATCGCCGTCATCCTGTTCAACCAGAGCTGGGGGCCGCTGACCGAACTCTTCGCGCTGTTCGGCCACACCTACATGGTCGGGGTGAATTTCAATGACACCGCCTTTGCCATGATCCTTGCCTCGGTCTGGAAACAGGTCCCCGTGAATTTCATCTTCTTCCTGTCGGCGCTGCAATCGATCCCGCGCTCGGTGCGCGAGGCGGCGCTGATCGACAATCGCTCGGCCTCGGGCCGCTTCTGGGACGTGACCTTTCCCTTGCTGGCCCCCACCGGGTTCTTTCTGCTGATCATCAACATCACCTACGCGCTGTTCGAGACCTTCGGCATCGTCGACACGGTGGTGAAGGGCGAGCCGGGCAACAACCCCATGACGCTGGTCTACAAGGTCTACGTGGACGGGTTCCGCGGCAATGACCTTGGCGGAAGTTCGGCGCAATCGGTGATCCTGATGGTCCTGGTGCTGGCGCTGACGGTCTTCCAGTTCCGGCTGCTTGAACGCCGCATTCACTACACCTGAAAGGTCGGAGCCATGCGCAAACCCAGACTGTCCACCGTCACCGACCACGCCGTCCTGATTGCAGGCAGCCTGTTCATGATGCTGCCGCTCTTGATGATCCTGCAGATGACAACGATCCCCGACGCCGAGATCATCCAGACCGGTCCGACGCTGAAGATCGGCGACCAGTTCGACGACAACCTGGAAAAGGCCATGCTTCAGGCTTCCGGCTTTTCCGGGGACAACACCGGCCTGTCGATGTTGAAAAACAGTTTTATCCTCGGCATCGGCTTTGCTGTCGGAAAGATCGTGATCGGAATGACGGCCGCCTATGCGATCGTCTACTTCCGCCTGCGCTTTGCCACGCTGGCCTTCTGGCTGATCTTCACGACGCTTCTGTTGCCGCTGGAGGTGCGCATCCTGCCCTCCTACGAGGTGGTGCAGCGGCTTGGCATGCTGAACACGTATCAAGGGCTGATCATCCCGCTGATCGCCTCGGCCACGGCAACCTTCTTTTTTCGGCAGTTCTTTCGTTCCGTCCCCGAAGAGTTGGTCGAGGCTGCGCGCATCGACGGCGCAGGGCCGGTCAAGTTCTTCGTCGATATCCTCGTGCCACTGTCCAAGACGATGATCGCGGCGATGTTCATCATCATGTTCGTCTATGGCTGGAACCAGTACCTCTGGCCCACCATGATCACCACGGACGAGGACATGTACACGCTGGTGCGCGGCATCAAGCAGATCGTTCAGGTGCTGGAAGGCGCCGTGGTTCCCGAATTCGGCCGCTCGAACGTGCTGGCGCTGGTGGCGGTGGTGCCGCCGGTGCTGGTGGTGGTGTTTTTCCAGAGCTGGTTCGTCAAGGGCCTGACTGAATCCGACAAATAGGCAAGAAAAAATGGCACAGGTTCACTTCAACAACATCGGCAAGACCTACCCGAACGGGTTCGAGGCCCTGAAACCGACGGATTTCGATATCCAGCAAGGCGAATTCGCCGTGCTCGTCGGTCCGTCGGGATGCGGAAAATCCACGCTCCTGCGCATGGTCGCGGGGCTGGAAGAGATCACCTCGGGCGAGCTTTCCATCGCGGGGCGCATCGTCAATGCAATCGACCCGGCCGACCGTGACATCGCAATGGTGTTCCAGAACTATGCACTCTACCCGCACATGACGGTCCGCAAGAACATCGGCTACGGGCTCAAGAATCGCGGCATTCCCAAATCCGAGATCGCCGCGAAGGTGGACGAGGCTGCGGCCCTCTTGAACCTGAGCGATTATCTTGACCGCAAGCCTAGCCAGCTTTCGGGCGGACAACGCCAGAGGGTCGCCATGGGCCGCGCGATCGTGCGGGACCCGGCGCTGTTCCTGTTTGATGAACCGCTGTCCAATCTGGACGCCAAGCTGCGGCACCAGATGCGGATCGAAATCAAGGCCCTGCAACGCAGGCTTGGCGTGACCTCGATCTATGTCACCCATGATCAGGTCGAAGCCATGACCATGGCAGACCGTATCATCGTCATGAACGCGGGCCGGATCGAGCAGATCGGCACACCTGCCGAGGTCTACCACAACCCGGCAAGCACCTTTGTCGCCTCCTTCATGGGGGCGCCCCCGATGAATCTGATGCGGACCCGTACCGAGGCCGGGAAGCTGCAGCTCAACGGCGGCGCGCTGTGCGAAACCGCGCATCAGGGCGAGGTGGTGGCGGGCGTCCGGCCCGAGGATTTCCTGCCAGACCCGGATGGCGCCATCTCCATGCAGGTGGACATCGTGGAAGAACTCGGCGCCCATCGCCTTTTGCACGGAAAACTCGGGCACGAGACGGTGACCGTGCATGTCAGCAATGAATTCGCGGCCGAGACCGGCCCACTGCGCCTGTCCGTCAAGCCGGGTGCGGTGTGCCTGTTCGATGCCGACGCTGGTCACCGGATATGATGCCCTGCGTGTCGGAGTTGCAGCGCGTCAGCGACGCTGAACGCACCCACATATCCGCCGCGCCGCGCAGCAGCGAGGCGCATCGCGCCCTGCTGGGCCGACTGCCGGGCATGAACGCCGTCCAATGCGGCGGCGACGCGCCTCTGTCGCATCTGCCAGCTGACGTCACGGTTCTGGCATGGAATCTGGAAAGGTGTTTGTTCCCGCAGGACAGCGCCGCGCATGTCGCGCCGAAGACGCCACAGGTCTTGCTCCTGTCAGAGATGGATCACGGCATGGCCCGGACCAAGCAGCGCCATACCACCGAAGACATGGCGCGCGCTTTGGGCATGACATACGTTTTCGGTGTCGAATTCTTCGAAATGGGCCTTGGCGGCGAGACAGAGCAGGCCTTTTGCAACGATGACTTCAACAGGCTTGGCTGGCACGGCAACGCGATCCTGAGTGCTGCGCCTTTTGAAGACGCGACGATGTTTCGGCTGGATGATCACGGGCACTGGTTCATGCCGGATGCGGGCGGCGATGCCGGCCAGCCCCGTATCGGGGGACGCAATGCGATTGCCGCGATCATTCCCGGTGCGGACGGGCCGATCTGCTTTGTCTCGACGCATCTGGAAAGCAATGCGCGGGCCGACCACCGTGCAAAGCAGTTCGACCGGCTCATGGACGAGGTGGACCGTTTCGCCCCCGATATGCCCGTGGTCATCGGCGGAGACCTGAACACGGGAAACAACGCGCCGCCTGACTATGACTGGCGGGGCGAACCCCTGTTCCAACGGGCCGAGGCGCGCGGCTACGATTGGTCCTTGACCGCAGAGGGGGTCACGACGCGGCCCAGCCTGATCTCACCGCATCCCGGCCGTCGCATGAAGTTGGATTGGCTTTGTGCACGAGGGCTGCGTTGCCTGGGCAGTGCGGTTCTTTCGTCTCTCGACAAGACCGGCAGGCCCCTGTCAGATCACGATGCGGTATTGGCAGCGCTACGGAGGTGATGCGGCGGATGACCGCTCAGGCGAGGCTGCAACGGGGCGTTCGCGGACCTTCCGAGCCTTTGATCTGGACGCTTTATGCCGCTATGGGCAAACAAGGTTCGCGCATTTACTCGGCGACCCAATGGATAGTGCCGCCGTTCATGACCTGCGCAGCGAATGTCCAGTTTCCGCCCTTCATGTAGAATGCCGCATCTGGATGGATCGTGCCCGAGATCAACCGCGCCGGTTCGAAGTCATCGCCCGCCGTCTCCATCCCAAGATTTCGAGCGTAGCGGCCATGGTGGCCAGCCCTGTGTCCCGTGCAGCTTAGGCCAGTTGTTCCTTGACCTTCTCGATCACGTCCTCGACCGACAGGCCGAGCCCTTCAAACATCGTCAGGTCAATCCCCTTTTCCTCCAGCATCGCTGTCACGGCTTCGGGGTCCATCTCCGCGAGCGCGGACAGGTCGATCCCGCTTTCGCTGATCTTCGAGACAATCTCGTCCGTGCCGCCGAGGGCGTCCATCGCCCCGCCAAGCATATCTCCAAGTCCCATGGTGTGCTCCTTACTCATAAATCGTGCGGCGCCGCCGCCGAGTTGAGGCTGCCACGTCCGCGCCCGGACCGAAAGGCCTGCGCAAACCGTTTGGCCTTCGACTCAGTGGGGCCGGCGCGGCAGATTCGGTCGGCCAGTCGGGCCGGCCGAGATCAGCAGGTTCAAGATATTCATGGGCACTTGGTGATCGCAGAGCGACTGCTCTGGCTTTGCGTATCGTGTGCGTGCACTTATCCAGAAGACGCTCCTACAGCTACCCGTCGACGACGCTCCAGAAGCCGTGCTTTCGGCGGTGACCCGCGCGCAGGGCTGCCACGAACGCATCGTGCGTCGGGTGGTCGCTACATGTTGTCACATCCCGGCAGGTAGTGTGGTTGTTCATTAAACAGCTCGGGGTTGAACTTGTGCCAGTCTTTCATCGCTTGCAAGGCCGTCTTGTTGCCCAAGGCTGACTGCGCGAGCTGCTGGTTGTCGAGCCAGGCGTAGCGGTGGAGCGTGGTCAACAGCTCCTCGCCGGACCGGAAGTGGTGGCTTTGCAGCACCTCCTCGATGCGACCATTGAACCGTTCGACCACGCCGTTGGTCTGGGGTGACTTCGGCATTCTCCGAACCTCACACTTTTTGCGCAACAAAGCCACCTCGAGGGTCCGATCCTGTGCATCGAGTGGATGCCCCGGCAGATCGACAGCCAGACTTCCGATCAACGCCAGCTTTTCCGGGCCAGATATCGGCTGTTTCCAGTGGGGCTCATTCAGGGACGGACGCAGACATGGCCGGATGACCTGATGCGCGCCCATGGACGACGCAACGATCCTAAATCTGGTTCCATGACCTGCTAAACGAGAACGGCACGCCATACAATCCGACCGAAATCGAGTCAGCCCGCACTCTGACCTGGGCCAGCCGGCCGGGCCAGACACAGGCCGCACGGCTGATGCCCGGCGTTGCACCAGATACCGCCGTCAAGCGCGTGTGCGCCTGACGAGGACAGGCACGAAGAGGCTGAGGACGAACAGGCGAAAGACATGATGCGCCGCGACGAACGCGGGCTCCAACCCAGTTTCCACGGCGAGCGCGGCCATGACTTCGACACCGCCGGGTGCGAAGGCCAGAAGCAACGCCCCCGGTGGCAGCCCCACAAGGCCCGACGCAAGCCAGGCCCCGCCGGCAGCGACAGCGCAAGCGACGAGGGTTGTGACAACGCCGGCCACCAGGGCCTGCATCAACTCGCTGCGATCCACGCCGCTCAAGCGGGTTCCGATCAGGGACCCCATGCCGACAAATGCGATCAGTGTCAGCCAGGGCGGCAGAATGCCGGGCGTCAGGTCGAACCCGTGACCGAGGGCAGAGATGCCCATGGCCCCCATCAGGATCGGCGCCGGAACGCCGACCGTCTTGAACAGCATGCCCAGGATCTGCGCGAGCGGGACAATGATCAGCAGCGGCACCAGCGAGATCACGCTACTGTCATCAAGTGGCGCGGTCCCCTGCACCCCCCAGACCGCGATAAGGACCGGAACCAGAACGGTCAGCATCAGCACGCGGATGGTCTGCACCAGCACCAGTTTTGGGACATCGACCCTCAAATGCAGTGAAAGGCCCAGCACATAGCTCAGGTGGCCCGGTGTCGCGGCCAGCAGGGCCGTCATCCGGTCATAGCCAAAGCCGCGTTTCAGAACCGTCGTGGCAAGAAGCATGGTGACGATGAGGGCGATGCTCAGCACCGCAAGGGACAGGGGCCAGGTCAGCGCGGTAGCGATCACCTCGGGTGTGACCGTGCTGCCGATCTGCAGTCCCAGCACCAGAAAGACGGCATTCCTGAACGGGGACGGAACCGACATCCGCCATCCCATGAGCGCGGCGATGGACACGCTGACAGCGGGTCCGGTCAGGACCGCCGCGGGAAAGCCGATCAGCCAGAACAGCACAGCCCCGCCCGCCCCCACGAGCAGAGTCCGGGCGGTTTCCAGACGCGGAGTCTCAATCGCTGTCATGGGTCCATCTGTAGCCCGGTGGCGTCGGACCCTTGTTGCGTCCCCCCTGCTCGGTCTGCTCCCAGGCATGGGCCAGGAGCCCGACCGACCGCGACAAGCCGAAGAAGCCGCGGGCCAGCGGCGCGGGGCAGCCCAGCTCGGCGTAGATGACGGCGGTGGCCCCGTCGATGTTCATAGGGACAGGCTTGCCGCGTTCCTCTTCAAGGTGGCGCCCGATGGCGCGGCCGATCTCGGCATAGGCGCCCGAAACGGCTCCCGCGGCTGCGGCCTCGTCCACCAGCGCCAGCAGGCGGGGCGCGCGCGGGTCCACCGGCTTGTGAAAGCGGTGCCCGAAGCCCGGGATGAATTTGCCATGTTCGGCGCGCCAGTGATCCAGGGTCGCGACCAATTGTGCCGATCCGGCAGCCTCGCATTCGTGAAAGAGGCCGATGGCCTGCTCGCCGGCGCCGCCATGCACATCGCCGAGCATATTAAGCCCAGTGGCCATGGCCGATTGCAGTCCGATCCCGCAGGTCGCGGCCATGCGAGCCGCGGCGATGGAGGGCGCTTGCGGGCCGTGATCGACGGCCGCCACGAGCGCGGCCTCGAACAGCGCGGCGCGGTGCCCGCTGATCTCGTCGCCCATCACCAAAAGCCAGATCATCCGGGCAAAACCGGTATGGCCGATCAGATCCTCGACAGGTTTCCCGCGCAGGTGAATGCGTCCGGGTTCCATATCGATGATGCGGGTTCGCCACCAATCGCTGACATCGTTTGATCCAGTCATGTGACCCCTTCGGCCTTCATGCGTTCAATTTCGTGCGCAGCATAGCCCAGCTCCGCAAGGAGCCTGTCACTATCCTGCCCAAGGGATGGCGGTGGCGCACCGACAGCGGGCCGCGCGCCATCCAGCAGCGCCCCGATCGAAGCGAGGTCAATCGACCTGTCCAGCCCGGGAACCGCGTCGAAGCGGGACACGAAGTCACGCTCCGCGATCTGCGGATGGGCCAGCATCTCCGGCACCGACAGGACCGGCCCCGAGGGCACGCCGATGGCATTCAGCTCACGCGCCCAGTCGCGTGCCGGCCGCGTGGTCAGGACAGTCTCGAGTTCCGCCTTCAGGCGCAATCGGTTTGTCTTGCGATCCTCGCGGGTCGAGAAAGCGGCGGTATCCAGCAAGTCATCGCGGCCCAGATGCCGCGCCAGAAGCACCCATTGCGCGTCCTTGTTGGCGGCGATGTTGATCAGCCCGTCGGCACATTGGAATGCGCCGGAGGGTGCGGATGTGGGGTTTTCGTTGCCATGTGGTTGCGGCTCCACACCCCCCACGAGGTAGTTCGACAGGACCCATCCCATCGTTGCGAGCACCGAGTCCAGCATCGAGACATCGATGAAGGCGCCGCGCGGGTTCGCGTTGAGGGCCGCGTTAATCGTCATCGCGGCGGTCAGGCCACCGACCGTATCGGCAAGAGGATAGCCGACGCGCAGCGGGGCACTTTCGCCATCACCAGTGATCGACATCACCCCGGCCGCGCCCTGTACGATCTGGTCATAGGCAGGCCGGTCAGCCCATGGCCCGGTCTGGCCGAATCCCGAAATGGCGCAATAGATGAGCTCTGGCCTGACCGATTTGAGCGTCTCGTATCCCAGGCCCAACCGATCCATGACGCCGGGGCGGAAGTTCTCGACCAGCACGTCTGCTGTTTGAACCAGCCGCTCCAGGGCCGCCTTGCCCTGCGAGGTCTTCAGGTTGAGCGTCAAAGAGGCCTTGCCGGCATTCTGCGCCAGAAAGCTGATCCCCATGCCCTTGGCAGACAGCTCGGGGTCCGCGCCGAGATTGCGCGCCAGATCGCCCTGCCCGACGGCCTCGACCTTGATGACCTCGGCCCCCAGATGCACCAGCTGATGGCAAGCGAACGGCCCGGCCAGGACATTTGTCAAGTCAAGCACCCGGACCCCGGCAAGGGGGGCGGGCCGCGCTTCAGTCGCCATCGGCCACGCCTTCGGCCCGCTTGCGCGCGCGCCGGGCGCGGTAGCTGGGAAGCAGGACCAGTATCAGAGCCAGCACCATCAGGCCGAGCGTCATGGGGCGTTCGAGGATGAACTCGGGGCCGCGGTAGAGTTGCATCGACCGGGCGAAGTTGTCTTCCAGCATCCGCCCCAGGATGAAGCCGATCAGAAGCGGCGCCAGGGGATAATCGGCAAAGCGGAAGATCATCGCCATAACGCCTAGCCCGACCAGCATCAGCAACTCGGTCGCGTTGTTCTGGCCGATGTAGGCCCCCATCAGGGTAAAGAACAGGATGAACGGGATCAGGTAGTTGCGCGGGATCGAGAGGATCTTGGCAATATAGGGGATCAGCGGCAGGTTCAGGATCAGCAGGACGACATTGCCGATGAACATCGAAATGATGACCGCCCAGAAGATCTCGGGCGTGTCGGTCATCAGCCGCGGACCGGGCGTCACGTTCAGCGCGATCAGCGCGCCCAGCAGGATCGCCGTGGTGCCCGAACCGGGAATGCCCAGCGTCAGGAGCGGCACGAAAGACCCCGTGCAGGCCGCATTGTTGGCCGTTTCCGGCGCGGCAAGGCCCTTGACCGATCCGTGTCCGAACTCGGCCTGGTCGTCGCCCTTGGCCACATTGCGCTCAACCGCATAGCCCAGGAAAGAAGCCAGCGTCGCACCCGCGCCCGGCAGTACGCCTATGAAGAAGCCCTGGATCGACTGGCGCCCGATCACGGGCAGCATAGCCCGGCCTTCGGCGCGGGAGAAGCGCAGCCCGGTGATCTTGTTCGATCCGCCGTCATCGCTCGAACCGCGTGCGGGATTGAGCACGAGAAACAGCGCCTCGGGCAGGGCGAACATGGCCATGGCCAGCGTGATGAAGGAAATTCCCGATTGCAGGTCCATGACCCCCAGCGTGAAGCGCGGCATGTTGAACAGGGCACCTTCGCCCACCGTTGCCAGGATCAGGCCCAGCAGCGTCATCAACAACGCCTTGAAAACCTGTCCCGTGCCGGCGAAGGCCGCGATGGCCGACAGTCCGACGACCATCAGCGCGAAGTACTCCGCCGAGTGGAACAGCAAGGCCACCGAACTCAGGGCCGGGGCAAAGATCATCAACAGGATCACGCCGATCATGCCGCCCGAGAAACTCGACACCGCGGCGATGGTCAGGGCCTTGCCGGCCTGCCCCTTGCGCGCCATGGGGTAGCCGTCGAAACTGGTGGCGACGGTCCCTGCAATGCCCGGCGCGTTCAGCAGGATCGACGAGGTCGAGCCGCCAAAGATGGCCCCGTAATAGACCCCCGCAAGCAGGATCAGCGCCGCGGCCGGATCGCCCAGCGTGATCGCAACCGGGATCATGATGGCGATGATCGACATCGGCCCCAACCCGGGCAGCATGCCGATGAATGTACCGATGAGACAGCCGGCGACCACGAGCAACAGGTTCTGGATCGAGAACGCGGCCTCCAGGCCGATCATGATGCCTTCAAGCATGGCTCAGTGCCCCAGAAAGAATGGAAAGGGCCGCAGGAAGATGCCCAGCACCTGCTGGACGAGATACCACACGAACCCGGCGGCGATCAGGGAAACCGGGATCATCACGTGGAACTTGCGCTCGCCCAGGACGGTACTGCCCGCGACAAGAAACAGCGTCGTCGCGATCAGAAACCCGGCCGGCCGAAGCAACAGCGCATAGGCCATCATCAGCCCCAGCATCGCCAGCGCCTGGCCCAGCTTGTAGTGATGCAGGCGGCGGTAATCGATCTCGGGGGCCGCGGGTTCCTCTTGGGCATCGGGTTTTTCCAGCCCTAGCAACACGACGAGTCCCACCACGATCCCGAGTACGGCAAGGACCTTGGGGAAGGTTGAGGGCCAGACGGGATTGCTCTGCATGAAAGGCGGCACGTCCTGGTCCATGGTGAAGAAGGCCAGGTAACCGTAGCTGCAGCAGAATACGATGAAGATCAGCGCGATCCAGCGATCAAGCGCCATTGTCATGTCCTCCCGTGGAAAAGCCCATCGCGGTCGGCACCGCCCGGTATCAGGCGATGCCGCTAGTTGTGCCCCCGGCGCGGCGCCGGGGGCGGCGGTCCGGGGCGTCAGAGGAAGCCCAGTTCCGTCATCAGGTCCCCGATCACCTTTTCCTGGTCCACGAGGAACTCGCGGAAGTCGTCACCGGGGTTGAAGATGTTGACCCAGCCGTTGCGGGCACGCACTTCTTCCCAGGCGTCGGTCTCGTACATGGCGTCCAGCGCCGAGATGTACTGGTCCACCTTCTCGTCCGAGGTGCCGGGCGCGGCAAAGAAGCCGCGCCAGTTGACGAAGGACGTGTCGACCCCCTGCTCCATGAAGGTCGGCGCGGAATCATAGGCCGGCACACGCTCTTCGGCAGTCACGCCGAGGATGCGCACCTCGCCCTGCTCGGCCAGGGCAATCGCCTCGGAAAAGCCGGTGGACAGGGCGTCGATCTCGCCCGACAGCATGCCGGCCATGGCCTTGCCGCCCGCGTCGTAGGGGATGTAGTTCAGCGCGCTGGGATCTTCGCCCGCGGCCTGCATCACCATCGCGGCGACCAGGTGGTCCATGCCACCGGGCACAGAACCACCGCCGACGGCGAAATCGGGCCCCTGCTCAGCGTATTCGGCCAGCAGGCCGTCCATGCCTTCGATGTCGCTGTCGGCGGGAACCACGATCGCGGCGTAATCGCCGATGGTACCGGCAACCAGCGTCAGGTCGCGGAAACTTTGCGGGAACACGCCGGTCAGCGACCGGATCACGATCGGCGTGGAGTTCACCATCAGCGTGTTGTCGAGGCTCTCGGCGTTCTCGATCATGTAACCGATGGCCTTGCCGCCACCGCCGCCCGACATGTTCTCGTAGCTGGCCGATCCGACAAGGCCGGACTCGGTCAGCGCCTCGCCGGTCCCGCGCGCGGTGCCGTCCCAGCCACCGCCGGCGCCGCCTGGAATGATGAAGTGCAACTCGTCCAGAACCTGGTGTCCGCCGGCCTGTGCAGAGCCGGACATGGCCAGCGTTGCCGCGGCCGCGGCCATTGCGACCCGACGGGTCATGGTCATTTTCATGGTATATCCTCCCATTTGACAGGCGGTCCTCTGCCGCCCATGCTGGAACGTCACCACAAAAAGCTGACAAGAGCCTGACACGGCACCATTCGGGAGGACATCGGGTGCGCTATCTTCTGGTCGAGGACAATCTCGAACTGGCCGAGGCCGTGTCGAACCGATTGGCGCTGGACGGCCACGCGGTCGATCACGCACCCAGCCTGGCCGCGGCCGAGGACTGCCTCGCAGTAGCGGTCTATGACCTGATCCTGCTCGATGTGATGCTGCCCGACGGGGATGGCCGAGCGTTTCTGGCGCAACGGCGTCCGGGACTGGACACCCCTGTCATCGTCCTGACCGCGCGATCACGCGTGTCTGACCGCGTCGGCGCGCTTGACCAGGGCGCGGATGACTACATCACCAAACCTTTTGATTTTTCCGAACTGGAGGCGCGCTGTCGTGCCGTCCTGCGTCGGCGCGGCGGCATGGCCCGCAACGAGATCGCGCTGGGGGCTGCCGTGTTTGACCCGCTGGCCGGAACGCTGCAGCACGCCGGCCGCACGATCGACCTGAAGAACCGCGAGATGCGCCTGCTGGAGGTCTTTGCCCGTTGTCCCGGGCAGATCCTGTCCAAGAGTCAGCTGATGGACCGGCTGTTTTCCCACGATGTCGACGTGACCGAGAATGCCATTGAGGTCTACGTCGGGCGTCTGCGCCGCCGGATCGACGACATGGGCCTGCGGATCGAGACGGTGCGTGGCTTGGGCTACCGGATCGAGACCGCGGAAAGGTGATCGTGCCCGGATCCATCGGGCGCCGGCTGACCTGTCTGCTGGCCGGTGTCGCAGCCCTCCTGTCGCTTCTCAGTTGGTGGATGGTGACGGAACTGTCCCGCGAGGCCGCCGAGCGCACACAGGACAACGTGCTTGCCGCCTCGGCCACCGCGATCGCCGAAACCCTGCGGACGGAACAGGGCGAGGTGCGGCTCGAACTGCCGTATTCGGCCTTTTCCATGCTGGGTTCGATCGGCGAGGACAGGGTCTTCTACAGGGTCACCGCCGCCTCCGAGCTGCTGACCGGCTATGCCGATCTGCCCAGCGTATCGCCCCCGCCGGCCATGGGGCAGGTGGATTTCGACACCGCCTCGTTTACAGGTGAGACGATCCGCATGGCCTCCGTGTCCAGGGTCGTCCTGGCGGGCGGCGCGCCGGTTCCGGTCACCGTCACGGTGGCCCAGACGCGCAACGGGGTGGGGCGGATCTCGGCCGGGCTTTCGCGGTTGGCGGCGGTGCTGTCGGTCGCGTTTTTCGTGATCGCCGCGGCGCTGTCGGCGGTTGCCGCGCGGGCGTCACTCAGGCCGCTCAACGAGATTGCCGCGGCGGTGGCGCGGCGCGGGCCGTCGGACCTGCGCCCTCTCGGGCGCGATGCCCCGGAAGAACTTGCCCCCCTGATGGCGTCGCTCAACAGCCTGATGGAGCGGCTCGGGCAATCCATCCGGCGCTCCGAGGATTTCATCGCCGAAGCCGCGCATCGCGTGCGCACGCCGCTTGCCACCGTACGGACACAGGCCGACATCGCCCTGCAGTCGATCGAGGACGAAACCGAGAAACAACGGCTTCGCGGGATGATCCGTGCCGTCGACGAAAGTTCGCGGTCGGCCGGCCAGCTGCTGGATCATGCGGCCGTGGCCTATCGGTCGGACGACCTGTCCCGGCTGGACATCGACCTGGCCGACCTCGCGGCCCAGACCGCGGCTGCGCTGGAGCCCGCGGCGGCGATGAAGGACATATCGCTGCACCTCGAGACGGAGCCCGTTCAGGTCAGGGGCGACCCGGTGCTGCTGGAAAATGCCCTGCGCAATGCGCTGGACAACGCGATCAAGTATTCCCCCGACGACACCGAGGTGCGCATCCGCGTCTCGAAATCAGCAGACCACGCCCTAGTGAGCGTCACTGACCAGGGGCCGGGCCTGGGCGACGGGCCCCCGCGCGCCTTGACCAAGCGGTTCCGCCGGGGCGAAAACACGCGCGGAATCGTCGGTTCGGGTCTCGGCCTGACCATTGTCGACGACGTGATGGCGGCGCATGGCGGGCGGGTCGAGCTCAGGACCAGAGAGGAAGGAACCGGCGCATGCGTCACGTTTGTCTTGCCATTGTTATGATGGCCTGGGCCACGCTGTCCAGTGCCCTGACCATCGAGAACCACAAGCATTACCCGGGCACCGGCGACCAGGTGCTGCGCGTCCTGTCCACGGCCGACCTGGAGGTTTTCGAGCCCTACGTCCTGGCCTTTCAGAACCGGCGACCGGACCTGTCGATCGATTATACCGTGGTGTCCTCGGCCGAGCTGTATCGCGCCATCCGGCAGGGCGCGGCGTTCGACCTCGCGTTGTCCTCGGCCATGGACCTGCAATTCCGCCTGGCCAACGACGGCTACGCCCGAAGCTATCGCTCCGACGCGACGGCGGCGCTGCCGGACTGGGCGCGCTGGCGCGACCTGATCTTCGCCTTTACCGCCGAACCAGCCGTGGTCGTGCTGTCGACCGACCGGCTCGCGGGGCTGAAGACCCCGACGACCCGCCACGAGCTGATCAACCTGTTGCGCGAAAACCCGGAGGTGTTCGACGGAGCCGTCGGCACCTACGACGTGCGCGAAAGCGGGCTTGGCTATCTCTATGCCACGCAGGAGTCCCGCGCGACGGATGTCTACTGGCGCCTGACCGAGGTCATGGGGCGCCTCGACACGAAACTCTACTGCTGTTCGGGGCAGATGATCGACGATGTCCGCGAGGGGCGGCTGGCGCTGGCGTACAACGTGCTCGGCTCCTATGCCGCCGAACGCATGGCGCGCTACAGCGGCGGACGGGTCCGGATCCTGCGCATGCAGGATTTCTCGAACGTCATGCTGCGCACCGCCCTCATCCCCAGGGGCGCGGACCGGCCCGAGGCGGCCGGCGACATGATCGACATGCTGGCCGATCTCGGGCTGCGCGAAACCCCAGGCGACTGGCACCTGCCACCGCTGATTTCAGCGGTGATGGGCGAGGCCTCCCGTTTCGGCCCCATCCGGCTGGGACCGGCCCTGATGGTCTACCTGGACCCGCTCAACCGCCGCGCGTTCCTCGCCGAATGGGACGACGCGATGGAGCAACCCTAGGACAACCCGGGGGCGGGCGGATCGGCCAAGGTCGTGTCCAACCCCGTCCTCGACGCGGTAGAGCCAGCACTCGACGACGTCTGGGAAATCGGACTGCGGGCGGATGTGGTTATTGCCACACGAACGACTGATTGCAGGAACGAAACACCTACTAATCAAGAGCCAGACTTACGGCGCGGATATCCCCAAGCAAGGCACCAAGATACTCTTGGCCACGGCCTGTATATGTTCCATTTCTGGGGTGAAACGTCATCTCGCCAAACTTGACTCTTTCATTGTCCGTATAAAGATCGACCCGCACATACGGGAAGCCTTTCGACAGTTCTTGCGCAACGTTAACCAACGTCGGCCACGTGCCTGGCAATTCTGACAAAACTCCTTTGGAGAATTTTTCATCTAAATTTGCGCAGAGTTCCATACCATCCACATCAAGTATGACCTCGCGCGGTTTTCCTCTATGCCTATCACATATATGCTGCACAAATTTGACTTCACCATTTACGCAATGGAATTTATAGTCACTTGCTAGTGCTGTACTGCGATTTGGGAACGCCAATTCTTCGATGAAGACGCGAGGCGGTATGTGTTGATAATACCACTCACCCTTGTCACGCCCATAGTTACGCTCAAGTCGTGACCGCAATTCTCTTATAAATCCATCATGCAGATCGCCAGATGACTCCAGAAGCCATGTACCACCAGAGTCATTGTTAACCTTGAGAAAACACGGATAGGGGAAATTAGTCGACCTCATCAGGTCTGCAGGATCTCCTGTTTCAAAAAGGGTCTTGATAACAAACTCTTCACCAATTATCTCTGAAACAAAGCTCTTGACGACTAGTTTGTCCGAAAGCTTGACATGATAACTCCTTGAGTTGTTAATCATTAGCCAGCAAATTTTTGAGTTGAAGTCATTGCCGACAGAGAATTTTGGCAGGGCTCCTAATTTGCTGATATAATTCATCTTGACAACGAGATTTCGTCGTATCCCGTTTCCGGTTACGTGTCGTTCTCTTGCCAATATTCTGGTAAAAGGTTTCATTTCGTCCACATCCGTGGGCTGATCCAGCATATTCGGTCGTCAGTTATACCACGGCAGCCGCGACGCCCAGTGCGCGACCATGGACGCGTGCCCGGGGTTCCAGGCCTTGCGATAATCGCGGTTGGCCCGGCCCAGCCAGGGCCTGAACCGGCGCGCTCGCCGCAGGTTCCTGTCGGACAGCGCCAGGGCCTCGGTCGCCGGGGTGAGGGCCTTCGGCATCCGCGCGAACGTCTCCTCGTAAATCTGGCGGAAGACCGGCAGGCTGCGGCTGTCGCGCCGATCCCAGGGGCACGTCCGCCCGGCGAAATGCACGATGGAGGGTTCGACTTTCGGCCGGTCCCAGGAGCGTTTCGGCATGAAGTTCCAGTTCGGGTTCAGTCTGTGGAATGTATTGCCGAAGATCAAGTTCAGTATCTCTTGGTCCCGCATCGGTCTGTCTAGCAGTCCATCGGTTGATCTGTCTTCAACGAGGGACATGCAACGGGCCGCAATCCCCTCATCGCGCCACATCGAGGCGTTGATAACCATCAAGCCGGCGTTGAAGTAGTCCCTTGCAATGGGCATCCCTCGGTCACAATATAAATACTCCCAACCTTTTCGAGAGTGGCTTGACCTGACAGCCGCGAACGTTGTTGGCCTGACAGAAACCAATTCGGTCATGTCGCCACCGACCAGCGTATCGCCGTCCAATACCACATGGGTCTCATAACCGTCTGGCGCAGCGCACAAACCAAGGCGTGCGAAACCGGCGCGCGAGATACCTTCGCGCCACAGTGGAATTCTTGCAGTGTCAGTGAACAAGCTGTCGATTTCGAAATCAATGAGATGAGCCGGCACTCCCCAATCCCGCAGAAAGGCCATTGCCTCGTCGCGCACGGGGGCCGGCACATCGTCCAGATAGATGATCGCGTCCATGCTGGCGGGCATGGTGCGCGACGCCGTCAAAAGCGAGGTCAGCGTCAGCGGCAGATAGCGCGTATCGGTGACGTAGATCAGACAGCTGCGCGGCAGCCACCCCTCGATCGTCCCGGCGTCCAGTTGCGCCTGTTGCGCGACCATCGTCGCGGCTTTCGCGTGTTGCGCTGTCACCGTGTTTCTCCGCCTTCGACCTGTCGCGCCTGCCCGACGCTTGCACGCAAGTGCCAAAAAGTGGAGACACGGTCCAGTCATTAGTGACAGGTGCGGGCGACGTCCCCCGGCTGGGGCCGCGTCAGCGTTGATCAGGGCATGGGCGCGCGGAATGAGGGTCAACAGCTATCTATTGGAGCTTCGCCTGCGGCGCGCGCTTGGCCGGTTCCGGCCGCTGGAGACGCCGGTTTTGCCGCTCGACGGGCCACGGGTCGCCTATGTGCCGGTGCCCAAGGCGGCCAACAGTTCGCTGCGCACGGCGCTGATGACGGCCGTGGGGCGCGAGGATGCGATTGGCGAGGATGTCCACCGCGCGACACAGTCGCTGTTGCGGCCCGCGCCGGCGTTCTTCGCGCAGGACCGGTCGGACTGGTTCGTCTTCACGGTCGTGCGCGATCCGGTGGCGCGGGCGCTGTCGGCCTGGCGCAACAAGCTGATCGATCCCGACGAGATCTTTCGCCCGCTGCGCCGCATGGGCGTGACCGAAAGGTTGTCCTTCGAGGATTTCCTCGGCGTCTGCCTGGACTGGCCGGCCTGGGCGCTCAACGATCATTTCATGCCGCAGTCGCTCTATCTGTCGCAGGTGCTGGACCGGCCCGAGCTGCAGGTCCTGCACGTCGAAACGCTTGCGCGGGACTGGCCGCGGGTGCGCGATGCGCTGCGCGCGGGCGGTGCCAATCCGCAAGAGGCACTGGGCCGCCGCAACACCACCGGCCAGAGGCCCGGCGCCGAGCTGACGCAAACGGCACGCGCCCGTCTCGGCCGCCTTTACGGCGCGGATTTCGACAGGTTCGGCTATGACCGTCCCTAGGCTGGTCTATCCGGCCGAGGGCGCCACGCTCGTCGGTATACGTCCGCGCAACGACCGGGTGCGCGCCCTCATGCGCGGGCTGGCCGGGGCGCGCGGCGTCCGCTTTCTGTCGCATGTCTGGATCGATCCGCGCCGCGCGCCCCTGCCCGCCGGCGTGCTGGACGAAGCGGCCGCCTCGGCCCAGAAACCGGGGCGGGGCGGGGTCGGCACGGCTCTGAAACGCGCCGTCCTGCGCGGGCAGTACAACTGGAGCCACCGGCACCTGCCGCCCGACCCGCCGCTTGTGGTGGCCTGCTGGAACGGACTCAAGGGGCATCGGCGGCTCGCGATGGAGGCCGCCCGGCGCAACGGCCACGCGACCCTGTTCCTGGAAGAGGCGCCCCTGCCCGGCCGCATCACCGCCGATCTTGCCGGCGTCAACGCCGCCAGCAGCCTGCCGCGCCTGCCGGACTTCTATCGCCGCTGGCTGGCCGGACGGCCCGACCTGGACCCCGGTGCCTGGCGCGGGATCCGCGACGACCTCGCCCCCCGGCAGGCCGCGAAACGTGCCGACGTGCATCAACGGGCCGGCGGCGGGGAGCTGGCCGCGCAGCCCTACGTGTTCTGCCCGCTGCAGGTGCCGGG
>JAVLCA010000043.1:0-20784 GCA_031581025.1 Salibaculum sp. | reverse complement strand
CGTCATACCGCGCCGCATCAACATGCGCCCGCGATACGGTCTCCGCGGAGGGGGGGTAGGTGGTGGCGGGGTAAGTGGTGGACATGTCTTCTCTCCCTTGTCTTGGAGGGACCGCGCGGTTGTCTCCGGCAACCGGGTCCGCTCCGTCATGTCTGCGCCGCCTCGGCGGGCGACGCAAGGGGGCACGCGCTGCGCCCGCCCCCGTCAGATCGCGAGGTATTTGGCGCGCAGGGCCTCGTCGTCGAGCACCTCTTGCGCCGAGCCGTCGTAGACGACCTTGCCGATGTCGAGGATCACGGCCCGGTCGGCCAGTTTCAGCGCCGCCACCGCGTTCTGTTCGACGATGATCGTGGTGATGCCCTGGTCGCGGATCATTTCCAGCGTCTTGGCGATCTCCTGGACGATGACCGGGGCCAGCCCCTCGTAGGGCTCATCCAGCAGCAGCACCTTGATGTCGCGGCACAGCGCGCGGGCGATCGACAGCATCTGCTGTTCGCCGCCCGACAGCGTGGTGCCGTCCTGGCCGCGGCGTTCCTTGAGCCGCGGAAACAACTCGTAGACCCGCTCCAGGGACCAGCCGCGGGGCGGGGCGATCTGGGCGAGCTTGAGGTTCTCCTCGACCGTCAGGCCGGGGATGATGTTGCGGTCCTCGGGGACCAGCGCGATTCCGTTGCGCGCCGCCTCGAAGGACTTCATCTCGTGCAGCGGCTGGTGGTCGAGCCAGATTTCCCCGTGCATCAACTCTGGGTTGGCCATGCGGGCGATGGTGCGCAGGGTCGAGGTCTTGCCCGCCCCGTTGCGCCCCAGCAGGGCAAGGATTTCGCCCTCGTGGATGTCGAAGCTGACACCCTGGACGATGTAGCTCTCGCCGTAATAGGCTTGGATGTCCCAGATGCTGAGATACTTGGCCGAGGTCGCAGCCATGTTCCGGTTCTTGTCGAAGGTCCCGTCGCGGGACAGGTGGTCAACGTGGGTCACTGTACGGCTCCTCAGACCTGGGCTTCGCCGAGATACGCTTCGCGTACCTTCGGGTGGCCCTTGATGTTGTCGGGCGTGTCCTCGACCAGCGGCGTGCCCTGGGCCAGCACCGTGATCCGGTCGGCCAGGCTGAACACGACGTTCATGTCGTGTTCGATGATGGCCATGGTGACGCCGCGGCGATTGCGGATTTCGCGCAGCAGTTCGATGGTGTTCTCGGTGTCGGCGCGGGCCATGCCCGCGGTCGGCTCGTCCAGCAGCAGCAGCTTGGGGCTCTGGACAAGGCACATGGCCATTTCCAGCCGGCGCTTGTCGCCGCGCGACAGTGAACTGGCCAGCATCTCGACCTTGTCCGACATCCTGACCTCGGTCAGCATCTCTCGCGCGCGCTCGATGACCGACGCCTCGCTGAACACCGATTCGATGGCATGCATGCGGAAGGCCCCGTCGCGCCGGGCGAAGACCGGGATCAGCATGTTTTCCAGCACGGTCAGGTCGCCGAAGATCTCGGGCGTCTGGAACACGCGGGAAATGCCCATCTGGTTGATCTCGTGCGGCTTGCGCCCCAGCACCGACTGGCCGTCGAACGTGACCGAGCCGCTGTCGGGGATCAGCTTGCCCACCAGGCAGTTGAGCAGGGTGGACTTGCCCGCCCCGTTGGGGCCGATGATGGCGTGGACGGACTGTTCCTGGATGCTCAGGTTCACGTCGCCCAGGGCCTGCAGCCCGCCGAAGCGCTTGTTGACGCCACTGACTTCAAGGATTCCCATTGCGCTTTCTCCTTATTCGGCGGGTTTCGTGCCGTCGGCCTCGGCGGCCTCGGACGGCTTCGGCTTGCGGCGGAACAGGCCGAGGATCTTCTGACCGCCCTGGAGCAGGCCGCCCGGCAGGAAGATGATGACCAGCATGAACATGATGCCCAGCGTCAGGTGCCAGCCCTTGCCCACGAAGGGATAGACCAGCGAGACCATGACATCCTCGACCCCGTCGGGCAGGACCGCGAACCATTGGTGCAGGATGTCCTTGTTGATCTTCGAGATGATGTTCTCGAAATACTTGATGAAGCCCGCGCCCAGCACCGGCCCCAGCAGGGTGCCCGCGCCGCCCAGCACGGTCATGATGACGACCTCGCCGCTGGCGGTCCAGAACATGCGCTCGGGGCCGACCTGCGTGTCCATGGCCACCATCAGCCCGCCGGCCAGGCCCGCGTACATCCCCGAGATGACGAAGGCCGCCAGGGTATATGGCTTGGGGCTCAGCCCGGTGTAGTTCATGCGCTGCTGGTTCGACTTGACCGCGCGCAGCATCATGCCGAAGGGCGAGCGGAAGATTCGGATCGACAGGTAGAAGGCGATGAGCATGGCCACCGCGGCAATGTAGTAGCCGATGTTGAAGGTGAAGGCCCAGCCGCCCAGCACCAGCTCCTGACTGGCGCCCATGTCGAGGCCAAGGAAGCTGGCCCGGCCGATCTCGCCCTCGGCGACGTTGCTCAGCAGCGGGGTATCGGTGTTCTTGATCTGCAGGCCGGTCTCGCCCCCCGTCAACGGGGTCAGCACCGAATAGGCCAGCGCGTAGGACATCTGCGCGAAGGCCAGCGTCAGGATCGAGAAATAGATTCCCGAGCGGCGCAGCGAGATGAACCCGACCAGCATCGCGAAGGCCCCGGCCACCAGGATGGCGAAGACGATCGCGGGGACGACGTCGAGCGCGAAAAGCTTGAGCGACCAGATCGCGGCGTAGGAGCCGACCCCGAGGAAGGCGGCGTGCCCGAAGGACAGGTAGCCGGTCAGCCCGAACAGGATGTTGAAGCCGATGGCGAAGATCCCGAAGATCACGAAGCGCTGCATCAGGTCCGGGTAGCCCGCGTTGAACTGGGCCATGCCGGACTCGACCGGGAAGGGGTTGAGGATGAAGGGCGCCAGCAGGGTCAGCCCCATGACGACCAGGAACAGGGTCGTGTCGGTCTTTTTCAGTCCAAGCATGGCTTAGTCCTCCATCACGCCCTTGCGGCCCATCAGGCCCCTCGGACGGGTCAGCAGAATGATGATGGCAACAAGGTAGATGATGATCTGGTTGATGCCCGGAAGCCTGTCGACCATCCACGGCATCGAGGCGAAGCTTTCCAGAATGCCCAGCAGGAACCCCGCGGCCACCGCCCCGGGCAATGATCCCATGCCGCCGACGACGACCACCACGAAGCTGAGCACCAGAAAGTCCATGCCCATGTGGTAGTTGGGGGCGACGATGGGCGCATACATCACGCCGGCCAAGCCTGCCACGGCGGCCGCCAGCCCGAACATGAAGGTAAACCGCTTGTCGATGTCGATGCCCAGCATGCCGACGGTTTCGCGGTCGGCCATGCCGGCACGGACGACCATGCCGAAGGTGGTGAACTGCAGAAAGCCGAAGACGGCGGCGATGATGACACCGGCGAAGAGGAAATAGACCAGCCGCCAGTAGGGATACATGATCGTGCGCGGCTCGAAGCCCAGCCAGGCGCCGAAATCCAGGCTGCCGGCAAAGGCGTCGGGGGCGGGGGTCTGGATCGGGTTGGCCCCGAAGAAATACTTGACGACCTCCTGCAGGACGATGGCCAGTGCGAAGGTCACCAGGATCTGGTCGGCGTGCGGGCGCTTGTAGAAGTGCTTGATCAGGCCGCGTTCCATGATGAAGCCGACGCCGATCATCACCGGGATCGCGAAGAGGATCGAGATCGGCACCGCCCAGTCCACGATGGTGGCCCCGGCGGCCTCGCCGAACCAGTCGTAGACATAAGGTTGATCCCGCGTCAGCGGGTTGCCGAGAAAGTCCGTCTCGCCCGGCACCGCGACCTCGTGACTGGCCGACAGGATGCGCGACATGATCACCGCGCAGAAAGAGCCGAGCATGAAAAGGGCCCCGTGGGCGAAGTTGACGACACCCAGGGTGCCGAAGATGAGCGTGAGCCCGAGCGCGATGAGCGCGTAGGCCGAGCCCTTGTCGAGCCCGTTGAGTATCTGGACGATGAACTGATCCATGGATCCGGCTGCCTCTTTCAGGAGGGTAGGGAACCGGGGGCCGCCGGCGCGGCTGCGCGGGGCCCCCGGTCAGAGGGTCAGGGTCTGCGGCAGGCGCCGATCAGGCGCCGTTGTTGCAGGTGCCCAGCGACGCGTCCGCGCCGCCCATCTGCGGGTGATCGGGCGCGTAGGTGACCTGATCGACCGGGGTGACCTCGACGACCTCGAGCAGGTCGAACTCGCTCTGCGGGTTCTCCTTGCCGCGCACGACGAGCACGTCCTTGAAGCACTGGTGATCCTCGGCCCGGTAGAGGGTCGGGCCGTTGCCCAGCCCGTCGAACTCGAAGCCTTCCAGCGCCTCGCCCACGGCGCAGGGTGCGAAGCTGCCCGCGCGGCTGACCGCGTCGGCATAGAGCAGCGTCTGCACGTAGCAGGTGTGCGCCGCCTGGCTGGGCGGGAAGCCGTACTTCTCGCCGAAGGACTTGACGAAGGCCTGGCTGCCCTCGTCCTGCAGCGACCAGTGCCAGTTGGTCGAGCCGTAGATGCCCTTGACGTTGGCCCCGGCCCCGCTGGCCATCAGGCGCGAGTAGAGCGGCACGACGATCTCGAAGTTCTTGCCGTTGGCTTCCGCCTCGCGCAGGCCGAACTGCACCGCGTTGGTCAGCGAGTTGACCATGTTGCCGCCGTAGTGGTTGAGCACCAGCACGTCCGCACCCGAGTTGAGCACCGGCGAGATGTAGGAGCTGAAGTCGGTCTGCGTCAGCGGCGTCTTGACGGCGTTGACGGTTTCCCAGCCCATGGCCTCGGTCGAGGAGCGCACGGCCTCTTCGGTGGTGTAGCCCCAGTTGTAGTCGGCGGTCAGGTGATAGGCCTTGCGGTCGGTGCCGTACTCGGACGCAAGCACCGGCGCCAGCGCGGCGCCCGACATGTAGGAGTTGAAGAAGTGGCGGAAGCCGTTGGCCTTGCGGTCCTTGCCGGTGGTGTCGTTGGAGTGCGTCAGGCCGGCCATGAAGATGATGCCCGCCTCCTGGCAGAGCGCCTGCACGGCCACGGCGACGCCCGAGGAGGAGCCGCCGGTGATCATCACCGCGCCGTCCTTCTCGATCATCGACCGGGCCGAGGCGCGGGCGGCGTCGGACTTGGTCTGGGTGTCGCCGGTGACGTATTCCACCTTTTTGCCCAAGATGCCCGTGCCGTCCAGCGCCTTGGACGAGAAGGTGTTCAGCATGCCGCCGTCACCTTCGCCGTTCAGGTGCTCGACCGCCAGTTCGTAGGCGCGCAGCTCGTCGGCGCCCTCGTCGGCGTAGGGGCCGCTCTGGGGCACGTTGAAGCCCAGCGTCACGGTGTCGCCGGTGGGCGCGTTGGTAAAGCCGCTTTCCTGCGCGCGCAAATAAGTCGGCAGCGTCAGCCCGGCGCCGGCAATAGCCCCGGTCTTGAGCACACCACGGCGCGTGAAGTTCGAATTGGACATTGATATCCTCCCTTTGTGAGCCATGCCCCGGGCCTCCTCGCCCGGTGCACGAAACGCACGAATGCGTGGCAAGAGTATTCGGGCGGCAAGAAAACTTCTCAACAAGGCTATCCAGCGACACATCTTTTTTGTAAAATATTAGACGCGGCAGTGCAAAAATATGTAAACGAATTTTCTCGCACCCGCAGAAATGCGATGGAATCGTTGTTGGAATCACAATGCCTGAGCGTCAACTGACCGGAACCCGCCTGCGCAATCGCCGGATCGACCGCGGGATGAAACAATCGGCCCTGGCCGAAACCGTAGGCATCTCGCCCTCCTACCTCAATCTGATCGAGCACAACCGCCGCAGAATCGGCGGCAAGTTGCTCTCCGACATCGCCCGCGAACTGGACGTGGACCCCGAGACCCTGGTCGAGGGCACCGCGCGCGCCGTGCGCCTGCCCCTGCAGGAGGCCGCCGCCGAGTTCCGATCTGCCGCCCCCGAAGACAACCGCATCGACGAGTTGGTCGCGCGCTTTCCCGGCTGGGCGGCGCTGATCGGCGCCCAGCAGGATCGCATTGCCCAGCTCGAGGCGCGGGTCCAGCGCCTGACCGACCGTCTGACCCATGACCCCCAGGTGGCCAGCGCCCTGCACGAGGTGATCTCGACCGTGACCGCGATCCGCTCGACCGCCTCGATCCTCAACGAGTCCGAGGACCTTGACCGGGATTGGCAGGCACGGTTCCACCGCAACCTGGAGACCGACAGCCTGCGCCTGTCCGAAAGCAGCCAGGCGCTCATGGGGTATCTGGACATGAACGCCGATGCGGCCGCACAGGTGCAGTCGCCATTGGAGCTGGCCGATGCCGAGATGGCTGCGCGCGGCTACGCCTATCCCGAGCTGGAGCGCGGCGAGGCCACGCCAGAAGACCTCAGCGCCGATTTGCGCGACCCGCGCGCCCGCCAGATCCTGCGCAACTGGCTGACCGTTTTCGCCGATGACGCCCGGCACCTGCCCGCCGCGGCCTTTGCCCCGGCCGCGCATCGGGTGGCGCACGATCCGCTCCGCCTGGCGCGGCTCTTCGAGCAGCCACTCGACCGGATTTTCCGCCGCCTGGCCGCGCTGCCCGAGGACGACGGCCATCCGGTGACGGGCCTTGCGGTCTGTGACCAGGCCGGGGTGGTGGTGTTCCAGAAACCGGTGATGGATTTCAACCTGCCGCGCGCCGGGGCAGGCTGCCCGTTCTGGCCGGTCTTTCAGGCGCTGACCCAGCCGGGGCGCCCGGTGCGTAGGCGGTTGGCGCTGCCCGGGGCGGCGCGCACGGTCTTCGACTGCGCCGCCGTGTCCCGCGATTTCGGCCCGCCCAGCTTCGAGGGCCCCCCGCAGGTGGTGGCGACGATGCTGGTGCGTCCGGCAGGCCCCGACAGCGGCGAGGCCCCCGGGCGTGTCGGTCCGGGCTGCCGGGTTTGCCCGGTTGAGGGCTGCGCCGCGCGACGCCAGCCCAGTTTGCTCCAGGATCCGGGATAGGCCCGCCGGACGCAGGCGCATCGGGCTTTGACGCGCCGCGGAAAGGGTGTGATAAACGGATACTTTCCTTGGGAGGGGAGAGCACGAGGGAGGACGCCGACATGGGCCGCCGTGTCCTGTTGATCGAGGATGAGCCGAACATCATCGAGGCCATAAGCTTCATGCTGTCCAAGGATGGCTGGACCGTGCACACCCATGCCGATGGCGAAACGGCGGTGGATCGGGTGCGCGCGGGGCCGCCCGATCTGCTGATCCTCGACGTGATGCTGCCCGGGCGCAGCGGCTTCGACATCCTGCGCGACCTGCGCGAGGGGGCGGAGGCCGACCCGGACCTGCCCATCCTGATGCTGACCGCCCGCGGCCAGCAACGCGACCGCGACATGGCCGAACAGCTGGGCGCGACCCGGTTCATGACCAAGCCCTTTTCCAACTCCGAGGTGCTCGAGACCGTCCGGGCGCTGGCGGGGCCATGACACCGCCCGCGCCGGACGGGCGTCGCCGCGTCGAGTATCTCGAACGCGGCACCTACCGCCAGCGCCGCTATCGCGACGCGGCGCGCATCCTTCCGGTCTTTGCTACCGTGCTCTTTTTCCTGCCGCTGTTCTGGCAGTGGGACAGTGCAGCGGGCGTCCGGCCCAGCGTGACGATCGTCTATCTCTTCGGACTCTGGCTGGCGCTGATCGGCCTGGCGGCGTTACTGTCGCGCCGCATCCGCGTGGACGACCCCGGGGGCACGACCCCGCCGGGTGCCGGGGAGGCGCCCGAGAAATGATCTCGTTCAACCTGCTGATCGCGGTCTCGCTTGGCTATGTGGCGTTCCTGTTCCTGGTCGCCTTCGCCGCCGAGCGGCGCGCGCGGCGCGACCGTGGCCAGTGGCTGCGCAACCCGCTGGTCTACACCCTGTCGCTGTCGATCTACTGCACCGCCTGGACCTTCTACGGCGCGGTGGGCTATGCGGCGCGCTCGGGGTTCGAATACCTGACCATCTACCTCGGCCCCACGATCGTCATGATCGGCTGGTGGTGGATCCTGCGCAAGCTGGTGCGCATCGGCAAGACCCAGCGGATCACCTCGGTGGCCGACCTGATCTCGTCGCGCTTCGGCAAATCCACGGCGCTGGGGGTGCTGGTCACACTCCTGGCCGTCGTGGGGACCACGCCCTATATCGCCCTGCAACTGCAATCGGTCACCCAGTCGCTGGCGGTCTTCGCCGCGCAGCCGGGATCTGGCTGGGTCTCCGGCGAATTCGAGGGGGCCGCCATCTGGATCGCCGTGGGCCTGGCGGTCTTTACGCTGATCTTCGGCACCCGCAACCTGGATGTGAACGAACGCCACCACGGCGTGGTCATGGCGGTCGCCGTCGAGGCGGTGGTCAAGCTTTTCGCACTGATCGCTGTGGGCGTCTTCGTCGTCTGGGGCATGTCCGGCGGCGTGGGCCAGACGCTGGCCCGCATTGATGCCTCGTCCATTGCCGAGTGGCAGCCGGTGCCGCACCGCTGGGTCGGGTTGATCTTCCTGTCGGGGGCAGCCTTCCTGACCCTGCCGCGCATGTTTCAGGTCATGGTGGTCGAAAACGCTGACGAAAAGCACCTGTCGACGGCAAGCTGGGCCTTCCCGCTCTATGTCCTGGCGATGAGTCTTTTCGTGGTGCCCATCGCCGTGACGGGCATGGACCTGTTGCCCGAAAACGCAAACCCCGACCTTTTCGTGCTGACCATTCCGTTGGCCACTGGCAACGACGGGCTGGCGGTCCTGTCCTTCCTGGGCGGCTTCTCCTCGGCGACCTCCATGGTGATCGTGGCGACCATCGCCCTGGCCACCATGGTGTCCAACCACATCGTCGCGCCGGTCTGGCTGAGTTCGACCCAGCAGGGCGCGGCGCTGTCCGGCGACGTGCGCGGGGTCATCATCATGTCGCGGCGCGTCTCGATCGCGGCGATCCTCGCGCTGGGCTATTTCTATTTCCGGCTGTCGGGGGGCGGGGCCGCGCTGGCCTCGATCGGCCTGGTCTCCTTCGCCGGGGTGGTCCAGGTGCTGCCGGCCATGATTGCGGGCATATTCTGGCGCGGGGCCAACCGGATCGGGGCCGGCACCGGGGTGGGGGTCGGATTTGCCATCTGGGCCTGGACGCTGTTCCTGCCCAGTTTCGGCGCCGGGGCGGTCCTGCCCGAGGCCGTCATGGCCCAGGGCCCCTTCGGCTGGGGCTGGCTGCGGCCCTATGCGCTGTTCGGCATCTCCGGGCTGGACCCGGTGGTGCATACCGTCTTCTGGTCGATGTTCTTCAACACGGCCGCGCTGGTGGTCCTGTCGATCCTGACGTTTCCCAACCCGATGGAGCGGCTGCAGGGCGCGCAGTTCGTCAATGTTTTCGAAAACTCCGCCGGCGCGCGCACCTGGGCCCAGAGCGCGGCCCGCGCCGAGGACCTGCTGATCATGGCCCAGCGCATCATCGGCCATGCCGAGGCGCAGGCGATGTTTCGCCAGGAGGCCCGTGCCCAGGGCATCCACGGCTACCTGCCCGAGGTTACGCCCGAACTGATCGGCCGGCTGGAGCGGCTGTTGGCAGGTTCCGTGGGCGCGGCGACGGCCCATGCCATGGTGGGGCAACTGACCGGATCTGCGGCGGCATCGGTCGAGGACCTGATCGCGGTGGCCGACGAGACCGCCCAGATCGTGGAGTATTCAAACCGCCTGGAGGCCAAGAGCGCCGAACAGGAACGCACCGCCCGGGCCCTGCGCGAGGCCAACGAGAAACTGACCGCGATCTCGATCCAGAAGGACGCCTTTCTCAGCCAGGTTAGCCACGAGTTGCGCACGCCCATGACCTCGATCCGGTCGTTCTCGGAAATCCTGCGCGAGGGCGAGATCGACACCGAGGCGCGGGCCCGTTTCGCCGGGATCATCCACCAGGAATCGACCCGGCTGACGCGGCTGCTCGATGATCTGCTCGACCTGTCCTACCTGGAAAACGGTCAGGTGCAGCTCGACATCGGGCGCGGCAGCCTTGGCGACGTGCTTGACCGGGCGGTCATGGCCTCGGGCGTGTCCGGCGACCGGCTGGCGCTGCATCGTGACCTGGCGCGCGAGGCGGTGCCGATCGAATCGGACCTGGAGCGGCTGACCCAGGTCTTCATCAATCTGATTACCAATGCCGCGAAGTACTGCGACGCCGACCGGCCCGAACTGAGCATCCGGGTGCTGGCCGACCAGCAGATCTGCCAGGTCGATTTCATCGACAATGGCACCCCGCTGGAGGCCGACGCGCAAGTCCTGATCTTCGAGAAATTCTCGCGGCTGGCCGACGAAGGCAAGGCCGGCGGGGCTGGGCTGGGCCTTGCGATCTGCCGCCAGATCATGGAGAGCCTGGGTGGCGGCATCAGCTATCTGCCGGGGCAGGGCGGCCCGGCGTTCCGGGTCACTCTCCGCCGGGAGTTGCGCGTGGCCGCGCAATAGGGCGGCGTTAGCGTGCTGGTAACCGCGCCGGGTCTAGCCTGCTGGCGCCCGGGCGGCCGATGCCCGGGCCAGACGAAACTCAGAAGAGGCAGGCGCAATGACAGGGCGTAACGCGGGCGCCAACCCGGCGCTGGCCCGGATACTTGGCAGGTTCGACGGGGCTGCCCCGGCGCAGGACGGCGATGCCGAACCGGAACCGGGACGGGGCATCCGCGTGGCGGTGCTGCGGGCGGCCGACCGCGCGGTCGGCCTCTCCCTCACGGTGCAGGGGCTCACCGACGAGAGATGCACGCCCGATGCGCTCGTGGCCGAGGGGCCGGCGGGTTGGGTTCTTTTCGCCCTGACCGCCCCGGGCGAGACTGGCCTTGCCGGCCTCGTGATGCTGGACCCGGCCCTGCGCAGCGCCATGATCGAGGTTCAGACCATGGGCGTCCTTCTCGACGCGGCCGAGGGCGACCGCCCGGTCACCCCGACCGATGCCGTCTTGGCCCGGCCTGTGGTTGAGGCCCTCTTGCAGGAGCTGGGCCGGGCCGGGCAGGCGGACCTGCCCGCGGGCATGGCCGACTGGACACTTGGCCCGCTGCCCGATCTGCGCGCGGCGGCGCTGATGCTGCGCGACAGCGACTACCGCCTGCTGGAGGTCACGGTGCAGATCGGCGGGACGGACCGGCGGGGCGCGCTGCGGCTGGCCCTGGCCAGCGGCCCGGCGCAGCCCGAGGCTGCCCCCGAACCCGCCGAGGCACCCGACGACTGGTCCGGGGCCTTCCGCGCCAGCCTCGAACTGGCCCCGGCGGAGCTTGAGGCGATCCTCGGCCGCCTGACCCTGCCGCTGTCGCAGGTTGACGCCTTCGAGAGCGGCCAGCTGGTGCCGTTGGGCGGGTTGACTCTCGACCGGGTGCACCTTGAAAGCGCCGGGGAAAGTCTGGTCCGGGTGCGGTTGGGCCAGGTCTCGGGTGCGCGGGCGGTGAAACTCGATCAAACCACCCCCGAGATGGAGGCGCTGCACCGTCCGCCCCGACCCGCGCCCGGCCCGCCGCCAGACGACCCCAACCCCCAGGCAGGCAAGACGCTTGCCGGCGCAGGCAACGCGATACCTGTGGCCGTTGACCCGCCCGAGGACGGCCAGGGCGCGCGTGCGCAATCGGTGTCGTCGTGAAGCGCGACAGCCCTTTGCGCGAAAACCCCGCGCGCGTCAGCGTCCGGCGAAGGCCTCCAGCTGGGGCCGCAGCGGCGCCAGATCGTAGCCCGCCCTGCCCGTCGCCTCGAGCACCGCATCAACGCCCAGCGTGCCCGCACGCCCCAGCGCCCAGAGCACCGAACACCGCGTACCCGAAGCGCAATAGGCCAGAACCGGCCCCGGCGCAGTGTCGATCGCCTGCATCTGCCGGTCGATGGTCTCGGGGCCGATGGCGGGATGCGTCACCGGGTGATTGACGAAGTCCAGCCCCGCCGCCCGCGCCGCCTCTTCCATGACGGCGGCGTGGTGGTCGGGCGGGTTTTCCGCATCGGGGCGGTTGCAGATTACCAGGCGGTAACCGGCCGCGGCGATGGCGGGCAGGTCGGCTGGGTCGATCTGGGGTGAAACGGCGTGGTCGGGGCTGAGCGGGCGAATATCCATAGCGTCGGTCTAGGACGGCGCGGGGCGCGTTGTCCAGCCCGGGCAGGATCGCGATTTCATGGCGGACGACACGCATCAGTATCTTGAAATATTTGAGCGGCGCGCGTATCTTTCGGGAATGGATATGAGTCCCGAAAAATTTGACGCCATGGATGCCGCCGCCACCGAGGCGGCAGAGGTCCTCAAGGCGCTGTCGAACCCGCAACGCTTGCGGTTGCTCTGCTCGCTTTTGGCCGGGCCGCGCAGCGTCGGCGAATTGGAGCAGGCCCTCGGTGCCAGCCAGTCCTACGTTTCGGGCCAACTGGCCCGTTTGCGCTCGGAGGGCATGGTGCAGGCCGAGCGCGATGGCCGGACGATCTACTACTCGTTGGCCGACACTCGCGTGATACCGATCATCGACCGGCTCTACGACGTGTTTTGCCCCGCGCCCTAGCCCAGCAGCACGCCCACCACGACGCAGCCCAGACCCAGCGCCGAGAGCATGAAGGCCCCAAGGTTGAGCGGCAGCGCCTTTTGGATGCGCGCCCTTAGGTCCTCGTCGCTCAGCCCCGCGCGGCGGGCGCGCTGCACCTTGACGATGCTGGCGATGATCCCGGCCAGCCCGAGCAGCGACAGGGCGGCACCGATCCAGACGAGGGTTTGCATGACAGGCTCCGCTTGTGCTGAACCCGGCCTAGCGCGGGGCCGTGGCGCGTGCAAGCGCAACCCTCTTGCAGGGCCGGGCGCGGGCGGCTAGGCAGGCCGCCCGAGGATGCGCAAACGGCCAGCAGGAAGGTCCCCAGATGAGCGATACCGACGACGTCACCGAGTCCCAGTACAAGATTTCCGCAGGCGAACTGCGCCAATTCGTCGAGCGCTACGAACGGCTCGAGGCCGAGAAGAAGGACATTGCCGACCAGCAAAAGGAAGTCATGGCCGAGGCCAAAGGCCGTGGCTACGACACCAAGGCCATGCGCAAGCTGATCGCGATGCGCAAGCGTGAACCCCAGGAGATCGCCGAGGAAGAGGCGGTGCTCGAGGTCTACAAGGAAGCGCTGGGGATGTAATGGGCCGTGGCCCGGCCCCCGGGCCGGGTCCGCCTCAGAAGCGGTCCAGCAGGCGCCGCAGGTAATCGAGTTCCAGCTCGGGGCGCTGCTGATCGCCCGAACGGTCGCGCAGTTCCTGCAGCAGTTCCTCGGCCCGGCGATAGACATCCTCGTCGCCCAGCATGGTCTCGTCGCTGCCGAACTGGCCCGACTCTCCCATCTGACGGCCCAGCGGATCGCGGCGGCCCGGTTCAGGGCTTCCATCGGCACGGCCCTGCTGGGTGCCCTGACCCTCCTGCGGCTGATCCTGCTGGTTCTCGGCCAGCGCCTCGCCCAGATTGCGCATCCCGTCGCGCAGGGCGTCAAGGGCCTCGGACTGCCGATCGATGGCCTCGGCCATGTCCTCGCCGCGCAGGGCCTCCTCGGCCCCTTCCATGGCATCCTCGGCACGGCCGAGCGCCTCGCCCGCGCGGTCGGCGGCGTCACCGCTCAGGCCGGGCAGGGCGTTGCGCAACTGGTTCAGGCCCTCGCGCAGGGCGTTCTGCCGATCGGCGAGCGATCCGTCTTTGGTGGCCTCGCCGCCCTGGCCGCCTTCGCCGGTCATGCCCTGCTGCGTGTTGTCGCCCTGGCCCGGTCCCTCGCCCTGCTGGCCGTCTTGTCCGGGCTGGCCCGGTTGATCCTCGCCGCCCGGCTGCTGGCCCTGTTGGCCCTGCTGCGGGTCCTGGTTGAACTGGTCCTGAAGGTCGCGGAAGGCATCGTCGTTGAGCTGCTGCTGATCGCGCAGCGTCTCGGCCAGGTCCTGCATGGATTGCTCGCCGGGGGTCTGCGGGCCGTCGCCACCTTCGCCTTGGGTGACGCGCATGTTCTCCATCATCTGGTTCAGCTGCTCCATGAGCTGCTGCGCCTCGGCCATGCGGCCCTCTTCCATCAGCTCCTGGATGCGGTCCATCAGCGCGTCGAGCTCGTTCTGGGTAACTTGCCGGCTCTCCTCGCTGCTGTCGGGCTGGTCGGTGCCGTCCTCGCCCGGCTCGGCGTTCTCGGCCAGCATGCGCATGTACTGGTCCATGGCCTCGCGCAGTTCGTTCATAAGCTCCTGGATTTCCGCGTCGGAGGCGCCGTTGCGCATGGCTTCGGCCAGGCGATCCTGGGCGCGTTCCAGCCGGTCGCGGGCATCGGCAAGCGAGCCTTCCTCAAGCAGCACCGCAAGATCCCAGAGCGCCTGGGCAATCTCCTCCTGCGCGGTATCCGACAGGCCGTCTTCGATCTCTGCCTCAAGCCGCCGCAGGGTCACGCGCAGCCGCAGGTAACTGGTCTCGTTGTCGAAGATCTCGTCCGGGCGGTAGGAAATGGCGCGCAGCACCTTGGCCACGCGCGGCGCATTGTCCTTGGCCCAGAGCAGATCGCGGCGCTGCTCGATCACCGCCCTTGCGACGGGTTCGAAAAACCGGCGCCCGGGCAGGCGCATCTGTTCTGGGGGACTGGTTCCCGACTGGCCCACTGCGTCCTCGACGGTCAGGCTCAGCGTGACCGGCAGGTTCGCCCAGGGGTGCTGGGAAAAATCGTCGATCAGGCTTTCCTCGAACTCTGCCCGGTCGCCCGAGATTGGCATCGGCAGGTCGACCACCAGAGGCTTGCGCGGGTCGGGGTCGTCGGCCAGCCCGTGGCTGCGATCGACCTGTGACAGGTCCAGCTCGATCCGGGCCTCGCCCGCCACCACGCCATTGTCGTCCGTTGCCCGGAAGGGCTGCGCCATCTCGCCCGAGGCCTCGACCTCGACCGGCCCTGCCAGCTCCACCTCGGGGGCGGCATCGGGCACCATGGTGACATCCCAGCCGGCCCCACCCGCGCCGAGGATTTCAAGCCGGCCGGATTGGGTCACCTCGAAGCTCTGCTGGAGATCGGAGGCGGGCGGCACGTCGCCGGTACGGCCCGACACGGTTTCCGAGACGGACAAGTCGCCCATCTCGCCGTAAAGCCGCACCGTGATCAGGGCCCCCTCGGGCGCGCGGATCGTCCGCCCCTGAAGGTCGGCCAGATAGAGCGTCGGCTTGCCGGTATAGGCGGGCGGCTCGACCCAGCCTTCCCAGACTGGGCCGGTCGCGATCTGCCCGTTTCCGCCGATCTGCGTCTCGACCACGCTGCCCACGCGCAGAAGCGATCCGAACATCAGCGCCACAACGAAGACCAGCAGCGCGATATAGCGCAGGCCATAGGGATCGGCCCGCGACAGCCGCAGGTCCGGCTCCACCGCGCGGGCCGCCTGCGTGCGTTCGGCCATGCGTTGCAGGTGGACGCGCCAGACCGCCTCGGAGGCGGCATCCCCCGCGCCGATGGCCTGGCCATCCTCCAGCGCCGCGATGGGGCGGCCGGGCAGCCGGGCGTCGACCCGTGCGACGGCCTCTTGCCGCTTTGGCGCCCGGATCTGCCTGGCCCCGCGCCACAGCGTCCAGCCCAGTGCCAGAACGACCAGGACGGCAAAGCCCCAGACCGCCTCGAGCGGCAGGCTGTCCTGCCAGCCCATGACCAGCGGCGCCACGCCCAGCAAAAGCACCGTCCAGGCAGGCCAGAAGGCACGCGTGACCCGCTCGGCCCAGAGCCCGGCGAGGGTCAGGACGATGGGCATTTTCAGATGCCTTGGGGTCTGCTCTGCGCGGATGGGATGCCTCGCTCTGTCGCCTCGGCTGTGCGGTCGCCGCGCTACAGCCACTCCGGAATGGTATCTCGATTCAACATCTCGTCAAAGGTCGGGCGTCGGCGGATAACCGCGAATTGATCGCCATCGACCAGCACTTCGGGGATCAGCGGGCGCGAGTTGTACTCGCTCGCCATGACCGCGCCATAGGCCCCGGCGGATCGAAAGGCGATCAAGTCGCCCTCGGCCAGGCTGGGCAGCATCCGGCCCTTGGCAAAGGTGTCGCCGCTTTCACAGACCGGTCCGACGATGTCATAGGGGGTCATGACCGCGCCCGGTGCTGCCTCGCGCAGAGGCACGATCTCGTGCCAGGAGTCATACATGGCCGGGCGGATCAGGTCGTTCATCGCGGCGTCCGTGATCAGGAATTCGCGCCCTTCGCCGTGCTTGACATAGGTCACTCCGGCCACCAGCAGACCGGCATTGCCTGCGATCAGGCGCCCCGGTTCGATCTCGATCTCGCAGCCAAGGTGGCCCACGACTTCGCGCAGCATCTCGCCGTATTCAACCGGCAGCGGCGGCGCGGCATTCGAATGCTCATAGGGAATGCCCAGCCCCCCGCCAAGGTCCAGCCGGCGGATGTCATGACCATCGGCGCGCAGGGTCTCGGTCAGGTCCACCACCTTCTGATAGGCCAGACGGAAGGGCGCCAGATCGGTGAGCTGGCTGCCGATGTGCACGTCAATGCCCACGGCCTCGAGCCCCGGCAGGCCGGCGATCTCGGCATAGACCTCGCGGGCGCGGGCCA
Source organism: Salibaculum sp. (assembly GCA_031581025.1). Lineage (GTDB taxonomy): Bacteria > Pseudomonadota > Alphaproteobacteria > Rhodobacterales > Rhodobacteraceae > Salibaculum. Next base: position 4,292 of record JAVLCA010000043.1, on the reverse strand, counting down.
GCGGAACGCCGAACTTGTTCTCGGCCTTGCCGGTCGAGATCTTCTCGTGCGTCTTGGCGTCCACGTCCGGGTTCACCCGCACCGTCACCGGGGCCACGACGCCAAGTGCCACGGCCACCTGCGACAGCGCGCGCATTTCCGGCTCGCTCTCGACGTTGAACTGGCGGATGCCACCCTCCAGCGCGAGGCGCATCTCGTCGCGGGTCTTGCCGACCCCGGAAAAGACGATCCGCTCGCCGGGCACGCCGGCCGCCCGGGCGCGCAGGTATTCACCGCCCGAGACGACATCCATGCCCGCGCCCGCATCCCCCAGCAGCTTGATCACGGCCAGGTTGCTAAGGGCTTTCATGGCGAAACACACCAGGTGATCGGTGCCTGCGAGGGCCTCGTCGAACAGCCGATAGTGCCGCAGCAGCGTGGCGCTGGAATAGACGTAGAACGGCGTGCCCACTTGGGCGGCGATCTCGGAAACGGCGACGTCCTCGGCATGAAGCGCGCCGTCGCGATACAGGAAATGATCCATTCCGGGTCCCTTCGTAAGTCTCGCGCGGGTCTATCAGGTCTTGCGAAAAGCCCAAGGTTTCTTTGGGTCAAAAATACCGCACCGCGACAGGTTAGCCCGCGCCACGCCGCCGCAGCGCGTCGCCGCGTCCATGTCCGAGTGAAAGTGTCGCGGCAGCGACACCGTTCAGGTCCGGCCCATGCGCAGGAAAAGGTAGAGCGGCAGCCCGCAGGACACCCCGATGCAGAATGTCGCAGGGATGGCGATCAGCCCCACCCAGCGCCGCTGCGTCACGCTTTCCCAGATCACCCAGATCGTCAGGGCCGCTGCGGCAATGGTCAGGTCCCAGACCAGCCCCGATGTCGCGGCATTCGCGTGCCAGGCCTCGACCATGGCCATGAGAGACCAGCCGTTTTCCTGAAACCACGAGACGAAATACCACATCGGGTGGATCGTGCCCCAGACGGCCAGCGCCAGGAAAAGCCAGCGCATCACAGCGACAGCCCCACCGACACTATGCCGTTGGTGGCGCCCAGATTGGCATTCGTGCTCACACCTGCGTTGTCGACCGAGACACCGACCCCGGCACTCGGGCGGACGGGCGGGGCGTCGGCACCGCAGGCGGCGGTGCCCAGCAGGGCGATCAGGGCAAGGATTGGTCTCATGACAACGCCTCCTTCCAGCGGGCGATCTGGTCGCGGACACGGTCCGGGGCCGTTCCCCCGTAGGAAATACGGCTGCGCACGGAATTGTCCACGCCCAGCACGTCGAAAACCCCCGCGGTGATCCCGGCATGGCAGGCCTGCATGACCTCGAGCGGCAGGTCGGGCAAGTCGCAGCCCCGCGCCTCGGCCTCGGCCACCAGCGCGCCGGTGACGTGATGCGCCTCGCGGAAGGGCAGGCCCAGTTCGCGCACCAGCCAGTCGGCCAGGTCGGTCGCGGTCGAGAACCCGCCCGAGGCGGCGGCGCGCAGGGTCTCGGGCCGGGCGCTCATGTCCGCCACCATACCGGCCATCGCCGCCAGCCCCAGCATCAGGTTGTCGGCGGCGTCGAAGACCTGTTCCTTGTCCTCCTGCATGTCCTTGGAATAGGCCAAGGGCAGGCCCTTCATCACCGTCATCAGCGCCACATTGGCCCCGAAGATGCGCCCGACCTTGGCGCGCAGCAGTTCCGCCGCATCCGGGTTGCGCTTTTGCGGCATGATCGAACTGCCGGTGGACCACTTGTCGGACATGGTGACGAACCGGAACTGGGCGGAGGACCAGATCACCAGTTCCTCGGCCAGCCGCGACAAATGAATCGCGCAGATCGACGCGGCCGAGAGGAACTCCAGTGCGAAATCCCGCGCCGAGACAGCGTCGAGCGAGTTGGCCATGGGCGCGTCAAAGCCCAGGTCATGGGCTGTCATCTGCCGGTCGATGTCGAAGGGGGTGCCGGCCAGCGCCGCGGCGCCGAGGGGCGATTCGTTCATCCGCTTGCGCGCATCGGCAAAGCGGGCGCGGTCGCGCCCGAACATCTCGACATAGGCCATCATGTGATGTCCCCAGGTCACGGGCTGAGCGGTCTGCAGGTGGGTGAAGCCCGGCATGACCCAGTCCGCCCCCTGTTCGGCCTGGCCCAGCAGCGCCTTTTGCAGCGCCACGAGGCCGGCCTCGGCCGCATCGCACTGGTCCCGCACCCAGAGCCGGAAATCCACCGCCACCTGGTCGTTGCGGCTGCGGCCCGTGTGCAGCCGGCCCGCCGGATCGCCGATCAACTCTTTCAGGCGGGCCTCCACGTTCATGTGGATGTCTTCCAGCGCGGTGGAAAAGGCGAATGCGCCGCCCTCGATTTCTGACAAGACCGTGAGCAGCCCTTCCCGGATCGCATCGGCGTCCTTTTGTGAAATGATACCCTGGGCCGCCAGCATGGCCGCATGTGCACGAGACCCGTCAATGTCCTGTTTCGCCAGACGCCTGTCAAACCCGATTGAGGCGTTGATCGCCTCCATGATCGCATCCGGGCCGCTTCCGAAGCGGCCGCCCCACATTGCATTCGATCCCGATTTGTCCGACATGGGTCCCCGCAGTCCAGAGGTGATGACATGAAGAAAGCGCTAATCCTGACGGCCGCAGCCGCCATAGGCCTTTCCGGAGGGCTATACTTGGCCTTGGCCGGCAGGGAAAGCCCCGCGCCTGCCGCCGCGGCGGCGGATTACTCCGCGCTGGAAGAGATGCGCGCCGGCGACATGACCAAGCTGCAATTCGGCGAGGCACCCCGATCGGAGGTGGCCTTTTCGTCCGAGGACGGCGAGGAGATGACGCTCGCCGCCTACGAAGGCAAATACGCGCTCGTCAATTTCTGGGCCACCTGGTGCGCGCCCTGCCGCAAAGAGATGCCGCAACTGGCCGAGCTTCAAGAAGAATTCGGCGGCGCGGACTTCGAGGTCGTCACCATCGCCACAGGCCGCAACCCGCGCCCGGCGATGGAGTCCTTTTTCGCCGAGATCGGTGTCGAGGCCCTGCCGTTGCACAGTGATACCAGCAGCGCCCTGGCCCGCGACATGGGCGTGCTGGGCCTGCCGGTCACGCTGATCCTCGACCCCGCGGGCCGTGAAATCGCCAGGCTGCAGGGCGACGCAGACTGGGCCAGCGACGAGGCCAAGGCGATCGTCGCGGCCCTGCTCGCCGGTTAGGCTCGCGCCTCAGGGCGCGAGGAATGTGACGCCGGACATCTGCGCGATCTCCCGGCAATCGGCCTCGTAGCGCTCGGTGAGAAATTGGACGGTATCCGTGGTCCATCCGGGCAGGTCGATCTCCTCTTCGATGGCCTCGGGCAGCGCGTATTCTTCCAGAAACGCCGAGATGATCCGCTGCGTCTGCGCTTCGGTTTGCGGCGGATTGGACTCGAGCTCGGTGACGAAGCGTTTCATGCCCGCCGCGCTCATGATCGACTGCAGCAGGTCGAAGCTGCCCTCGATGCGCATGCGCGGGTCCACGCCTGCAATCTCGCGGATCAGCGGGGCCCAGATCAGCGGCGTGTCCTCGTTGCACCAGACGGTGAGCCGGGCGCGCGGGATCAGGGTGCGAATCTTGGTGGCAACTTCCGACCAGCGCATGTCGGCCGGGGCCAGGCTACCCATGAAGTCGTTGAAATCGTTGTCGGGAATCGCGTTGAACACTGCAGGAAGCCAGGTGGCCGGATTGCGCAGCCCCAGGAAGATCTCGATCTCGTCATCGGGAAAGATCGCGTCGATGCCCGTGAATTTCTCGTCGCCCAGACGGTAGATCTGGCCGCGGTTGAAAATGCGCCGGTGCACGCACATGAACTGTTCGTTGGACATCACGAGACGGTTGCAGTCTTCGGCATCGACGATCGCGTCGAGCAGGATGTCGCGGGTGTCGGGAGCGGGCGGGCCGCCGTCCAGCCCCTGGATCGTCTCGCGCAGCAGGCGGCGATACTTGCTGGGGCCGGGCACCTTGATGCCCTTGGCGGCAAAGGCATCGCCGTTGCGCAGCAGGGACTTGAGAAGCCGGTCCTCGTCCGTGCGATTGGCCCCGATGTGAAAGACGATCTGCATCCCGGTCCCGCCCATGGTATTTGTTCGCGCCAAAGCATAGGCCGCAATCGCGGGGTCGAAAACCGGTTTCCGCGCCGCACGCGCCAGGCCGCCGTGCGGCCGCTCGCCCCGAGGCTTGCGCCAGGTCTCGACCCGCGCTAGACGACGGCCCTGTGCCCCTATAGCTCAGCTGGTAGAGCAACTGATTTGTAATCAGTGGGTCGGGAGTTCGAGTCTCTCTGGGGGCACCAC
>JAVLCA010000083.1:0-3104 GCA_031581025.1 Salibaculum sp. | reverse complement strand
TGGCGCGCGTTCCATCGGGGCGTTTACCCTTGGGCCGCAAGGCAGCGCGAACGGGCCGCGATCGGCGCGGGGCGCGTCGTGCGGATCGGAACGTATGGCGACCCGGCCGCGGTTCCCGATCACGTCTGGACCGACCTATTGCGCGACGCGGCATCGCATACCGCCTATACCCACGCCAGCGGATGGCGCCCGGATCTGGCAATGCAAAGCGCGGACAGCCACGCCGAGGCGCGGGCCGCGTGGGCCAAGGGCCAGCGGACTTTCCGCGTGCTGGAAAGCTTGGCGGATCTGGACAAGGCGAACGAGGTGCTTTGCCCGGCCAGCAAAGAGGCAGGGCAGCGCACCACATGCGCGGCATGCAAGCTTTGCGGCGGCACATCGACCGCGTCGCCAAAGTCTATCGCCATTCCGATGCACTAAACCCATGACCGGGGGCCACGGCCCCCGGATCTGCTAGACAAGGAAAGGAAAAGACATGAGCCGCTGGACAGACGACATGATCCGAGAATACTTTGACACGCACTGGAACGCGACAATCCATGAGATCTGCGCGCTATCGGAGCGCAGCAAGGCCGAGGTCAAACGCGCCCTAATGCAGAAATGACCGGCAAAGCTTTCATCATCCTGCTACACGCGCTGGCCGTCGACGGTGACACGCTCACCGCCGGCGGCACGGCCGTGCGCCTATGGGGCGTCGACGCGCCCGAGGCCGAGACAGCCGCAGGGCGCAGGGCCGCAGGGCATATGCGCCGGATGCTCCAAGGCGCAGAGCTCACCTGCAGGATCAAGGACGTGGACGACTACGATCGGATCGTGGCCCAATGCTTCAACGCGCAGGGCAAGGACCTCGCCTGCATGATGGTGCAGGCAGGGCACGCGGACGACTGGCCGCGGTTCTCGGGCGGGCACTACGCGGCATGCGAGCCGTAGGGCGCAGGGCCGCAGGGCATATGCACCACAAAATATCTCTTGTGGTGCACAGCGCAGGGCCGCAGGGCTTGGAGACTTTCAGCTTTTCCGAAAAGATCGGGCGGACTTTCAGCTTTTCCGAAAGAGACGCAGGGCTGCAGGGCCGGGTTTGTTCAACCGTGAACATGAATTGCGTGCATGTCCGCCCCAAGCCGCAGGGCATACAGCACAACAGCCCAGTCTTCGCTCTCGCACACCAGTCCAAGGCGCAGAGATCCGTCGTCCTCGGAAATATATGGCGAAAACAATAGCTTAGAGCGTTGGTTCTTGGTGCTTTGCAAGAAGAAGGAGACGCCGCCGTTGGCGAAGCGCCTTGCATGCCAAGCCTTTTGCTGCGACGAGGCCAGATCGGCAGCCTGCGTAGTTGAGGTGGATTCATGTTCATGCGTGAACGAACCCAGTTGACGCGCGGTCAAGCCGTCGGCCACTGCCTCGCGCCACACGTTTTCAGATTTTCCGAAAAGATATGGCCTGACTTTTAGGTTTTCCGAAAGAGTCCGGGGTGTTGAAGCCGGTGCCTTGAGTTCGACGAAGGCCGAACCGGTCGGCCATTGCACCTCAAGATCGGGAACGCCCCCACCATGGCGGTTTTCAAGCCTCGTCGGATTCATCCCCTTCGGCAGGGCTTTCCGCATCGATAACCACAGGTTCGCCTCGGGTCCCTTGCTCATTGTTCAATGTCTCCGCTTCATGGGCCTCGAGCACGGCAAAAGCCGCCGGGTGCTTCTGGCGCAGCTCTTCCAGCCGGTTGATGACTTGGTCCTTGGACATGTCCTGCACGGTGTTGATGGTCTCGCGCCGGTCGATCGTCAGGCCGCCAAGCGAGGCCCGGATTTTCTCGCTGTTGATGGCCGCGCTAAACTGGCCGTTGTCTTCAGCGCCTCGAGACAGATCATAGAGGCGCTTGAGCATACCCTCTTTGGTGACGCCATACTTCGCCTCCATTTGGTCCCGCAGGTAGTTGAGATAGGCCACCACCTGCGGCGTGTCGCGCGGGTTCAAAAGCTGGTAGGCTATCTGCCCCGCGGATCGGGGGCTATACCCCACCTCAATCGCCGCACCGGTGGCGGTGATGTCTCCCTCGGAGAACCGCTCGGCAAAGCGCTTCTGACGCATCGTCAGGCGGTGACCCGTCTGCTCGTATATCTCCTCCTCCTCGGGGGTAAACCGGGTCAGCTCTTTCTTCTCGGGGGCTTTGCGTTTCGGCATCCTCGATCGTCTCCAAGATGTGGGAATTATCCCAACCATACAACAAGTCGAGGACTGTCTCAAGGCGGCAAAGGCCCTGTTATAGTTTGTTATGCGAAACCTGCAAAGTGAGCCTATAAGGTTTCAAATGTCGCGTTACTTTTTCCCAGCGCGCCAGCGGTCTTTACTGAAACTTCCACAAAAGGGGCCCCTGTGCCAACAGCTTGTAACAGAGGTGGGTACTTCACTTGCCATACGGGATCCATACACATTACAGCCCCAAGGACCAAGATCCACGATCCACGCCCCACCAACCGCTGTCCCAGCCATAAATCATGTATAACTGTAGTATCTATGTAGTACATAGAACAGCCGTTATACCCTTAAAAATAAGGGGTTTCAGACATCCATGTTACACTTCTACACTTTCTACACCATTTTTGAGCCCAAAAATTTTCATCCAAAAATCTGTGGGGCATTTCGCGTAGAAACCGCATTACCCGGTCTCTATATGCCCGCCCCCACAAACTTATGCTAACACCCCCTTGACGATAACACCGACGCGTTCTATGTCTGGACCACGAACAGAACACGGAGAATAACAATGGACGATCTCGATAATAAATTCGAGAAGGTGGCCGACCGATCGGTTGGTCAACGGATGCTGGGTCTTCGCTCGACCAGTGCCAAGAACATCTTGAGCATGGGTATGCGTCAGGCTTTGCTGTCACTGAACCCCTACGAGTCGCTGAAGTTCCCGGACATCCCGGCCCACATGCTAAACCTGCAGGAGGGTGAGGGGGCCTATCTTCGCCGCATTCAGCAGGCTGTGCTGATGTTCTCGCGCGGCCGTCCGCAGCTCAAGCTCGCGACGCGCAGATCCAAGGACCAAGAAACGGGCTTGGGCGAGCTCTGGGTCATTCGCAAGCCGGAGGAGGACTGACATG
>JAVLCA010000042.1:0-21357 GCA_031581025.1 Salibaculum sp. | reverse complement strand
TATCGACTTGAAAACCGCTTGACAGAAAACGCCCCATTACGGAAGACGGATACTTCCGGTAAGAACGCACCATACCTAATTAATGCGAAAGTAGAGGCCGCCCGCGCGTTTGGCAATGCAAAAATAACTAAATTTGTACCGCCTCCCTTCCCGAACCGGTGCCCGGCCCCGCCCCATCCCGGCGCGGCTGCGCCTCGCCCGACGCGCCTGTGCCGCCGCGGGCGCTTGGCCTGGGCGGAACCTTGCTGTAGCGTCGCGTGAAACCGAGGCCGGGCGTTTTGCCCGCGGCCCGCAGATGGTAAGCCACCGGCATGACCCCGACCTTTGCCTTGTCCCTGTCCTTTGACGGTCTGCGCCTGATGCATCGTGCGGGCGCTGGCTGGACCCTCGTGGGCGAGGTCGCGCTGGACGACCCGGACCTGACAGGGGCCTTGGCCCGGCTGCGCGCGGCAGCGGTGCGCCTTGAACCGGGTGGCATGGCCACCAAGCTGCTGCTGCCCGAGGCGCAGATCCGTTACCTCGCGCTGGACGGTACGGACACCGACGCGGATGCCGTGCGCGCGGCGCTGGACGGGGCCACGCCCTACGCGCTGGACGATCTGGTCCATGATTATTCCAAGGGCGGCGGGCGGACCTATATCGCCGCCGTGGCCCGCGAGACCCTGGACGAGGCCGAGGCCTTTGCCCTGGAGCACGGGTTCAACCCGGTCAGTTTCGCCGCCGTGCCCGACCCGTTCAATTTCGTGGGCGAGCCTTTTTTCGGCCCCACCCGCGCGGCCGGGGACGTGGAGATCATCCGCGACGCCGAACCCGTGGTGGTGGTCGGACGGGCCGCCGTGGACCCCGGGGCGGACGCGCCCGAGGCAGGGGGGCCGGATTGCGCCGGGGACGCGGCCGCCGGCCCGGCGGAGGAGGACGAGGATGCCGCGCCACGCGGGTCCGGCACGCCCCGCGCCGCGCCCCCGCCGGAGGGCGAGACGCAGGCGGGGGTGGACGGAACAGCGGCGGCCCCCTCGGCGGCCGCGCCCGCGTCCGGCCCGCGGCAAGATGCGGCGCCGGCCCCGCTCGTCGCCCGCCGGGACTCTGCGGATGCGGGGCCACCGCCGCCGAGTTTCACCGCCGGCGCCGGGTCCGGGCCGGTCAACCCCCCCGACGCCAGCCGCGCCGCCCCGTCGGCCGAGGCGAAGCCCGGCGCCCCCGCGCCGGATGACCGCGGTCCTGCGGCCGTTCCCGCGGAGACCGCGCCGCGGCTGTCCGCCTCGCTGACCGCGACGCCCGCGCCCGGCCCCGCCGCGGCCGGGCCGGACCGCGCGCCGGGGCTGTTTCGCAGCCGCCGCGCGCCGGGCGCGCAGCCCGGTGCCGATGGCACCATGGACGAAGGCGAGCGCCTGACGATTTTCGGAGCCCGCCCGGCGCAACGCAAGGTCCGGCGCACGCCGCGCTTTCTCGGGCTGATCCTGACGGCGGTGCTGATCCTGGTCCTGCTGGCCGTGGCGGCGCTGGCGGCGTTGAACGCCGACACAGTTGCGCGGTGGTTCGGCTGGGACAGCGGGCCGGTCCAGACCGCGGCCGCCCCGCCCGCGCCACCCGCCATGGACACCGCTGAACCGGTCGCCCCGGGGGCGGGTGCCTCCGCCCCCGCACCGCCGCTGTCCGAGGCGGCTGCCCCGGCGACGGCCGCGCCGCAGCGGCCCGATCCCGGCGCGCCCGCCGCGGCCCCGCCCGCGGTGCAGACCGCAACGCCCGCGGCCCCGCGGGATGAAACCCCCGAAGATAGCGCTCCGGCCACCCCGGAGGCGGCAGAGGTGGCGGCCCCGGCGCCGCCGCGCGCCGCCTCCCCCGGCACGGTCCTGTCGCCGGCCCAGGCGCAGCGGCTCCATGACACCACCGGGGTCTGGCAACGGGCCCCGCGCCTGTCGGACAGCCCGCGCGGGCAGGCGCTTGACCCTGTCGCGGTCGCCGAGGCCTTCGCCCCCCCCGGCCGGCGCGTGCCCGGCGGACTGCCCGGCGGCCCCGCACCGGACGCGGTGATCGCCCGGCCGCTGAACCCGCCCGCGCCGGACGCCACGTTCGACTTCGGGCCCGACGGCCATGTCGTAGCCACCCCGGAGGGGGCGCGGACCCCGGACGGCATCCTGGCCTTTGCCGGCACGCCGCCGCTGTCGCCGCCCCCGCGGCCGGGGACCGAGCCGCCCCAGCGCACCGTGGTGGACCAGCTGGCCGGCGTCATTCCCCAGGCGGCGTCGACCGGCGCCGACCCGGAGGCCGGCGTCGTCATCATCGCCGGCGCGCCCCGTCTGGCCCCGCCCGTGCGGCCCGGAACGGAACCGCCCGCCGCCGATCCGGGGCGGCAAGGCGCCGAGGGGCTCGACGTCGTCGCGGGCGTGCCGCCACTGTCGCCGCCGGTCCGGCCTGCCCCGCCGGCGGCCGACCAGGCCGGCCCGCTGGAGCTTGTCGCGGGCGCGCCGCCGCTGACACCGCCCGCCAGGCCGGGCGAGATCACCGCCCGGGCCGCGCCCGGCGCCGCCGGCGAGCTTGGGGCGCTGACGGCGGAGGAGGCGGCCGATTTGCGCCCGCGTCCGCGGCCCGACGCCCTCGTCCCTGCAGCACCGGAGACCCCGGAGCCCGACGAAGAGGACGAGGCCAGCCTGACCCTCTCCAACGAGATCGCGGCCGCCGTACAGGCGGCCGCGGCCCGGCCAGACCCCTTTGCCGATGCCACCGACCAGGCCCCGCGGGCCAGCCTGCGCCCCGGCCCCCGGCCCGGTGATTTCGACCGCGTCGTCGCCAATGCCCAGCCCGCCCCGGCCGTGGCGGAACCGGCCCGGCCCAGCGGCCCGACCACAGCCAGCGTCGCCCGCGCGGCCACCGAGGAGGGCGCGATCAACCTGCGCCGGGTGAACCTGATCGGGGTCTATGGCTCCTCGGACGACCGCCGCGCGCTGGTGCGCCTGTCCAACGGGCAACTCACCCGCGTGACCGTGGGCGACCGGCTTGATGGCGGGCGGGTGCAGGCCATCGGGTCCAGCGCGCTGATCTATGCCAAGCGCGGACGGCAGGTCAGGCTCGAGGTGGGCGGCTGACCGCTTGCAAATCCCGCCCCGCCGGGAAAGGCTGGGGCCATGCTTGAAACCCTCCTGCTTGCCACGATCCTGCTGGGCGCGGCCGTTCTGGCCGTGCCGATGGCCGCACGACTGGGGCTGGGCTCGGTGCTGGGCTATCTGCTGGCCGGGGTCGCTGTCGCCCCCATTCTGGGCGCCGAGGCGCAGGACCTTCAGCACATCGCGGAATTCGGCGTCGTCATGATGCTGTTCCTGATCGGGCTGGAACTGGAGCCGCGTGCCCTCTGGGCCATGCGCGACCGGCTGATCGGCATGGGCGGACTTCAGATCGGGCTGTCGACGGGGCTGCTGACCGCGCTGTTCTGGCTCACCGGACTGGCCTGGCAGACGGCGCTGGCTGTGGGGCTGATCTTCGCGCTGTCCTCCACCGCCATCGTGCTGCAGACCCTGACCGAGAAGCGGCTGATGAAGACCACCGGGGGACGCGCGACCTTCTCGGTGCTGCTGACCCAGGACATCGCTGTGATCCCGATGCTGGCCGTGCTGCCGCTGCTGGCGATCCGCCAACCCGTGACCCTGGCCCCCGATGGCTCTGTGCAGCGCGCGGGAGAGGCCGGAGCCGAGCCCCACGGCGGCGACCTGTCCCTCGTCGAGGGGTTGCCGGCCTGGGGGGTCACGCTGGTGACGATCGCCGCCGTGGCGGCGGTGATCCTGGCGGGCATCTACCTGACGCGGCCGCTCTTTCGCTACATCCACCAGGCCCGCCTGCGCGAGATGTACACGGCGCTTGCGCTCTTCGTGGTCGTCTCCATCGCCACGCTGATGGGGCTGGTCGGCCTCTCGGCCGCGCTGGGCACATTCCTGGCCGGGGTTGTGCTGGCCAACTCCGAATTCCGGCACGAGCTGGAAAGCGACCTGGAGCCCTTCAAGGGGCTGCTGCTGGGGCTCTTCTTCATCACCGTGGGCGCCGGGATCGACTTTGGCACCCTGGCCGCGGCACCGCTGCGCATCCTCGGCCTCACCGCGGCGGTCATCGCGATCAAGCTTCTGGTGCTTTTCGCACTGGCGCTGGGCTTCGGCCTGCGCGGGCGCGACCGCTGGCTTTTCACGCTGGGGTTGGCGCAGGCCGGGGAATTCGGCTTCGTGCTGTTGTCCTTCTCGCTGCAACAGGGCGTGGTGGGGCAGGCCCTGGGGGCCGAACTGCTGCTGGTGGTCGCGCTGTCCATGCTCGCGACGCCGCTTCTGTTCATCCTCTACGAAGGGATGGCCCGGCGCGCCGCAAAGCACGACCACATCACCGCGCCCGAGGCCGACGAGATCGACGAGACCGGCCTTGTCATCATCGCCGGGATCGGGCGCTTCGGGCAGGTGGTCAACCGCCTGGTGCAAAGCACGGGATATTCCACGGTGGTGCTGGACGGCAACCTGTCCACGGTTCAGACCATGCGGCAGTTCGGCTTCAAGGGTTTCTTTGGTGACCCAACGCGCCCCGACATCCTGCATTCCGCCGGGCTGGACGATGCCAAGGTCCTGGTCGTGGCCCTCGATGACAAGGTGTCGTCGGTGCGGCTTGTGTCCTACGCGCGGCGCCACCGGCCGGACATTCACATCGTCGCCCGCGCCCGCGACCGGGTGCATGTCTATGAGCTTTACGCCGCCGGCGCCGACGACATCCTACGCGAGCTTTTCGACAGTTCCCTGCGGGCGGGCCGCTACGTTCTGGAAAACCTCGGCCTGACCGATCACGAGGCCGCCGAAGCCGAGATGACCTTCTCGCGCCACGACCGGCGCCTGCTGCGCGACCTGGCCCGGCTCTGGGACCCCGATGTGCCGATCTCGCGGAACACGGCCTATGTCGCGCGCGCCCGTGGCGCCGACCGGGAACTCGAAGCGCGTCTGGCCGAGGCCCTGGACCAGGCCGAACGGATGCGAAGCCGCGCCGGGGGCCGCCCACCCGACGGGCCGCCCGCACAAGACGATGCCGCACAGAAAGACGACTAGCGGCAGCGCAGGCTGTCGGGGCTGGTATAGGCCCCCAGGTCGCGGGTGGTGAGCGCTCCGTCCTTCAGGCGCGTGGCCTGCACGCGGGTCCAGTCGGCATCGGCGGTGATGATCTCGGGGCCCTCGCCGCAGTCAAAAACACCGCCCTCGATGTCGGGCGCGCCGTAGCGATGGTTGGTGTGGCCCGGCGCGGCGGCCTCCTCGGTGATCTGCCAAGCCTCGCCGGACCGGTGGACTTCGACGACGCGCAGTGTGCGGGCCAGGTGGGGGCGGTCGACATAGGCGACCTCGGACCGGCCGTCGCCATCCAGATCGGCGATCCCGGCGATGGCCAGCCAGCGGTGACGCCGGCCGATGGGGGCCGTCGACGCCACCGCGGCCGGCCGGCCGTTCACCAGATCCACCACCTGGACGCGCGCGCCGGTCCGGAACCCGCTGACAACCGCGACAACCTCGAGCGTGCCGTCGCCGTCAAGATCGGCCAGCCGCGGGGCGGTGTCCTCGAACACCGCGTTTTCCCAAGTGACACCGTGGCTGTCCTGCGCCTTCTCGACGATCAGGCGCGCGTATTCCCCGCCCGCAACGGCGCCATGCCCGTAGGCCGAGGTCGGCTCTGCGTAGCGGGCGCCGGTGATTTCGGCGCCGGCCGGTCCGGCCATCAGGGCCACCGTCAGCGCCGCGCGGATCAAATCTGCTTTTCCGGCATCTGCACCACCAACCCGTCCAGCGCGTCGCTGACCTTGAGCTGGCAGGTCAGGCGCGAGCGTTCGGGATCGGGCTCATAGGCGAAATCGAGCATGTCCTCTTCCATGGGGTCCCGGGCCGGCAGTTTCTCGACCCAGTCGGGCGACACGTAGACGTGGCAGGTGGAACAGGCACAAGCGCCGCCGCAATCGGCCTCGATGCCGGGGATGCCGTTGTCGCGCGCGCCTTCCATCACGGTCAGCCCGTTTGCCACGTCGACGACATGCTCTTTGCCGCCATGCTCGATATAGGTGATCTTCGCCATGCCTTACCCTTTTCTTGTGCTGTGTCGCCGGAAACCTAGGGGTTGTGCCGGGACTTCGCCAGTCCAATTGCCGGGAAAAGTGACGGCGACCCGTCCCCGTCCGGAACCAAGGCTCGGGCGCATGAAAAAGGGCACCTCGCGGGGTGCCCTTTCGTCACGCGGCTTTCGCGCCAGTCACTCCAGCGCGAGGGCCACGAAGCGCGGCTCGCCCGCCCGGCGGATCAGCATCAGCATGGACTTGCGCCCCGCATCCCGGGCCTCTTCCACGCGGGTCTCGAAACCCTCGACCGAGGCGACAGCAGACTGGTTGGCCTCGGTGATGACATCCCCGGCCCGCAGCGCCTTGGAGGCGGCTTCGCTCTCGGAGTCGATCTCCATGATGACCAGGCCCTTGCCGGGCTCGACGCCCAGTTCGCCGGCCATGTCCTCGGTGATCTCGGACAGGGTCATGCCCAGCATCGAGGCCGTGGCGGGTTCGGTCGGTTCGGGCTGTTCGTCTTCGGGGAAGGCCGCGGATTGCGCCGTCTCGCGGCGGCCCAACTCGACCGTCAACTCGCGCGTTTCGCCGTCGCGCAGCACCACCACCGGAACATTCTTGCCCACCGGACTGTTGCCGACCACGCCGACCAGTTCGCGGGTATCATCCACGTCGACCCCGTCGAATGTCAGGATGATGTCGCCGGATTCGACACCGCCGTTGCGCGCCGGGCCCTCGGGCACGTCGGTGACCATGGCGCCCTGCGGTTCATCCAGCCCGTCGATTGCGCCGATCATGTCCGGCGTCACGTCCTGGATGCGCACGCCCAGCCAGCCACGGCGGGTCTCGCCGTATTCCTTGAGCTGGTCCACCACGTTGGTGACAACGGCCGCGGACATGGCAAAACCGATTCCGATCGAGCCGCCATTGGGCGACAGGATCGCGGTGTTCACACCGATGACATCGCCGTTCATGTCGAAGAGCGGCCCGCCCGAGTTGCCGCGGTTGATGGCCGCGTCCGTCTGGATGTAGTCGTCATAGGTGCCGGCCAGTTCGCGGTTGCGCGCCGAGACGATCCCGGCGGTGACCGAGAACCCCTGGCCCAACGGGTTGCCCATGGCCATGACCCAGTCGCCAACCTCGGCGGTCTCGCCATCGCTGTCGCCGAAATCGACATGGGGCAGCGGCCGATCCGCCTCGACCTTGAGCAGGGCGATGTCGGTGTTCGGGTCGGTGCCGACCAATTCGGCCTGAAGCATCTCTTCGCCGCCCGGGTAGAATTCGATCATGATTTCGTCGGCGTTCTCAATGACGTGATTGTTGGTCACGATGAAGCCGTCCTCGGAAATCACGAAACCCGAGCCGAGCGCCGAGGAGCGGCGCGGCTGGCCCTCGTTGAATTCCTCGAAGAAATCTTCGAAGGGCGAGCCTTCGGGCACGATGCCCTGCGGGCCAGTGTTGTCCGCGACGGTGGTGGCCGTTGTAATGTTCACCACCGCGGGGCTGACCTGCTCGGCCAGGTCGGCGAAGGTCTCCGGGCGATCCTGTGCCGCCAGCGGGCTGACTTGCGATAGCACCATGGCCGCGCCCAGAAAAAGCGCCAGAAGCGCCGCCTTGAGGGTGCTGATCCCGGACCCTGTGTCGGTCCGGGCGACTGCGATTGCTCTGGAGGTCTTCACGTCGACATCTCCTTTCCTGCTTTGCTCACGCGGCCGCGGGCCGACCGCCGTTGCTGTGAAATGTAAGCCCCGTACCCGGCAGCGCAACGCCAAACCCGGGCCAGTCATGATTTCGTGAGGGCGAAACGCGAAAGGGGCGACCCGTGGCCGCCCCTTTTGTCCGATATCTCGCCGTGCTCACTCCTGCGGGGCCGCGGGGGCCCCGCTGGGCGAGCGCATGTAGTCGAAGAACGCATGATCGGGGCTGAGCACCAGCCGCGTGCTGTCCTCCTGAAGGGCTTTCCCATAGGCTTCGAGTGACCGGTAGAACTCGAAAAATTCCCGGTCTTGGTTGAAGGCCTCGGCGAAAACCTTGTTGCGCTCGGCGTCGGCCTCACCCTCGATGATGCGGGCCTCGCGTTCGGCGTCCGAGACAAGCTCGACCACGGTCCGGTCGGCCTGGGCGCGGATGCGCTGCGCGGCCTCGCGCCCCCGTGCGCGCTCGTCCTCGGCCTCGCGTTCGCGTTCCGACACCATCCGGCGGAAGGTCTCGGCCAGGTTCTCGGGCGGCAGGTCGGTGCGCTTGAGCCGCACGTCCACGACCGTCAGGCCCAGTTCGGCCGATTCCTCGATGGCCCCGTTGCGGATGCGCAGCATCAGCGCGTCGCGATCCTGCGACAGGATTTCATCGGAACTGACCGACCCCAGCACCTGCCGGGTGGTGGCCCGCAGGATCTGCTCCAGACGGTTGTCGGCGACGGTGATCGCCATGTCGCCGCCCGCGCCGGTCGCCTCGCGGAACTGGATGACGTCGTCGATCCGGTAGCGCGCGAAGGCGTCCACGATCAGGCGACGGTCGTCATCGGGAATAACTTCCTGTTGGGCCATGTCGATCGAGATGATCCGGTCGTCATAGCTGACCACCTGGTCGAGGAAGGGCACGCGGAAGGCGAGCCCCGGTTCCGTCTTGACCTGGACGACCCGCCCGAAGCGCAGCACCAGCGCCTTTTCACGCTCGTCCACGACGAAGATCGAGCTGAGGATGCCGACAAGGGCAACCAGCAGGATCGGGAGAAGATAGACAAGTTTGCGCATCAGTTAGACCCTCCGGTGGTCTGGTCGGTGGGTTGGCGCCGCAGCTGGTCGAGCGGCAGGTAGGGCACGACACCCCCCTGGCCCTGTCCGCCTTCGTCCAGCAGGATCAGGTCGGAGCGGCCGAAGACCTCCTCTACCGTTTCCAGGTACAGGCGTTCGCGCGTCACGTCGGGCGCCTGCTGGAATTCTTCCAGCACGCTGACGAAACGCGCGGCTTCACCGCGGGCCTCGTTGACGACCCGGGCGCGATAGCCTTCGGCGCCTTCAAGGATTTCAGCCGCGCTACCACGCGCCTCGGCCGTGACACGGTTGGCATAGGCATCGGCGCGGTTCTGCAGCTGGATGCGCTCCTGCTCGGCGTCCTGCACGTCGCGGTAGGCGGACAGGGGCGACGTGACTTCGGATTCCCCGTCGATGTTGATCACGTCGACCTCGGTCGCCGGCGGGTCAGCCTGGTCCAGGTTGATGCGGATGATGTTCACGCCACTGTCATATTCGTCGAGCGTGGATTGCACCGACTCCTGCAACCGGTCGCGCAGGACCGCGCGTTCGCGGTTCAGGTTCGCCAGTTGCGACTGCGCGATGATCTCGCGCATGGACGATTCGGCCACCGCCTCGATCGTCTCGGGCGGGTTCTGCAGGTTGAACAGGTAACGATGCGGCGAGGTAATGTTCCAGACGACCTGGAACCCGATCTCGACGATGTTCTCGTCCCCGGTCAGCATCAGGCCGGTGTCGGACCCCACAGACCGGTCGGTATCGCGGTTCGACCTCAGGTTGCCCGGCACGTTCTCCTCGCCGATCTCGATGACCTGTTCGCGCGTCACCTGCAACACTTCGGCGGTGACGACCGGCCAGGGCGCGAAGTTCAGGCCCGGCTGGCCGACGCAGGGTTCGATGCACTCGCCCAGGAACAATTCGACCGAACGTTCCTCAGGCCTTACGGTGTAGAAGCTGGCCGTCAGCCAGGCCACCAGGGCCAGGGCGACCCCCAGCCCGATCATCCCGCGCGAGATCTGCGGCCCGTCGCCGCCCCCGCCGCCGGATGGCTTGCCACCCTTGCCGCCGCCGCCGCCCATCAGGACGCGCAGCTGGTCGCGGGTCTTGGTCACGATTTCGTCGAATTCGGGCATCTGCGGCTCTTGGCCGGGTCTGCGTCCGCCGCCGCCGCCGTTGTTGCGGTCGCGGTCATCGCCGCCGCCGCCGCGACCGCCGCCCCCCCAGGGGCCCTGGTTGTTTCCAGCCATCCGGTTAAAGCTTCCCTTATTGCCATCGCCCCGGCACGGGGCGCGTTTCATTGTGTTATCATGTGGGCCTTGGCCCCGGCTTTTCAAGCGGTCCGAACCGGTGCGCGCATGGTCACCAGTTCCTCGGAAATGGTCGGATGCACGGCCACGGTGCGGTCGAAATCCTCTTTCGTGGCGCCCATCTTCACCGCGATCCCCGCAAGCTGGATCATTTCGCCCGCACCGGGGCTGACAATGTGGCACCCCAGCACCCGGCGCGTCTCGGCGCAGACCACCAGCTTCATCAGAACCCGGTCGGGCCGCCCGGCAAAGGCGGTGTTCATCGGCTTGAACGAGGTGCAGTAGACCTCGATCGGCCCGGCCTCGCGCGCCTCTTCCTCGGACAGGCCGACGGTGCCCATCTCGGGCTGCGTGAAGATGGCCGAGGGGATGAGCGCATGATCCACCGGGGTGGGCTGGCCCTTGAAGACCGTGTCGACGAAGGCCATGCCCTCGCGGATCGCGACCGGGGTCAGTTGCACCCGGTCGGTCACGTCGCCGATGGCGTAGATCGACGGCACCCGGGTCTGCGAATACGCGTCCACGAGGACCTCGCCGCGGCGGCCAAGCGCCACGCCGGCCTGCTCGAGCCCGAGGCCCTCGGTGTTCGGTGTGCGCCCGGTGGCGAACATGACCTTGTCGAAGACGCGTTCGGTGCCATTCGTGGCCTTGACGCGGATGCCCTCACCCTCGGGCGCCATGTCCAGAACGTTGGTGCCAAGGTGCAGATCGACGCCGCGCTGCTGCATCTCCTCAGAGACGAGACCGCGCGCCTCGCCATCAAAGCCGCGCAGAATCTGCGCGCCGCGATAGAACTGCGTCACCTCGACGCCCAGCCCGTGCAGGATACAGGCAAACTCGCAGGCGATGTAGCCGCCGCCGACGATCAGGATGCTGCGGGGCAGCGCCTCCAGCTTGAAGATGTCGTTCGAGGTGATGCCCAGTTCGGCATTCTCCATCTCGGGCAAGGCAGGCCGGCCACCGGTCGCCACCAGGATATGCTTGGCCGAGACCGTCGTGTCGTTCACGGCGACCTCATGCGGCCCGGTGATGCGGGCCCGGCCATCGTGTACCGTCACCTCCGAGCCGTCCAGCAAGCCGCGATAGACCCCCTCGAGCCGGTCCAGCTCCACATCCAGCTGGCCGCGAAACCGGGGCCAGTCAAACGTGCCCGCACCGATGTCCCAGCCGTAGGCGCGGGCATCGGCGACCATCTCGCGGTATTCGCTGGCAAAGACCATCAGCTTCTTGGGCACGCAGCCGCGGATCACGCAGGTGCCGCCCAGGCGGTATTCCTCGGCCAGCGCGACCCGGGCGCCGGTCTGTGCGGCCATGCGCGCCGCGCGCACCCCGCCCGAGCCGCCGCCAATCACGAAGAGATCATAGTCGAAATCGCTCATCGGATCCTCTTGTCCATCTGCGGGTGGTGTAAAACACAGCACTCGGCAAATGGCCAGTGCGCGGCGCCCTCTTCATCTTGGCAAATAAACTCAGGTCCGCCGTTCGGACACGCGGCGCAATGCCCCGCCCATATCGCCCCACGGGTTCCACCAGGCACCGGCAAACCTGCGCGGGCGCAGCCCGCACAATCTGGTCAGTCGCCGATATCCTTGAACAGGTTGTCGGTCTCGATGAAATCGTGGCGTGCCTCGGTGACTGTGCCCGCGTTGATGTCGCGCTGCTCGACCCGCCCGTCGCCGTAGCCGATCACCACAACGTCGCAGATGTCGAGGAACAGCCCGTTTTCCACCACGCCGGGGATCTGGTTGAGGGCCAGACTCAACTGCCTTACATTGCCGATCCGGTCGAGATGCAGATCAAGGATGTGATTACCCGCGTCGGTGCGATAGGGAGCATCGCCATTCATCCGCAAAGCGGTGCTGCGCCCCAGCACGTCCATGCCGCTCAGGGTTTCCTCGACCAGCGTCCGGGTCGTCTGCCAGCCGAAGGGGATCACCTCCACGGGCAGGGGAAAGGCGCCCAGCGTCTCGACCTGCTTGCCCGCGTCGGCGATCACCACCATCCGGTCGCTGGCCGCGGCGACGATCTTTTCATAAAGCAGCGCCCCGCCGCCGCCCTTGATCAGGTTGGCCTGACCGTCGCATTCGTCAGCCCCGTCGATCGTCAGGTCCAGCCATTTCGCGGTGTCGAGCGAAATCACCTCGATGCCCGCTTCGCGGGCCAGCTCGGCCGTGCGCGTCGAGGTCGGAACGCCGCGGATCGACAGCCCGCCGGCCACCTTCTCGCCCAGGCAGTTGACAAGGTGGGCGGCGGTGGAGCCGGTCCCGAGGCCGACGCGCATTCCGTCCTCGACGTATTCCGCGGCCTGCCGGGCCGCGACGGCCTTGGCGGTCTCGATGGGCGACAACTCGGGCATTGGGACGGCTCCTGTGACGTGACTCGCGCCCTTATAGGCCGCGTCGGGCCGCCTGGCGAGAGGCGCGTCCAGCTGGACCGCCCCACACCAGGCTGGCGGCGTGCCAGATCGGCGGCGGCGAGGGGCAATGCGTCGCATTCAGGCCCCAACCCCGCGCGTTCGGCCTTATTCTGTTGCACACGCCGGTGGGCCGCACACCGCAGGGCAAACAAAGGACAAGACATGTTCCTCAGCGTCTTCGACATGTTCAAGGTGGGCGTGGGCCCCTCGTCCTCACACACGATCGGGCCCATGGTCGCCGCCGCGCGGTTTCTCGATCACTTGCGCGCGCAGCCCTTCTCCGTGGCCGGGCTCAAGGCCTCGCTGCATGGCTCCCTGGCCTTCACCGGGGTCGGCCATGCCACCGACCGGGCCACGATCCTCGGGCTGGCGGGTTTTCGCGCCGATGACTATGACGCCGCGCGCGCCGAGGCGGAACTGGCCCGCATCGCGGCAGAAGGGACCGTGATGCCCGAGGGGCTGAACGCGCTGACCTTCGATCCCGACACGGACCTCGAGTTCGACTACGGCCCGCCGCTGCCCGGCCATGCCAACGGCATGATCCTCAAGGGTTGCGACGCCCAGGGCGACGTTATCACGCAGGTCACCTATTATTCCATCGGCGGCGGCTTCGTGCTGACCGAGGACGAACTGGCCCGGGGCCGCGACACCGACGATGGCCCGCCGGTGCCCTTCCCCTTCAAATCCGCCGCCGAGATGATGGACATGGCCGCCGAGTCCGGACTGAGCGTCGCGCAGATGAAGCGGCGCAACGAACTCAGCCGGATGCCCGGCGCCGACCTCGACGCCGGCCTGGCCCGCATCTGGGAGGTCATGAACGATTGCATCGACCTCGGCCTGGCGGGTGACGGCGAATTGCCCGGGGGCCTTCGCGTGCGCCGCCGGGCACGCGCCATTCACCAGGCCCTGCTGGCCGAGAACGGCCGCAACCTGACCGCGCCGCACATCGTCAACGACTGGATTTCCACCTATGCCATGGCGGTGAACGAGGAGAACGCCGCCGGCGGGCAGGTCGTCACCGCCCCCACCAACGGCGCGGCCGGCGTGGTGCCCGCGACGATCCGCTACTGGCTGGACCATGTGCCCGGCGCCAGCCGCGCCCGGGTGCCCGACTTCCTGCTGACGGCGGCGGCCATTGGCGGGCTGGTCAAGTTCAACGCCTCGATTTCCGGGGCCGAGGCAGGCTGCCAGGCCGAGGTCGGCAGCGCCTCGGCCATGGCCGCCGCCGGGCTGTGCGCCGTGCTGGGCGGCACGCCCGCGCAAATCGAGAATGCCGCCGAGATCGCGCTGGAACACCACCTCGGCATGACCTGCGACCCGGTGCGCGGGCTGGTGCAGGTGCCCTGCATCGAACGCAACGGGCTGGGGGCGATCAAGGCGGTGTCCGCGGCCTCTCTGTCGCTGCGCGGCGACGGGCAGCATTTCGTGCCGCTGGATGCCGCCATCGAGACCATGCGCCAGACCGGCGCGGACATGAGCGAGAAATACAAGGAAACCGCCCTCGGTGGTCTGGCGGTGAATATCCCCAATTGCTGAAGAAGCGACGGGGCGGTCAAGCGGGTGCCCGGCCCACCTGTCGTGCCTGCCCCTTGGGATCGCTATCGCGGACCGTTCGCAGGCCACCACGCTGTTTGCGCGATGGTCGTTTGCGCGATGGTCACACCGCCCCGGCCCGGCGCACTGGCCGGAAGTGCCGCGGGCCATGTGCGTCTCGACGACCCAGCAGCGCAGGTCCGGCTCGCACATGTCCTCCTCGAGCATGGGGCGGCCGACCCGCTTTTGCCGCATAACCGGGGCAGGCGCGCGACAGGCGATGATGCGGTGCCAGACGGCCCGGAAATCGGCGTCGGCGGCGCCCCACCCAACCCAGCCGACCTCGTTGTGCTCGTAAAAGGTGTTGGTGTCGCCGCCCTGCAAATTGCCTGTTCATAGCCGTCAAGTATCAGCGGCGTACCCTGACTAGGCATCACCGTCTCGATCATGGCGCAAGGACATTCGCATCCTCGGTTGGGGGGGGGGCCGCTATGGGTCTGCGAGAGCCTTCAAGGCCGCCGCGTGCAACTCGGGGGTGGCAGCGGCCAGGGTGTTGCCGCCCGCATGCACATTGGCGCCCTGCCAGTCGGTGACGATCCCGCCCGCGGCCTCGATCACCGCGATGGGGGCGGAGATGTCATAGGAGGACAATCCGGCCTCGATCACCAGGTCGATCTGGCCCGCGGCCAGAAGGGCATAGGCATAGCAATCCATGCCGTAGCGCGTAAGCTTGCAGCGTCGGGCCACCGCGTGAAAGGCGGCACGCTCTGCCTCGGTGCCGACCTCGGGAAAGGTGGTGAAGATCGTGGCCTCGGACAGATCGCGCGTGGCCTTGGTGCGCAGCGGCGCGGTGCCCATGGGCCCGGTCATAACCGCCAGCCCCTTGCCGCCCTCGAAGCGTTCGCCGATGTAGGGCTGGTCGATCAGGCCCATGATCGGGCCCTCGGGGCCATTGACCGAGATCAGAACCCCCCAGGTCGGCGTGCCCGAGATATAGGCGCGGGTGCCGTCGATCGGGTCCAGCACCCATGTCAGGCCCGTCGTGCCCTCGGTCGCGCCGTATTCCTCACCCAGGATGGCGTCGTCGGGGCGGCGCTCGGCCAGCACCGCGCGCATGGCGCGCTCGGCCGCGCGGTCGCCCTCTGTCACCGGGTCGAACACGCCCTCCTGCTTGTTGTCACTGGCCACGCCGATGCGGAAATGGCGCAAGGTCTCGATCCGCGCCGCATCGGCCATGGCGCGGGCACAGGCCCACAGGACCTCGAATTCGGATGTATCAATATCCATGGGCCCCCTCGCCAGCCTGCCGTGAAGTGGCCTAACGGGGCCGGGGCGGCCCGGTCAAGCCGAACCGCCGGCGTCCCGGCCCCCGGCGCGACGTCTCAGGCCGCGTCACTGAGCGAGCGAGCCAGGTCGAACAGGCGGCGGCGCTGGTTCTCGGGCATCGCGTAGTAGGACCGCAGCAGATCGAGCGCCTCCTTGTCGGCCAGAACGTCGCCGGGCAGATCGGTGGCCCCGGGCACCTCGGCGAGATCGCCGTCGTAGCCCTCGAAAAAGAAGGCAACGTCCACCCCCAGAGCACGGCCGATATCCCACAACCGCGAGGCGCTGACGCGGTTCATGCCGGTTTCGTACTTCTGAATCTGTTGAAACCGTATACCCACAGTATCGGCCAGCTGCTGCTGCGTAGTGCCTGTCATCCAGCGGCGATGCCGGATACGTTTGCCCACATGCACGTCAACGGGGTGCTTCATCGTCATTTTCCTTGTTCCCTCTTGGCGGACGGGCCCTGCTTCGGCCGCGCAACCCGCCGTTCACGGACCCTTGCGACACGGTGCAGCGCCTCCAGCTCCGCGTATTACGTGCCAACGAAACCCGCCCACCGAGAGACACGCAAGGGTTGCACGCCCGACCCTGACCTTAAAGACAGGTTCGCCCGGCCCGGTCCCTGTACTTTTGGAGAGGCCGCTGTTTCGTATGGGCAATTTTGCGCTGCCCGTTGGCCTGCCGCAGCCCCGGGGTTATTCTTAGCACCGCGCGATTCTCGCCCGAAAGGCCTAACATGCACGCATTCCGAGTGACCCGCTTCGACACCCCGCCACAGATCGAGGAGATCGCGGCACCCCGGCCGGGCCCGGGCGAGGTGCTACTGGACATCGCCGCCTGCGGGCTCAACTTCGCCGACATGCTGATGGCGCAGGGCACGTATCAGGACACGCCCGCCCCGCCCTTCACCCTGGGGATGGAGGTCTGCGGCATCGTCCGCGCCCATGGCGACGGAGTCGACAGCCCGGCGATCGGCACGCGGGTCGCGGTCTTCGGCGGCCATGGCGGACTGGCCGAACAGGGGGTCTTTCCGGCCGTGCTTTGCCGCGCAGTGCCAGCGGACATGGCCGCCGAACAGGCTGCGGGGTTCCAGGTCGCCTACGGCACCTCGCATCTGGCGCTGACCCGCCGGGCGCGCCTGCAACAGGGCGAGACGCTTCTGGTGCTGGGCGCCGCCGGGGGTGTGGGCCTGACAGCGGTCGAGATCGGCAAGGCCATCGGCGCGCGGGTCATCGCCGTGGCGCGCGGCGCCGAAAAGCTGGAAACCGCCCGTGCGGCCGGGGCGGATCACCTGATCGACGCGGGCGCGGACCTGACCGCGCAGATCAAGGCGCTTGGCGGGGCCGATGTGGTGTATGACCCGGTGGGCGGGGCAGCCTTCAGCGCGGCGCTCAGGGCCACCAACCGCGAAGGCCGGGTGATCGCCATCGGGTTTGCCAGCGGGGATGTTTCGCAGGTTGCGGCCAATCGCCTGCTGGTCAAGAATATCGACGTGATCGGCTTCTACTGGGGCGGCTATCTGTCATTCGCCCCCGAAGCCCTGACCGACAGCCTGGCCACGCTGATGGACTGGTATGCCGCCGGCCGCCTACGCCCGCATGTCAGCCATGTCCTGCCGCTGGCGCGCGCCGGCGAGGCGCTGGAGCTTATCCGATCGCGGCGATCGACCGGGAAGGTCGTGGTTGTGCCGCCGTCTGCATGAGCGCGCCATAGGTATCACGCAGGTAGCCCGCCAGCGCCTGCTCCACCTCGCCCAGCCCGCCCGGGCCACGGTAAAGGTTGATGGAGTAGGCCTTGAGGTCGGGCAGCGCGCCGCCATGGTCCACCGGTTCGGTGCCCTGCACCCAGAACCCCGACAGCATGGCATGCACTGCCAGGTCGGCGCTGACGGTGGCCTCGACCGTCCGGGTCGAGCCGGTCTCGACCCGCATCAACCAGGCAATCCCGGCGGCGTCCAGGCGCCGCTGGACGCTGGGACGAAAAATGCACTGGGTTTCCAGCGCGATGGGCAGGGGCCGCTCTTTCCAGACCCGTCCGCCCGGCGCACCGACCCAGACCAGCGGCACCTCGGCGAGCGTCTCGCCGCCCGCACCGCAGCCCTCTTCGGTGGTCACGATCATGTCCACCTCGCCCCGGTCGAACTGCTGCAACAGCGCGCGGGTATTCGAGGACAGGAAATTCACCCGCATCCGCGGAAAATCGGCGGCAAAGCGTTTGAGGACCTGGGGGATGTAGCCCGGCACGATGTCATGCGGCACGCCCAGCGTGATCTCGCCCTCGTAGTCCGAGGCCGTCAGCCGCCCCACCGCCTCATCGTTGAGCGCCAGCATCCGCCGCGCGTAGCTGAGCAGTTGCTCGCCCTCGCCGGTCAGGCCGATCTGGCGGGCCGAGCGATCGAGCAGGCGCAGGCCCAGCCCCTCTTCCAGACGTTTGAGCTGCATCGAGACCGCCGACTGGGTCAGATGCAACAGTCCGGCGGCGCGGGTCACGCCGCCCGAATCGACCACGGTCACGAAAGAGCGCAGGGCGGTCAGGTCCAGATTCCGGGGCATATCACGTTCCGTTATGGTTTGTCGGCCAATCATTCATTTCAAAGATGCGCCGACTTGCGCCATATATCAAGTATCCTGATTTATTTTCGACCCATCATCACGAAAGGACGTGTCATGGCGACCTTGTCCCACGCCCCGA
The DNA here is from genome assembly GCA_031581025.1 of Salibaculum sp. Classification (GTDB taxonomy): domain Bacteria; phylum Pseudomonadota; class Alphaproteobacteria; order Rhodobacterales; family Rhodobacteraceae; genus Salibaculum. Next base: position 3,282 of record JAVLCA010000042.1, on the reverse strand, counting down.
CCCATCCAATGGCGGCCCCGCGCGGCCTCCGTCTTGCCCTGGCCACCATGGTCGCGGTCTGGCGCCAGCGCCGCGCCCTGGCCGCGCTGGACCCGGCCCGGCTCGCCGACCTGGGCCTGACGGAAGCCCAGGTTCTGCGCGAGTCCAGCCGCCCTGTCTGGGACCTGCCGCGCTGACCGCCGGGCCGTCGCTGTGGCTGCTGACAGAAACACTGCCTCCCGACACCGGTTTCCCTTGAAAAGCGCCGCCCCAACGCCGATATTCTTCATGAGACCCGCGCCGGATCGGCGACCGGGCTAGGGAAGTTACCTTTGGAGGAAACGAATGGCTGACTATCAGACTGTCCGCGCTGGCGCCGGTGTCCGGACGGCAGAGATCGACCAAGGTCTGCGCGCCCATATGAACAAGGTCTACGGCACGATGTCCGTGGGCATGCTCATCACATTTGCCGCCGCATGGGCTATTTCCGGGCTCGCTGTCACGCAAGACCCGTCGCAAGCCGCAGCTCAGATGCAGAATGGAACCCTGTTGACCGGGCTGGGGTCGGCGATCTACGCATCGCCGCTGCGCTGGGTCGTCATGCTGGCACCGCTGGCCTTTGTTTTCGGCTTCTCGGCGATGATCAACCGCATGTCGGCGGCCACGGCACAACTGGTGTTCTACGCCTTCGCGCTGACCATGGGGGTGTCGATCAGCTCGATCTTCCTGGTCTTCACCGGCTATTCGATCGTGCAGGTCTTCCTGATCACCTCGATCGCCTTCGCCGGTCTCAGCCTCTGGGGCTACACCACCAAGAAGGACATCTCTGCCTGGGGGTCGTTCCTGATCATGGGCGTGATCGGCCTGATCGGGGCGATGATCGTCAACCTGATCTGGCCGATGCCGGGTCTGTCCCTCGCCATCTCGATTCTCGGCGTGCTGATCTTCGCGGGCCTGACCGCCTATGACACGCAGAACATCAAGAACACCTACATCGCCCATGCCGCGCAGGGCGACCAAGAGTGGCTGGGCAAGGCCGCCATCATGGGTGCGCTGAGCCTCTACCTGGACTTCATCAACATGTTCATGTTCCTGCTGCAACTCTTGGGCGGGCGGGAATAACCCCCCCACCGGCTGACGCAACGTTCAAGGGCCGTCCTTCGGGGCGGCCCTTTTTATTCGCCACCTGTGCAGCTTAGCGTGACCGCATGACCGACCTGCCCATCACCTCGATCGCCGCCCTGCTGAACGGGGGGCTTCTGCTGGCGCTGACCGCGCGCGTGATCTTCTACCGCCGCCGCGACAGCGTCATTCTGGGCGACAATGGTGACCGGGCGCTGACCAAGGCCATTCGGGGCCAGGCCAATGCCGCCGAGCAGATGCCAATGGCCCTGATCCTCTGCGCGCTGGCCGAGGCGCAGGGCGCGCCAATCCTGGCACTGGCGGTCACGGCCGCGCTCTTCACGCTGGGCCGCTACATGCACGGGGCCTATTTCGCCTGGCACGGGCTGCACTGGCGGCTGCGTTTCTGGGGGATGCTCGCCACGCTCGCCGCCCAGGGGCTGCTCCTGGCGCTGCTTGCGGTTGCGCTGGTATCCTGACGGTCCCGCGCCGAACGGTGATTCCCACGAGGACAGCATGCAAACCCCGGCTGAACACGAGATCGCCCAGCTGACCGCACTTCGCCGGGACCTGCACCGCCACCCCGACCTGTCGGGCGCGGAAGGCCCCACCGCCCGGCGCATCACCGCCGCGCTTGCACCATTTGGCCCCGACCGGCTGTGGCAGGGCCTGGGCGGGCACGGGGTCGCGGCGGAATTCCGCGGCGCCGGGGCCGGCCCGAGCGTGCTGTTGCGCTGCGAGCTTGACGGGCTTCCCATCCAGGAAACCGGCTCCCGGCCCTACCGATCTACGACCGATGGCCGGGGCCACCTGTGCGGCCATGACGGGCACATGGTCACACTGCTGGGCGTCGCCCGCCACCTGATCCGGCGTCCGGACTGGGGGCGCGTCATCCTGCTGTTCCAACCTGCCGAGGAAACCGGTGCAGGTGCCAAGGCGGTGATCGCGGACCCGCGCTGGCCCGACCTGCGCCCGGATTTCGCCTTTGCCTGGCACAACGTGCCGGGCCGTCCACTGGGCGAGATCGGCCTGTGCCCCGGTCCGGGCAATTGCGCCTCGCGCGGGATGCAGATCTGCCTGCAAGGCGAGAGCTCGCATGCCGCCACCCCCGAGGATGGGGTCTCGCCCGGGCAGGCCATGGCCGCCCTGATGCAGCAGCTTCCCGCGCTTGGCGGCGGCGCGATCGACACGCCTGACTTTGCCCGCATCACCCTGACCCACGCCCGGCTGGGCGCGCCCAGTTTCGGCATCGCCCCGGGTGAGGGCGAGGTGCGCGCGACGCTGCGCAGCCGCGACGATGCGCGGATGGCCACCCTGGTGGCCGAGGCCGAGGCCCTGGTGGCCCGCCAGGCCAGCGGGCTTGATGTTCGGCACCACTGGCACGACGTTTTTCCGGCCGTGGTCAACGACGCCGAGGCCACCATAATCGCCCGCGAGGTCGCGCAGGTGCAGGGCCGGCACTGCCACGAGATGACGGTCCCGATGCGCTGGTCCGAGGATTTCGGCCACTTCGGCATCGACGGGGCGCGCGCCACCCTGCTCTATATCGGGGCCGGAACGGATCACCCCCAGCTGCACAATCCCGACTACGATTTCCCCGACGCCCTGATCCCGCAGGCGGCGGACCTGCTGGCCGGGATCGTCGATCGCATCCTCGGCCCGGCGCGGACCTGACACGGCCCCGGCCCGCCAATCGGCATGTCACGGATCAGGGCAGCAGGGCCTACAACAGGGCTTCGAGCCGGCTGCGCACGGATGCGGGCATCGTGGTCGAGCCGCGCGCCTCGGGGTCGAAGAAGACCTCGACAATCTCCTGGGAGGCGTGCAGTTCGCCGGTGTCGGCGTGGCGCATCTCCAGCGCGAAGGTGACGCTCTTGTTGCCCAGCCGCGCCAGGGCGCCCTGAACGACGATCAGATCCCCCGCGACCAGTTCCTTTGCGAAGCGCGTGGTCGCCTGCGCCGTCACACAATGCACGCCATGCGCCGCGAGCATGGTCGAATAGGGCAGCCCCGCGCGCGTCCAGATGTGATAGGCCGCGTCATCGAAGAAGGGCGCATAGTGGCGGACATTCATGTGCCCGAAATGATCGAGGTGCCAGGGATGCACCACGGCCCTCAGAAGCTCGAATGTCTCGGCCAAGGTCTCCTCCGTTCGTCGCGCAACCGGTGCGGGCCAGTGAA
>JAVLCA010000082.1:0-3195 GCA_031581025.1 Salibaculum sp. | reverse complement strand
AACGCCGGCCGGCCGATGCTGCTGGAAGGCGGGCTGGACTGGAAGCCCATGGGGTTTTCGCCCAGCGACATGGAATTCCAGGAAACCAAGGAGGCCGCCGCGCGCGAGATCGCCATCGCCTTTGGCGTGCCGCCGATGCTGCTGGGCCTGCCCGGCGACGCGACCTACGCCAACTACCAGGAGGCCAACCGCGCCTTTTACCGCCTGACGGTGCTGCCCCTGGCGACCCGGGTGACCGGCGCGCTGTCCGACTGGCTGAATGATTTCACCGGCGCGGACGTGTCCTTGCGCCCCGACCTGGACCAGGTCCCGGCGCTGGCAAGCGAACGCGAGGCCCAATGGGCCCGCATCGGGGGCGCCGATTTCCTGACGGATGCGGAAAAGCGCCGCCTGCTGGGCCTGCCGCCGCTGGAGGTGGGCGATGGATGACCGGCCCTTCCCGCGCGAGGCCTTCGATTGCGCCCCGGCCATGCGGATCGAGGCGCAGGAGCGGCTGACGGCGCTGCAATTCAGCCAGTTGCACACGCAGCTGAACAAGATCGAGGACATGATGCAGCGGCTGGAACGCCGCCTCTGGCTGACCGTCTTCGGTGTGGTGGGGGTGATCCTGGCACAGGCGGCGCAGTCGCTGATGGCCGCGACCCCGTGAGAGGAGAAAGGCATGAACCTGGAACACAAGTACATGGGTTTCGGCACCGAACTGGTCGTCGATGGCGCCGAGGTGGCGGGCTATGCCTCGCTTTTCGGCGCGCCCGACAAGGGCGGCGACGTGGTCGCGCGTGGCGCCTACACCCGCTCGCTGGACCGGCTGGCGGAGCGGGGCGGGCGGGTCAAGATGCTCTGGCAGCATGACCCGGCCCAGCCCATCGGCGTCTGGGACACGGTGCGCGAGGACGACCGGGGCCTCTGGGTCAAGGGCCGCATCCTGCGCGACGTGGACCGGGGCCGCGAGGCCGCCGCGCTGATCGAGGCGGGGGCGATCGACGGGCTGTCGATCGGCTATCGCACGCTGCGGGCGGCCAAGACCGACAAGGGCGGACGCCTCTTGTCCGAGCTGGAGCTGTGGGAGGTGTCGCTCGTGACCTTCCCGATGCTTCCCGATGCGCGGGTCGGGGCCAAGGGGGACGACCCCGACGCCCGGGCCCTGCGTGAACTGGCGCAGGTCTTTTGTGAGGCCCGCCGCCTGCTGGACCCGCAATAGGCCCGGCGTTTCAACCCTTTATCTGAAGGAACCGCACAGATGAGCACCCCCGAGACGAAGGCCCGGGCCGGCGACGACAGGTCCCCGGCCGGCGAGCTGAAAACGGCCATGGCCGGGTTCATGTCCGATTTCCGGGCCTTTTCAACCGACATTCACCAGAAGCTGCAGGAACAGGACAAACGCATGAGCAAGCTTGACCGCAAATCCGCCATCGCCGGGGCCCGCCCGGCCCTGGCCACCGCCGCCTCGGAAGAGGCCCCCCACCAGAAGGCCTTTGCCGCCTACCTGCGCTCGGGCGACGATGACGGGCTGCGCGGCCTCGACATGGAAGGCAAGGCCATGTCCAGCGCCGTGGCCGCCGATGGTGGCTACCTTGTCGATCCGCAGACCTCGGACATGATCCGCTCGACGCTGTCCTCGACCGCCTCGGTCCGGGCCATCGCCAATGTCGTGCAGGTCGAGGCGACCTCTTACGACGTGCTGGTCGACCACGCCGAGATGGGCGCGGGCTGGGCCACCGAGACCGAACCGGCGACCGAGAGCGGCACGCCCCAGATCGACCGGATCAGCATCCCCCTGCACGAGCTGTCGGCCCTGCCCAAGGCCAGCCAGCGCCTGCTGGACGACAGCGCCTTCGACATCGAGGCCTGGCTGGCCACGCGCATCGCCGACAAGTTCGCCCGTTCCGAGGCCGCGGCCTTTGTCGATGGCGACGGGGTGGACAAGCCGCAGGGCTTTCTGACCGCGCCGGTGGTGGCCAACGGCGGCTGGTCCTGGGGCAGCCTGGGCTATGTCGCGACCGGGGCCGACGGCGGCTTCGACGCGGCCAATCCGGCCGATGCGATCATCGACCTGGTCTATGCGCTGGGTGCCGAGTATCGCGCCAGCGGCACCTTCGTGATGAACTCCAAGACCGCCGGGGCGGTGCGCAAGATCAAGGATGCCGACGGCCGTTTCCTGTGGTCGGACGGGCTGACGGCCGGGGAACCGGCGCGGCTGCTGGGCTATCCGGTGCTGGTGGCCGAGGACATGCCCGACATTGCCTCGGGGTCCATGGCCATGGCCTTCGGCGATTTCTCGGCCGGTTACACCGTGGCCGAACGCCCCGACCTGCGGGTGCTGCGCGATCCCTTCAGCGCCAAGCCGCATGTGCTGTTCTACGCCACCAAGCGCGTCGGCGGGGCGGTCAGCGACTTTGCCGCGATCAAGCTGCTGAAATTCGGCCTGTCCTGAGGCCGTCACCGGACGGGGGGCGGCGCTGACGCCGCGCTCCGGCCCGGGCGCGGGCATGGCGCGGGGCACCCCCGTGTTGTCCAGCTGCTTCCTTCCGTCCGAGCGATGCGGGGGGCCTGCGCCCGGGCACTTTACCCAAGACACGACACGCCGTTTTCGGAGAAAGCTGATGATGTTGATCGAAGAGACCACGGTGCCGCAAAGCGCCCTGCCGCTGGGTTTGTTCAAGGAGCACCTGCGCCTCGGATCGGGCTTTTCCGATGACGGCTTGCAGGACGGGCTGCTTGAGGGGTTCCTGCGCTCGGCCATGGCCGCCATCGAGGGGCGCACCTCCAAGGTACTGATCGAGCGGGATTTCGCGCTGACCCTGTCGGTCTGGGCCGATCCGGTGCACCAGCCGCTGCCCGTCGCCCCGGTCAGCGCCGTGGCCGAGGTCGTGCTGCTGGATCGCACTGGCCAGGAAAACCCGGTGGAGGCGGCATCCTGGACCCTGCGCCCCGATATGCAGCGCCCGGCGCTGCTGGCCACGGGCCGCGCGCTGCCGGTCATCCCGCGTGCCGGGTCGGTGCGGCTGCGCTTCCTGGCCGGCTTCGGGCCGGACTGGTCGGACCTGCCCAGCGACCTGCAACAAGCGGTGATGCTGCTGGCGGCACACTACTACGAATACCGGCTTGAAACCCAGTACGACGGCGGCTGCATGCCCTTCGGGGTCAGCGCCCTGATCGAACGCTACCGCGCCCTGCGCCTGGGCCGGGGGGTGG
>JAVLCA010000041.1:0-21593 GCA_031581025.1 Salibaculum sp. | reverse complement strand
TGGAGCGGGTAACGGGAATCGAACCCGTAACTTAAGCTTGGGAAGCTCGCGTGATACCTTTTCACCATACCCGCTCTGGGGGGCCGGGATAAGGCCGACGCGTGGGCAGCGTCAAGAGGCTTTGCAGCGAAATGCGGCTTGCGGGCCACGCCGCGTGCCGCGGCGTGGCCCCGGTCCGATCACTTGCCGATGCTGGCGTTGGTGAAGAGGTAGTTGTCGCTGCCCGAATGACAGGCGATGCAGCCCTGGTCGGCGCCCTTGGCGACGCGGCCGGCCAGCTCCATGCCCTTGGGGTTCTTGTCGAGGCTGCCGTCGGGCAGGTACTTGACCCAGAACCAGTCCTGATTGTCGGCGTCATAGCCCTCTTCGCGACGGAACATGACAGTCACCGAGCCAAGGTGGGTTTCGGGATCGGACAGCACCTCGCCCCCGCTCACGCCCTCGGGGCCGTAGTTGCGCTTGACAATCAACGCGCCGGTGTGCCCCTCGACCGTGGCTTCGGTGTAGAAGGTTTCCAGCATCATGCCGTGCGGCGCGACCCCGGAGTAAGGGTAGCTCTGGACCATGTCGTCGCCGACCATGTCGATCTCTTCCATGACCGACCAGAGCTCGGCGGCGTAGTCCGTGTCGACCTCGGTGCCGAAGGGTGCGTCCTGGGCAGTTGCGGTGCTGGCGATCAGGGCGAGTGCGGTGCTGGTGATCAGATGTCTCACGGGGGGCTTCCTCCGGGGTGTTGTGACACCCCAGACCTGACACAGATCGGCCCCGGAGGTGCGTCACGATGTCTCACGCTTTCCTGACCGAAAGTGACGGAACTTGATTGGCCGCGCCCTGGGCCTGCGGCGTTTCCTGTCCACATGGCATCGCAGCCAGGAGGTTTGGCGTGAGAAAGCAATTGGTCCTGGCGTGCGCCCTGCTCGGGCTTGTCCCCCCTTGGGCCGGGATGAGTGAGACGGGTGCCGCCTTCGACAAAAACGCGGCGATGGATCAGGTCTGCGTTGGCAATGGCACCGACGAGCGCTTTCTGTTCGCCGCGCAGGCCCCGGGTGGGGTGCGCGTGCTGCACCTATTGGCGCCCGGCGAGGTGCTCTGTTCCGACGGCACCGAAGCGGGCCGCGGTGTGGTCTCGGTTTACGAGACCGCGGATGCGCTCGAGGGCTGTTCGCGGCTGGTGGCCACGGGGCGCACCGAGGCCCTGCTGCGCTACGTCGATTTCGACCGCTGCGCCTGGACCTCGAACAGCTAGGCGCGCCGCCGGCGCTTGCGGCCGCCGCCATCTGCGTCCTGGCCCTTGGTGTTGTAGCTGACATCCGGCAGCGGCACGATGCCGCGCAGGGTCGGGAACGGGTCGGTGGCGTGGGGCAGGGCGTTTGCATTGACGAAATGCGCCTGAAAGGCCGGGGCGATGGCGGTTTCCACCTTGGTGATCTCGCGCACGGTCTGCTCGATCTCGGCCCGCGCGGCCACGGAACACAGGGCGATGCGCGCGCCGGTGCCGGCCGCGTTGCCCGCGCTTGTCACCTTGTCCAGCGGTGCATCGGGGATCATGCCCAGCACCATGGCGTGCTTGGGGCTGATATGGGCGCCGAAGGCCCCGGCCAACACCACGCGGTCCACGGTATCGGTGCCGCGTTCGTCCATCAGCAGGCGTGCCCCGGCATAGAGCGCTGATTTCGCCAGCTGGATGGCGCGGATATCGCCCTGGGTGACCGAGATCAGCGGCCCGCCCTCGGCGGTGCCGTCGTGGAGGACATAGGCATGGGTCCGCCCTTCGGTGATGCAGCGGGCGGTGCCGGTCTGGGCCGCCGAGCCGATCAGCCCCGAGGCATCGACAAGGCCGGCCATGCGCATCTCGGCTACCGCCTCGATGATGCCCGAGCCGCAGATGCCGGTGATGCCGGTCGCCGCGGCGGCTTCGGCAAAGCCCGCTTCGTCGGACCAGAAGTCCACGCCGATGACGCGAAAGCGCGGCTCTTTCGTGGCTGGGTCGATCCCGACCCGTTCGATGGCGCCGGGGGCGGCGCGCTGGCCCGAACTTATCTGCGCGCCCTCGAAGGCCGGGCCGGTGGGCGAGGAACAGGCCAGCACCCGGGTCTTGTCGCCCAGCAGGATTTCCGCGTTGGTGCCCACGTCGACGACCAGGGTCAGGTCCTCCTGCTGTCCGGGCTGTTCGGTCAGCGCCACGGCGGCGGCATCGGCGCCGACGTGCCCGGCGATGCAGGGCAGCACGAAGACCCGGGCGTTGGTGTTGACTGCTGACATGTCAAGCTCCCGCGCCGCGGCCGAGACCGAGCGCGAGGTCGCCAGCGCGAAGGGCGCCTGGCCCAGTTCCACCGGGTCGATGCCCAGCAGCAGGTGGTGCATGACCGGGTTGCAGACGAAGACCACCTCCATGATCCGGGCGGTGTCGATGCCGGCCTGCGCGGCCAGGTCGCGCGCCAGCGCGTCGATCGCCTCGCGTACCGCGCGGGTCATTTCCGCGGCGCCGCCGGGGTTCATCATGGCGTAGCTGACCCGGCTCATCAGATCCTCGCCAAAGCGGATCTGCGGGTTCATGACCCCGGCCGAGGCCGCGACGCTGCCGTCGCGCAGGTCGGTCAGATGCGCCGCGATTGTGGTCGAGCCGAGGTCGATGGCCAGGCCGAACAGGGGCGCCTCGTCGAAGCCGGGATAGAGGTCGAGAATCCGGTAATGATCATCCGTGTGGCCGCGGTGCAGGGCCACGGTGACCGCCCATTTGCCCCGGCGCAGCACCGGCTGCAGGCGGGTCATGACCGAGAGCGGCGAGGTGACGGGGGCAATGTCCCATTGCGCCCGCAGGGCCTCGGCCAGCCGTTCGAAATCGCCCGAGGGTTCGTGCATGTCCGGCTCGGCCACCTCGACATAGTAAAGCTTGGTCGCCGGGTCCATGACCATGACGCGGTCACTGGCGCCCTTGCGCACCACCTGGCGGTGGACCTGGCTGGTCTCGGGCACGTCGATGATGATGTCGCGCTGCACGGTGGCCTGGCAGCCCAGGCGGCGGCCCTCGGCCAGCCCGCGCTTCTGGTCATAGCGCTCTTCGACGCTGTTCCACGCCGACAGGGCGTCGTCGTGCACGGTCACGCCATGCTTGGAGAATTGCCCGTAAGACGGCGTCACCTGGCACTTGGAACAGATGCCCCGGCCACCGCAGACGCTGTCGAGGTCCACCCCCAGTTGCCGCGCCGCCGTGAGCACCGGGGTGCCCGCGGGGAACCGGCCGCGCTTGCCCGAGGGGGTGAAGATGACGAGGGGGTCTGATGGATCGGATGCCATGGGTCAGCCTGTCGTTGGGATTGTCCGCCACTCTAACCGGTGCGGCCGTCGGGCTTCGGCCCGTTCCCGTCATAATGACCGTGATCAGCGTCATTCCAGCAGCGGCTCGGCGCCCCAGAGCCAAACGACAAGGGGCACCGGGGCCACCGCCAGGGCCAGCATCGCCATCACGCCCGCCGGCCGGAACAGGCCGCTGAGACCCGCGATCAGCATCAGCCCGCCGCCGCCGCCCAGGGCCGTGTTGCCCGGCATGTTTAACAGGACCGCAAGGGTGACATGCCGCCAGTTCATCAGCACCGGGGCCAGCCAGCGCGGCAGGCGCGCGGCCAGCAGCGCGGGCCGCTGGTCAGGGGAGGTGCGCGCCAGCCTGTCGACCCAGAGGCAGGCGCGCAGCCAGCCGAGATCCTGCAACAGCCGGTGCAGGGCGGTCATGGGCATCAGGTACCCCACCGCGAAGGCCAGCCCAAGGCCCAGCAGTGTCGCCAGATAGACAAAGGGGGCCATCGCCGCCCCTTCGATCACCATCAGGGCGATGCCGATCTCGATCCCCGGCATGAAGGGCACGGCCAGCACAAGCGCATAGGCCAGAAGCATCACGGCGATCAGGCCGACCATCGCCGGGGCCGACGTGCCTGCCTCCAGCACCGAGATGCGCTGCTTGAGCCAGTCGAAGGCGAGGCTCGCGAGCACTGCCAGGGCGAGGGCCAGACAGATCCGCAGCGCAAGGCGCAACAGGCGCTGGCGCAGCGGCGGAAGCGGGGGCAGGTCATCGTCCGGGGCCATCGCGCCTTATGATCCATGTCCGGTGGCGGATGCAATGAACCTGCGCGACTTTGTGTCTTTCAATGACACCGGAAAAGTGAAATAGGGAAGCGTCAAACGATCCCTGCCGATGGAGTGCGCCATGGAGATTCGTGAGGCCCTGACCTTCGATGATGTTCTGCTTGTTCCCGCCGCGTCCGCCGTTTTGCCCAGCACGGCTGACACGCGCACGAAGGTGACCCGGCAGATCGATATGAACATCCCCCTTCTGAGCTCGGCCATGGACACCGTGACCGAATCCCGGATGGCCATCACCATGGCCCAGGCGGGGGGCATCGGGGTGATCCACAAGAACCTGGACGTCGAGACCCAGTCGCGCGAGGTCCGCCGGGTCAAACGGTTCGAATCCGGTATCGTCTACAACCCCGTCACCCTGACCGCCGACCAGACCATCGCCGATGCCCGCGCGTTGGTCGCCCGCTACAATTTCACCGGCTTCCCGGTGGTGGATGGCACTGGCCGCATCGTGGGCATCCTGACCAACCGTGACATGCGCTTCGCCGCCTCCGAGGAGATGCCCGTCAGCGCCGTCATGACCTCGGACAATCTCGCCATGCTGGCCGAACCCGCCGACCGCGACGAGGCCAAGTCGCTGATGCAGGCGCGCCGGATCGAGAAGCTGCTGGTCCATGACGGGACGGGCAAGCTGACCGGGCTTCTGACGCTCAAGGATACCGAACAGGCGGTACTGAACCCGACCGCCTGCAAGGACCATCTTGGCCGGTTGCGCGTCGCGGCGGCCACCGCGGTGGGCGAGTCGGGCTATGAACGCTCCGAGGCGCTGGTGGACGCGGGCTGTGACATCATCGTGGTGGATACCGCCCATGGCCATTCCCAGGGTGTGCTTGATGCCGTGACCCAGGCCAAGTCGCTGTCCAACGAAATCCAGATCATCGCCGGCAATGTGGCCACCCCCGAGGCCACCCGCGCGCTGATCGACGCGGGGGCGGATGCGGTCAAGGTTGGGATCGGGCCGGGCTCGATCTGCACCACGCGCATGGTGGCCGGCGTGGGCATGCCGCAACTGACGGCGGTGATGGAATGCGCGAAAGCGGCGGGCGACACGCCGGTGATCGCCGACGGCGGCATCAAGTTCTCGGGTGACTTCGCCAAGGCCATCGCCGCGGGCGCCTCCTGCGCCATGGTGGGATCGATGATCGCGGGCACGGACGAAAGCCCGGGCGAGGTGATTCTCTACCAGGGTCGCAGCTACAAGAGCTATCGCGGCATGGGCTCCATGGGGGCCATGGCGCGCGGCTCGGCCGACCGCTATTTCCAGAAGGACGCGGCCAGCGACAAGCTTGTGCCCGAAGGGATCGAGGGCCAGGTGCCTTACAAGGGCTCGGCCAATGCGGTGATCCATCAGCTGGTCGGCGGGCTGCGCGCGGCCATGGGCTATACCGGCAACGGCACGGTCGAGGAGATGCGCAGCAAGGCCGAATTCGTGAAGATCACCGGCGCCGGGCTCAAGGAAAGCCACGTGCATGACGTCCAGATCACCCGCGAGTCACCGAACTACCGGATGGCCTGATGACGCCGGCGGCGCGGGTCGCGGCGGCCATCGAGGTGCTGGATACGGTGCTGGCGGGGCAGGCGGCCGAGGTGGCGCTGTCGCGCTGGGGGCGTGCCAGCCGCTTTGCCGGCTCCAAGGATCGGGCCGCGATCCGTGACCATGTCTTCGATGCCCTTCGCTGTCAGCGCTCCTTTGCCTGGCTGGGTGGGGCCGGGACGGGTCGCGGGTTGATGCTGGGGGCCTGCCGCGCGGCGGGCATTGCCCCCGAGACGCTGTTCGACGGCAGCCGGTTCGGCCCCGCGCCGCCCGGGCCATCGGAGACCGGCGCGCCGCTGAAAACGGCCCCGCGCGGTGTGCGGCTGGACATCCCCGACTGGCAACTGCCGCTCTGGGACGCTGGCCCGGCAGATACCGACGCGGCGCTCGAAACCCTGCGCCACCGCGCCGGGGTCTTTCTGCGGGTGAACCGGCGCAAGGCCGACCTGCCGACCGCGCGGGCGCGCCTTCGCGACGAGGGGATCGAGACCGCCCCGGTGCCCGGCGCACCGCTTGCGCTTCAGGTCCGGACCAACCCGCGCCGCGTCACGGGCACGCAAAGTTTTGCCGATGGGGTGGTCGAGCTTCAGGACCCTGCCTCTCAGATGGCGGTCGCCCGGCTGGGGCTGCGCGACGGCATGCGCGTGCTCGATCTTTGCGCCGGCGGTGGCGGCAAGGCGCTGGCCATGGCCGCCGCCGCCGATGTGCAGGTAGTGGCACATGACATTGACGCGCGCCGGATGGCCGACATCGCCCCGCGCGCCGCCCGTGCCGGGGTGCGGATCGAGACCGTGGACCCGGGACGGATCACTGGCCGTTTCGATCTGGTGCTGATCGACGCGCCGTGTTCGGGCAGCGGCACCTGGCGCCGCGCGCCCGAGGCGAAATGGGCCCTGACCCCGGCCCGGCTGGAGGCGCTGTGCGCCACGCAGGATCGTCTTCTGGATCAGGGTGCGGGGCTGTTGGCCCCGGGTGGGCGGCTTGCCTATGCCACCTGTTCCGTCTTCGCCGCCGAGACCGCGGACAGGGTGTCGGCGTTCCTGGCGCGCCGGCCCGAGGCCCGCGCCGACACGCCGCTGCGGCTGGACCCGGACGCCGCGCAGGACGGGTTCTACCTGTCGCGGACCGACAATATCGCATAGCACGCCAAGGTTGAAGTTGGGCGATGTGCTGCTAGGATCCACCATCGCTTAAGGTTGCCTTAAGACGTCGGGCCTGAGGCTGACTGTACCGAATCGATAGGCGTTGCGTGTGACACAGACAGAGCCGGCCCCCGAACAGCCCCCCGGCATCCCCCCCGTCGGCCCGGGCCATGCGGCGCGGTTCCGACGCTGGCCGGTCTGGGCACTGGCCGGGTTGGGCGTTGCCGCGATGGCCCTCGCCTTGGTCCAGCCCGACTCGCCCCTGCGGCTGTCGCTTATGACCTTCGGGGCGGTGCTGGCGGCGGCGGCGCTTCTCATCGCGGGGCAGGCGGGCTGGCGCCGGCTGCGGAGGCGTCTTGCCGGGGATTTGGTGGACCATATCGTCGCCCATGACGCGGCCGCCAACCTGATCAGTGACGCTGCCGGGCGTATCCTGACCTGCAATGCCGCTGCGCGGTCGCGGTTCTCGGAGCTGGGCTCCGAAACTCTCGGGCGCGCCCTGTCCGCGCTCTTCGCGGACCCCGGCGCGGCGGTTCACCGGCTGCACGCCGGGGCCCATGCCCGTGGCGCGGCCTGCGAAGAGGTGATCACGCACGGCGGGGGGCTGCAGCTGTGCGTGACGCGACTAGACGACGACCGCTACCTCTGGCGCCTGAATGATGGGACCGAGCCGGGAGTTGGCCCGTCCGCCGACGCGGCACAGGATCAGCCGATGCTGACCGCGGGGTCCTCGGGGGCGGTGCTGCACATGGACGCGGCCTTCCACCACCTGCTGGGCGGACGCGCGAAAACGTTGCAGTGTATTTTCAGAGACTTGCCGATCGTATCGGGCCGGGTGCACCGGATCGCCGCCGCCGGAGGCGAGATTGAACGCACCATCGTCGCGGTGCCCGGTCCCGGCGGTCAGCGTGAGATCTACGTGCAGCCGCGTGCGGGCGGCGGGGCGACGCCGGGCGATACGGGCGCGCCCCCGCCGGCCGGGGATGCGATCGACGCGCTGCCCGTGCCCTTGCTCAAGATCGCGGCCACGGGCGAGATCCTCTGCGCCAATCGCGAGGCGGAGCGCCTGCTGGGCCGTCCAGTGGCGGCGCCAACGCGCGTCACCGACCTTTTCGAGGGGCTGGGGCGCCCCATCGTTGACTGGCTGGAAGAGACCGCTTCGGGCCAGGGCGCGCTCAAGCCGGAATTCCTGCAGGCCAGGGGCCGCGACGCGGGGCAGGTTTTTCAGGTCTCGCTCACCCCCGCCGGTGACGCGGCGGACGATAACCTGCTTGCGGTGCTCAGTGACGTGACCGAGTTCAAATCGCTGGAACAGCAATTCGTCCAGAGCCAGAAGATGCAGGCCGTCGGCCAGCTCGCGGGCGGCATCGCGCATGATTTCAACAACCTTCTGACGGCTATAACGGGGCATTGCGACCTGCTGCTGCTGCGCCACGACCAGGGCGATACGGATTACGCCGACCTGGTGCAGATCAGCCAGAACGCCAATCGCGCCGCGGCGCTGGTGGGGCAGTTGCTGGCCTATTCGCGCAAGCAGAACCTGCAACCCGAGGTGCTGAACCTGCGCGATACCCTTTCGGAGTCCACGCATCTGCTCAATCGCCTGGTGGGCGAGACGATCACCCTCACGCTGGACCACGACCCGGATGTCGCCCCCGTCAAGGCCGACCGCCGGCAGCTGGAACAGGTGCTGATGAACCTGGTGGTCAATGCGCGCGACGCCATGCCCGAGGGTGGCGAGATCAGCATCCGCACCGAGAACGCCACGTTGTCCGACCCGCTGGAGCGCGATCGCGCGCGGGTGCCGGCGGGCCGCCATGTCTGCCTGTCCGTCACGGACACCGGCAGGGGCATCGCGCCCGAGATCCGCGACAAGATGTTCGAGCCCTTCGTGACGACCAAGAAGACGGGCGAGGGCACCGGGCTGGGGCTGTCCACCGCCTATGGCATCGTCAAGCAAACCGGCGGCTACATCTTCGCGGATAGCGAAATCGGCAAGGGGACGCGTTTTACCATCTACATCCCCTCCTATGACGGCCCCCACCCGGAGAATGACGCCGGCGCGGCGGCCGCACCCGTGCTACCCCTGGAGCGGGCCGAGGGCGTGGTCCTTCTGGTCGAGGACGAGGCCCCGGTGCGCGCCTTCGCGGCGCGGGCCCTGAAGATGCGCGGCTATACCGTGCTGGAGGCCGACAGCGGTGAGGCCGCGCTTGACCTGCTCGCCGACCCGGAGGTGTCGGTCGATCTCTTCGTGACGGACGTGATCATGCCCGGCAAGGATGGCCCCACCTGGGTGGGCGAGGCGCTGGCCGATCGCCCAGGCGCGCGCGTGGTCTTCATGTCGGGCTATGCCGAGGAGACCTTTGGCGAAGATCAAAAGCGGATATCGGGCGCGGTGTTCCTGCCCAAGCCCTTTTCGCTTACCGAGCTGACCCGCATAGTGGACGATCAGATGCGCGCCCCCGCGGTGTCGTGATGCGACTCCTTGCCGGGATCGGGCGCGCGCGATTGTACGCCCTCGGGTCACTGGTCAGTGACCGCCCCGACGCCCGCCGACATCGCCGGGCACAGGCGGACGTGGGCCAAGACGCGGAGCCGACTGCTCGCGGGGGGCTCCTCACCCGGCGTCGAGCTCAACGAGGTGCGCAGCACAGCCCGTCAGCGCGGCGTAATCGTCCTGCACCACATGCACGGCGAAATTTCCCATGAAGCCCGCGAACCGGCCCTTGTCGCGAAAGGCCGCGTCGAAACCAAGCCCGCCCAGCAGCGGCGCGAAGGCCCGTGCGACCCCGCCGACCAGGTAAATGCCGCCGAAAGGCAACTGGATCAGCGCCAGGTTGCCGCAGACCGTGCCCAGTAGCCGCGCAAAGACCTGCGCCGCCTCGGAAGCGCGCGGGTCGGTGTCCGCCGCGCAGGCCTCCATGATGTCACGGGCCGCCTTCTCGGCCGGGGCGCCCGCCTCTTCGCCAAGAAAGGCGTAGACCCGTTCCAGCCCCGGCCCCGAGAGCACATCCTCGATGGCCGGAAAGCCATGCGCCGTCGAGACATGACGGCACAGCCGCAGTTCCTGTTCGGTGCGGATGGGCAGGTTGGCATGGCCGCATTCCGAGGGGGGGACCAGCCGCGCCGCGCCGGTCTCGTGCACCGGGGCGGCGTTGAACCCGGTGCCCACGCCGACCACTAGGCGGGCCGCCCCGGGCACGGGCGGCTCGGGGGCGGTGCGGGTCATGAGGGTCGTGACCGCCGCATCGGGCAGGTGCCCCAGGGCATGCCCCTGCGCCTGCAGATCGTTGAGCACCGAAACCGTCTCGGCCCGGGTGGCCCGCGCGATGGTCGCACTGTCGATGGACCAGTCCAGGTTGGTCATCGAGGCGCGGCCATCGTGCACCGGCCCGGCCACGGCGACACAGGCCGCGCGGGTGTCGACACCGCCTTCGTCCTCGATGAAGCGGCGCAGCACCGTCTCGAGACCAGGGAAATCCGCATTGGCATAGCGCCGCACCGTCTCGGGCAGCACCGCGCGGTCCTCGGCCAGCGCCACGCGGGTGTTGGTGCCGCCGATATCGGCGACCAGCGAAAGGGTGTCGGCGGGATGGGTCATGCGGGCCTCGGTCGGAACAGGGCAGGGGCTTGAGCGGCCGTTAGCGCTAGCGTGATAGGCCGCAGCCGCCCCGGGTTGCAAGGGTCAACCGACAGCATAGCCCCGCATTGCTGCCTTTACGAGCGCCCGCCGCATCGCTACCTGTCCTTTTCATGGCAAAGACACCCCGAAACCGGACCTCCAGCGGCCGCGGCCAGCGCGACCTGACCGTCAAGGTCAAGTCGGCGCGCGGGCGCAAGCATTCCTCGACCCGCTGGTTGCAGCGCCAGCTCAACGATCCTTACGTCAAGCGCGCCCGGGCCGAGGGCTATCGCGGCCGCGCCGCCTTCAAGATCATGGAGCTGGACGACAAGTTCGGTTTCCTGAAACCCGGCGCGCGGGTGGTGGACCTTGGCTGCGCGCCCGGCGGCTGGTGCCAGGTGGCGGTGCCGCGCATAAACGCGCTGGGGGAACGGGCGGGCAAGCCCCAGGGGCGCCTGCTGGGCATCGACCTGCAGGAGGTCGAACCGATCCCCGGTGCAGAACTCCTTCAGCTGGATTTCACCGACGATGGCGCGGACGACCAAGTCAAGGTCTGGCTGGACGGCCCGGCCGATGTTGTCATGTCCGACATGGCCGCCGCGGCCTCGGGCCACAAGCAGACCGACCACCTGCGCATCATCTCGCTTTGCGAACTGGCCGCGCATTTCGCCTTCGACGTGCTCGAAGAGGGCGGCACCTTCGTGGCCAAGGTGCTGGCCGGCGGGGCCGAGGGCGACCTGCAGAAACTGCTCAAGCGGAAGTTCACCAAGGTGGTGAACGTCAAGCCGCCCGCGTCGCGCTCCGACAGTTCCGAGAAATTCGTCGTCGCGACCGGCTTCCGGCTGCGGACAGACGAGGCATGAGCCGAATCCAAGACACTGGTCCGGGCACGATGGCGCGCCGCGCTCTCCGCGTCGATGGCCCCAAGGCGGCCTCGCATGTGGCACAGCAGGCAGTCACAAAGCCCGTTCCGGATGTGCGGAAGAAGATTGTCGCGCATTGCCTGGACTTTCATCAGGGCGCGCAGCTCCTGTGCTGCAATCCAGACGCCGTAATACATGGCCGCAACCGAAATCATGCCAGTTTTGACCAAGACGCTCTTGCCCCGCGGGAGCCATCCATACATGGTCCGGGGACAATGGCGACGGACCCCCCGCCGCATCGGCGGGCAGGTGACGTCCGAGCACCAGACCTGTTTCAGCCGCTCCACCCTCAGCCCTCCAGCAGGTAGGGATTGGTCTTGTGACCCTGCGCCGGCCTGCTGGTGTTGGGCTTCTGGTAGATCGGCATCAGGCGCAACCGGCGCATCAGCCGGCGGATGCGCCTCTGGTTGACCAAGTGTGCCGCCCGACCAGTTGCAAGGCGAGGCAAACCTGCTGACGTGTGGACCAGGGCGGTCTCCGGGGCGACGGTTCGATCGCAAGCGAAAAACCCACGCGTACCGGATCAACCATCTTGAGGAAAATCTCTGAGACGGCCGCAGCATGGCAGTTTGTCGCACCGCCTGTCCAGCCGGGAAGGCCCGGCTAGGTCAGTACTTGCGTACACAAATGTATGCGAAAAGGAGCGAACGATGGAAAATCTATCGGTGGGGCAATATGACCTCATCTACAACGCGTTTTCATTCGCGTTCGCGACACTGGCGGCGGCCACCATCTTCTTTTGGCTTGGTCGGTCCCAGGTCGCGCCGCAATACAGAACGGCGATGACGATCACCGGCTTGGTGACCTTCATCGCGGCCTACCACTACTTCCGCATCTTCGAGAGCTGGAACGCGGCGTTCGATGTTGCCGAAGGCACGATTGCAACCACAGGTTACGCGTTCAACCAGGCCTATCGCTACGTCGACTGGCTGCTGACCGTGCCGCTGTTGCTGGTCGAATTGATCCTCGTCATGGGGCTCAGCCGGTCCGAGACAGTATCGCGCGCGACGCGGCTCGGGCTTCTGGCCGCGCTGATGATCGCGCTCGGCTATCCGGGCGAGATCGCCACCAGCACGGAAGCGCGCTGGTTCTGGGGCATCGCGTCCATGATCCCGTTCCTTTGGATCGTCTACGAGCTGTTCGTGGGTCTGTCCAAGTCGATCGAGAGCCAGCCCGAAGATGCGCGGGGCCTTGTCAGCGCGGCGCGCTACGTGGTGATCGGCAGCTGGGCGTTCTACCCGGTCGTGTTCTTTGCCGGGGCCGTCGGCCTTGACGGCGCAACCGCGGCGACAGTGATCGAGGTGGGATATACAATCGCCGACATCGTGGCCAAGGCCGTGTTCGGCGTGCTGATCTTCTTGATCGCGCAACGCAAGAGCAAGGCGTACTTCGACAACATGAAGGCAACGCCGCAGCCGGCCGAGTGACGTCTGCAGCCGCCCGCAGAAATGCGGGCGGCCACCCTTCGCAATCCTACATGGCCCACTGGAGCAGAGTATGTCACGCCACGCTGCCGCTGTCCCCGACGAGATCGACCGGCGCATGATCGAGTTCTGCGGCACCGGTCCCGTCGCCGCAGGGGTGCGGTATCACTTGTCGACCGGTGGCAACCGCGTTCGGGCCAGGCTTGGGCTGGAGTCGGCGCAGGCGCTGGGGCTACCACAGCCGGTCGCAGAAGCTTGCTCGTGCGGCCCTGAACTTTTGCACAACGCGTCGCTGGTCCATGACGATCTGCAGGACCGGGACACCGCGCGCCGTGGCCATCCGGCCGTCTGGCAGCGGTTCGGACCCGCTGCGGCAGTCAGCGTCGGGGATCTGATGATCTCGGCGGCGTTTGCTTCCGCCGCAGGCCATCCCGATCCTGCGAGGGCAATCGCGTTGTTGCACGACGCGATCACGCGCACAGCCCGTGGGCAGGCGCGCGATTTGATGAAACCTCGGCTGGACCTTGCATCCTATCGGGAACTGGCGGCCGAAAAAACCGGGCCGCTGTTTGCTCTGCCGGTCCGCCTTGCCTTGGCCGCGGCGGGCGAGAAAGGGGACGACCGTGCGGTGGAGATCGGCGACACGCTGGCCCTTGCCTATCAGGTTCTGGACGATATCCGGGATCGTGATGCGGACGTGTCAGCGGGTCGTATCAACGTGTGTCGTCTGCTTGTCCCCTTGGATCAGGGTGTTGCACAGGCGCGGTTGGTCGCGCACGAGGCGCTGCGGGACGTGTGTGACCGCGCGGCGGATCTACCCGGACAGGCCGGGACATCCTTCTGCAACCTGGCGGACCAGATGCACAGCACATTGACGGAGCATGCCAATGCCGCGTGACACAAGTTTTGAACAAAAGCCGCGCGCAATCGTCGCCGGGGCAGGCTTTGGCGGTATCGCGGCCGCCCTGCGCCTGCGCGCCCGTGGATACGATGTGCACCTGATCGACCGCTGCCCCCGTCTGGGCGGGCGCGGGCAGGTGTTCGAGCACGAGGGATTTCGCCACGATGCCGGCCCAACCGTGCTGACCGCGCCGTTCCTGTTCGAGGAACTTTTCGAACTGTCAGGCAAGCGATTGAGTGACTATGTCACGCTGGTCGAGCCTGACCCATGGTACCGGTTCCATTTCCACGACGGCGAAACCTTCGACTACGGCCCGACCGAGGCCGCAACTGAAGCGGAGGTCGCCAGACTGTCGCCCGGCGACGTGACGGGCTATCGCCGCATGGGCGCCTGGTCGAAGAAGATCTACGAGATCGGCTTCAAGCGCCTGTCGACGACGCCGTTCCATTCCTTTGGGTTCATGCTGCGGCAGGTGCCGCACCTCATCCGCCTGCGGTCCTATGAAAGCGTCTGGGGAATGGTCAGTCGTTTCATCAAGGACGACCGTCTGCGGCGGGCCTTCTCGATCCAGCCGCTTCTGGTCGGAGGTAACCCGTTCGATACCACGGCCATCTACGGCATGATCAACCATCTGGAGCGCACCCACGGCATCTGGTTTGCCAAGGGCGGAACCGGCGCGCTGGTCGACGCGCTCGAGCGGCTGATGGAGGAAGAAGGCATTCGGATTTCGCTAGACACGACGATCAAGCGGATCACAGTCGAAGACGGGCGCACCTCGGGCGTCGTGCTGGAGGACGGCCGATATCTGCCTGCGGACATCGTCGTGTCGAACATGGACCCGGTGCATGTCTACAGGCACATGCTGCCCCCCGAGCTGCCGTCATCCACGGCGAAACTGCGGTCACGCCACGGGCGGCTGTCGATGGGGCTTTACGTTTTGTTCTTCGGCGCCACGCGGACATGGCCCGACGTCGCCCACCACACGGTCTGGTTCGGTGAACGCTACAAGGGCCTGTTGAGCGACATTTTCCATAAGAAAGTGCTGGCCGAGGACTTTTCTCTCTACGTCCACCGTCCCACCGCGACCGACCCGAGCTTTGCGCCCGAGGGCTGCGACAGTTTCTACGTGCTCTGCCCGGTGCCGAACCTTGCCGGGGGACAGGATTGGGACGTCGAAGCCCCGAAACTGCGCGACCGGATCGTGAAGGCGCTGGACGACACAATGCTGCCCGGCCTGTCGGAGGCGATCACGGCCGAATTCGCCATGACGCCCGAGGATTTCCGCGACAATTACCTTTCCGTTGACGGGGCGGGGTTCTCGTTATCGCCGTTCTTTTCGCAATCGGCGTGGTTTCGGTTCCACAATCGCGCCGAGGGTGTGGACGGGCTCTACTTCGTGGGTGCTGGCACGCATCCGGGTGCAGGGCTGCCGGGGGTGGTCTCGTCGGCCAAGGTCCTGGACTTCCTCGTGCCGGCGCCAGTGGGTGTCGAATGACCCCGGACGAGATCATGCGCCAGCACGCGCGCAGCTTCGCCCCGGCCGCGCGTCTGCTGGGGCGCTTCGACCGCGCGCGGATCGCTCGGCTTTATGCGCTGTGCCGCACGGTCGACGACCTGGCGGACAATGTGGGCGGCCCGGATATACGGGCGCGCCTCGTCCAACTGGCAGAGGATCTGTACCGTGCGCACGGCGATGATCCCCTCGCCGAGGAAGCGCGTGATCTTTTCGCCGGCAACGCCACGGGGCTTGCGGCCTTCGGGCAGCTTGTCATGACAGTCGCCGACGACACCGGGCCGTGCGCGGTCACGGACGACGCCGCGCTCGACAGGTATTGCATGGGTGTAGCGGGAACCGTCGGTATCATGGTCTGCGCTCTATTCGACGTGGACAAGCGCTGGCACGCTGCAGCTTGCGACTTGGGCAAGGCGATGCAGCTGACCAATATCTGCCGCGACGTGCGCGCGGATGCCGTGGCGGGGCGGCGTTACCTGCCCGCCACGCTGTGCCCTCATACGCCCCAGGCGATCGCAGGCGAGGCACCGGAAGCCGCGCGCGACGTGCGGGCGGCGGTGGCCACGCTGCTTCAGCAGGCAGATGCACTCTACCGATCCGGCCGGTCGGGGCTGCCAGCCCTTCCACCACGGCTCCGCCTGGCCGTTGCCGCGGCGTCGGAAGTTTATGGCGGCATTGGTGACGAATTGCGGGCGCGCGATTGCGACGCCCTGTCAGGGCGTGTCGTCGTGCCGCGGCGTCGCAAGGCGCGGCTGTTCGTAACCGCCGCGGCCGCGCAGCTTCGCATCGGCGTGATCGGGCGGCAGGAGGCCGACCATGCCGCAACCTGACGTCGACATTGCCATCCTGGGCGGCGGCTGCGCAGGACTCAGCGTCGCGGTGCGACTTGCTGCGGCGGGGCGCAGCCTGCGCGTCATCGAGCCACGCGAAGTCTATTCCGAGGATCGCGCCTGGAGTTTCTGGCGCACGGCATCCGACCCTTTCGAGGCGTGCGTGCGTGCCTCCTGGACGGCCTGGGACGTTACCGGCCCCGGCGGCCGGGCGCGCCGTTCATCGCGAAAGCTGAGGTATCAGACCGTGGGAGCCGGGGCCTTTTACGACCGCGCGCAGGCGCTGCTGGACGACGCGAGCGCGGCCGAGCTGTCGCTGGGATCCGCGGCGCGGGGTCTGCACAAGACGGCGCAGGGCTGGCAGGTCGAGACCGGGATCGGCGCGTTCACGGCCCGCCATGTCATCGACACACGGCCACCGAAACAGATGCCCGACTACGGTCAGTTCTTCCTCGGCCGCGAGATCCGGACGGACCGGCCGGTGTTCGACCCGGACGTCGTGCAGCTGATGCAGTTCCGGCCCGCCCGCAGCGCCGGCGTCGATTTCGTCTACATCCTGCCCTATGCGACCGATCTCGCGCTGGTCGAGGTCACATCCTTCGCCCCGAAATCGCCCGGCAAGGACATCTTCGAGGCGTGGCTTGGCGAAGAAATCGACCAGCTTGAGGCTGGCCGGCACGCGGTTCTACGCGAAGAGCACGGCGCGCTGCCGATGCAGGTCGGCTTTCATGATCCCGCGCCTGACGGGTGCATTCGCATGGGGCTGGGCGGTGGTGCTGCGCGGCCGTCCACCGGCTATGCCTTCTCGCGGATACAGCGGCAGGCTGACCTGGTGGCGCGGGCGCTCGCGACGGGCGGCGACGCGCCGGGCGCTCTCGACGGCCGCTTCAGCCGCTTCATGGACCGCGTGTTTCTTCAGGTCATCCAGACCATGCCGCATCGTGGCCCGTCCCTGTTCGAAAGCCTGTTCCGCAACACGGCCCCCGACCGGCTTGAACACTTCCTGTCAGGGTCGACCCATCCGATGGATCGTCTGTCGGTCATGACATCGCTTCCCACGGTGCCATTCCTGCGCGCCGCCCTGCGCCCGGCATGATTGCGGCGCACTGGCAGACGGGCCTGTTCGCGCTGGCCGCCATGGGCATCATGGTCGTTCAGGCGCTTGTTCACCCGTCGCTGCCGGCGCAGGTTCTGCTGCTCGCGCCGCTTGTGGCCATCCTGGGCCTGCCGCACGGTGCGCTCGACCTGCCGATTGCAGAGGCGCTCTGGCCGCTCGAGAGCTGGGCGCGGCTGGCGGTTTTTGCGGCGCTGTATCTCGGGCTCGCGGGTGCCGTGATAGCAGTCTGGCTGCTGCTGCCAAGCTTTGCGCTGTTGGCTTTTCTTGTCTATTCGATGCTGCATTTTTCCGACGACTGGGCCGAAGACCTGCCGGCATTGCGCTGGTCGGGGGGGCTTGCGACCGTAGGCGCGCCGGCGCTGCTGCACCATGCCGAGGTCGCGGCGATCTTCGCGATGCTCGCGCCGGGAGGCGCCGCGCTGGCGGCCGATGCCGCGGCGCTGGCAGGCGGTGTCGGACTGGCGATGCTGGCCGCCTCCATCCTGAAATCCCCTCGCGCGTGCGGGCCGGCTGCTTTGGAACTGGCGTTGCTATGGACGACCGCGGCGGCGCTGCCGCCGCTCATGTATTTCGCCATTTATTTTTGCGGCCTGCATTCCATCCGGCATTTCACGACAACGATGCGGGCGGTTCCGAACGGGTGGCGCGCGTTCGGCATCGCGGTGGTGTTGTCCGTTATCGTCACGCTGGTCGCCTTGCTGGCTTTGCGCCAAGGCACGACCGGGCCATTCGAGGCCGCGACCGGGCAGGGCATTCGTGTCATCTTCATCGGTCTTGCCGCGTTGACTGTTCCGCACATGATCCTCGTGGATCGCTTCCGTCGCGCGGACACCACGACCGAGTGACCATCAGACGCTCCCTGCGTTGCGAGTCGCCGTGCAGCTTGATTTCAACCGCGCCGGGTTTGCCGGCGGCTCCAACTCTCGAGTTGGATAGCGCACCATGAGCGAAACAACGAACAAGTATTGCCCAAACGTGCGCGAGCGGTTCCGCGATGTCGCCGCTCAGTGAACGAGCAACACCGGCCATAAAGAAGTAGGTGGACGCCTGTTTCTACAGCAAGTCATGGGGCACTACGTTCTTGAATTGCGATGCATTTCTATCGGCGTTGTGGTACTCAGAACCGCCCGAAGCAATGCATCAAATCCCTGATGCGTGGGCTGCGATCGCGCCGCTGCGGGCGAGTTTCTCAACTGTTTCGTAGCATCGCGGGCAGGTCGGCGCGCAGGCGGGCCAGTCCGCCCGGATGCCAGCCGAGTGCGGGCAGTCTCCTACATATCAGAGGGTTGACGGGCCGCTCGCTGCGGGCGGGGGGCGCGTAGGGGCATCCGGTCAGATGTCGGACCTGCGCCAACAGGTCGTGTCGGTCCAGCAGCAGATCCGAGGCGTGAAAGGCGCCGGTTTCGGCGGTGCCGATCAGCAGTGTTGCAGCTGCGGCAAGATCGGCACCGTGCAGTTCGGTGCCACCGCGCGGCGCGACGGGGCGGCCGGCGAGATAATCGGCAAAGACGCCCTGCCACTTGTGGCCAGAACCCGGTCCGTAGACGCCCGTGGCGCGCAGGGACTGGCCAATGAGCGGCAGGGTGGCAAGGTGGGCCTCTGCCCGTGCCTTGGCGTGCCCGTAGAGCGAGGCGGGCGCTGGCGCCGTGTCCTCGGTGAGGGGGGTATTGTCCGGAAGGCCGTCGAAGACCGCGCGGGAGGACAGGAAGAGGACGCGCGCGACCCCGGCCGTGGCCGCGGCATCCAAGAGCCGCCGGGTGCCGTCAAGGTTAACGCGCAGGAAGCCCTCCGGATCGTCCCCCTCGCCGCCGCGGTAGCGGCCCGGGACGTGAGAAAAGGCGGCATGCACCAGGGTCTGCGCGCCGGTCAGGTCCGGCGCGGGGCCGGTCAGGTCCCACGGCCTGTGTGCGTGACCGGGCAGGGGCGTCCGGCCCAGCACCGTCACGGGTCCGGGCAGGGCTGCCAGCAGAAACCGTCCGACGAGGCCCGAGGCGCCGGTAAGCGCGATCATGACGGATCGGGCAGGGTGGTCAGATCCGGCATCCGCCCCTCTGCATAGGCCTGCCAAAGGTCGATCAGCGGACGCAGGCGATCCGCCTTGGCGTGGTCCTGCCAGGGTTTTTCGTACTGGAAATGCAGGACCTTGATCGAGGCCCAGTCCCAGAGCGCGGGCAGGTTGACCCAGACGTATTGCAGCGTGTTAAAGGTCACGGGAAGCCCGTGCCAGTTGGGAAAGAAGTCCTGCAGAAAGGTCTGATCCGTGCGACGCCAGAAGGCGCCGGGCCTGTCGAGGCGCGCCATCATGTCCCCGAAGGTCCGTTCCGAGGGGCGGGCGGTGAACACGCCGGAATTCATCCGGTGAAAATCCGCGAGACTTTCATAGACGTTGGGCGCGGCGCAGAATTCAGGGTAGTCGAAGAGACTGTCGATGTTGCGCAGAACCAGCGTGTCGGCATCCAGAAAGATCACGCGCTCGTGGGGAAGTTGCCACACTCTCAGCTTGCAGAAGTTGTCCAGTGGCGTGTGAAAGGCCGGTTTCTCGCCCTTGGTGAAGGGCGCGGCGCCGTGCAGGGCCTTGCGCGCGTGGGCCGCGTTGAAGGTGGCGGAGGTGGGCAGGAGGTCGGTTTTGACCAGGCGCGCCCCAAGGGCCGCGAGCGGCGCCAGCGCCTCGGCCGGGACGCCACCGGTGTGCAGCACGATGCGGTCCGCCGCTGTGCCCGTCAGGTCAAGAGAGTGCAGCAAGGCCTTGGCCCCCAACGCGAAATCAGCGTTGGTCACCAGCGTAACATAGGCGTCTTTCACGATACGGACCGCAGCGCCTTGCCTTCGGGGTCATGGTCGACCTTGGCGGCGATGTCCCGCGTCCAGGCAGACACGGCTGCCACGCGGCTGCGGTCGATGCGGTGGGCGTATTTCCGGGCCACGTCGACGACCTCGGTTAGCAACCCCTCGGCCAGGGTGGTGGGGTCGAGTCCGAGGGCCAGGAACTGGTCGTTCTTCACGATCAGGTCGTTCTCGGGCGCTTCCTTGCGCGGGTTGGGCAGGTACTTGACCTCGGCACCGGCAATCCCGGCGACCTTTTCGGCGAGGTCGCGCACACGGTGGGTTTCGGTCATCTGGTTGAAGATCCGGACTCGGTCGCCCGCGGCGGGGGCATCCGCCAGCGCCAGTTCGATGCAGCGCACCGAATCCTGGATGTGGATGAAGGCGCGGGTCTGACCGCCGGTGCCATGCACGGTCAGCGGGTAATCGATGGCCGCCTGGATCAGGAAACGGTTGAGCACAGTGCCGTAATCGCCGTCATAGTCGAACCGGTTGATGAGTTGTTCGTGGCGTCGGGTCTCGTCGGTGTGGGTGCCCCAGACGATGCCCTGGTGCAGGTCGGTGATGCGCAGGCAATCGTTCTGGGCGTAGAACTGGAACAGGATCTGATCGAGGCTTTTCGTCATGTGATAGACCGAGCCGGGGCGCGTGGGATAGAGGATCTCCTGCGCCTTCGGCCCAGTCGGCGTGTCGATGGTCACGTCCAGATAGCCCTCGGGGATCGGCGCGCCGACAGACGAATAGCCGTAGACCCCCATGGTGCCAAGATGGACCAGATGCGCGTCGGGCGCGGATTCGACCATGGCCGCCAGAACGTTATGCGTGGCGTTGGTGTTGTTGTTCACCGTGTAGACCTTGTGGCGGTCGGCTTTCATCGAATAGGGCGCGGCGCGCTGTTCGGCAAAGTGGATGATGGAATCGGGGCGGTACTCGGCCAGCCACTGCTTGAGCCGTTCGTATTCGCTGGCAAGATCGAGCAGGTGAAAATGGATCGTCTCGCCCGAAACCGCGCGCCAGATGCGGGCGCGCTCCTGGATCGAATCCATCGGGGTGAGCGACTGCACGCCCAGTTCGGTGTCGATCCAGCGGCGCGAGAGGTTGTCGAGGATATGCACCTCGTGACCTTGAGCCGACAGATGCAGGCAGGTGGGCCAGCCGACGAAGCCGTCGCCACCAAGGATCGCGATGCGCATGAATGGCCCTCCCGAGTGTCTGTCCGGACCGTCCCGCCCGTATTGGCAATTGCGCCTAGGCTGCACAGGCGTGAAAGTAAAATGAAGCTTTGTTGACGATTGATGCACGCGAGGCGCGGATTTCCGCCGGAATGCCGCTGGCTTACAATGGTCAATGCGCCAGGCGCAGACACTGAACGAAGCTCAGCTGCGTCGCGTTATACAATACTACCGCAGTCGCCGTCATCCAACGCGGGACGCAACCATCATACTGTTCAGCTTCTAGGCAGGGCTGAGGGCCAAGGAAATCGCCGCGCTCAAGCGTGGTAACGTGTTTGACGACCAGGGCGCGGCGCGCGCACCGTTCACCCTGTCAGCAGCGCAGAGCAAGGGGGACGAGACAAGTATCCGTCTTCCGTAATGGGGCGTTTTCTGTCAAGCGGTTTTCAAGTCGATAA